>NZ_JBFUEK010000003.1:0-644016 GCF_056404235.1 Mesorhizobium sp. P2_E10
GCGGGGGCTTGGGCAAACCCTGCGGCAAAGGCGGCGAACGCACGTCCGAAGGCCTCAGGATCGAGCAGGCGCAACAGCCGCGAGAAGGTGTCATGGCTGGGCGCCTCTTCATATTCGATCAAACGCGATAGCGCCTGCTTGCGCTCTTGCGCGAACAACGAAAACTCCGTCGCGTTGGTCGCGCCACACAGGCTTGCCGCGATCATCATCACGATCAGGTCGCCAAGCCGGTGCGTGGCGTTGGCTGCGCGYGGATCTGGCACCGCGCCGAAATAGCTCTCAAGGCTGGAAATGGCAGTCGCTCCTTCGCTAAGACTGCCTTCCCAAAGAATCCCTTCTCAAACCAACTTCAAGCCCAAAATCCCCATATGCGATTCCCCTGCCCTTGAGGGGAGGGTGCCGAGCGAAGCGAGGCGGGTGGGGTCCTCTCGCGTCGAGCACTGCCGCAGCGACCCCACCCGTCTATCCGCCTTCGGCGGCTGTCCACCCTCCCCTCGAGGGGGAGGGGAGCCACTCTACTTTCCACCGCCCCGGCAGGCTGATAGGCTCGGCTCGTCTGCGGAGGAGACGGCGATGGCGATTCATCTCGACGAGTTGAAAAATGCCACCAATCTGCGCGGTCGCGGCCTGCGCAACGGCGGCACCTTCGTCGCACCGCTCGACGGCCGGGCGCATGTCTCGGGCGAGCGTATCGTGCCGCTGCTGCACCAGACCATACCCGCACTGTTTTCCGACACCGTCAGCAAATACGCCACGCAAGATGCTGCCGTCTTCGTCGATCAGGACAAGCGCTTCACCTGGAGCGAACTGTCGGACACGGTCGACACGCTGGCCGCCGGCTTCCTGGCGCTCGGCCTCGAAAAGGGCGACCGCGTCGGCATCTGGTCGCCCAACCGCTGGGAATGGCTGGTGACGCAGTTCGCCACCGCCCGCATCGGCCTGATCCTGGTCAACATCAACCCGGCCTACCGGCTGACCGAGCTGGAATATGCGCTGAACAAGGTCGGCTGCAAGGCGCTGGTAACAGCGGCCAGTTTCAAGACCTCCGACTATCTCGGCATGATCGAGACGCTGGCGCCGGAGATTGCAACGGCCGTCCCCGGCAAGCTCAAGGCGCAGAAACTGCCGGCACTCAAGATCGTCATCCGCATGGGCGACGAGAATTCGCCCGGCATGTTCAATTTCGCCGATGTGCTGTCGATGGCCGGGCGCGACGAACATGACAGCCTCGATCGCATCTCCGAGGGATTGAAACCCGGCGAGGCCATCAACATCCAGTTCACTTCCGGCACGACAGGCGCGCCCAAGGGGGCGACGCTGACCCACAACAACATCGTCAACAACGGCAATTTCGTCACGTCGGCGATCAAGCTCACTGTCGACGACCGGCTGTGCATCCCGGTGCCGCTCTATCACTGCTTCGGCATGTCGATGGGCACGATGGGCTGTGTCACCAAGGGCGCCACCATGGTTTTCCCGGGCGAGGGTTTCGATGCCAGCGCCACGCTGAAGGCGGTGGCGCAGGAACGCTGCACCGCTCTCTACGGCGTGCCGACCATGTTCGTCGCTCTGCTCGACCATCCGGATTTCCAATCCTTCGATCTCTCCAGTCTGCGCACCGGCATCATGGCGGGCTCGCCATGCCCGATCGAGGTGATGAAGAAGGTGGTGTCGCTGATGCACATGGCCGAGGTGACCATCGCCTATGGCATGACCGAGACCAGCCCGGTGTCGTTCCAGAGCAGTGTCGACGACCCGCTGGAAAAGCGCGTCTCGACCGTCGGCCGCATCCACCCTTACGTCGAGGTCAAAGCCATCGATGCCGATGGCGCCACCGTCGCGGTTGGCGCGCCGGGCGAGCTCTGCACGCGCGGCTATTCGGTGATGAAGGGCTATTGGGACGACGAGCAAAAGACCCGCGAGGCCATCGACTCGGACGGCTGGATGCACACTGGCGACCTCGCCACAATCGACGCCGAGGGCTATTGCAACATCGTCGGCCGCGTCAAGGACATGGTCATACGCGGCGGCGAGAACGTCTATCCCAGAGAGGTCGAGGAGTTCCTCTACCGCCACCCCAAGATCAAGGAAGTGCAGGTCTTCGGCATTCCCGACGCCAAATATGGCGAGGAGCTTTGCGCCTGGATCGTGCTGAGACCTGGCCAGATCGCCACCGAGCAGGAGATCAAGAACTTCTGCGCCGGCCAGATCGCCCACTACAAGATCCCGCGCTACATACGCTTCCGCACGGAATTGCCGATGACGGTGACCGGCAAGCCGCAGAAGTTTCTGATGCGCGAGGCGATGGTCGAGGAGCTTGGGTTGGTGACGCAGAAGACGGCGTGAGCATAGCCTTTCCCTAGGGCTCGCAGCAACGCACAGGGCTTGAATGAGCGGTTTCGCACGATCGGTGACGTCTTATGCGATGCCCTTGGCCGCGCTGGCGATGGCCGTCGCAGTCAGAGCCAGCGGGCTGTCGGTAGACGTAGGTTCGCCGAGCGTCAGGATCCTTGTCGGAGCGCTTTCGAGTGCGATCATGTTCGTCACCATTTTCGTCGTGCTCGACCACGCCGAAGCGGTGGCCCACCGCGTTGGAGAGCCCTACGGCACGTTGGTGCTGACTTTTGCGGTGACGGCAATCGAAGTGTCGATCATCGTTTCCATGATGCTGCATGGAGAAAACAACCCAACGCTTGCGCGTGAGTCCGTCTTCTCGACGGTGATGATTACATCCACCGGCGTTGTCGGCCTGTGTCTCACGCTTGGCGGCTGGCGTCATCGCAAGCAGGTGATTGTCCGGCAAGGGACCAGCGCCTATCTGGCGGTCCTGGCCGCGCTGACCGTGATGACGCTCATTCTGCCGACCTACACGCGAACGACGGATCCCGGCACCTTTTCGGCGGCTCAGCTCGGATTTGTGAGCGTACTCTCAGTCCTGCTTTATGCAGCTTTTGTGTTCGCGCAGACTGTCCGGCACCGGGACGACTTCGTCGAAGGACAGGCAGACGATGTTTCGATCCGAACGTCCTCCCGCCAAAGCATTACTTCCAGCGTTCTGCTCCTGTTGATCGGGCTGATCGGAATTGTCATGCTCGCCGAGCAGGTCGCCGCAGGTGTCGAGGATGCGCTCGTTACCTACCAGGTGACCCAGGCTGACGCTATTGTGGGGGCAATGATCGCGGGGTTGGTTTTGATGCCAGAGGCCATTTCGGCGGTCCGTGCTTCACTCAACAATGAGCTGCAGCGTGGCTTGAACGTTGCGATGGGTTCGGCTTGCGCCACCATCGGTCTGACAATACCGGCGGTCGCAGCCGCCAGCCTGCTGACGGGAAGAGGGCTGACCTTAGGGCTCCCGGAAACTGACACAGTGCTTTTGATTTTGGCGCTGTTCATATGCAACGTAAGCTTCAGCACGGAACGAACGACATTCCTGACCGGCATGGTCCATCTTGTCGTGTTTCTTACTTATGTGTTTCTGATATTTGTGCCGTGAAGGTTGCGGAAGCGGCGCCGCAGCGAGACTGGCGCCGACGCAGTGGGGCCTCTCAGGATCGGCGGCACCCATGGAATTTTCTGGCCCCCATGTCACACTGGCACCCCCTGGCTCGTCATGGTCTCGCAACCATCAGAAGGAAGCCAATCATGACTGTCAGACTTGAACCCTTTGCCGCCGCCCCTTCGCTGATGAAGGAATGGCAACGCGCATCGATCGCCATTGCCGCCAGCCTCGAGCCGGGCCTCGCCGAACTGGTGGAGATCCGTGCCTCCCAGATCAATGGCTGCGCCAATTGCATCAACATGCACACGACCTATGCCCGCGAGAGGGGAGAAACCGAGCAGCGCATCTACTTGCTGCCGGCCTGGCGCGAAGCGCCCTGCTACACCGATCGCGAACGGGCAGCCTTGGGCTGGACCGAAGCGCTGACGCGGATCTGCGAAGGCCACACCCATGTCGCCGCCTACGAGGCCCTGAAAGCCCAGTTCACGGGGGAAGAGCAGGTGCAACTCACCTTGATGATCAACATCATCAATGGCTGGAACCGCATTGCGGTCGGCTTCGGCGGCTTCGCCGATCCGGCAGCGGTGAAGGCCGCTTCCAGAGCGCTTACTGCGCAAGCGGCTGCTGCCAAGGCGGTCGCGGCTTGACGGCGAAGCCAACGCTTGAGGACGCAGCGGCGGAATTCGATCCGCTGCGTCCAAAACTCATGCGCGTCGCCTACCGCATGCTCGGCTCCGTCGCCGACGCCGAGGATATGGTGCAGGAGGCCTTTATCCGCTGGATGAGGGCCGACCGCGCAGCGGTGCGCGAGCCGGAGGCGTTCCTGCGCCGCACGCTGACCCGCCTCTGTCTCGACCAGCTCAAATCGGCGCGGCGTCAGCGCGAGACCTATATCGGTCCCTGGCTTCCCGATCCCGTCGTCGAAGAAGACGAGGTGGAAGACGTCACCTTGCCGCTGATGCTGGTTCTGGAGCGTCTGTCTCCGCTCGAACGCGCGGCCTTCCTGCTGCACGATGTGTTCGGCCTCGGCTTCGAGGAGGTCGCCGAGACCATCCAGCGCGACCCTGCCGCCTGTCGCCAGCTCGCCGCCCGGGCGCGCAGCCATGTGCGGGACGCCCGGCCGCGTTTCCAGATGGAACGGCAACGGAGCCTGGCGCTTGCCGAGGCCTTTTTCGCGGCCTCGCGCAGCGGCGACATGCAGGCGCTTGGCAGCATGCTGGCGGCCGATGTCAGTGCCCATGCCGACGGCGGCGGCAAGCGCCCGGCGGCGATCGAGGCGATCCTCGGTTTCGACGCCGTCCTCAAGCAATACGCTTACATAGCGAGCCTGATCCCGAAGAACGGCTCAAAACTTGTCCGCGTCGGTTTCGTCAACGGACTGCCGGGTTTTGTCACGCTTGAAGCCGATGGCGAACTGCAGACCACCGCGCTCGAAATCGAGGACGGAAAGATCGCGGCGATCTATGTGGTGCGCAACCCTGACAAGCTGAGGCATCTGCATTAGTCTGGATTGCAGGCGATCCGTTTTTCGAGGCCGAGCTCACATCGCCGAACGCGGCCCCGCCCTAAGCCCCCAGCTCCGTATTCACGCCCAGCGCCTCTTCCGCCTCATCGTCGTCCGGAAGGATCTCGCCGTTCACTAGCGCATAAGATGTGACGATCCCTGTTAACCATCGATTAACTATGCGGTCGCCTTTATCTCGATGTTGGAGCATACTGATTTTGGCAGCGAACAAGAGAGCGATTGTCTGACACGAGCGCCTGTCACTTCGACCGTGCGCGACAGCCGAAATCAGAAAAGAAGCGACGGAAAACCGTTGTCTCCCAGGGAGGCGCCATCATCAGGTTTGATGAGGAGCGCCAAATGCAGATCGAAGAAGCAGTCACCGCAGCGACGGCAGAAGCCAGCCCGCTTCTGTCATGCCTCGGCCAGCCCGTCATCGCCTACCATGTCGCGGCAATCATGAGAGAGACGGACGCCGAACACGCCCGGACGATGCAGCTCGCATTGATGCGGCGAAGCATCGAGGCTCTCGTCGATGATGGCTTGGAGAGCGTCGAAGCCGAACTCTTTGCATCACAGTTCCAAGGTCGCGTTGGCTTGACCTGGGAACTCCTGCATTTGTCCGACGGCGCGCCGCACTGACCTCTACCAAACTGGCCTCGATGGCCGCTTGCGGCCGGCCTAACACCAGCTCTGAGAGACGCCGCCATACCTTGGCGCGGGACAAGCTCGATGTCGCCGACCGGTTATTCCATGACTGCTTTGGGTCAACAGCAGGCTTAAGCCACCCCTCAAGCCGCCAGCACCGCCGCGTCCAGCCCGCGAATGATCTTGGCCAGTTCTACGCACTCGTCATGCCGGACCTTGTTGCGCCGCCATGCAAGGCAGATCGTGCGTTGCGGCATCGGCTCCTGGAACGGCACAATCTTCAGGTCGCGCATGCTGCTGGCCGGCCCTGCCGCCATTTCCGGGATGAGCGTGACGCCGAGACCGTGCGCCACCATCTGCAGCAGTGTCGTCAGGCTGGTGGCGCCATAGCTTGCCATCGCCACCGGGCGCACGCTGCCGCAGACGGCGAGCGCCTGTTCGCGAAGGCAATGGCCTTCCTCCAACAGCATCAGCCTTTCCAGCGCCGGGCTTTCTGGCGGCACCGGCGGCGAGGCGAAAGCGGGATCGCCTGATGGCACGGCAAGAAAGAAGCGGTCGGCGAAAAGCGCCTCGGTGATCAGGCCGGGATGGTCGAGGGGCAGGGCGGCGATGAAGGCATCGAGCTTGCCCGAATTGGTGTCGTCGAGCAGTGCTGCGGTCACCGCTTCGCGCAGTTCGAGCTGCAGCGCCGGGAAATGCCGTTTCAGCTCCGGCAGTACATGCGGCAACAGATAGGGTGCCACCGTCGGGATGATGCCAAGCCGGAAGCGGCCTTCCATGGCCGGGCGGCCGCGCCGCGCCGTGGTCTCGATCTCGCGAATGTCGGCAAGGATGCGCTCGATGCGCGGCAGCATGACCAGCGCCTCGTCGGTCATCCGCACCGCTTTGCCGCCGCGCTCGAACAGCCGGCAGTTGAGCCGCTGCTCCATCTCGGCGATCTGCGACGATAGCGCCGGCTGGCTGACGCCGGCGAGTTTCGCGGCGCGGCCGAAATGCAGCGTCTGCGCCAGCGCTTCGAAATAATGCATCTGTCGCACGGTGAGGCCAATCATAAGAAAAAACTATCGCAACAAACAGGAAAGGCAATTTGTTTTTATCGGCTAGGCAGCCTAGTCTGGAACCATTCCAGAGTGGCGCGGCCCAAGGCCCGCCCGGGAAATCAGCGAATCGGAGAGCAAGATGGACGCGAACACTGACGATCCCAGCGCGGGCAAATGCCCGGTCGTGCATACGACAATTGCCAGGGCCAACCGCGACTGGTGGCCAAACCAGCTCAACGTCCAGGTTCTCCACCAGCAATCGCCGCTGTCCGATCCGATGGGCGAGGCGTTCGACTATGCCGAGGAATTCAAAAGCCTCGACCTCGACGCCGTCATCAAGGACCTGCATGCGCTGATGACCGACTCGCAGGAGTGGTGGCCGGCCGATTTTGGCCATTACGGCCCGCTGTTCATCCGCATGGCATGGCACAGCGCCGGCACCTACCGCATCGGCGACGGCCGTGGCGGCGCCGGAGCCGGCCAGCAGCGTTTCGCGCCGCTGAACAGCTGGCCGGACAACGTCAACCTCGACAAGGCCCGCCGCCTGCTGTGGCCGATCAAGCAGAAATATGGCCGCAAGATCTCCTGGGCCGACCTGATGATCCTGACCGGCAACGTTGCTTTGGAATCGATGGGCTTCAAGACCTTCGGCTTCGCCGGCGGCCGCGCCGACGTCTGGGAGCCCGAGCAGGACATTTATTGGGGTCCCGAAGGCAAGTGGCTGGCCGACGAGCGCTACAGCGGCGACCGCGACCTGCAGAACCCGCTCGGCGCCGTGCAGATGGGCCTGATCTACGTCAACCCGGAAGGGCCGAACGGCAACCCGGATCCGCTGGCCTCGGCGCGCGATATCAGAGACACCTTCGCCCGCATGGCCATGAACGACGAGGAGACCGTCGCGCTCATCGCCGGCGGCCACACCTTCGGCAAGACCCATGGTGCTGGCGATGCGGCTCTGGTCGGTGTCGAGCCGGAAGGCGCCGACATCGAGCAGCAGGGCCTCGGCTGGGCCAACAAGTTCGGCACCGGCAAGGGCGGTGACGCCATCGGCAGCGGTCTGGAAGTGACCTGGACCACGACCCCGACCAAGTGGAGCAACGACTTCTTCGACAATCTGTTCGGCTTCGACTGGGAACTGACCAAGAGCCCGGCCGGCGCGCATCAGTGGACGCCGAAGGGCGGCGCCGGTGCCGGCACGGTGCCGGATGCGCACAACGCAGGTAAGCGCCACGCGCCCGCCATGCTGACCTCGGATCTCGCGCTGCGTTTCGATCCGTCCTACGCAACGATCTCAAAACGCTTCCATGAGAATCCGGACCAGTTCGCCGACGCCTTTGCCCGCGCCTGGTACAAGCTGACCCACCGCGATATGGGTCCGCTCGTGCGCTATCTCGGCCCGTTGGTTCCCAAGGAAGAGCTGCCCTGGCAGGACGTCATTCCGGCGGTCGATCATGTCTTGATCGACGAGCAGGACGCTGAAGCGCTCAAGGCCAGGATCCTGGCGTCCGGCCTGTCGGTATCACAGCTGGTCTCGACGGCCTGGGCGTCAGCCTCGACCTTCCGTGGTTCCGACAAGCGCGGCGGTGCCAATGGCGGGCGCATTCGCCTCAGCCCGCAGAAGGACTGGGCCGTCAACCAGCCGGCGGAACTGGCCAAGGTGCTCGACAAGCTTGAAGCGATCCAGAAAGACTTCAACGCTTCGCAGTCCGGGGGCAAAAAAGTCTCGCTTGCCGATCTGATCGTTCTCGGCGGCAATGCCGCGATCGAGAAGGCCGCCGGCCACAGCGTGGATGTTCCGTTCTGGCCAGGCCGCATGGATGCCTCGCAGGAGCAGACGGACATCCACTCCTTCGCACCGCTGGAACCGACAATTGACGGCTTCCGCAACTATGTCAGCGGCAAGCAGCGTCTGTCGCCCGAGGAGGCGCTGGTCGACCGCGCGCAGTTGCTGACGCTGACGGCGCCCGAACTGACGGTCCTTGTCGGCGGCCTGCGCGTCCTCGGCGCCAATGCCGGGCAGTCGAAGCACGGCGTCTTCACCAGCCGGCCGGAAGCGCTGAGCAACGACTTCTTCGTCAATTTGCTCGACATGGGCACCGAGTGGAAGGCGACGACGGACGCCAAGGACGTGTTCGAGGGCCGCGACCGCAAGACCGGCGAAGTCAAGTGGACCGGCACCCGTGCCGACCTCATCTTCGGTTCGCACTCGCAGCTGCGCGCCATCGCGGAAGTCTATGCGACGGCCGACGCCAGGACGAAGTTCGCGAAAGACTTCGTTGTGGCATGGACCAAAGTGATGAACGCCGACCGCTTCGACATCGCCGGCTGATCCAGCCAGAGATCTGTCTCACAAAAAAGGCGCGGGCCGTGGCCCGCGCCTTTTTCACATTCGGGCTTCGAAGATCAGTCTTTTTCGAAGATACGTGCCTTGGCTACCACGCCGGCGATGGCGCCACCAATCAGCGGTGCGACGATGAACAACCAGAGCTGTTTGAGCGCGTCACCGCCCGTAAACAGTGCCGGGCCGATCGAACGCGCCGGATTGACCGAGGTACCGGTCACAGGGATCATGGCGAAGTGAATGCCCGCCAGCGTCAGGCCGATGACCAGCCCGGCGAATGCCGTCGAGTGCTTTTCCGCGGTCACGCCAAGGATCACGGTGACGAAGGTGAAGGTGCCGATCAACTCCCACAGGAATGCCGAGCTGACGCCCCATTTCGTAACGTCCCAGCCATTGGCGCCGAAGTTCGCGATGGGCTCGCCGGCTTTGCCGGAGACGATGATCAACAGCGCCAGCGAGGCCAGGATGGCGCCGATGATCTGCGCGATCCAGTAGGGGATGACATCCTTGGCAGGCAGCCGGCCGGCAAGGAAGACGCCGAGCGTCACCGCCGGATTGAGATGCGCGCCCGAGATCGGGCCGATCGCATAGGCCGCCGCAATCAGGCCGATGCCGAACGCCAGACCGATGCCTTCCTGGCCGAGCGGCAGCGCGCCGCCGAAGCCGCCCGTCACCACCGAAGCCGTGCCGATGAACACCAATAGAAATGTACCAAGAACTTCCGCCAGATAAGTCTTCATTGCCCTCTCCTCGTATCGATCCGCGGCTCCGCTTTTCCGCGACGCGAATCATGCCGGGGAGAGTATTCCCAACGGAAAAACTTGGAAAGCAGAGCGGTTGCGCCGCCGCTCATGCTTGCAGTCGCCAGTTGCGAACATTAGAGACCTGTCATCTATTGAGCGGTCTGTCGTTGCAGGGACATATACTGGTCGGGAAGCTTCGCCGGCCTCAATTGGCATTGCCTGACCCAGCGAGGCGAAGCGGGGTTCAAACCGGGCGCGAAAGGCTCTAAGAGCAGGCCGGGAAGATCATGTGCTCGATTTTGGTGGAATGACGAATGCGACTGGGCGGACGGCTGGCGGCAGCCATCGAAGTGCTGGAAGACATCAGCCGGCGCCACCGGCCGGTGGCCGACGCACTGAAGGACTGGGGCCTGTCGCATCGCTTCGCCGG
Source organism: Mesorhizobium sp. P2_E10 (assembly GCF_056404235.1). NCBI lineage: Bacteria > Pseudomonadati > Pseudomonadota > Alphaproteobacteria > Hyphomicrobiales > Phyllobacteriaceae > Mesorhizobium > Mesorhizobium sp. P2_E10. Next base: position 10,206 of record NZ_JBFUEK010000003.1, read on the forward strand.
CGGCGGCGACCGCGCGGCGATCGGCAACATCGTCTACGACGCGCTGCGCCACAAGCGTTCCGCCGGCTGGCTGCTCGGCGATGACACGCCGCGCGCCGTCGGTTTCGGCGCCCTGCTGCTCGAATGGAACCAGACGGCGCAGTCGCTGAACCAGGCGCTCAACGGTGACAAGTTCGCGCCGCCGCTTTTGAGCGAAGAGGAATTGAAGGCGCTCACCGAGCGCCGGCTTGCCGATGCGCCGCCGGCGGTGCGGGCCGACATTCCCGACTGGTGCGCGCCGCTGCTCGAAGCAACCTTCGGCGAGACATGGGTCGACGAGGGGGCCGCCCTTGCCACACGTCCGCCGCTCGACCTCCGGGTCAACACGCTGCAGGCCGATCGCGCCAAGGTGCTGGCCGAACTGACTGATACCGGCGCCAAACCAGCACAGATCGCGCCATACGGCATCCGCATCCCGCCGATCGATGGCGATGGCCGGCATCCGAACGTGCAGGCCGAACCCGCCTTCCAAAAGGGCTGGTTCGAGGTTCAGGACGAAGGCTCGCAGATTGTAGCCGCATTGGCTGGCGCCGAGGCCGGCATGCAGGTGCTCGACTTTTGCGCCGGCGCCGGCGGCAAGACATTGGCGCTGTCGGCGGCGATGGGCAACAAAGGCCAGGTGTTTGCGCATGATTCCGAAAAGGCGCGGCTGGCGCCGATCTTCGACCGCATGCGCCGCTCGGAAAACCGCAACGTGCAGATCGTCACCAAGCCTTCGGAACTCACCCCGCTCACCGGTCACATGGACATCGTCCTGGTCGACGCGCCATGCACCGGCAGCGGCACCTGGCGGCGGCGCCCCGACGCCAAATGGCGGCTGACGCAAAGACAGCTCGATGCGCGCAAGGGTGAGCAGTCGGCGATCCTCGATGCCGCCAAAGCCTACGTCAAGCCGGGCGGCCTCCTGGTCTACATCACCTGCTCGGTCTTCGATGAGGAGAATGGCGAGCAGGTCTCCGCCTTCCGGGAACGCAACAGCGGCTTTGTCCCGGTCGATCATCGCGCGCTTTGGGACGGCCGCTTTCCAGACCACGCGGCGGCTGCACGGGTCGGAGAAACCGGCGATATTTCCTTGTCGCCGGCGCTAAGCGGCACCGACGGGTTTTACTTCTGCGCGCTGCGCCGGGCGAACTGACACCACGGTTGACATCTCGCCCCGGCGCTCCAATTCCGGTCTGCGGTGCTGAAGCCGCCAAACGGGGGACCTCCTTGCAGAAATACCTGTCGCTTCTGTTTTTCCTCGTTCTGGTGCTGGGTGCCGGCCTGCTGATCGGCTACGCGACCTTGCCGGGTGAATGGTATGCATCGCTCGCCAAGCCGCCCTTCAATCCGCCGAACTGGATCTTTGGCCCGGTCTGGTCGCTGCTCTATGTGATGATCGCCATCGCCGGCTGGCGAACCTGGCGGCACGATCCGGACGGCACGGCGATGAAGGCCTGGGTCGCGCAGTTGTTCCTGAACTTCCTGTGGTCGCCGACCTTCTTCGGCACCAAACTGATGGGGCCGGCTCTGGTGGTCATTGTGCTGCTGCTTGCCAGCATCCTTGTCTTCATCGCCCGCAGCCGCGACCGGGCTTCCCGCTGGCTGTTCGTGCCCTATGCGGCGTGGGTGGCTTTCGCCACTCTGCTCAACGCATCGCTTCTCTGGTTGAACTGACCTCTTTGCTGCAGTGCAGCAAATGAGATTGCCTGCCGCTTCTGCCTCTGCGATAAGCTTTGGGTAGAGAAGTGAAGGCAACGGCCATGGCAGCAAAGATCGTACCCGCCCCGGACTATGAGGATCGTGTCAGGACCTCCTTTGCCCGCCAGAAGGCGATGGCGACCATCGGCGCCGAACTGACGCTGGTGACGCCCGGCATCATCGAGATCGAGATGCCGTACTCGGCGGCACTGACCCAGCAGCATGGCTTCCTGCATGCCGGCGTCATTTCGACGGCGCTGGATTCTGCCTGCGGCTATGCCGCGTTTTCGCTGTTGCCGGAAAGTTCCAGCGTGCTGACCATCGAGTTCAAGGTCAATCTTCTGGCGCCGGGCAGGGGCGAACGCTTCCTGTTCCGCGGCTCGGTCACCAAGCCCGGCCGCACCATCATCGTCGCCGACGGTCAGGCCTATGCCTTTACCGCCGACGGCGAAGCCAAGCTGATCGCCACCATGACCGGCACGATGATGACGGTGGTGGGCCGTGATGGGATTGCGGGCTGATCCGATGGGTGATGTTGTGCGCATCGGCGGCAAGTCCGTTCTCTTCGTCATGGCGGCGCAGGCTGAATACGGCCCGCATTTGCAGCGCCTGTTCACGCCGCTGATGACCGGCGTCGGGCCGGTCGAGGCCGGCGTCAGGCTGGGCGCCGAACTGTCGCGGCTGAAGTCCGAGAAGGCACTGCCGGATCTGGTGGTGTCGCTCGGTTCGGCCGGCAGCCGGACACTGGAGCAGGCTGAAATCTATCAGGCCATCTCGGTCGGCTATCGCGACATCGATGCCTCGCCTTTGGGTTTTGAGAAGGGCGCCACGCCCTTTCTCGATCTGCCGGTGACCGTGCCGCTGCCGCTCCGGATTCCTGATATCAGGCAAGCGACGCTGTCGACCGGCGGCGGCATCATTTCCGGCGCCGCCTACGATGCCATCGCCGCCGACATGGTCGACATGGAGACCTTCGCCTGCCTGCGCGCCTGCCAATTGTTCGGCGTGCCGCTCATCGGCTTGCGCGGCATTTCCGATGGCGCCGCCGATCTCAGGCATGTCGGCGACTGGACCGAATATCTGCACGTCATCGACGAGAAGCTGGCGGGCGCCGTTGGGCGGCTCGAACAGGCGATCGGTGACGGCCTGCTCGGCGCTTGACCGCAACCGATCAGGCCGCAAGGCGTTCCGGATCGCCGAAATCGATGCGTGAAATGCGCCCGCGCACGGTGCCGGTCGCGTCGACATAGTCGATGGCGCCCGGCGTGTGGTCGAGTTTCCAGGCGCCGGTGGGGCCGTCCTGCCATTCGACCTTGTAGCCGTCGTCCTGCAGCGTCCAAAGCCCATGGAAACGGGTGCCGTCCGGCAGCAGCATGTGCGCACGGGTCCCCGTTTCGTAGTGGATGAAGGCGCTCTTGCCGCCCATATCGATGACATGCGTGGTGCCGATCATGATAATGGCCAGCGTATCCTTGTTCAGAATTGTCATTGTCCCTGTCCAAAGGTTTGAGTTCGAAAACGCTCGACGCGATGGAAATCGTCAAGTATCTTGACTATATGGAGTCTCAAGAAAATGGTCAAGGAGCTTGACGAAAAAACCGACGCTTTGCCCGACCACGTCGGCTGGCGGCTGTGGCAGGCGAGCCGTGCCTGGCAGGCCGAGTTCGCCGCCGCGATGCGCGCCGCCGGCCATGGCTGGTTCACTGAAGCGCGCGCCGGACTGCTTGGGCACATCCCCCGCGGCGGCACGCGCCAGTCGGCACTGATCGATCGCTCGGCGATCTCCAAGCAGGCGGTTCAGCAATTGCTCGACGGCCTGGAAGCGGACGGCGTGCTGGAGCGTCTGCCCGATCCCATGGATGGTCGCGGCAAGCTTGTGCGCTATACCCGCAAGGGGCTGGACGCCTTGCGCGACGGCGACCGCATCAAGCTGCAGATCGAACAGGGCTACATCGCCCGTCTCGGCCAGCAGCGCTTCGCGGCGTTGATGGACGCCTTGCGCTCCCTCGACGCGGGGCAGGCGCACGCATTGGAGAAACCCGTCGGACCTCGAGACGAAGCACCGGAATCGAAGTGAGAGGCGCGGCTTTCTAACCCATTGCGCCGACTCATTTCTTTCTCTAAACGCTCGCCATGAAGACAGCCAATCACCCCGACACCGTCCTGATTGTCGATTTCGGCAGCCAGTTTACGCAGCTCATCGCCCGCCGCATCCGCGAGGCCGGCGTCTTTTCCGAGATCGTGCCGTTCCAGTCGGCCGAAGCAGCGTTCAAACGCATCAATCCGAAAGCCGTCATCCTCTCCGGCGGCCCGGCCTCGACCTCCGATATCGGCAGCCCGCGCGCGCCGCAGATCGTCTTTGACGCCGGCGTACCGGTGCTCGGCATCTGCTACGGCCAGATGGCGCTCTGCGTGCAGATGGGTGGCGTCGCCGAGAGTTCCGATCACCGCGAATTCGGCCGCGCCTTCGTCGAGATCGAAAAGGACAGCCCGCTGTTCGAGGGCCTGTGGGCGCCCGGCCAGCGCCATCAGGTGTGGATGAGCCACGGCGACCGCGTCATCTCGCTGCCCAAGGGCTTCGAGGTCCTGGGAAAGTCGGAGGGCTCGCCCTTCGCCATCTTCGGCAACGTCGCGCGCAGGATGTACGGCATCATGTTCCACCCCGAAGTGGTGCACACGCCGGACGGCGCAAGGCTGCTGCGCAACTTCGTCCACAACATCGCCGGCATCGAGGGCGACTGGACGATGCGCGCCTACCGCGAGCACGCGGTCGAGACCATTCGCAAGCAGGTCGGCAAGGGCAAGGTCATCTGCGCGCTATCGGGCGGCGTGGACTCCTCGGTTGCGGCCTTGCTCATCCACGAAGCGGTCGGCGACCAACTGACATGCATCCTTGTCGACCATGGCCTGATGCGCAAGGACGAGGCGGCAGGCGTCGTGGCGATGTTCCGCCAGCACTACAATCTGCCGCTGATCCTGGTCGATGCGTCGGAAAAATTCATCTCGGCGCTGGAAGGCGAGTCGGACCCCGAGAAGAAGCGCAAGACCATTGGCCGGCTGTTCATCGAGGTGTTCGAGGAAGAGGCCAAGAAACTCGGCGGCGCCGATTTCCTGGCCCAGGGCACGCTCTACCCCGACGTCATCGAAAGCGTCTCCTTCTCCGGTGGTCCGTCGGTGACCATCAAGTCGCACCATAATGTCGGCGGCCTGCCCGAGCGCATGAACATGCAGCTGGTCGAGCCGCTGCGCGAACTGTTCAAGGACGAGGTGCGGGCGCTCGGCAAGGAACTCGGCCTGCCCGACAGCTTCATCGGTCGCCATCCGTTTCCCGGCCCCGGCCTTGCCATCCGCTGCCCGGGCGGCATTTCCCGCGAGAAGCTGGAGATTCTGCGCGAAGCCGACGCAATCTATCTCGACGAGATCCGCAAGGCCGGCCTCTACGACGCCATCTGGCAGGCCTTCGCCGTGCTGCTGCCGGTGCAGACCGTCGGCGTCATGGGCGACGGCCGCACCTACGAATTCGTCTGCGCGCTGCGCGCCGTCACCTCGGTCGACGGCATGACGGCGGATTTCTACCACTACGACATGACGTTCCTGGGTGCCGCCGCCACGCGCATCATCAACGAGGTGCGCGGCATCAACCGCGTCGTCTACGACGTGACCTCGAAGCCGCCCGGCACAATCGAGTGGGAATGATTCAGACCCACCCAAACGCCGCCGAGAACACGCCAATCTGCGACGTAACATGCTGAAAACAAAAATAAATCGTTCCGGGGACAATCAGCGACAATCGGTACGCACATAAGTCCGCATGGCGGATATCGGCTGCCTTGGGATATGACGCCTCGCAGACCCTGCTTGGCCATTCGGGCAAGAAGGTGATCCGCTGCCGAGCATCGTGCTACCGAGATGGCACAGCGCCACGCCTCGCGCAGCGCCTTTGAGTCACGCAAAAGGCTCGGAGGGAGAGCCGCCTACACGTCCGCCCTGAAGGTCTGCTTCTGCTGGCCGAGCCCTTCGATGCCGAGCTCGACCACATCACCAGCCTTCAAAAACACCGGCGGCTTCATGCCGAGGCCGACGCCGGGCGGTGTGCCGGTGGAGATAATGTCGCCGGGGTGCAGCGACATGAACTGGCTGAGATAGGAAACCAGATAGGCGACGCCATAGACCATGGTCTTGGTCGAGCCGTTCTGCATGGTCTTGCCGTTGACCGTCAGCCACATCTTCAGGTTCTGCGGATCGGCCACCTCGTCCTTGGTGACCAGCCACGGTCCGGTCGGCCCAAAAGTGTCGCAGGACTTGCCCTTGGTCCACTGGCCCTGACGCTCGGCCTGGAAGGCGCGCTCGGAGACGTCATGGGCGACGGCATAGCCGGCGACATAATCCAGCGCGTCGGCCTCGCTGACATATTTTGCTTTTCTGCCGATGACCACGGCGAGCTCGACTTCCCAGTCGGTCTTCTCCGAACCGCGCGGGATCAGCACGTCGTCATCCGGGCCGACGATGGCCGAGCTTGCCTTCATGAAGATGATCGGCTCCGACGGCACGGTGGCGCCGGTTTCGGCGGCGTGGTCGGAATAGTTGAGGCCGATACAGATGAATTTGCCGGTGCCGGCAACGCAGGCGCCGAGGCGCGGTTTCCCGAAAACGGCCGGCAGCGACTTCGGATCGAGCTTCGACAGCGCGGCGAGCGATGCCGGATCGAGCGCCTTGCCGCCGATGTCGGTGACATGAGCGGAAAGATCGCGGATCGTCCCATCGAGCAGGCCGGGGCGTTCGCTCCCGATCTCGCCATAGCGCAGCAGTTTCATCTTGTTCTCCTGATTGCGCGACAGACGGTAGCAAACTGTCCCATCGATGCGGCCAGCGGTGTTTGATCACCAGCGCTGGTGCACGTAGGGCTTGATGTCCTGGTCGTAGATATCCCGGATATTGCCCATGAGTTCGACGGACAGCGGCGCAAGCTCCGCGGCTTCGGCATTGGCGATGGCCTGCGCGGGATTGCGCGCGCCCGGGATGACCACCGTGACCGCGTCGAACATCAGGATCCAGCGCAGGGCAACTTCGCCATCGTCGTGTCGCCCGAAACGAGTGGCCGGATGCGTTCGACCACAGCCAGCCCGACTTCGTAAGGCACGCCCGAGAAAGTCTCGCCGACGTCGAAGGCCTCGCCGTTGCGGTTGAATTTGCGGTGGTCACTGTCCTCGAATTTGGTCTCGGACTTGAACTTGCCCGACAGCAATCCGCTCGCCAGCGGGACACGGGCGATGACCGCCACATTGTTCTTCTTCGCGAGATCGAAGAACAATTCAGCCGGGCGCTGCCGGAAGGCATTGAAGATGATCTGGACGCTGACGACGCCGGGATATTGCATCGCCTTCAGCGCCTCTTCGACGCGCTCGACGCTGACGCCGTAGTTGCGGATCTTGCCTTGCTCCACGAGGCGGTCGAGCCGCTCGAACACTTCCGGGTGGTAGTAGAGGTCTGTCAGCGGGCAATGCAGTTGCACGAGATCGAGCGTGTCGGCCTCGAGATATCTGAGGCTGCGGTCGATCCAGTCGGTCCGCTGGCGACCTTGCTGCCACTGTGCGAGCAGCGCGGCACCAGGATCATCATCGGTGGTCCCTACAATTCCGGCATCCTGGCGACAGGAGCGGTCAAGGGCGCGACCTTCAACACCCGGCTGGCGCCGGAACCAGTGCTGGAGCGTGTGCGGCGCATCGAGGTGATCTGCGCCCGCCACAATGTTTCACTGCCCGCGGCAGCCTTGCAATTCCCGCTGGGGCATCCCGCCGTTTCGAGCGTCATCCCGGCCGCGCGGTCGGTCGAGGAACTGACGCAAAACCTGGGCTATCTCAGAGAGGATATTCTCCCGGCTCTCTGGGTCGATCTCAAGGGAGAGGGGCTCATCGAGCTCGGCGCACCCGTTCCCGCAACGTGACAAACGACCTGAAAGATGGATGAGGCGGACCGGAAGAATCGCACTTTCGCGCCGCCTGAAGCTCCTTTGGAGCTATCGCTTGCGAACGTAATTGGTTGGTCGTGAGCCTAGTTGGTCTTTAACTGGCCGACGCGGTTTTCGGCAATCCAGCGGGCGGCAAGCACCAAAGCGCCCATACTGAAATCCTTGCCATGCTTGGCCACAAATTATCGACTACCCAAGTCATTGATTTTTTTGGCCCTGCGAAAAGCCGCGCTGTGACCGGCGGTGTCACAGCTTTCCTACTCCGTTGTGCCAGCTTTTTTTCTCCGCCGATTGGTGTGCGACTGCGCGACCGCCATTTGCAACTCGGGTGTGATCTCCAATGGCGCATTCTCTGCATCATGTGGGTTCTGTAGCCCTTGGACGTGGACAGTCGGAAATGGCAGTTCGATGCCCTGCTCCTTGAAGACCTGGCGCAGGCGCACATAGAATTTGCGTTTCATGCCGAAGGCGCCTCCGGGTCTGGTCATGGCCTTGACCCTCAATACGATGCCGTACTCGCCGAATTCCTGTACGCCCTGCATCTTGATCGGGTCGAGCACCCAGTTTTTGAACTCGGGATCTTCCGCCAGTTCGAGGCCGATCCGCTTGATCAGCTTACGGGCGAAGTCGATATCGGTGTCATAGCCGACGGTGATGTTGAATTTGTCGATGACCCAGTCACGGCTTTGGTTCTGGACTGCCCCGAGTTCACCGAACGGTATCGTGAACAGCGGACCACGATGGTGGCGCAGCTTCACCGAGCGCAGCGAAAAGCTTTCCACGGTACCCTTGTAATTGCCCGAGGAAATATATTCGCCGACCCGAAACGCATCATCGAGCAGAAAAAACACGCCCGAAATGATGTCCTTGACGATGGTCTGTGCGCCAAAGCCCACCGCGACGCCGACGACGCCGGCGCCGGCGATCAGCGGGCCGATCTGGATACCCAGCGAGGCGAGCATCATCAACACCGCCATCACGATGATCGATGCAAGCAGAATGTTCTGGAGGATCGGCAACAGCGTGTGCAGCCGCGCCTGTTGCGGATCGAGGATCGGGACCTCCTCCTCGCTGATCACAGGGTGCGGTGTTTCGATGCCCAGTTTTCGCTCGATCAAAGCCTTGATGATCGACCAGCCGAAATCGGCTGCGAGGGCAATGACGACCACATTGATCAAGCCGCGCAATATGAATGTCGTCGTCGTATCGCTGTCGCGCATGGATTGCATGTTCAGACCCCACACACGCGCGAGAAAGTAAGCCGCCGCCAGGATGAAAATCATTCGGATTGCGCGATCGATGACGGCGATCGTCACCGCCGGGATCGTAGGCCGGCCGGCATCTTCCGAACCCGGCCGCAGGACGAAATTAACCCCGCGCTGCGTCAGCACGACTGCCAAAGGCAGGAAGAATGCGGCGAAGGTAAACCAGAAGTACGTATAAAGGCCGCCGATGCGCTGCAGGAACAGGGTGACGAAATAAGCAGTCAACAACCATGTCGCTTCCATGTGACCGCTGTGGCGCGCACCGTCTCGCTGCATTCTTGGCCGACGCCAGATGGCAAGCAGCAAGAGCACCAGCAGCACGAAATCGGCGCCCAGTGAAAGGACCATCATTCCGTCCTGATCGATGCCGAGCCCCGGCAAGAGGATGAACGCGGCGCCAAAGAAGGCGAAGACGCCGACGATCCGGGGTAGCCAATAGGACCAATGGTCAGCCACTTCGTTGGAGATAGGCAAAGCACGAACCTCGACGGCGTTCTTGACGTTCATGAAGGAAGGGACGAGCGTGGCCATGACGTACAGGCGCACACCCCATGTAACGACTGCCGCCATCAGAAATGTCAGTACAATCTCGCGGATAAGCATTGGCCAGTCGAACAGCATGAACGCGCCGGCGCTGCCCAGTGCAAACGAGACGATGAGCATGCTGGAATAAAGCGCGCGACCACCAATCTTCTTGGCTCGCCCGATGGGTGTATCCTTCGACTGCGCGATAACCCAAAGACGAAATGGGCGGGTGACTTTGTACGTCGCCCAAGTGAGCGCCAGGCCGGCAGCGATGAACATCGCAATTAGGATCAATACGCTGACGGGCCCCTTGCTGGACATATCCTGCATGGTCTCTGCCCGAACGCGCGCGAACTGGCCTGGCAGCAGGGGCAAGGTCCGCACGATCCGTTCGATATGATGCCTGACCCGATCGAGCGTCGAGGACGCCATCGTATTCATCTGGCCGGGTGCGGCCGCAGCGTCGGACGATACGTCGGTCGGCGAAGCTCCCGTCTCGGCAGGCGTTGATCCGGCGTTCTGATTTCGTTGTTCGGCCACCCAGGCCTTCACCGACGGATCGTCGAGAAGCTCGAACAGCTGTTTGACCCTTTCAGGCGGGACGGTTGCCGGCGCCTGCGCCTGTGCCTGACCAGCCAACAAAAGGGCGAAACCAAAGACGAGCGGCCTGGCAATCAGGACAAACATCGCAGTCAGATCTCCGAGCCGGCGTGCCGGACGCGCCCCGTTCCTGGCTCCCAATCGTCGAATCATGCGTGGCATCGTGCTATAACCTTCCGGTCAAATCGGCGGGCAACGACATCTATGTCCATCGTTGCTCCTACCTTGAACAAGCCGATCTTGTGGTGCAAGACGTCATCGTTCCTAGCTAGACCGTTGGGCAGGGCACCTTGGCGTTGGCGGTGTTTATTTAGCCGCCGGGGGCAGGGGATTCCGGCCTTGGCCTAGGCCTCCAGCCGCTCTATGGACTAGGCATCCGTGATGCAGGGCGCAGAACGCCCGGCACCGGAATCCCAGGCCAATGCTACGAGGGCATCAGCGCTTGCCATTCAGCCTGTCTTCAAGTCTTTTTTGCCTGCCTCTAATTCGCCCCGTTCTTGACAGGGCAGTGCTGCCATCCGATGCCGTCATCCGTTTTTCGACATTCGCCGACTCTTGCCGAAGAGAACGAAAGCTCGATGATCCAGGACAATGATACCGCAGGCGGTGTGGTACCGATGTTCAATGCCGAGCAAACCATCGGCGCAACGCTTGCCAGCATCCGCAGGCAGACCTATCAGGTACTGGATGTAGTCGTGGTGGACGATGGGTCGACGGACGGATCGGCGTCGATTGTGACGGATCAACGGATCTTGTTCTATCTTCGAACCAGGCGCGGGTAAGACGGCGTGGCGCATAGTCCCTTGGTTTCAATCGTGGTCCCTGCGCGCAACGCGGAGGTAACGCTGGCGCGCGCACTCAATTGCCTTCTCGATCAGGAAATTGTGGATTGGGAGGCGATCATCGTCGACGACGCCTCCACGGACCGCACCCCCGCGATCATCGCCGGTTATGTGGAGCGCGATGCCCGATTTCGGACGTTGAGCTCTTGCGCGCATAGCGCAGCCGGCGCGCGCAATAGCGGGATTTCGACAGCGCGCGGCCACTGGCTCATGTTTCTGGATGCGGACGATTGGGTGGATGCCAGCTTCCTTGCGAAAATGCTTGCCGCGCTGAAAACCGCTCCCGATGCAGTGGCCGCCTATTGCGGTTCTCGGCGCGTGATGCCCGATGGCGACCTCACCCCGTCGAGCATCTCAACGGAGGTTGCGATCCGGCCCTTCGAAACGCTCGCCCGCCGGTGTGCCATCCGCACGCACGCACTGCTGGTCGACCGGGAGACAATTGTCGAGTTGGGCGGTTTCGATGTGTCGCTGCGCACCTGCGAGGACTGGGATCTGTGGCAGCGCCTCGCACGTCTGGGCAAAAATTGGGTGCTGGTCGACGAGCCGCTCGCTTTCTATCGGGCCAGCCCCAATGCACTCTCCCGCAATTCAACGCAGATGCTGGTAGATGCGGAAATCGTGATCGCCCGCGGCTTTTCTGCTGATGCCAGGGTCAAACACCCGGCGTCAGCGCACGCCAATGGAGCGATTTCGGCGAACGGCGGCACCGCTACCGAAGCACTCGCGTGGTTCGCGTTGTGGAACGCCGCGTCGGATTGCGGCTGCGGCTCGCGCTCGATCGACCCGCAGTCCCTGCGCGCGCTCCCGGCAGGACGTAAGTGGGCGCGTGAGATCGCCAAGGTGGCCGTCGATGGCCTTATGGCAGGAAGCCTGTCGGTGCCAGCGCAATTGGCTGCCAGCTGGGACAGGTTCGGCGGCGCCATCACCGAGTTGATCATCGAACTCGGCAAGGTCTGGGACAATCCCGCAGCGGCTCGCCGCGTCCAGTATCACCTTGAGCAGATGCTTCTCGAGGCCGACGATCTTGCCGCGCCGCGTAGGCTGGCGCGGACACTTGGACTTCGCGTCGACGCTCGAAATCCGACCTCGATCGAACTTCCGGAAGGAATCGATCAAATCTATGCCTACCTGATGATGGATGGCCAGATCGAGGCTGTCGTGCAGTTCGGCGTAGTCGGGACAGTGACAACGGATCATTGGATCGAATTGATTCTGGATGTCGTGCCGCCTGAGCGGCTTTCAGACAGTCCCGCAAGGCTTGCGAGACGATCGCCTCTACCGCAAGAGGGCACCGGTGCCGACACGTCAAACACGCTTGCAGCCGAGGCATTGTTGTCCACAGCCGAACGCCGGTCCGATCCGGACGGTCACTTCGGCAAACTCGCCCAATTGGCCGCTGAAGCGCGGGAGCTGGTTCGGTCGAGCGCCGAACCAGCACAGCCTCCTGCAGCGCGGCGCCGAGCACGGGCCGCGGATAGGAATGATCGCACGGCGTTCTGGAACAGCTATTTCGCGACCGAGGATCCGTGGAACTACGGCTCGCTCTATGAGCAGGAAAAATATCAGCGGCAGCTCGAAATCCTGCCTGCCGGTCCCATCGGACGGGCGCTTGAGCTGGCCTGCGCGGAGGGCCACTTCACGCGGCAGCTGGCACCGCGTGTGAGCCATTTGACCGCAACCGACATCTCCGCCGTAGCCATCGAGCGGGCCTGTGCGCGATGCAGCGATCAGCCTAACATTGAGTTCGGCGTGCTGGATTTCGCCGCGGACACGCTGCCGGGTGAGATGGATCTGATCTTTTGTTCGGAAGTGCTCTACTATCTGGATGATCTCGCCGAGTTGCGGCGCATCACCAAAAAATTCGCTGAGGCGTTGACGCCTGGCGGCAGTTTCATCAGCGCACACGCATTCGTGCTGCGTGACAATGTTGAAAGGACGGGCTTCGACTGGAACACATTCGGTGCCCAAGCGATCTCAGAGGCGCTGGCAGCGACCGAAGGCCTCGTCTTGGAGCAATCGATCCAGACCGAGCTCTATCGCATAGACCGCTTCCGCCGCCTGTCACCGGACGACGAGGCGACGGAGCCGGTGATTGATCATGTGCCAATCCGCGCGCCCATCGAAATCGGGGTCGCGCGAAATATCATCTGGGGCGGGGCGCGGGCCTTGCGCCGCGAAGTCGCGCGTAACGAGCGGCGGCAGCGTATCCCTGTCCTCATGTATCACAGCGTCGCCGATGATGGTCCGGCCGCGCTTGCCCGTTTTCGGCTCACGCCCGCCGCATTCGCCAGCCAGATGGCCTGGCTGCGCGCCAATGGCTTTCACGCGATTGGGTCCGAGCAGCTGGAGGGGTTTATCGCCAACCGTCAGCCTTTCGCTGGCCGCCCGGTGGTCATCACCTTCGACGATGGCTTCCAGAATTTCGCCGACCACGCCTGGCCGATCTTGCGCGCCAACGACCTGACCGCGGAAGTGTTCCTGGTGACGGACCTCGTGGGTGAAACTGCAGGATGGGACGCTTACAGCGGTCCGCCGGCGCAGCTTATGGACGCCGGGACGGTGCGACGCCTCGCGGCCGAAGGTGCGTTCTTCGGTAGCCATATGGCAACGCATCGCGCGATCGATGGTCTGTCGAGTGCTGACCTGGCCGCCGAGCTCCTGCGCTCCCGTCTGTTCATCGAACGGTGGACTGGTCGGCCAACCACCGCGTTCGCGGCGCCCTTCTCTGTCACCGACCGACGGCTCGGCCGTCTGGCCCGGGAGTGCGGCTATCGAGTGGGCTTCGGCCGCAAACACGGGCCGGCGGACCACGATAGCGATCCCATCGACCTTCCGCGCATCGAGATTCGCGGCGACCGCTCGCTCGATGACTTTGTTGCCACTATCGAGGCCGTGCTCGATGAACGCTGAACGTGTCAGTGTCCCGCTCACAATGCGCAAGATACAATCGACGAGACGCGCCGTAGCCTAAGCGCACAGCCCCGTGCGCGCCGCCTAAGTCCTGAGACACACGGAGGGTTCCATCCATTCGCATCGGGCAGGATTTCTAGTAGGCTGCCGCTAGGGAAACTGGGGATTTCGGCATGATGGTGGTCGACGATCGTCTTCTCGAAAGCAAGATGACCGAGATCGAGCAAGCGCGCGCATGGAGCCCGCGCGTTATCTCAAAATTCGAAACGCTCATCAGGAGCGGCGACGACCAGGCGCTCTATCGTGTCAATCCGCTGGCCTTCGCCCGCGACCGCGCAATCGCCGAGCCTGAAGCAATCGACCTCTTCCTTTACGCGGCCCGCTGCGGCCTGTTCGATATGAGCTGGGACGTGCTCTGTCCCCAGTCCGGGATGGTGCTCAACAGTTTCGGCGCCCTGCGCACGCTGCAGACGCACTACGTCTGTGGCCTGTGCGACGTATCGGGCGATACCGACCTCGACGACTTCATCGAGGTCTCCTTCTCCGTGTCGCCCCATCTGCGGCGCCTTCCGTTTCACGAGCCCCAAACGCTCTCCGTCGAGGATTTTCACTGGAAGCTCCACTTCGGACATGACGGGCGGCTGCCGGGGCAAGACGTTCGCTTTCTCGACGTTCTGCGCGGCTTCGTCCGCGGCATGACGTTTCTGCCGCCGGGCACCACAACAATGCTGCGCGCAGACCTCGGTCCCGGCGCCCTGTCGGGCGTCAACGTTGAGACACAGGCGGCCTTCGCTGTACCTATCTCAGGTGATCCGGTGTCGGCGCCGACATTTCTCAGGATCAGCTATGACGGCAAGCGCTTCTTGCCGTCGTTGCCGGCTGTGCCGCCCGGTCCGGTTGTCATTGAGGTTGCGAACACCGGACCCGGTCGTGGCGCCTTGCTTCTCATAAACTGGCCGCCCGAGCTTGTCGCGCTGACCACCAAACCGACGCTCGATTTCGACCCATACGTTTCCGGCGGGGCGCTGCTTGCGCGGCAAACCTTCCGACACCTCTTCCGTTCCGAGCGTGTCGACGAGAAGGAGGGACTCGGCATCCGGCAGATCACCTTCCTGTTCACGGACCTCAAGGGTTCCACCGCCATGTATGAGCGCCTTGGTGATCTCAACGCCTATGCTTTGGTCCGCGAGCATTTCGCTCTTCTCAATGCGGCGGTCCACCAGCATTCCGGTGCTGTCGTGAAGACGATCGGAGATGCGGTGATGGCAGTATTCTCGCGGCCATCGGACGCAATCTCGGCCGCCCTGCACATTTTCGAAGAGATCGATCGCTTCAACGGCGGTCATGTCAGGCCGGGGATTATTCTGAAGATGGGTGCTCACTGCGGTCCATCGATTGCCGTCACACTCAACGACAACCTCGACTATTTCGGCCAGACCGTGAATGTCGCCGCACGCGTGCAGTCGCTGGCGGAAGCCGGGCAGGTCTGCATCTCCGAGGCGCTCTATTGCGCGCCCGGCGTGAGTGACTTGCTTGCGGGCCGAAGCGTCGTCGCGTTTGATGCGCCGCTTCGAGGTGTAGAGGGCGATGCAATTGTCTATCGCATCATGCGAGGATAGACCGCCTGTTTGCCTCGTTCACAAGTCTATTGGGCGACTTGGGATACGGCTGACATCAGCTCCTTCGGGTTTGGCGCGCCAAACATGTATCGCCCACCCTCTGGAACCTCGGTGAAGCTCCAGCGGACGATCCCCTGCCGGTCCAGCAGGAACTGACCAACCAGTTGTCCGTGTCCCGTTGCCATCATCTGCTCGTCGGCTTCGGTCAGTTCGTAGTGGTCCTTCTTGTCGAGGATTGCGGCGGCTGTCATAGGATCCATGGGACCGGGCAATTCGCCAGGTATGTCGACCCGCATATCCTGTGCCGCTGCCATCGCTACCTTGTACGGCCAGTTCGTCTCGTTCTCGGTGAATTCGAGATTGGGCAGCCCAAAAGCACGATGTGAAGCGCGTTCCGGGTCCGAGGCCGCCAGCAGGTTCGGCATCGGGTGGTAGCGGAAATAGAGACGCGCCCGTTCGATCGGCGTGTTGACCACAGTCAGACTCCCCACGCCCCTTTCGCGGAGCTCCGGATCAAGCCGCGCCTGGGCGGCGATATGGCGCCGGCAAAACGCACAATGCAGACCTCGAAACAGGCCGACCAGCACCGGCTTTTGTCCGCGAAAGTCGTCAAGCGCGATCTTGCCTTCCTGGGTAATGGCGTCGAGGACCACGTTCGGTGCCCGGTCGCCCGGTTGAAGCGGCAACAAGTCACTACGCGCGGACATTTCCAACCTCCAACCCCGGCTAGTCAAGAAACGGCAGCACCACAAGCCCTTCCGGGTCGAGCCCGTGCTGGGCGCATATACCCTGCGCCAGGGAAAAGTAGCGTTCGGCCTCGGCCAGATTGTCTAGGTCGAGATTGAGCGTTGCAAGACCATCATAGCACGGAAACAGCAGTTGGGGTTCGCCCGTTTCGCGGGCTACGTCCAGTGCTTCTTGGAACAAGCCAACCGCCAGGTCCGGACGGCCGTTGCACTGGTGGATCTGCCCAAGCACGATCAACGGCACCGCCAGGTGCTCGCGCTGGTCGAGCGCGCGGTCGATCTCGATGGCCTTCTCGGCGGCAGGCACGCCCTCCGTTGGACAGCGATCCGTGAAAGTACAACAAGCGACCGCCAGATTGACGAGAAGGCGCGCCTGGAAGCCCAGATCACCGATACGGCGCGCCACTTCAAGACCGCGCCGGCAGACATCCATCGCCTGCGCCGGATCGATGGTCGTGTAAAGCACGCCGAGATTGGTGTAGCCGCGGCAGGCCGCGCCCGGTAGACCGGCGGCTTCCGCCAATTCAATGCTACGCTCAACCTGACGCACGGCTTCATGGTTTCGCCCAAGGCGAGCCAACGCGACAGCCTTGGTATTGAGTGCCTCGGCGGTCACGAGAGTGGCATCACGCCCCACCTCGGAGATATGCTCGGCTGTCAGAGCACCTACGCAATCCAGCGCCGCGTCTGCCCATTTTGCCGCGAGAGCGTGATCTCCGCTACGGAACGCCTGTCGGCCACGTTCTTGCCACAGATGCGCTTGCTCGACCGGAGCATCCGCTCCATCGAGGAGCGCCGCCGCTTCAGCATAGCGGGATTCTGCGTTGTCCCGCTTGCCGACGTCCCAGAGCAGCCGACCGATCTTACGCAAAACGCGCGCCGCAGCGACACGATCGGCTGACGCGCGGTACGCCTGCAACACCGTCTCGTAGTGGTGGTGCGCGATCTCGCGGCGGCCTGCCGGGCCGCTCAAATCGGCAATGCGCTCTGCAATTGCCAGTTTGAGCGGTGTTTGCCCGATCGCGTCCAACGCAGTCAGTGCTCGCTCGTAGAAACGAAGGGCGTCGTCGTTGGCGTATATCATGCGAGCGCGATCGCCCGCCGCCTGCAGGTAATGCGCGCCCTTCTCGCGCTCGGCGCTCAGTGCGAAATGATGACCGAGCACGGTCAAATCCTCGAGCCGTTCCGGCTTGTCGCCGCACAGTTGCTCCAAGGCAGAACCGACCCGCCCGTGGATGTCGGTCCGGCGCTGCAGGAGCAGGTTCTGGTAGATTACGTCCTGCAGCAATGTTTGCGTAAAGCGGTAGCTTTGCGACGAGACCGAGCCTGATCCGGCAACCTCCTCGATGATTTCCGCGTCGCAAAGCAGTTCGCAGCCGGCCTCCAGGCGACCGGGGTCGGCTGTCACGGTTTTCAAAAGTGTGGCATCGAAGCGCGGGCCGATTACCGCGGCTTCCTGGGCCAACCGGCGCACCTCCTGGGGCAGCCGGTCGACGCGAGCAAGCAACATTGCCTGGATAGTGGCGGGAATGCCGGTTGCGACTTCGCCTGTCACAGTTCGCCATCGCTGGCCCTCGCGCACCAGTACACCGCGATCGATAAGGCCGCGAACGATCTCCTCGATAAAAAGCGGGTTGCCGCCCGCGCGCTCGAGGATCTGGTCGACAAGCCCGCCTGCGGAGTTTACCCAGCTCTCGCCGAAAAGCGCCGCCAGCAGGCTGCGTCCGTCATCACTGTTGAGTGGCGAAAGCCTGAGCGCTGTGTGACTGACCCGACTTGAGTCGAGCTGGCCGTTGTCGGGCGCCGGACGATGCGTGACCAGCAACATCAAGCGCGTGCGTTCCAACCTGTCCATCACGAAACGCAGTGCCTCGAGCGACACGGCGTCGGCCCAGTGCAGGTCTTCGACGACAATCAACAAAGGCGACAGCGCAAGCCGCCGTTCGATGATTGTGCGGACCGCGTAGAGAATTTGCCGCCGCAACTGTTCGGGCTCGACATGCTGCAAGGTGGCATCGGGGTCGCCAAGGCCAAGCACATGGTAGAGCAAGGGCATCAGCCGCTTCGCCTCGTCGCCCTGCAGGCCGAGATCGGTAAGCAAGGCCGCGAGCTTCGCCCGCATTTCGTCCCCACTGTCGTTTTGCATCATCCCGGCAGCGCTGCGCACCACCGCGCCCAAGGCGCCGAAGGATTGTTCGCCCAGCGGTGAGCACGTGGCCTGCCGCACGGCGACGTTGCGAAAACGATCCTCGTCGCCGACGCGGGCGACGAACTCCTTCACCAGCCGCGACTTCCCGATACCGGCTTCGCCGACGAGGTGGACAAGTTGGGCCGAGCCGCCGCATGCTTGGTCAAGGCTGGCCAGCATTCTGTTGAGCTCCGCACCACGACCTATTATCGGCGCGCTGAGGCCGAGCGCCTCGAGCCCACGCGCTGCACGGGGCGCCGCCAGTGGTGCATCCAGTCGATGGACGAGCACACTGCCAGCCTTGCCGCGAAGCACGACATCACCCATCGACTCGTAGGAGAACGCATGCCGGGTCAGCCTGTGCGTGAGCTCGCCTACCAGCACCTCGCCCGGCGCGGCCAGCGATTGCAGGCGTTGCGCCGTATTCACTGTGTCGCCGGTCACCGAATAGGATTTGGCGGTGCCGATGCCCAATCCACCGGTAACGACGGGACCGGTGTTTATGCCGATATGGAGCAGCAGAGGCGAGCCGGAGTGGGGGGCGCTTTCGCCGAGCCGCGCCGTCCGGGCGATCATGTCGAGAGCGGCGCGAAGCGCACGTTCCGGATCGTCCTCATGCGCGACCGGCGCACCGAACAATGCCAGCAGCGCATCGCCGATGAATTTGTCGACGAAACCACCGAAGTTTCGCACGGCCGCCGTCAGTTCCTTGAACAGTTCGTTCTGCAGCGTTTGCATGACCTCGGGGTCGAGCTGCTCGCTGAGCGTCGTGAAGCCGCAAAGGTCGGCGAACAGGACCGTTACCGTCCGGCGATCGGCGTCAGAGACGGGATGCAGCCCTTCCTCGCTTTCGATGTTCGCAAGCAGCGACGGAGTTCGAGAAGGCGGCACAATGGCCCGGCTTGGTGTCGGAGCAGGCCGTTCGACGGCCTTTGCGGGCGCACCGAGGCTTGCCCCGCATTTCGGACAGAACTCGAAATCAGGTGCGCAGGCATAGCCGCAACTGGCGCATTGCACGGGCTGGCGCCTGCCACACCTTGGACAGAAGGCGAAGCCGCTCTCAACCTCGAAACCGCAGCCCGAGCAGTCCATAGAACAAGACCTCACTAGGGGCCGTGACGGCGTGATTTCGCTACGCCTTCACGGCCAGGGTAATCACAAGGATGAACCGATAGCCGTCGACCAGCAAGCGGCAGCGCAAATGGGCGTCAAGCGATCCGTGGGTCCTGGGGCAAAGCGCTGCCGATTCGGGCGGCTGCGTGGCCGTCGTTTGCGAAAATTCCCTCTTACCCTTCCGTCTTCCTGCTATCGTGGAGATGAGGAGACGAACCCATGAGCGAGAATCGCAAGCTGGCCGCAATCCTGGCTGCAGATGTGGTCGGATACAGCCGGCTCGCGAGCGCCGACGAAGATCGTACCTTGGCGAGGTTGCGGGCACTGCGCAGCGACCTGATCGATCCGATCATCGCGGTGCACAACGGGCGGGTGATCAAGCGCACCGGGGATGGGGCGCTGGTTGAGTTTCGCAGCGTCGTGGATGCGGTGCGCTGCGCCGTTGAGGTTCAGAACGGCATGGTAGAGCGCAATGCCGGTGTGCCGCAGGAGCGCCGCATCGAGTTCAGGATCGGCATCCATCTGGGGGATGTGGTCGAGGAAAGCGACGGCGACCTGATGGGCGACGGCGTCAACATCGCCTCGCGTTTGGAGGGCGTCGCGGCGCCCGGCACCATCTGCCTGTCCGAGGATGCGTATCGCCAGGTCAAGGCGAGGCTCGACCTCTCGGTCAGCGATCTCGGCAGCACGCAGCTCAAGAACATCGCCGAGCCGATCCGGGTCTATTCGCTGCAAGTCGGCAGCGCCGGGGCCAAGGCGACCGCGACCTCGGAAACCGCCGCCGGCCGGCCGGCGGCCGCAGTGCCGCCGAAGCTGTCGATCGCCGTCCTGCCGTTCGCCAATATGAGCGGTGACGCGGAACAAGACTACTTCGCCGATGGCATTTCCGAAGACATCATCACGGCGCTGTCCAAGCTGTCGCAGCTCTTCGTCATCGCTCGCAATTCGTCGTTCACCTTCAAGGGCCAGAACGTCCATGTGCAGGAGGTGGGCACGAAACTCGGCGTGCGGTATGTGCTTGAGGGCAGCGTACGCAAGTCGGGGAACAGGGTTCGCATCACCGCGCAGCTCATCGATGCAGGTTCGGGCGGTCATCTTTGGGCGGAGCGGTTCGATCGCGACCTGACCGACATATTCGCCGTGCAGGACGACGTGACGCAGCAGATCGTCGGTGCGCTGGCGCTCAATCTGACCGAGGATGACCGTCTGCGGCTGGCGCCCGAGCACCCGCGCAGCCCGGAGGCGTATGACTGTTTCCTGCGCGGCCGGGAGCTGTGGCATCGGCTGACGAAGGACACGAACGTCGCGGCCCGCGAGCTCCTGCATCGGGCCATCGAACTGGACCCCAAATTTGCCGCGGCCCACGCTTTCCTCGCCCTCACGCACGGACTCGATTACCTCAACAGGTGGGGTGCGTCGGAATCGATGGCGCAAGCGGAAGAGGCCGCAGCGCGAGCGGTAACGTTGGATGACAGCGATCCCTGGGCGCACTGGGCGCTGGCGACGGCCAAGCTGTACACAAGGCGACACGATGGGGCCATCGACGAGGTCGAGCGCGCACTGGTCCTCAATCCGAACTTCGCCGAAGGGCATGTCTGCCGCGGCGAGGTGCTGTATTATTCGGGCAGACCCGAGGAGGCCCTCGAGAGTTTCGCCCGAGGAAAGACCTTGAACCCATACTTTCCCGATGTGCTTCTGCACTTCCAGGCCTTGGCGTCGTTTCAACTGGGACGGTACGAAGAGGCCGTTGACCTCTTGCTGCAACGGCTGGCTCGCAACGCTGTCACCGACGTCTCGCGCGCGCTTCTGGCTGCCTGCTACGGCCATCTGGGCCGTTTGGAGGAGGCCCGCGCGGCATGGCAGGACTTGCTTCGCGTCAATCCCGACTATTCGCTGGAATACCGTCGCAAAGTCTTGCCTTACAAGAACCCTGCCGATTTCGACCTCATGGTCGAAGGGCTCCGCAAGGCCGGTCTGGTGCCATGACAGGGTGACGGCCGGATCAGACGCCGGAGGCCCGGCCGATCTTGCGCCATCGGGCGTTTTCGCGAACCAGTTTCAGATCCTCGGTCGTGTCGGCAAATGTCCGCAAACGGTATTGCCTAAGCAGGTCTGGGAAGAGCGCTCCTTCCGGCAGGCCGGCAAGCTGCTCGCGGACCGAGATCTTTTCATCGATGACCCGCATGCCCCAGGCATTTTCCCGAACCTGCAACTCCGCAGCCAGATCGCGCTCTTCGGGCGCGCTTTCGTCCAGCGCAGACAGCAGGATCGAGTGGAAAAGCGCTACATAGCCAACCTGTCTCAGGCCGCCCACAACCCGCACCCGCGGCAATATGGCAAGGACGAGGAACGTCAGGAACAAGTCCGGCAGCAGCACGCCGTCCAGCAGCGCCTGCCTGAGATGCGGCCGCTCGAACGGGATGGAAACACCATGCGGCCTGTCAGGCTCGATCAGTTGCCCGTTCTCCAGGGCGAGCTTGCGCACGCGCTCCTCGCGGACGCCCCAGAAATAGGTCGTGGCATTGGGCAGGAATCTGCCGAATGGGCCCAACGCGGCCTCTTGCAAGGCATGGTCGAGACGCTGGCGCCTGGCGGGCTCAAGGAGCAGCCTGGAAAGAAGGCTGCCGTCATCGTCCAGATGCCGCGCCATGGCAGAAGCGGCGAGCCTATCGTCGATGAAGACCGGCCGGGCCATGCCGGAACGATCCCAATCGGCAACCAAATCCTGGTTGAGGGCTGTCAGCGCATCGGCGGCGGTTGCAAACACCTTGTCCTGGCTGGCGAGCAGTGTACCCAGCCAGCGGCTGGTGTCCGTTTCGTCGCCCACCGCTTCGAGTGCGCGTTTGTTGAGGGTGACGGGACCGGCCGCGCAGACGCTTTTGCGGCACAGTTTGTGGCGCCCCATGCCAAACAGGTTGACCTTGTCGTCGCCGACATCGAGCCATCCCGGCCCCTCCCGGCCGATAGTCTCCATGGTCATCGTCGCCCCCATGAAGCCGAAGAAGGCCGATAGCCCGTTTTCAACCGCGCCGAGCCAGGCAAGCAGCAGCGCATCGAAGGTGATACGATCCATCAAAAGCAGGCAGTGCAAGCCGGACTGGATCACCGGTCTGTGCTCGAATTCGTCGAGGGCCTTGCCGATCTCTTCGGGCTGTATGATCAAACCAAGGCGCTGATGCAGAACGTCGCGCAGGATCGAGCGGGCAGCGATCGCCGGCCCCGATGCAGGCCTTGCCACCGGCCGCCACAGATGGCGCGCGTATTCGGAAACCGGTGCATTCCAGTTCTGCTTGATATCACGCACGACTTCCGGGCAGAGCAGCGACAGCACAGCCAGAATTTCCACCGGAGGCGCAGGGGTCGGGGCAAAGTCGGCGGTCATCAGAACCGCAGCCGTGCCATGGTCAGGAGGTCGTGATACTGCCCGTCGGTAAAACCGGCCTTCAAATGCCGGCCTTCGATCTCGAAGCCGTGGCTGGTGTAGAGGCGGATGGCCGGTTCATTGTCGGCATAGACGGTCAATTCGACCCGCTTCAGGGCGCGCCAATTGTCGGCCACCTCAAGCAGCGCGCCAAGTATGGCAGAGCCGATGCCTTTGCCAACAAAGGCATCGTCAAGGCCGATATTGATCTCGCCTATATGCGAACGGCGCGGCGAACCCTGCACGACCAGGCTGCCATGGCCGACCACCTTGCCGTCCAGCTCGGCAACGATCCAAGTGGTCTCCTGGCCGGATTTGGCGATGCGCCGCTCCACCTGCTCCACCATCTCGAACGGCATCCTGAGCGTCCCCCAGCGGAAGCCCGGCATGTTGAAGATAGCGCAAAGCGCCTCCGCATCGCTTGGCCGGACGGCCCGGAGTTGCGGCTGGATTTTCTCGGATGGCGAGGTCATGGCTTTCCCGGCGAACGCAATCGGCCCGGCACGATGCACCGGACATCACCTGAAAATCCAGCCGTCTCTGCAGACTATGCCGCCGATTGCGCGCTAAAATGCCGGGAGGCGGCGTAGAGCTTGAAGGCGCCGCTGATGCCGATCCAGCCGAAAAGGGCGAGCCAGCACAATGTCCCGGTCGCCGTCCAGTCGATCCGGTGCACTGCAGCGTCGGTGATGACGAGGCCAAGGATGGCAAGCAGGCCAACCAGAAACTGCGCCAGGCCGAGCACCAGCAACTCCTCGCGCGGCGCGCTTTTCCAGACGAGATACACGCCGCCAGCGCCGGCGAGGAAGATGGCGCTGTAGACCTGGGCGTGAAAGGGATCGACCGGCCATGGCCAAGTGCTGCTGACCATCAGGGGAAACAGCAACATGCCGAAGCCATAGAGCCCAAGGATCGCCGTTTCCGCCAACATGTAGCCGCGCCATGCGGGGTTTAGGGTCACGCCTTTTGCTGAAGGATGGGCCCTGGCCCGCCACAGGAACAGCCCGGATACCGCGGCCGAGGCAAGATAGACCAGGAACCAGAGCCAGGTCGCTTTTCGCTCGAAGTTGAAATAGCCGAGATTGATCAACGAAACCGCCGACACCATGACGGTGAAGATGAAGGCCATGACGAGCACCAGCCTGCCGGGCGACCAGCGGTTCCAGAACAAGAGCGCCGCCATCACCGCCATTTCGGCAGTGTAGAAGCCGCCGAGGAAGCGGGCACTGAATGGCGTGACGGGCCAAGGCCAGCGCGGCTTGACCAGCGCAGGCGCGAAAAACAGGCCGGCGCCTACGATCAGGACGATGATGACCCCCACCGAGAAAAGCCGCAGGGCTGCGGGAAACGGCGGGTTGTCGGATGTCGGCGTGGGAGAAAGCCCCAAAGATGAATGCCCCATAGACCCATCATAGTTCCGAATCCGCCGAATGGAAATTGACCTGTCACCAGGCTTGTCCATTCGAATGGCCGTACGGTCCGTTTCGACGTAAGATGGGGCGCTCGGACCGAAGACCGGTCCGGTTAACACGCCTCGGGGGCGCATTTTCCGGAGCCTGCCCAATGAACGAAGCTCAGGATCTGTTCTCGCTTCTGCGGCAATCGACCGACGTCGACCCACAGGCAATCGACGCGATCAGGCGAACCATCGCGGAGGGCAATGACCGCGAACTTTGCCGCATCAATGCGCCAGCCTTCGCCAGCAAGCATGGCCTCGACGAGGAGCGCGCCATTGGAGCCTTTCTCCATGCGGCGCGGGTGGGCATCTTCGACATTTCCTGGAATGTTCTGTGCCCCGGCTGTGGCGGCGTGCTCGACACCAACGCCACGCTGAAAACCCTGCAGAAGGACGAATACACCTGCGCGCTGTGCTCCCAGGGCTATTCGCCGACCCTCGACGAGATGGTCGAGGTGACATTCACCGTCAGTCCCCGGGTGCGCAGGATTGCCGCCCACAATCCACACGAACTGCCGATGGTGGAATATTTCCGCCAGATCTACTGGGCGTCCGGGGTCGATCTGCCGGACGAGGATTTCGCGAAAACGATCGAAGCGTTCTCGCTGGAGGATATCGAGCTTGCGCCCGGTGAAAAGGCGGTTCTGCCCATACAGCTTCCGTCCGAATTCATCATTGTCTTCGAGCCGGTCACCCATTCAGCGCAGTTCATAGACGTGAAGGGCGAACCAACAAAGGAGCGCCGAAGCCTCTCTCTGGTCTTCGACCGCGACCATGTCCAGAACCAGACGCTGGAGATGCAACCCGGCCCGTTGCGCATTTCGCTGGAAAACAGGACCGACACCCGCGTGCTGCCGACGGTCTTCATCGCCGGCCAAGCATTGCATGATTTGCTGGGCAAACGCCGGCCCTTCCTGACCGCTAAGCGCCTGCTCACCAACCAGACGTTCCGCGATCTTTATCGCACGGATACGCTCGACATCAACCAGCGCCTTAAGATCACCAGCCTGACCTTCCTGTTCACCGACCTGCGCGGATCGACCGCGCTTTACGAGCGGGTGGGCGACCTTTCAGCCTTCGATCTCGTGCGCGAGCATTTCCAGGTTCTGCACGAGATCGTCGCGGCGGAGGCAGGCGCGGTGGTGAAGACGATCGGTGATGCGGTGATGGCGACCTTCGCGACACCTGATCGTGCGATGGCTGCGGCCCTCAGGATGCGCGATGCCATGCGTGCGCTCAACGACAAGAGCGGGCGCGAGGATCTGCTGCTCAAGATCGGAGTCCATGCCGGCCCCTGCATCGCCGTGTCTATGAACGAGCGGCAGGACTATTTCGGCCAGACGGTCAACATTGCTTCGCGGGTCCAGAACCTTGCCACTGCACAGGCGATCTTCGCCACTCGTGCGGTGGTCGACGACAATCTCACCGCCGATCTGTTGCGCAGGAACGCACTGACGCCCGTGCCTCACGAAGTCTCGCTGCGCGGCATTGAGCGGGAGATAGCAGTCTATACGATCCCCTGAAGACTCGGCCCCGAAGAGACGACCTAGGCTCCTGAAGATTTGGGCCGTCTCCGCCCCTTACACGCGCCTGCAGAGGAAATAACGATCGGCGGGCTCCGAAGTCGGCGGCGGGAGGCGTTGCAACTGCGGGTGATCGAGCGGTGTGCCGCTGACCGCGAAGCCGCCGACGCGAAGCAGGCGCGCAATCAGATCGGGAAGCCAGGTAGCGGTCACTGCATCGCGATCGTCATAGCCAGTGCCGATGTCGGCATGAACAAGAGCGGCGTCGATGCCGATGAACCTGACCGCCGTCTCGCGTATTTCGCCGAGCACGAGGTTTTCAGCGTCGGGAATTGAGCTGGCGTGTGCGCCAACTTCACGGTCGAACACCACTATCCGGCGTCCGGGCAGACGCTCGCGCAGATGGTGGAACGTCCGGCCATTGCCGAGGCCGAGCTCAAGCACAAGCCCCTCCATCTTCGCCACCTCGGGGCAGATTTGATTGAGAATGTCGCGCTGTGCGGTCATCCTGCTGATGAAATTATCGAGGCGACTCATATGCGATTGTATGTCCTGAACCAGCAGCCCCGGTCGAGGCTTGCCGCATATAGAGGCGAACGACGAACCCTGCAATAACGCAACCGGCCGCCGACAAGCGTCATATCGGGTGGAGTCGTCGGCAGGCCGCGCGGCGGAACAGCGATCTCACTTGTAGGGGTCCGCGGCGTCCCGCAAGCCGTCGCCGAGGAAGTTGAACGCCATGATGACGAGGATAACGGGCAGCATCGGCAAAAGCAGCCATGGATAGAACGCGATCACGCTGACACTGCGCGCCTCGGTGAGCAGGATGCCCCAGCTGGTTATCGGGGCCCTCAGGCCGAGCCCGAGGAAGCTCAGCGCCGTCTCGCCCAGGATCATGCCGGGTATGGAGAGCGTCGCCGTCGCGATCAGGTGCGACATGAAACCGGGAATGAGATGCCGCCTGATGATGCGGCTGCTCCCGGCACCCATCAACTGCGCGGCCAGAACGTAATCCTCCTCGCGCAGGGCCAGAAGCTTTGAACGCACGGCCCGCGCCAGTCCGGTCCAGTCGAGCAGCCCGAGGATGACGGTGATGCCGAAATAGATCAGGATCGGACTCCAGGTTATCGGCATGATCGCCGCCAGGGCCAGCCATAGCGGAATGCTGGGAATCGATTGCAGCACTTCGATTATTCGTTGAACGATCAGGTCGAAGATACCGCCGTGATAGCCGGCCAGTCCGCCGATGACGATGCCGAGCAGGAAGCTGAAACTGATGCCGACGAGGCCGATTGTCAGTGAAATGCGTGCGCCATAGATCATGCGCGAGAGCACGTCGCGCCCAAGCCTGTCAGTGCCGGCCAGAAAGAGTTGGCCGTTTTCGGGAGGGCAGACAAAATGCCTGTCACCTTCGATCAGGCCCCAGAACTGGTAACTGTCACCCTTGCAGAAGAAACTGAGCCGCTGAACATCGTCCTGGTTCTCGATGTAGTTCCGCTTGAGCGTGTCCATATCCAGCGTCATCTGGCGGCCATAGACGAACGGCCCGACGAACTCGCCATTGTGGAACAGATGCACCTGCTGCGGCGGCGAATAGATGTAGTCCATGTTGCGCGTGTGCAGATTGTAGGGCGCCAGGAACTCGCAGATCAGTATCATGAAATAAAGCGCTGCCAGGAATATGCCGGATATAAGCGCAAGCCGGTGCTTGCGGAATTTCCACCACATCAGCCGCAACTGCGACGCCTGAAAGACCTTCGACTGCTCCGGCGTCATCGCCTCGACAGACTGCAGGTCAAAGGGCGCGATGGAAACGTAGTGTTGCAGTGGAGCGCCCGGAGCGGGCAGCGGCGATTGCGTGTTCATTTGGTGCTGCCGCCCTGCAAACGAATTCGTGGATCAAGCAACGCCAGCGCCAGGTCGGAAATCAGCACGCCGATGACCGTCAGGAAGGCGAGAAACATCAGGAACGACCCTGCCAGATACATATCCTGGCTTTGCAGCGCCTTGATCAGCATCGGCCCGGTCGTTTCCAAAGACAGCACGATCGCCGTGATTTCGGCGCCGGAGATGATGGCCGGCAGGATGGAGCCGATATCGGAAATGAAGAAATTGAGCGCCATGCGCATCGGATATTTGACCAGTGCCTTGAATGGATGAAGGCCTTTGGCACGCGCCGTCACGACATATTGCTTGTGCAGCTCATCGAGCAGATTGGCGCGCAGCCGCCGGATCATGCTTGCCGTGCCCCCGGTGCCGATGATCAAGACCGGGATCCAGAGATGGGCGAGGATCGACTTCGCCTTGACCCAGCTCATCGGCTCGCCGAGATATTGCTGGTCCATGAGATGGCCGATGGACGTGCCGAACCAGATGTTGGCGAAATACATCAGGATCAGCGCCAGCATGAAATTCGGAATGGCAAGGCCGAGAAGGCCGAAGAAAGTCAGGCCGTAGTCGCCCCAACTGTATTGATGCGTGGCGGAGTACATGCCAATCGGAAAGGCGATGAGCCAGGTGAAGATGATCGTGACGAAGGAAACCAGCACGGTCAGCCACATTCGGTCCCCGACGACGTCGCGAACCGGCAGCTCATATTCGAAGGAATAGCCGAAATCGCCGTGCAGCATCCCGCCGACCCAGTAGAAGTAGCGAATGACCGGCGGCTGGTCGAAACCATATTCCTTGCGCATCATCTCGATGCGATCAGAATCCACCGCTTCGCCCTGGGCCCGAAGCTCGGCGACATAGCTGTCGAAATAGTCGCCCGGCGGAAGTTCGATGATCGTGAACACCAGCGCCGATATGACCATCAGCGTTGGAACCATCACGGCGATGCGCCAGACAAGATATCGAAGCACGCTCAGGAGCCTCCAAGCCAGAATGTATCCGGCATGTAGACACCGAAATAGGCGGTCGGGTCATAGCCGTAGAGCGCCTTGTCAGGCAGATTGCGCAGCCGCGAGGACACCAGAATCGGCTGATGCGTTCCATTCACAGTGCCGATCGAAAACACCTGATCGGTGTAGATCGACAGCATCGAATTCCAGATTTCGGCGCGCTCCGTGGCTTCGGTCGATCCGTTCCAGCGCTTGAGCAAAGCCATCAACTCGACCACTTCAGGAAGATCGGGCGCCTCACCCATCTTGCCATGGGACAGATAGTGAGCACCCCAGAGCGGCCACTGCAATTGGTCATCGATGGTGGGGGCAAGTTGGTACGGGTTCATGTCGGCGGTCGGCACGCCATTGTCGATGCCCGACCACATCGACATCATGATCTGGCCGCCAAGCGCGCGGCTGCGGAAGATATCGCGCTGCGAAGTCCGGATGAACAAAGCGATGCCGATCTTGCGCCAGTGATCGGTGATGAGTTCGAGCGCGTCGGTTTCCAGCGTGCTTTCGCCGGCCGTTTCCACGATGATCTGCGCAGAGCGTCCATCGGGAAGCATCCGCAGGCCGTCATCGTCACGTGCCTGAAGCCCGACCTCGTCGAGCAGGGCATTGGCCTGGTCGGGATCATGGGCGACCCAGGCTTTCGCGAATTCCGGCCGGTAGAGCGGGCTCTCCGGCAAGACCGTATCGGCACTTTCCTGCGCCAACCCGTAGAACACGGCCAAATTGATCTCGCGCCTGTCCACAGCGAGCGAAAGCGCGCGGCGCACGCGCACGTCACGCAAAAGGCCACGCCACACCGGGTCGGCACAATTCAGATTGGGCAGCAGCGCCAGCCGCGAACCCTGTGTGCGTTTCCACAGATGCATCTTCACCGGGTAGCGCTTCTCCGCGTCCTTCAGGAAGGAGTAATCGCTGAAGTCAATTCCCATGCATTGCAGGTCGCTCTCCCCCGCACCGGTCTTGGCCGAGATGATCGCCGACGAGCTGACATTCATGATGATCCGGTCGACATAGGGCAGTTGCCGGCCATTCTCGTCTATTCGATGAAAGAACGGGTTGCGCTCGAAGATGAACTGCTCGGCCGGCGGCTTGGTCCGGTTCTGCCAGGGATCGAGCGTCGGCAGATCCGGATTCTCCGGGCGATACTGCCGCGACATGCGGATATGCAGGAGCGTCCATTTCTTGGCCCGGTTCTCCTTCATCAGGCCGGCGAGCCGGAATGGATCCTGATATTTCTTGTGGAACTGCTTGAGATAGGCGGCCGGCAGAACAAGCGACAGCGGCGCGGCAGCAGCGAGCTTGGGCAGGAAGTCGGGATTGGGCGCATCCCAACTGTAGCGCACCGTCAACGGATCGACGATCTCGAAGCGTGGCGGCTTGCCATCCGCCATCAGGGCCGGAGCGAGCCCGCCTTGCGAAAGCTCATCGTTCAGCCAGACATCTTCCCAGCAATAGCGAAAATCCTCCGGCGTCAGCAGGCTGCCGTCGGACCATTTATGTCCTTCCCGTATCTTGAACGTGAAGATGCGATCATCCGCTACGTCGAAACTTTCGAGAATGTCGGCTTGCAAGCTAAGCTTTTCGTCATAGCCGACCAGCCGAGAATACCCGTAGATCGTCATCATCCGGATATCTTTCTGGCTGCCGATGATCGTCCGCAGCGTGCCGCCATACTCGCCGGGTTGCCGGCCCATGGCGGCGAGATTCAACGCGCGCGGGCTCTTGGGCAAGCGCTCAGCGAGTGCCGGCAGCGCCTTGGCCGTTAGCTGCGGCCGAAGAAAATCCGGCTCCAGATCGCCGGCACGCGACGTGCCCGGCAGAAATACCGAAGCCATGAGACCAAGGACGGTGCGACGGCTGATCAATGGCGCAACTCACTGACATCGGCCGAACGTCGGGCCAGCACGAGATGGCCGCCGCCAAGATCGAGCGGCGACAGCATATCCTCTTCGCCCTCGTCGCGGAATTGCGGTCCCCACGCGCTGGTGTCGGAAGCGCCGCCGAGCTTCAGCGTCTTGAAATCCATCGGCCGGTCGAGATCGGGGAAAGGGACTGCGGCGAGCAGTGAGCGCGTGTAGGGGTGGATCGGTTTCCTGAGCAGAATTTCGCGCGGCGCAAGCTCGACGATACGCCCGCCGCACATCACCGCGATACGATCCGCCATGTAGTCCACCACCGCCAGATTGTGGGATATGAACAGGTAGGTCAGGCCGAGTTCCTTCTGCAGATCCTTCAGAAGGTTCAGGATTTGCGCCTGGACAGAGACATCGAGCGCCGAAACGGGCTCGTCGCAGATCAGCAGTTCAGGTCCCAGCGCCAAGGCGCGCGCGATGCCGATACGCTGACGCTGCCCGCCGGAGAAACTGTGGGGATAGCGCTTGATGAAGCGCGGATCGAGCCCGATTGCCTGCATCAGGCTCTTGACCGTGGCGAGTCGGGACGCGGCATTGCCACGTTGATGGATTTCCAGCGGCTCGCTCAAGATGTTCTCCACCGTCATGCGAGGTGAGAGCGACGAAACCGGATCCTGGAAGACCATCTGGATTTTCGCGCGCAGCAAGCGCAGGGCGTCTCCCTCGGCTTCCAGGACGTCGATCGGTCCTTCGCGACCGTTGAAGACCACGGAGCCGCCGCTGGGGGTGACAGCCCGCATGAGGATCTTGCTGACGGTGGTTTTGCCGCAGCCGCTTTCGCCGACCAGACCCAGGCACTCACCCCGCCTGATGTCGAAGCTCACGCCGTCCACGGCGCGAACGGAGGTTTGACGGCTCCCGCCGAACCATCCGGACTTGCGGGTGGTGTAGACCTTTTTCAGATCCCTGACCGACAGCAGGATGTCGTCCTGCCCCTTCGATTCCGGCGCCGTCTGCTTGCCGAGCAGGTTCTCAACATTCACCGGCACCTCGCGGAGCGCCTTCAGCCTTTCGCCAGGCTTCAGGTCGAAATGCGGAACGGCTGCCATCAGGCCCTTCAGGTAAGGGTGACCTGGCCGGCGGAATATCGCCTCCACAGGTCCCGCTTCCATGATCTCGCCATGGTACATGACCACCACCTCGTCAGCGACATTGGCGACCACCCCGAGGTCGTGTGTGATCAACAGCATCGCCATGTTCAGCTTGGTCTGAAGCCCGCGCAGCAATTGCAGGATTTGCGCCTGGATGGTGACGTCCAACGCAGTCGTCGGCTCATCGGCGATCAACAAAGCGGGCCGGCAGATAAGCGCCATGGCGATCATGGCGCGTTGCCGCAATCCTCCCGAAAGTTCAAACGGATACATGTCATAGGCGCGCTTGGGATTGGGAAAGCCGACAAGGCTGAGCATTTCCTCGGTCCGCGCCTTGCGTTCCGCGCGAGCCATGGGCGTATGAATCTGCAGGGATTCGCTGACCTGATTGCCGATCGTGTGCAGCGGCGACAGTGATGTCATCGGCTCCTGAAAGATCTTGCCGATGCGGCTGCCTCTCAACGCCCGGATTTCGGGTCCATCGCGCGGCATCTGCAGGATATCCTGCGTCGTGCCGGGCTTTTCAGGATCGGAAAACAGGATACGGCCACGAACATGGGCTGTGTTCGGCAAAATGCCCATCACGGCCTGGCTGAGAACCGATTTTCCGGAACCGGACTCGCCCACAAGCGCGGTAACCTTGCCGGGCAGGACGCGAAGATTTGCACGCCTGACGGCATGCAACGGTCCCCCGATAATGGCAAAAGAGATGCCAACATCCTCGATCCGCAGCAGATCCACGCCCGAACTCATCCTCACACCAGCCCCGCTCTGTCGGCCTGCCGGCCGCCCCCACAAAGCGAGACTAGCGCATTGCCAGCCTAGAGCAACTTGGATTCGAAACGAGCTTCCCCGGCGGACCCGGCGACCCAGGTGTTCTGGTCAGATCGTGGCGGTTACTGGAGCTTCATCGGGTCGCCCGCCGACAGCCGCGAGGCATCGCGATGAAGCAGCATGAGCTGCTCGGCGTCCGATCTTCGGTCGTAGATCGGCTGCAGTGCACCGTCTTCCTCGAGTGCGAGAGCACCCGACAGATCGGGTGAAAGCACCGTCAGCTTCTGCTTGATGCCCGCCAGTTCCTCCTCGCCGAGCGTCAGCCAGTTGTTGGTGCCGCAATAGCCGGCGAAGTCTTTGCTGGCGAGAACGCTGTGCGGATATTTCTTGGTCAGGGTCTGGAGGCGCTGGACCTCGTTTACAGCCGAGCCGAAGACAGAGAATGTGAGCCGGTCGGTAAGCCCGACATTGCCGAACATCACATTGCCGACATGCAGGCCGATGCCAAACTTTATGTCGCCCAACCCCTGTTCTTTTCTGCGCAGATTGAGATCCATCATGCGCGCGCTGGCCTTGTGCGCTGCCGCAAGAGCAGCCTGGCAGGCGATCTCGGACTGCGCGCGGTGCCTTTCGCAAGGGTAGACGGCAATGAAGCCATCCCCCAGGAAACTCATGATCTGCCCGCCTTCACGATTGAAAGGTGCAGCAATGGCATCGAAAAACTGGTTCAGCGTATCGATATAGACTTCGCGGCCGGAGGTTTGGGCAAGCCTTGTCGACCCGCGCATATCGCCCATGACCAGTGCGGCCCGGATTGTATCACCCTCGCCGCGCTTGATCTGGCCGTCGAGCACGCGCCTGCCGGCGTCGCCGCCGAGATAAGTGGTCATCATGTTGTCAGCGAGCTTGGTGAGTACCGCCATCTTGGTTGCGATAGCGAGATGGTTCTGGATGCGCAGCAGCGCCGAAATCATGCTGTCGCTGAAGCCTGCAGCACTATCGGTTGACCAGGACCCCAACATGCCCTGACTGGTGTTGCCGTTGAAGGGATGGACGAAAGCCATGTAGTCGGTGACGCCCATAAGCTTGAGTTCATCGAAAACAGGAAACTCCGACGGCACCGACGCGTTGAACCGGCGCCGCAGATGGTCGAGCTTGTTGCTGAGCAGATGGTAGTAGGGGCTGGTCAGGAATCTGTCGGACTGCACGCCGCCCTCCTTGCGGAAGCCTTCCATTTCCATGCCCTGGCCGCGAAGCCAGGTGAAGCCAAGCGCGTCATAAAGCGGATGAAGCATCGAAAAGCTCAAATGCACCCGCTTCAGTGGCAGGCCGGCAGCAGCCAGCCGTTCACAAAAGCCTTTTACCAATGTTTCCAGGTCGTTGCCGGCCAGCGCCGATTGCGTCAACCAATCGGCAACCTTATCCATGAGAATGGTGGAAATTTCTGCTTGTGCTGTGCTCATGCTATCTCGAAACCCGTCGAAGACGAGCCATCTCCTTTGATCCGCCACACCCTCGAAGTTAATGAAGCCGGCTTCGGCGGCAAAAGCCGGCGAAGAATTTCCCGAATGACTGTCCTTGCAGGCAAGGAGCAGGCGTAACTGCATCTATCTCCTGGGGCACATATGTGGCGAGGCTGCCGGCGGAGTGCAACCCCGATCCTGACATCGGGCAAATTCGCCGGCTCAGACGCCGTCAGGCCTTCACCACCGTCTCTCGGGCTAGCCCGAGGCGGCCAAAAACATTGCGTGTGTCGACGATCAGAAGAGCGTGATCAGCGATCGCCTGATAATCGATCGCGTCGTGGTCGGTTGCAACGACGACAGCGTCGAAATCCTTCAAGGCCGCCTCGGTCAATTCGACCGAGCGACGCCCCTTGATCGCCATATGCTCCCGTGTGGTCGGGATCTCGGTAACATGCGGGTCGTGGAATTCCGCCCTGCCGCCCCATTCCTCGATGAGTTCAATGAGCCGCAATGAGGGGCTTTCGCGGATGTCGGGCACATTCTTCTTGTAGGCTAGCCCGATGATGAGAATGCGCGAGCGGCTGAGCGCTTTGCCGCAGCGCCGGTCCAGCGCCTTCGCCAGTTCATCGACCACATGACGCGGCATGGCCGTGTTGATCTCTGCCGCCAGCTCGATGAAGCGGGTCGGCAGTTCGTATTCGCGCGCCTTCCACGTCAGGTAGAAGGGATCGATCGGAACGCAATGCCCCCCAAGTCCGGGGCCAGGATAGAAAGGCATGTAGCCGAAGGGCTTGGTCTTCGCGGCCTCGATCACCTCCCAGATGTCGATGCCCATCGCACCGAGCACGACCTTCAACTCGTTGACGAGGGCTATATTGACCGAGCGGAAGATGTTTTCAGTCAGCTTGACCGCCTCGGCGGTCGCCGTGGTGGAAACCGGAACGACGGTCTCGACCACGCCCTGGTAGAAAGCCTGCACGAGCGTCGCCGCTTCAATGCCGTCGCCTGCCACGACCTTGGGGATCGTCGCGACTTCAAAGCTGCGGTTGCCAGGATCCTCGCGTTCGGGCGAGAAGCCGAGGAAGAAGTCTATCTTCGACTGCAAGCCAGTTGCTTCCAGTATGGGCTTGATCACGTCGTCGGTGGTGCCGGGATAGGTGGTCGATTCCAGCACGATCACCTGGCCGAGACGCAGATGCTTGGCGATGGTGCCTGCTGTGTTCCTGACAAAGGAGAGGTCCGGCTCACGGTGTTTCGTCAGCGGTGTGGGAACGCAGATAATGATGACATCGCAGACGGCCAGGTCGGCAAAATCCGTAGTGGCGCGGAACCGTCCGCTCGCCACATGGCCGGCAAGGGCTGTCGACGTCACCGCCTCAATATAGGATTGGCCGTTGTTCAGGCTCTCAACCTTCTGGGCTTCAATGTCGAAGCCGGAAACCGGGAAGCCGGCGCGTGCGATCGCAACTGCCAGCGGCAACCCGACATAGCCCAGTCCGATCACGCCGACTTGCGCGGTGCGCGTCGAAATCCGGTTCAGAAGACGGTCATATGTCGATCGTGAGGCGTCCAAAAATCTGCTTTCCCGTCAATTCGGACAGACTACCCGCCCCAATGGCGGGGCTCACCGGGTCCCGAGAACCATGGCCGAGGCATATTGCCGAAAATCGAATTCCGCAAGCCGTCATCGGACCGGCGCCTTCGCCTTCAGGCTTGCGGCAGCCATCGCATAGCCGCCGTCGGCGCCATCGATGAAATGAACGTGATCGGGCTGCAGCGGCGAGATGACGAGGCATGTCATCAAGGCCGACTGCTGGCGGTGCAGGCCATAGCTGCAGATGCCCACCTCTTCTGCCTGCTTCAGCCGGTTCTCGATCCGTTGCAACACATCCGCGTCGACGTCGATGGTCATCTTCAAGCCGTCGTCGAACTTCCGGAAATCCGAATTGCTGGCCACCTCGCGTTTGTAGACCTTCGGATCGAAACGGCCGATCGTCCAGCCAAATCTATCGGTGACGGCCGTAAGCGTCATCAGGAACACTACCCACAGCTTCATCAGCCACCGCCGCCCTGGCGGCGCCGTGGCCCGCGCCTCGACATCGAGGCCGGCGGGCAGAAGACTGTAGGCCGGCCCGTCCACCGGTACCGGGTGGCCATCGCGCTCCTGCCTGCTCGCAAGGGCGATGATGTCGGAAGCCAGAAACTGAAAACCGCGCAAGTCGCGCGATGCCCCTGGTATGGCTATGATCGAGACGATTTCGCCGTGCCGTGCTTCAATCGGGTTCCAGCGGCAGGAGAGGCCGGTCAGATCCGGCCGCGCGCCGGCCGGCGCAGGGTCGATGCGGTAGCGCCCCGCTTTCATCTCGGCTTCCGCCCAACTGCCGCCACCGCCGGCGAACATGGCATAGAAGGCCGCTTCGGAGGCCTGGAACCTTGCCACGCGAACATCGAGGCCTTGCGCCCTTATGTCCTTTATCGGCACGATTGCCGCACGCAAGGTCAGGTCCAGTTCGTCCGCCACCCATCTCTGGACAGAAGCCAGCGCGTTGCGGGCGATCTCCAGCGCCGAGCCGGGAAACGCCACGAGTGCGCCGTCGCCGCCGAAGACAAAGGGAAGATCTTGCCGACCCAGCGCATTGAGCAGCGCCGAAATGACGCTGGCGCCGGCCATATTGACGGTTTTATAGCGCCCGGCCTCGATCGCCTTGGTCGAGCCGACGATGTCGGCGGTGGCCAGCGCCCAGCCATCGGGGAGAGGCCGATAGTTATCGATATCGGCAACGCTTTCGAACTTTGCGAAGACCGGCAAAGAAGCGACAAACGGGTCGGACGCGACATCTGTTTCCATGAGCATCAGATAGCACATTCCAGCGCTTGAAGGTGAGGTCGATCGTGCGTCGAAATTGACTTGCGCAGGTTTACCGATGATAGGATCGCGCGATGCGAATTGTCTTCTACGCGCCGCTGAAGTCGCCCAATCATCCTGTTGTCTCCGGCGACCGCCAGATGGCACGGATGCTGGTCAAGGCGCTGGAGCATCAAGGGCATAGCGTCGAACTGGCATCCGAGTTGCGCTTCTATCTACGCCAGCCGGAGCCGAAAAGTTTCGATGCGCTCAAGATCGAGGCCCGGGACGAAGCCGCGCGGCTGACAAGGCTTTGGCACCGTGACGGCAAACCCGATCTCTGGTTCTCCTATCATCCCTATTACAAGGCGCCCGACCTGATCGGGCCCGAGCTGGCGTCGGCCTTTGCCGTCCCCTATGTGACAGCAGAAGCCTCCTATTCCAGGCGGCGCAACGCCGGCTTGTGGGCCGATAGCCAGGCGTTGGTGGCGAAAGCCGTCGAACAGGCAGCGCTGAACATCTGCTTCACGCAAAGGGATCGTCAGGGGCTGGTAGATGCGATTCCCGACGCCGCTCTCGGTATGCTTTCGCCCTTCATCGACACATCGGCATTCCGCGAAATGCCGGCACGGGGTTGTTCGACGCGCCTCGTTACCGTCGCCATGATGCGCCCGGGCGACAAAGTCGAAAGCTATCGCATGCTGGCGCAAGCGCTCGGCTCGATCGGCCACCTACCCTGGACCATGTCGGTCGTCGGTGACGGGCCTGCCCGTGACGAGGTCGAAGCGCAATTCGCCTGCTTGCCCGCCGACCGTATCGAATGGCTTGGCGCCATCGAGCCGGCCGCCGTTCCGGATATCCTTTACAGCGGGGGAATTTACGTATGGCCGGGTTACGGCGAGGCCTATGGCGTTGCCTATCTTGAAGCACAGGCCGCCGGCCTTCCGGTGGTGGCTCAGGACATTGCCGGCGTGCCGGAGGTCGTGCGGGATGGCCAGACCGGGTTTCTCACCCCGCCGGGCGATGTAGCGGCGTTCGCTTCCGCCATTGAAAGGCTTCTGGCCCATAACGACGAAAGAATCATCATGGCCGCAGAAGCCAGACGTTTCGTCCTTGAGGAACGCTCCCTCGGTGGTGCAGCGGAGCGCCTGGCCGAACTTCTCAAGAAGATTCCGGTCTCATGACATCCGATCCGATCTGGCAGCCCTTGGTGGAAGAACTGGCGCGCCGGCAACGGGCGGGCCGCAAGGCAGAGTTCTGGCTGCGCGACGATGACGCCGTGGACCCGACGCCTGCGCTTGATCGGCTGCTCGACCTCACCGGTGAGTTCGCGGTTCCGGTCAGTCTGGCCGTCATTCCGGCGCTGACGGATGAGAAGCTTGTCGTCCGGCTTGACGAGGCGCCGCATGCCACGGTCGCCGTCCATGGCTGGGCGCACCGAAATCATGCGCCCGAGGACCAGAAAAAGCAGGAGCTCGGCGCGCATCGGCCACGCGAGGCGGTGCTCGATGATCTGGCTCGCGGGCTGTCGCACATAACCGGCCTGCACGGCGCACGTGCCGTTCCGATGCTGGTGCCACCCTGGAACAGGATCGACGCCGGCTTGGTATCCGACCTTGGATCGATAGGGTTTGCGGCATTGTCAGTCTACGGGCCGCCGAAGCCGGCTTCGCTGGCGGTGATCAACAGCAATGTCGACATGATGGATTGGCATGGCACGCGCGGCTGCCGCGATCATGGCCTGTTGGTTCAGGCTATCATCGCGCAATTGCAGCATGCAGTCGACGGCGGCGAGCCGGTCGGCCTGCTCACCCACCATCTCGTCCATGATGAATCGGCCTGGCTTTTCCTCGAACGGCTGTTCACAGTCACCGCGCAGGCTGAAGCCTGCGCATGGCTGCCGATCAAGACATTGATCGGGCGCAGCGCCGCTGGAGGATGATCCCGAAAAGTGGAATCCGGTTTTCGGATAAGATCATGCTCAAACAAGGAGAGGAAAACAGCTCAGCGCTTTTTGTGCAACGAGACTGGAAATTTAATCGTCTGGCCATCACGCGCGGCAAAAGCGCCGGCAAACCTGTCTTTGGCCAGTTTCTCCATCTCGTCCAGTTCCCGGTCGGTGCGTGACGGATCGTGGTGAAACAGCGCAAGCCCTCGCGCACCGGCCGCCTCACAGAGCTTGACCCCCTGTTGCCATGTCGAGTGCCCGTTGCCGCGGTAGCGCTCCATTTCTTCCTCGGTGTAGGTGCAATCGTAAATGACGAGGTCGGCATCTTCGATCAGCCGAAGCACCGCCTGATCGAGTTTGCCCGGCTCGTGCTCAGTGTCTGTGATCACCGCCACGACGCGGCCACCCCATTCGACCCGGTAGCCTATGCAGCCGCCCGGATGGGTAAGACTGCCGGTTCGCACCACCACCCCTTCGCGCGGGCGAAGCACATCTCCGGATACGAAATCGCGGCAGTCGAGGCTTGCCTTGCAGATATCGAGTGTCACCGGAAACCACGGCGGCCGAATGAACTCATCGACCATCTCGCGGGTCGTCATGCGTCCAGCGAGATGCCCGGACCAAAGCGTAAGCTTGATGCCCCGTTCATAGATAGGCTTAAAAACCGGCAGCCCGATGATGTGATCGTAGTGGCAATGGGTGAAGAACAGGTCGAAATCGGTCACGCCCGACGCGCGAAGCACCGCGCCGGCAGGCCGCAGGCCAGAGCCCGCATCGAACAGAAGCGTATGCTTGCCGCATCGCATCTCAATGCAGTTTGTGTTACCGCCATAGCGAGAGAAGTCTGGCCCAGATACCGGAATGCTGCCGCGCACGCCCCAAAACCTGACCAGGAAACCGTCGTCGTCCATGCTACCCCTTAGCAGTCCAGTCGCCCATCGTAGCCAAACAACTGTTGCTAGGCGAGACAGGTTTTTCTCCTGGTGACCTTGTCAGTATGAGGCCAGTGCCATCAAGACGGCGAGGATTGAGCGCAGGTCATTCGTCATTTGGCGCTTCGTGCGTCGATCAGATCCGCGGTCGTATGGCTCAGGCGATCGGCAAGAACCCGCACCATTTCGATGGTCATTTCCGGAAACTCGTTCATAAGCCTCAGGAAATGATCCTTGCGGATTCTCAAGGCTTCCAGCGGACTTGCCGCTCTGACGGTTGCCGTGCGGGAGCTGTTGCACAATATGGCGATCTCGCCAACAATCGAATTTGGCGCCAGTTCGGCAACTTTTATCGGCCCACTGTCGGAATCGACCAGAATATCCGCGCTGCCTGAAAGGATGACATAGGCGGCGTCTCCCTCGTCGCCCTGCCGGAAAAGGATCTGGCCGGTGCTGTAGCTCACCCGATCGGATGTGAACGCAAGCAGCTTGAGCTTTGTCGGCTCGATGCCAGAGAACAAGGGAACGCGTTGCAGCATTCCAACTTCATCCTTGAGCAGCATTTTCGCAAACCTTCCCAAAATTCGCGTTTGCCAGACTAGAGCAACGGTCGCCCGGATGGAATCAATTCTGTTACCGGATGGACAGACGAGACACGCGAAAGGTGGCGAGCCCGATCAGCCGGAAACCTCAATGACCATGCAGCAAGTTCCCAGCGGCAGAATGATCCCATCTGAATGTCCAATGCTCTATGACAGCAATTCCTTGAAAATACCGTTCCCTGCCAAAAGTGTCTCGTGTGTTCCGTCTTCCACCAATTGACCCGCGTCGAAGACGACAACGCGATCGAACATCACCGCCATTGCCGGATTCGTCACGACCCACACAATTGCCGGCGAATGGCCGTCGCGCCTGGCTTCCTCGAGCACGTTTCGCAGCACCTTATCCTGCATGCGCTGGTCGAGCGCCGACAGCGGCCGGTTGAGAATGAGAAAATCGGGGCGCTTGAGCAGGGCCCGGGCAACATCGAGCTTTTGTCGCTGTCCACCGGTCAGCCGCCTGCCGGCGGAGCCGACGTTGAAGTCCAAGCCGACATCCAGAAGTTCGGCATAAAGCCCCAGTTCGTCAAGAATGTCATAGACGATGGAGCGTATGCGGTCCGGCGCGTCGGGATGGTTGGTGCCCACACGCCCGAACAGGACATTATCCATGACGGTGGCCGCGGCAATGTATTTGGCAGGATCATACCGTTCGACCGCATTTTGCAGTTCGGCCGGCAGGTTTTCATAGAACCGGTTGCGTGCAGCGACGATCTTGCTCATTAACTCGTCGCTCAGCAGACCGAAGCGGTGCCGGGGCTCGATATAGGCAAAGCTCAAGGTGATGATCATGGCGCGATCGTTCTCCGAAACCGCCTCGTGAGGACGGTTCTTGAGCCGTTGCAGCAAGGTTTCGTAGGCGGGTATCTCCTCGGCGCTCATGAAGGCGAGCTGCTGGAAGAACTGATGATCGGGCGGCAGGTCGGCAAACAGCTCGATCGTCTGTTCGGCGATCTCCATGCCCATTTCGTAGAGCGTGCGGTCGAGGCCGGCTTGCCTCAGCACAGAAGCAAAATAGGGGTTGGCCGCCAGGGCCCTGTCGGCCAGTTCGGGGCCAGCGGCAGCGCCGAAGAGCAGGTTTTGGCCGATTGTTGCTTCCTTGTTGTAAGCGCCCGGTTCGAAAGGAACCACCAGTCCGCTCAGCCCTTCGTGTTCCAGCCGGGTTCGCAGCGCCGCACGCAGTTCGACGATCCGCCTGGCAAGCTCCGTGTGACGCGTGAGGTCGGCCGAAGACCGCAAGCCAAGATCCAGAATGTCGCGCGACAGAACAACCGCGTCGAGCGCACGGCGCACGGCTTCAAAGAGGTCGTGTGGGCCGGTAGCGCCGGCGGAAGCATAGTTGATCCAGTCGCTGTGGATATCAAGATCCGGATTGCCCGACCGGCGTGCCTCGTCGACGTTCCAGCGGCGCTGGTCTGCCGCGGCACCGTCATAAGGCACCGATGTCAGCGGCGCATGCTTCAACCCGTAGAGCAGGTTATCGCGGAGGCTTGCCTGGAACAGGAAAACGTCCGACGAGGCATAGGACATGCGCCGGCCGGTCACTGCTTCGGGGAGTTCAAGCAGGTCGTCGGCGCCCGAAGTGACCCTTCCGCTGTCCGGCCAGTGCAGCCGCGCGAAGGCTTCTGCGAGCGCCTCCGCTCCACCTGTTGCGGTACTGACCAGCGCCACGGTCTCACCCGGCTTGATCTGGAGGGAGATCCGGTTGAGGAGCATTGCACCGCCATCGTCTGCTATGGACAGACTGATCGCCGACAGGGGGTTGGTCATCGGATCAGGATCGTCGATCGTCAATGCCCCGATTTTCGGCGCGATGAGACCCTCGACGGTGAACTGTTCAACGACCTGTTGATATTTGACCTGGACATCCTGCCGATCCTGATCCCAGTCGATCAGTTCCTTCATCGGTCCGGGCAGGTCCTTGTAGGCGCCGATCACGGCCACGAGCTGGCCGACGTCCAGCCGGCCCCCGATGACCAGATACCCGCCGATCATGTAGAACAGAAAGGGCGTGAGCTGCGCGAGAAAATTGTTGAGGAACTTCACCATGAATTTCCATTGGTAAAGATCGAAGCGGATCTTGAAGATGAGCCCGAGCCGGGCAGCTATGTCGGCGCGCTCGTAGTTTGATGTATCGTGGACGTGAACCGCGCCGATGCCGTCGACGATTTCGCCAACCCGGCCCGAAAGCGCGCGCGCCGTCAACTGCCGTTGGCGCCCGAGCACGATCAGCCGCCGCCGCATTCGCGGGATGAGCACGATCTGGATCACCACGATCACGACCGCTATCATTCCGAGCCAGACGTTCTGGATCATGATGAACAGCATAGCCGTCAGCGCCTGGCCGCCGAGCAGTACCGGCTGCAGGAAGGCATCGCCGATGAAGCCGCCCAGCGGCTCCACCTCGTCCTTCACCATGGTCGCCACTTCGGCGGATTTCACCCGCTTGAAGTAAACCGGCGGAAAACGCAGCACACGATCGATCAGATCGAAGCGGATACGCCGCAGCATGCGTTCGCCGAGGCGGCCCTTGTAGGTGTTGATGTAGAGTTTGAACAGGCCGTTGATGACGACCAGCAAGAGGAACACGAGGCTCAGGGCAAACAGCGTCTCCGTGCGGTCGAGCTGAAAACCGGAGAAGAATTGCACCTCTCCAATGAACGGCAGGTTGTAGTGCAGCCTCATGAAGGGCAGGGTCGCGCCGGGTTGCTCGAACCCCTTGCCCTGGATTGGGCCGTTGACGATCAGCTTCGGCAGGTCGAAGGACATGAAATACGGGATCATCGAAAGCAAGACGATCATCAATATCCAGATCTGCTGCTTCCTGGTGTGCTTCCAGATATAGCGGGCTAGGCTGGGTTCCATATGCGACTGTGGATCCTTCAGTTGGAAGGATGCAGGGTGCAAAAGCACCTGCCGGCGAATGGCGTATCGGCAATGTCTTCGTCGCCAGCGACACGCTCGAAGCTGCGGTGCATGGAGGACGCCGACGGTCCGGACAGATGCAACCGGCACTCTCCGGCACCGGGCAATGGAGAAGCGGCTAGCAGCATATTCATGTCCGCGGATCAAACAGCCTTGCTGGGGGCAAGATTGCGTTGTGTCGCCCGAAATCCCACCATACAAGACGAATATGATGGATGTCACGCAACCACGCAATGCCGGCATTGACAGGCGCGAGCAAGCCCTGGACCTCACGCGGGGAATTGCAGCCTACGTCAACCATCCTCTCGTGGCCGGGCTGGCGCGCGTCATCGCCAAGCATCCGACGGCCGATATCGCCAACGCCTTCAACCACAAGCAGGTCGCCTGCAAGATGTGGGCGCTCGACAGGCTGTTCGAAAGCTGCGGCGGCCGGTTCGGGCGCATATGGGTTCTGGGTGGATGGTACGGCGTATTGCCGGCAATGCTTTTCAACGACGCCCGCTTCGACATCACGGCGATCGACAGCTTCGACATCGATCCTGCAGTCGGACCGGTCGCCCGAACCCTCAACCGGGAAGCCGGCGACCGCTTCCGGGCGCTGACGGAAGATATGTACGCACTCGACTATGCGGCCGGGCGGCCCGACCTGGTGATCAATACGAGCTGCGAACACATAGCCGACCTGGGCGCATGGCTTGCCCTGCTTCCGCGGGGGACGAATGTGCTGCTGCAATCGAACGATTATTTCAGCGAGCCGACGCACATCAATTGCGTGGCGTCGCTTGCAGCCTTCGAAGCAATGGCGGCGCTACGGGAGGTGCGGTTCTCCGGCGAACTGCCGACAAAAAATTATACGCGCTTCATGCTGATTGGAACTGTTTGATGCATTTCGGCCAAAAGCGCGTAGCGGTTTTGGGACAACGACATGCATTAAAACAAGGACTTGAAGCGCGTCGCACCAATCTCACCAGACGCGACGCGCGTCAGGATCCAGCGTCTGTTTGATCATGAACCTTTCCGAAACCAGGCCGCTTTTAGGGACCATGTTCGATACCGCTCGCGCAGGATTTGCGCCGAGCGACGCGCGCCTTCCAGATCGAGACGATGCGCGGATGGCGTCGGTCCCACAAGCGCCTGTTCGATCGCTTGCGCCAGACCTTCAGGCGTCAGGTCCTTTTCCATCAGCACCATTGCAAGACCGAGTTCTTCGAGCATCAGGGCGCGAACCGTCTGTTCGGTTTCCCCGCCGGCTGCAAAGGGAACGAGCAGGGAGCGACAACCCGCACGCAGGACGTCACAGACCGTGTTGTAGCCGGCCTGCGAGACTGACAGGCGGGCGCCGGTCAGCAGGCTGGCGAAATCCTCGCGAAACCGGAAGATTGACAGGCCCGGCGTGGCGTCGCGTGCAATCGCGTCAACCTCGTCTTTCGGCAGATTTGGGCCGGTGATCAAGCACCATTTCCAAGCGTTGTTGGCATTCCGTGCCGCTGCGATGGTGGAGCTGACAAGGCCCTTTCCGGCAGCCCCGCCGCCAACCGACACCAGAACATCG
The DNA here is from genome assembly GCF_056404235.1 of Mesorhizobium sp. P2_E10. Classification (NCBI taxonomy): domain Bacteria; kingdom Pseudomonadati; phylum Pseudomonadota; class Alphaproteobacteria; order Hyphomicrobiales; family Phyllobacteriaceae; genus Mesorhizobium; species Mesorhizobium sp. P2_E10. The sequence goes on from NZ_JBFUEK010000003.1 coordinate 55,046, forward strand.
AAGCGCTCGGGGGCCGCGGGGGGTGGCGGCGCGGCAACTAGCCCTGTGTAGGTGACCTCGGTCCTGATCGTCCCAGCCAGCGGAAATGTCTTGTCGATGGCTACGAAAGCCGGATCGCCATGGACCATAACAAGATCGAAATGCCTGTTGACGAGATCGACCGTTTCCTCGTTTCGGCCCGGCTTGACGCGCTCCTGAAGGATATCACGGACGGACGTCGCCAGCAGCGGTCTGGGCGACGTCGCGTCGATGGCCTCGATCAGCGGCAAGAGTTCGAAACGCATCTGCCGGCGCCCAAAGGGAAACGCCTCGACAATGACGATATCAGGCCTGCAGTCCCGGAATGCCTGCAGCAACATCTCTGAACGCCATTTCTTGAAGTCATCGTCGATGGGTTTGCCCTGCAGGTCGACAAGTCCGGAAAATCCTTCATCGCCGGAGGTGACAGGTGGCAGGGTTACAGATTTTACACCCGGTCCCGGAAACCCCGCGATCGGCGCTCCGCCGGTCACCACGGTTACGTCAAACCCGTCATCGACCAGAGCCGCCGCAATGCGGCTGGCGCGCGCGAGATGGCCAATACCGAGCAGATGCTGGACATAGAAGAAAGCGCGCGGCCGCTTCATTCGGCGGCCCGCCACTCCCGCTCGAACAATTCCTTGAGCTGTCCAATGCTTGCCATATGATCGAAATTGCCGCGCACGCGCGCCTCTGCGGCGTCGCCGAGGCGGGCACGGAGCACGGGATCACGGATCAGGCGCTCCAGCGCCTGTGCCAGGGCAACTGGGTTTTCCGTCGGAACCAGCAGCCCGGTTTCATCCGGCGATAAAAGCTCCGGCACGCCGGAAATATCGGTCGACACGCAGGCAAGCCGCTGGCTAGCCGCCTCCACCAGGACATTCGGCAGACCGTCCCGGTCGCCATCTGCGGTGATCCTGCAGGCCAGGGCGAAGATGTCGGCACTGCGATAGTGCTCAAGCACTTCCTTCTGCGCCAGCGCGCCTTTCCAGGAGACGCGACCCTCCAGTCCGAGCTTTTGCGCTAGCCCCTTGAGCCGTTCCAGTTCCTCGCCGCCGCCGATATGCTCGAAACGCCACGCCAAATCACCAGGCAAGAGGGCGAGAGCCTCCAGCAACGTGTCGTAACCTTTCTTTGCAACGGCGCGCCCGACACTCAGGATGAGGACCGGTTCGTCCGGCGCCGAGCCGTCATGCTGCTTTCGCGCCTCGCCGGAAATGCCGAAGCGATCAAGGTCGAGCCCATGATAGCTCAGATGCACAGACGAGTTGCCGTTAGCGAGTTTTTTCAGACGGTCGAAGCCGGTTTTCGTGCAAGTGACCGTCCAGCGCGCCGAGGCAAGCTTGCCAGCCAGATCCCAGTCCGCCGAAGTCCAGATGTCCTTGGCATGAGCCGAGCAGCTCCAGGGCAGGCCACGAAGCTGGCTGGCATAGCGCGTCACCGATGCCGGCGTGTGCGCGAAATGTGCATGTAGCCAGCCCGCGTCTTTCGGCCATTCGGTCGCCAGCACGAGCGCTTGCCCGAAGCGGCGCACGCGATTGCGCGTAAAGTCGCGGGGGATATCGGCCGCAAGCGATCCGAGCGCGCGCCAGAAGCCCGGCCGCAGCAGACAAGCAAACAGCGAGCGAACCACGCGCAGCGGCTCTTCATGCAGATATTCCGGTAGATAATGGACGGGCGCTTTGATCTCGTCATGCACGGGGTGGCGTTTTGCGTCGGTCGGCCGCCTGAGCGCGAAGATTATCAGGTCGAACCCCGCACGCTCCAGACCGAGCAGTTCCTGCGCGATGAAGGTTTCCGACAGCCGCGGATAGCCCTTCAGAACCACGACGATCTTGCGATGTTGCAACTCAGTTCATGCCTTCAATGACGGAAAGGTGATGGCCGGCCCGCCGGTCGAGCAGTTCCGCGACGATTTCAGAAATATGAGGCAGCCCTTCCAGCGTCAGATGCGGATTGCTCTGCGACGGACGGGGCCGGTCTGGCAGCACCTTCAGTGCATCGGCAAACCGCTGGGAATCCTCGGCTTCTTCCGGCAAAAGCATCTCGATGAGGCCGAGTTCGGCTGCGCGCCGTGCGCGGATCAGTTGTTCCTCGCGGGGCTCGACGCGCGGCACGATCAGCGCCGGCTTGTCGAAAGACAGTATCTCGCAATAGGTGTTGTAACCGCCCATCGCCACTACCGCCTTGGCGCCGGCAATCAGCTCTTCCATGCGGTTGTCGAACTCGATGATCTTGATATAGGGGATCTTGGACCCCTTCCTGAGCAGCTTGTTGCGCTTGCGCGCCGGCATGTAAGGCCCAAGCACGATCAGCGCCCTATGCTGCAACTGCGGATCCTGCTGATAGGCATCGATGACGTCGTGGATCAGATCGGCGCCGTCACCACCGCCACCGGTGGTAACGAGGATATAGTCGCCCTCGGGCCGGTGGCCGGGCAACTCGTTCTTCTGCAGGCTCCGTTGCAGGAAACCGACAAACTTCATCTTTGCCCTGACAGCCGGCGGCACATCCAGGCCGGTCAACGGATCGTAGAAATCCGGCGGACCATAGGCCCAGACCTTGTCGTAGAACAGGCCTATCTTGCGCATCACATCCCTGCGCGCCCACTCTGCTTCGAGCAGATGCGGCGCGTCCATCACCTCGCGCAGGCCAAGCACGAGGGTGGTGCCCCGCGTCTTGAGGTAGGACAGCGTGTCCTCGATCTCACCGCGCAGGCCGAGCGGCTCCTTGTCGACGATGAAGATATCCGGCCTGAAGCTCTCGGCTGTGTGGCGGATGATCGACTGGCGCATCCTTAGCGTCTCATGCAGATCGATATCCTTTTCCAGCGAAGTGTATTCGCCGTTGCGCAACTTGATGACGCTGGGGATCTTCACGAAGTCGACACGTGCGCGGTAGTCAAAGGCGCCAGCGATAGGCGCACCCGAGATGATAAGCACCTGAAGTCCGCGGAAATCCTCGACCAGCGAATGCGCGATCGTCCGGCAGCGCTGCAAGTGGCCGAGCCCGAACGTGTCGTGGCTGTACATGAGAATTCGAGCGTTTTGTACGTGCTGTGTCATTGTTGAACGTCTCTTAGAATTCTCGCATTGAGGACCGTGAGCGACCCGCAGGCTTCGAAACCATCCTGGTCTACCGACCTGTTTTGAAACATGATGGCGCAATTTTCAATTTGTATTACCCAAGGGGTCCAAGGATGACGCACTTCTTGATCGTGCCTTCAGGCTGATCGTCGTCCGCTATACGACGTTCGACGATGTCGTCCAAAAGCTTATTAATCACTCCAAAGGTCGGGTAATCCGAGCCGCCGCTTGACAGCGCCTCGTGGCTGATAGTGGCGCCAGCTATCACCAAATCGAAAGTATCCCGTGGAATGCCCGTCAGATAGGCTTTCTGATTACCTGAGCCCGAAACTGGATGGAATGGCGAATATCGCTCGGCAGGAGCCGGCCGAGACTCCATATTATCGTTTTGGGACGGATCGAACGGCAAAGCGGTGTCCAAAAGGTTGGCAGGGGCCATCCCCTCTTGATTCCAGTTAACTCCTGTCTCTCCGAACTCCATTGGTTTCAGAACGGTGAAGGCGAATTCCGCTATCCCGCCAACATACCTAATTGCTTGATGGGCATAAAGGACAAGGTCGCCAGGCGTCGCACGGCGCATATTGTTGTAGAACTCACGTCGCGCGCCATTGCTCTCGGTCTTGGGGGACCAAAGGTGCTGCCCATCAATCTCTTGACGTGCGGTCCGATTATGATTCACCCACCAGAGCTGAGCCATCTATCGCCCAGCCTAGCCGGAAATTCGGCAGGAATCGAGTGGATGCCAGCGTTCAAAACACACCGCCTGCAGTAGGGTGTGTGCAACACCGTTTGCCTGTCGATCGCAGACGTGCGTGGTTTGGCGTGCTTGCACTTGCAGGCCTCAACCCGAGACGAGTTCGGCAAGTTCTTCGGCTGCTTCATTGATACCGTGTGCAGCCGCTCGCTCGAGCCAAAGGCGACCGGCCGCTGGGTCGCTCTCCCCGGCGAGACCTTTGGAGAGATAGCGCCCGAGCATGAGTTGGGCTTGGCCATGCCCACGCTCGGCGGCGGCGACGAACCATTTCTGCGCCGCCGTCTGGTCGATCGGCAGGCCATGGCCGGCTGCGTACAGCGCACCAAGTGCAAACATCGCCCCGGCGTGGCCGTCGGCGGCTGCCCCCTGGAACAGCTGCACTGCGGTGTCTGGTGCGCGTGTGCCCCCGCGCCCGTTGAGCAGCATCTCGGCAAGCGCCACCTGCGCGTCCAGCACGCCGCCATTGGCCGCCCGGGCAAACCACAGACGGGCCTGCGTTGGGTCGGCCGCCACGCCGCGTCCATCCTGTAGGAGGCGGGCATACATGTACTGCGCCTCGGCGACGCCCTCGGCCGCGCGCCTCAGCCATTGAGCCGCCTGCCCCTCGTCCTGGCGGACGCCAACCCCATTGGTGAAGCAGAGCCCAAGATTGAATGCCGCGATCAGGTCGCCCGATGATGCGGCCGCCTCGAACCATCCGGCAACGCTTGCGCGGTCGTCCGGCTCGCCGGCTCCGCCGAGGACGAGATTGGCGAGGTCGATCTGTGCTTCCTGATTGCCGTGATTTGCGGCAGCGCGCAGCCAGCGCGCCCCCTCTTGGACGTCCTCGGCTACGCCGTTCCCCGTCAGGTAGAGAGATGCCAAAGCGCGGGCTGCGGCTTGGTGACCCGCTTCGGCCGCCCGCCGATACCAGTTTGCGGCTTCTGCAAAATCCGGCCGCTGCGTCTTCACATAACGATCGCCAAGGAGATAGGCTGCTTCGATATTGCCGGCCAAGGCGGCACGTCGCATCCAGGCCTCTCCGGCAATGATATCTTGGTCAACGAGTCCACCATCAATAAGTGCTAATCCCAACCGGAACTGGGCGGAGGGAAGGCCCTTCTCTGCAGCAGCCTGATACAGTCGGGCGGCTGCAGCCATGTCGCGTACCACGCCGAGTCCGTGCTCGGTAAGGACCGCCATAAGATAGGTAGCGGTCGGCAAGCCGGCGTCGGCAGCGCGTCTTACCTCGACCGCAATCCTGACCCGATCTTCGCGATTGCCACGCCGGGCGAGTGACAGGGCAAGGCCGAGACACCCTTCGGCGCAGCCAGCCAAAGCCGACTTCTCGTACCAGCGGTGCGCCGCATCTGCATTGCGCATCGGTTTGGGGCCGCTGGTAAGGATGTAACCGAGGATCGCCTGTCCGGTTGCCGAGCCCGCCTCGGCCGCCCTGGTTGCAAAGTCGAACGCGGCCGTGAAGTCTGGTTTGCCCGAGGAATCCGGTTTGAACAATTGCGTCGATTCGGCGCCCGTGCCATCAGCTTCCTTGGTCACCAGCCCGGTCAGGTAGAGAGCGGCGAGGAGCGCTTGCGCATCGGCGCTCCCGTGGTTGGCTGCCCGCAGCAGCCATCGCGCACCTTCCATACGGCTCGGCGGCACACCCGAGCCTTCGAGATAGCAACGCGCGACCCGGTACTCGGCGTCGACGATCCCCGCGCGCGCCGCTACCGCCATCAGCGGAAAGGCTTCAGCGGGCTTGCCGCCGTCAGCGAGCTGGATCGCCCGGCGCAACGCTGCCGCCGGGGAGGCCAGACCAGTCAGCCGATTTAGGATTGTCATCGATCCAGGCCTCTGATTCATCAGTACTCTATGGCTCCCGCATCGCCTCCTGGCCGATCGGGAGCATCACACCGAGAATGTACTTGAGCACTGTGCGCCGGCCGACCTTTACGTCGGCGGTCACCGGCATACCGGGGCTGACGGTGAAACCGGCAGGCACGCCGTGGAGGGCGACCTGGTCGATGGAAATTCGCGTGCGGTAGAACGGTTCGGCGTCCGAAGGCAGCATGGCCAGGGAGCTGTTCGGATCGCGAGCCTGGTCCTGCGCAGAGAAGGAATCAGGGCTGAGCGTCCGCACGGTGCCATGAGCGAGGCCGTATTGCGAATAGGCGAAGGTGTCGAACTTGATGACCACCGGGTCGCCGACATGCACAAAGCCGCTGCTGCGGCCGACGATGTTTGTCTCGATCTCAAGCGGCGCGTTGGCCGGCACCAGCGTAATCAATCGCTCGCCGGACTGCAGGACCGAACCGACCGAGACCTTGGCCACGGATTGAACGATGGCGTCTACTTCGCTCTTCAACTCGACCAACTGCTTGCGCAGCTTTGCCTTGTTGAGAAGTTCGCGGGCGTCGGACATCCGCGAGCTCGCCTCCGAAAGACTCTGCGAAACATCCGCTCGCCAACCTTGAATGTAGCCGTTGCGCTCTGCGGCCACCGCCGCCTGCTGGAGCTTCGCGGCTTCTGCAGTCTGCTCGGCATTGCCGAGCGCCCTGGACATTTCCGCGCGATTGTCCTCGGCGAGCAGTGTGTTGAGGCGGCTGCCCACCTGTCTTGCTTCGAGCTGCCTGCGCATCTCTTCGATCGAGCCCGCGACCGCGAGCCGCTGGCGGTAGCCATCGGCATCCGATAGCGAACGCGAGATTACGGAACTGAGTTCGTCGCGCTGGCGGTCGAAATTTTCCACCTTGGCGTCGTAGACCGCCTTGCGGCGCTCAAAGATCGATGCCTGCAGGGTCCAGCTTGGGTCGAGACCGTCATAGTTGAAGGTCTGGCCATCGGCTTCCGCCTTCAGCCGCGCCACTTCGGCTTCAAGCGCCGAAACCTGCATCGCAAGCGCCGCCAGGTCCGCTGAAGCAAAGGTAGCATCGAGGCGAGCAAGCACTTGACCGGCCTGCACGTGCTGACCTTCACGGACATCGATCGAGCGCACGATCGCGGTCTCTAGCGGCTGCACGACGATGTTGGGCGATTTTGACACCACGAGCCCTCTGGCCGTCACAACCTGATCGACGGGTATCAGTCCTGCCAGGGCGATCAGCGCGATGACCAGGCTCGTAATGATCCAGACGATGCCGCGCGCCGCCTGCGGAATGGGCGCATTGGCGACAGCCGTCGACGGCCACTGGAACTCGAGTATGGCTGGCATCGTCGGGTCCCTCGTTTCCATCCGATGCCGCCGAGCGGGGAGGGTGGTGAGCGAGGTACTACTCATGGGTTACCTGACCTGAAGCGCAAATGAGCCGCAGCATCGTCAAACCAACCGCGGCGGGATGGCGACCGGGCGGCCGCGGCGGCCGTCGAGGTGCCGGTTCTGCTGCGACCACAGCTGGCGATAGAGCGCGCATCGTTCGAGCAGCGTCGCGTGCGGCGCGACGTCGAGGACCTTGCCCTGATCCATGACCAGAATATTGTCGCATTCGGTCAACGAGGAGAGCCGGTGCGAAACGATGATCATGGTGCGCCCGCTGGCGATGCGCATGAGGTTGGCGCTGACCACGGCCTCGCTCTCCGGGTCGAGTGCGCTAGTCGCTTCGTCGAGGATGAGGATGGTCGGATCGTGGATGAGGGCGCGCGCGATCGCCAGCCGCTGTTTTTGACCGCCTGACAAATTGGGCGAACCTTCCTCGATGTAGGTGTCATAGCCATTCGGCATACGCTCGATGAATTCCTGGGCGCCGGCGAGGTGCGCGGCACGCATGGCGTCGGAAAGCGTTAGGCCTGCGCGTCCGGCGATAATGTTGTCGCGGATCGATCCGCGGAACAGAAAGTTGTCCTGGAGAACCACGCCGAGTCCTTGGCGAAGATGGCGCAGGTTGATTTCCTTGAGGTCGACGCCGTCAAGCTTGAGGAAGCCGCTGTAGTCGCGGTTGATCCCCTGCAGGAGGCGCGCGATTGTCGATTTTCCCGACCCGCTGCGCCCAACAATGCCAAACATGCTCCCGGCTGGGATGTGGAAGCTGACTCGGTCGAGCGCCGGTGTCTTGGTACCGATATAGCTGAAGGTCAGGTCGCTGAACGCGACCTGGCCGACAAGCCTGGGTCTCAGGCCGGTGGAATTTGAACTGCTCTCCAGCGGCCGGTTGAGGACCGACGCTGCCTCCCCGATCGCTGCACCGACCTCCTCGTAGTCCTCAACCAGTCGCGCCAGGCCGACCAGCGGCTGCGCCACGCGCTGGGAGATCATCATGAAGGCGAACAGGCTGCCGACCATATAGCCCGAACGGTCGTTCAGCGCGAGATAGGCGCCGATCAGCATGGTGCCGAGCACCATCACACGTTCGATCGGCGTGACCAGGGTCTGCGGCCAGTTGGCGAGCTGTCCGAAGGCGAGACGAGCCTTTCCCGCTTCCGCCACCCGCTCATCCCAGAGCGCCTTACGCTGCGGCTCAAGGCCAAGCGCCTTCACCGTCTTGATTCCGACGACAGTCTCGCCGAGCGCCGCCGACTTCCAGGTCTCGGCTTCGACCACCCTCTGGTATCTCCGGCGCAGCGGTCGGAGATAGGCCAGGATGATCAGCATGATCACGACCGCGCAGGCCAGCACCACCCAGGCGAGGGTGGCGTTGATGTAGAACATGACCGGTACCAGCACGCAGAGCGTGATCAGATCCAGGAACGTGCTGAGGAGTTTTCCGGTCAGGAATTCGCGGATACGATAGACTTGGGCCAGATGATACATCGTTTCGCCGGCCGGATGGCGCTCGAAATAGTCGAGCGGCAGGCGCAGCAGCCGACTGAAGACGTGCAGTTGCAGCTTGGTGTCCAGACGGGCGCCGACGACGTTGATGATCAGTCGCCGCGCATGGCCAAGAAGTGTCTCGTAGGCGAAGACCACGGCGATCACCGCAGACAAGAGCACCAACGTCGAGATGCTGTTGAACTGCAGCACCTTGTTGACCAGCGTCATGACGATGAGCGGCGGCAAGATGGTAAGGACACTCAGCGTGAACGAGGCAATGGCGATGTCGCGCAGGGGCCGGCTTTCCAGCCGCACCAGCTCGGCGAGCCAATGAAGAGTAAAAGGCGCATCCGCCGCCACATGGGACCGTGTCGCGCGCAGCAGCACCGCCTCGCCGGTCCACGCCTGCGACAGCCGCAGCTCATCGATGGCAATAGCCTCACCATCGTCTGGCGCGTCAGCGCTTTTGAGGAAGACGACGTTCCGCTCGGCACTCGCCCCGGTGAGCAGACCAGCGCCGCCATCGCTGAACAACAGGACGACCGGTCCGGTGTCCTGGAAGCGCAAAAGGTGGGACCAGCGGATGCGGACGGCGCGCGACCACATGCCGGCGTTCTGCGCCCACTCGGAGAGATCGGCGGCGGTCGGAATCGCGCTCGCTGCCCTGAATTCGTTGGGATCGAGTTCAACGCCGTGATAACGCGCGGCCCGCAACACCGCCTTGAGCCGCGGCCCGACCTGGTCGAGCTCGGCAGGGCCGCCAGGGGCTCGCGCGGCTGCGTTCTGGCCGCTCGCCTGGTCCGCTACGGTCTCGACTTCGGTGCCCGCGCGGATCGAGACTGGCGAGTTTTCGGGGTTTGCGGGGACGTTCACCATGGACTTCTCATCCGGTACGCGGGGCGAGGTTCAACAATGGCCGGGCCGAGGCGTTTCCGCCGAGGTTTCCGGCAATGCCCCATCGTACTCCGAACTGATCGGCCGCGCGACTCTCATGCCACCCCCTGTTTCGAGATGATGAACGCGCGGGCCTCGCTTTCCAGCGAAGCCCGCGCGCGCTTTTCAAACCTGGACCAATCTCCGTGCGTGGCCCATTCAACAATCCTGCTCACTCATGCGGCTTCAAGAGATCCTTCAGGGTCGTCTTGACGGTGTGATCGTTGTTGGCGTAGCCGGCGCCAGGCTTCGTGTGGTCGGAGGTGAGATCCGTGCTCGCCCCCGACGGCTTGTTCTGGTTCTGACCTCCGCTGATCGTCTTGAGGACGTTGAGCAGGTCTGTCGTTACCGACGTGGCCGCCAGGCCGACCAGGTTGCGGAACGACGCATGGTTGCCGGGATCACCGTTACCGTCGGTCGAGCCCGACTGCAGGAATTTCGCAGTGTCCTTGAGGCCGAGCGAGTCGGATGTGACCTTGGCGTGGTTGTGACCAGGACCGTTTTCTGCATTGTTATTGTTCCCGGAACCACCAGGTGCATCCTGATCTCCGTTGCCAAAGCCGTTATTGCCATGGCCCTGGTCACCTGTGTCACCGCCGCCCGAGCCCGTCGCTCCGGTCGCACCTGTCGCACCAGCCGAGCCTGTGGCGCCGGTCGAGCCAGTCGCACCTGTCGAACCAGTAGCGCCGGTCGAACCGGTGGCTCCGGTAGAGCCCGTTGCACCAGTGTCGCCAGTCGCTCCAGTCGAACCGGTCGCTCCGGTATCGCCGGTCGCACCCGTGGCTCCAGTCGAACCGGTTGCGCCGGTTGCGCCGGTCGAACCCGTTGCGCCGGTCGAACCCGTTGCACCCGTATCGCCGGTCGCGCCTGTGGCACCCGTGGCTCCGGTCGAACCGGTTGCGCCAGTTGCACCCGTAGCTCCCGTCGAACCCGTTGCTCCGGTATCACCAGTTGCGCCAGTCGAGCCTGTCGCTCCGGTGGAGCCAGTGGCTCCGGTCGAGCCTGTTGCTCCAGTCGATCCGGTCGCTCCGGTCGCTCCGGTCGAGCCAGTCGATCCGGTTGCACCAGTCGAGCCAGTCGCTCCGGTCGAGCCGGTTGCACCAGTCGAGCCGGTCGAGCCGGTCGCTCCGGTCGAGCCAGTCGCACCAGTTGAGCCGGTCGCTCCGGTCGCTCCGGTCGAGCCCGTTGCTCCGGTCGAGCCAGTCGCACCAGTCGCACCAGTCGAGCCAGTCGCTCCGGTCGAGCCGGTGGCGCCGGTCGAGCCGGTGGCACCAGTCGAGCCAGTCGCTCCGGTCGAGCCTGTTGCTCCAGTCGATCCGGTCGCTCCGGTCGATCCGGTCGAGCCAGTCGCTCCAGTTGCACCAGTCGAGCCAGTCGCTCCGGTCGAGCCGGTTGCTCCGGTCGAACCCGTCGCTCCAGTCGAGCCCGTTGCACCAGTCGAGCCAGTTGCGCCAGTCGAGCCTGTTGCTCCAGTCGATCCGGTCGCGCCGGTTGCTCCGGTTGCACCAGTCGAGCCAGTCGCTCCAGTCGAGCCAGTCGCTCCGGTCGAGCCAGTCGCACCAGTCGCTCCGGTCGAGCCGGTGGCGCCGGTCGAGCCGGTGGCACCAGTCGAGCCGGTTGCTCCGGTCGAGCCTGTTGCACCAGTCGAGCCAGTCGCTCCGGTCGAGCCGGTGGCGCCGGTCGAGCCGGTGGAACCAGTCGAGCCGGTTGCTCCGGTCGAGCCTGTTGCTCCAGTCGAGCCAGTCGCTCCGGTCGAGCCGGTTGCTCCGGTCGAGCCGGTGGCGCCGGTCGAGCCAGTCGCACCGGTCGAGCCGGTGGCACCAGTCGAGCCAGTTGCACCCGTCGAGCCGGTTGCTCCAGTCGAGCCAGTCGCTCCGGTCGAACCCGTTGCGCCTGTGGAGCCTGTTGCACCGGTCGAGCCGGTTGCGCCGGTAGAGCCTGTGGCACCGGTCGAGCCGGTTGTTCCGGTCGAGCCTGTGGCACCGGTTGAGCCGGTTGCTCCAGTCGAGCCCGTAGCTCCGGTATCACCAGTCGCACCAGTAGAGCCGGTTGCTCCAGTTGAACCAGTCGCACCGGTCGAGCCTGTCGCACCGGTTGAGCCGGTTGCTCCAGTCGAGCCAGTGGCACCGGTCGAGCCGGTTGCGCCGGTAGAGCCTGTCGCACCGGTTGAGCCGGTTGCTCCAGTCGAACCTGTGGCACCGGTTGAGCCAGTTGCTCCAGTCGAGCCCGTCGCTCCGGTATCACCCGTGGCGCCTGTCGAGCCGGTTGCCCCTGTCGAGCCAGTTGCACCTGTGGCTCCCGTTGCGCCAGTCGAGCCTGTCGCTCCGGTATCGCCCGTGGCGCCTGTCGAGCCGGTTGCCCCTGTCGAGCCAGTTGCACCTGTGGCTCCCGTTGCGCCAGTCGAGCCTGTCGCTCCGGTATCACCAGTCGCACCAGTTGAGCCGGTTGCTCCAGTCGACCCAGTCGCACCGGTAGAGCCGGTCGCACCCGTTGCTCCGGTATCGCCGGTCGAACCGGTTGCGCCCGTATCACCGGTGGCACCAGTCGATCCCGTCGCACCGGTCGAACCTGTGGCACCCGTATCGCCGGTCGCACCTGTGGCTCCGGTGGCACCAGTCGAGCCGGTCGCGCCTGTGGAGCCTGTTGCACCGCTCGCTCCGGTCGCACCTGTGGCGCCAGACGAACCTGTGGCACCCGTATCGCCAGTCGCACCCGTGGCTCCGGTTGCACCAGTAGAGCCTGTTGCACCACTCGCTCCGGTCGCGCCGGTATCGCCGGTTGCTCCGGTCGAGCCAGTTGCGCCTGTGGCACCCGTCGAGCCGCTCGCGCCAGTGGAGCCTGTAGCGCCTGTAGCGCCTGTTGCTCCAGTAGCACCCGTTGCACCTGTGGCGCCGGTCGCGCCTGTGGCGCCGGTCGCACCGGTCCCACCTGAAGCGCCCGTGGCACCTGTGGCGCCGGTCGCACCAGTAGCGCCCGTCGCCCCCGCCGGACCCGTCGGGCCTACGGTACCGCTACTTGCAAGGCTCAGGGTTCCCCCATCGAACTTATTGCCGCCATTGCTGGTGCCGCCAGTTCCATTGGCCGGACCGGGGTCAAAATCATAAGAAGTAACTGGATGTACAGGATAATCCGCCGGGATATTTGGAGTAAGCGTACCTACAAGGCCGAAATTCGCATTATATATGACATATGTATCAAGTGTATTTGGAATAGTTATCGTTGCATTAAACTCAAAAACTAGTCCATTTTGCGCAGACGGTAGAGAGAATGTTCCAACAACAGTGTCTGGGTCAAGTGATGTATCAACAAGATAATAGGTGTTTATAGATTTGCTACCGCCAGTGGCAGTTATCTCGCCAGTTATTGTCAAGTCACCTGAATCAAGCACCAAAATGTACTTTTCAACCCCGTCGGCGGTCAGTGGCGGCAAAGAGGCAGGCACGCTCGCCCGTGCAGTTAGCTCCCAAGCGCCGCCCAGAGCGGCCGCGCCAACCAGCGATCTGGATGCGCCGACGTCCGCGCCAACGGCCGCTTCCAATGCCGCTACGAAGGCCTCGCCCGCATTCCCCAATGCCGTCCGGCAGCTCCACAGCCGCAGCTCGCCGTCCGCGGCAAGCGCCCGGCCGATTGCGGCAAGATCCTCGGCCTCTTCCTTCAATGTGGCCGATGACCACTCCCCTGCAGTGAAGCTGACCCGGCCAGGCGTGCCGTGTGCGATGACGTGCACCGCATCGAGGCCATGGTGCCCTGCGAGCGCGGCAGCGATCTGCTGCGCCGCCGGTCGGCGGACGTCCAGCACAATTGCTTGGACTTCTGGCCTCAGGTTGCCGAGAACCGTCTGGAGGTCGGAGACTGAAGGGTCGACAAAAAGAATTTCAGAGGCGCGGGCCATGACTGGCTCCTGTTGGCTTCGAATTCGTTTTCAAGGGAAAACCGCCCACCGGGTTGGCCGGCGAGCGGTCAGGACAAGGAGCTTGGGCGCAATCATCGTCCAGACGGCCCGACGGCGCCGCCGGGACGTGCAACAGTGGGGCTCTCTACGCGAAGGAAGCTGCAGGCCTGGAAAGTCCCGCCATCGTCAAACGTGCCAATCGCTAATGAGCCGGCCGCGGCCGGAACCTTGACGGTGACAGCGACGGCGAGGCTTCGTTTGACGGCCTTGGGAAGAATGACCTGACCGACGATGGCGCTCTTGGCCGTGTCCAGGATAAAATAAGGCACATTTTCGGTCGTGTCGCCGATGGGCAAGACGCCTCTAACGGCAACTTCCATGACCGCAAACCCTGCTATGTAGCTCATCGTGTGCTCCTTGGCCGGCGGCCGCGCCGCGTTTGTCTTGTTTCGTGTCCTAGGGTTTCAATCGCTGCCGAGCGCCCGCGCTCGCTGATGCGGGTCGCAGCTTCTACCGGCGCTCGAGCCGCGCGCATCGGCGCTTCGATAAAGTGCTGACCCGGGCTGCCGGCATATCCGCGAACCAATCGGCGCCGCGCAGGGCGACGAGACGCGCGCGCAAGGCTTGACGGCCTCTTCGTGCCTCTCGACCGAACGGCGTCCGGCTTGTCTTCACTGAGGTGAGTGCGGAGTTCGCAGGCGCCCGGCTGCCCGTAGGGCGCCGAGGTATACCCATCAAGCGCCAGGCAATCTTTGCTGGCGGCCAGGTGCGGATAATTGAGGGATTGATTGAAGCGGAAACCTGCGTCGCGGGCGCATCGCTTCTCACTTGGTATCACACCAACCACAGCCAACTCCCAACACGCAACTTTCAAGGGAATCGACTACTTGCGAGGGAACATCAGGTTGGGAAAACGCCGGCCTTGAGTTCAAGGCAGTACGACGTCTTCTTTGCACGCCACCAAACACTCTCTGCGCCCTCACGCACGAAGTGGCTTGCTCCTGGATACTCTCCTGGCTTCGCAGACTGCGCGGACCGACAGGCCTTCGGCCCGGTCCACGGCTACCCTCCCAGACACATAAGACATTAGTAAATTATAAAATTAGCAACTTGTAAATAACCTGTTTACAATTTGTTAACTACCCAACCAAGACTAACTACCTTGGCAAACATCGAGATGGCGCGCATGCGGCCAAATGCATTGAAAAATCCGGGGCTTAAAGATGCTCCACCTTCGTTGGTAACGAAACCTTGATATCGCGGCGGGGTTTTTGCGTGAGCGATTGACCCGATTGGAAGGGTTGTTCGCCCCCCTTCGTCCAAGGCGACCGCGAGACCTTGCTGCGGTGGAAAGTGCTGGCTAACAATGGATAGCGCTGAGGTCGCGTTTGCAAAGGAAGGGATGAGCGATACTTTGCAACAAAGGTCATGCAAAATGGCCAAGGCAGGGGGTAATGGACATGGGGCATGAAGGTCGGACACGTCCGCATCGGAACGGATCGCTGTCCCAAATGACACCCGGCCACAAATGTGACCGCCTCAGCCCGCAGTCCTGCGGAAAGCCGATAGTCAGCACATGACAAGCGGCAAGCGCCTCTGCCTCAACATGATCGTCAAGAACGAGATGGCGAACCTTCAACGCTGTCTCGGGGCGGTTGTCGACCACATCGACTGCTGGGTCATCGGCGACACCGGCTCGACCGACGGAACCCAGGATTTCATCAAGGCGTTCTTTGCCGTCCACAACCTGCCTGGCGAGCTGCATGAGTTTCCGTTCCACAATTTCGAGCAGGCCCGCAACGCGGCGCTCGATCACGCCTATGCCTCGCCGCTCGCCTATGACTATCTGCTGTTCGACGATGCCGACATGGAGCTGATGGTCGAGGATACGGGCTTCCGCGAGGGGCTCGACGGCCCGGGCTACCGGCTGCTGCAGCGCTCGGATGCCGACCTCGCCTATTGGAACACGCGCCTTGTCCGGCGCGACGCCGGCGCGCGCTACCATGGCGTGACCCACGAATATCTCGATGTGCCCGGTGGCGTGCAGGAACTGAGGCGTGTCTGGTACAAGGATCATGCCAGCGGGTCGAACCGGGTGGACAAGTTCGAGCGCGATGCCAGGCTTTTGCTGGAAGCCCTCGAGAAGGATCCGGAAAATCAGCGCTACTGGTTTTATTTGGCGCAATCCTATCGCGACGCCGGGCGGACGGCGGAGGCAGCGGTGGCCTACGCCAAACGCGCCGCCATGGGCGGCTGGGACGAGGAGGCTTGGAACGCCCGTCTGCAGGAGGCTCGCTGTTTGCGCAAGCTCGGCGACGAGCCAGGCTTCATCGGCCAGGCGCTTGCCGCTTTCAACCAACGGCCGCAACGTGCCGAGCCGCTTTATGACCTGGCGCGGTTCTACCGCGAAAAGGGGTTGAACGACGCCAGCCTGCTGTTTTCGGAAGCCGGCCTGGCGATCAAGCGACCCGAGCAGGACATCCTGTTTATCGAGGACTACGCCTACACGACAGGCCTGCTGGAGGAGTTTGCGATAGCGGCAAATTATGCCCGCGACCCCGTGCGCAAGGACCGAGGTTTTGCGGCCTGCAACTGGCTGGCGCTGAACCGGACCATCGGCGACGGCCCCAGGGAACTGGCATGGTCCAACCTGTACTTTTATGTCCAGCCCGCTACCACAGCGATGCCTTCCTTCACCGCGCGTCCGGTTGGCTTCTCGGCGCCCGATGGCTATCGGCCTCTCAATCCTTCGGTAACGCGATTGGGCAAGCAGATCGTGCTCGCGCAGCGAGCCGTGAACTACACGATGACCGAAAACGGACTCCAATATCAGACCAAGGACGGCGATGCGATCCGCACTCGGAACTTCCTGCTGCGATTGAGCAATGAACTTGGTATCGAATCAGCGACAGAAATCCTGCCGCCGGTAGACATGCCGGAACCCGTTTACAAAGGCGTGATTGGCTTCGAGGATTTGCGTCTGTTTGCTTGTAACGGTGAGTTGTGGGGCTCGGCGTGTGTCCGAGAATTTACGCCAGAGGCATGGTGTGAGCAGGTCGTCGCGCGCATCGATGAGAGTGGCGCATGCAGGTTGGCTGACTGGCGCGTGCTCCGTCCGGTAGGGCCGCGGGTGCATGAGAAGAACTGGATGCCCCAAGTCAAGCCAAGCACGGCGGAGGCAGGCACTGAGACGCTGCAGTTCATCTACCTCTGCGATCCCACCCGGATCGTGGACGAGCGAGGCGCGACTCTCGCCGAAACTCATCCCGCGATTGCCGCCCAACGGTTCAGGGGTGGAACCCAGCTGATCGCATTCGCCGGCGGGTGGCTCGCATTGATTCATGAAGTACAATGGCGCACTGCCGAGAAGCGGCGTTACTATCTGCATCGGTTTGTCTGGTTCGACGAAGCCAACATCCTGCGCAAGGTGAGCCGACCCTTCTTCTTCAACAAAAAGGGCGTTGAATTCGCTGCCGGGCTGGCATGGCACCCGGACGAACGACGTCTGCTGATTTCCTACAGCGTCACCGACAGCGAGTCCTGGATCGCGACCGTCGACGAGGCAGAAGTGAGGTCGCTTCTGGAGGATGTGGATAACCTGCCATCGGGTGCGGCTGCAGCGTCCGGGCTGACGCTGTCGTCGCCGGCCTCTCGCGTCCAACCGGATTGTTCCGGGCCGTCGACGAAAGCCGGGATCAAGCCTGACCGCGCTGACGACGGAGCCAAAGGCGGCGCAAGCCAGGCACCGTCGGAAGGCAACGGCCTTAGCGCTGGCGGCACGAAGTCGACCGACGAAATCTTTCATGAGCTCGCGCCGTTTCTGCGCGACGTCGATTCTCCGCTGGAACGGCGGGAGGGATCGCGCCAGTTCGACGCGCGGATTTCTCCCTTCCTTGGCAGCGACGACACTGCACTTCCGCAGATCAACTGCTTCTACCAGGTGATGTCCGACAAGGCCGAGCATCGTACCTTGATTGCCGCCACGACGTCGATGCGAGCGGCAGGCCATCCGGTGCGGGTATGGAGCTACGCGCCCGAAAAGCTCGCCTTCCTCTTCCCTCACGGTATCGAAGTCCGCAATGCCGACGACGTCATGCCGCGCGCCTTGTTCGAGCGCATCGTCGCCGGCTCTGAGATCAGGTATTTCAGCGATATCTTCCGCTACGCCTTGCTCTACGAGCATGGCGGGCTATGGATGGATTCCGACGTCATCCTGCTGCGGCCCTTCCCCTTCCACGGCGATCATTTCTTCAACCTGCAATGGCGTGGATCGCACAAGGGTCACTTCATCTGCGGCAACGTCATGTATGCCAAGCCCTACAGCCATCACCTTAGGGCGCTGTACGAGATTTCGATCGAACGCTTCCATGACGACGGCGGCAAGGAGTTTGGAGATATCGGCCCCAAGCTGTTGTCCGACTACATAGCCTCCGATGCTGGAGCCGAGCTGCGAGAATGGGTGTTCAGCCCGATGTTCTTCAACACCATCGATTGGAATGAGATCGATCGGTTCGAGAAGCCGATAGCGGAATTGAGCGACTATCTGAACGACCAGCGCGTGGTCGGCATCCATCTGTGGACGGCGCGCAACGACGCCCGGCCGGGCGGCGAAGGCGCAGCGCTGATCTCGCTGTTGGTCAGTCCGCTTGAAAGCTTCCCCGCCTTCACCGGCCTCGCCGATCGCTTCAACACAGACAAGAACAGGCACACGGGCAACCGTCACTGCTACGCAAGGGTTTACGACCGCCTGCTGTCGACGCGGCGCTTGTCCATGCGGCGGCTGATGGAGATCGGCCTGTGCCGTGGTCTGGCCGAAGGCAACCAGACCGAGACCCCATCCGTCTCGCTGTGGCAGAGCTATTTTCCGTTCTGCCAGGTGATCGGTGTCGACCTGACGGATTTTTCGCAGCTCAACAATGAACGGTTCAAGTCGTTTGTTGGAGACCAGTCCAAGCTGGACGACCTGCGCCGTGTTGCCGCGAAGCTCGAACCGGGATCGCTCGACGTGATCATCGACGACGGCAGCCACGCCTCGTTCGACGAGCAGCTCACGCTGCGCGAGTTCTTCCCGCTGCTCGCCGAGGGGGGCTGGTATTTCCTGGAAGACCTCGACTGGCAGCCGCCCGGCGAGGACCTCGGCAAGATCACGCTGACCAAGACCCTACTGCGGGAGATCCAGCAGCACGGCAGCGCGCGATCGGTCGATCCGCTGAGTGTGAGCGCGCTTGCCGGTCAGTTCGCCGAGATCCTGTTCTTCGACAGCCACTATGAGTTGAATCGGGCAAAGCTGCTTGGTGGCCTGGTGGCTATCCGCAAGGGCGCGTCGGGCATTTTCAACAGGCGAGGTCTATCATAGCCGTTGAGTGAGGGAGTTGATTGAAAGTCGCCGTCTACACCATCGCCTTGAACGAAGCCGCCAACGCCGAGCGCTGGGCCAATTCGGCCGTCGACGCCGACTATCGCATTGTGGCCGACACCGGCAGCACCGATGACACGGTGGAGCGGCTAACAGCTGCCGGCGTTACCGTGCACCGGATAGCGGTCCGCCCATGGCGTTTCGACGATGCCCGCAACGCCGCAATGGCACTTATCCCCGCCGACGTCGATGTGTGCTGCACGATGGACATGGACCGGTTTCTCGAACCCGGTTGGCGGGCGAAGCTCGAGGCCGCCTGGACCTCCGAGACGACTGCCCTCTATTGCCAGACGATCTACAGAGCGAGTGTCGATGACCCGACGCCGCTGCGCAGCTGGCCGGCGAAGAATTTTCACCATCGCTGGGGCTATCGGTTCAGTCGACCTGTCCATGAGGCCCTGGTCTTCACCGGAGAACGGGAAGTCACGGCGAACAGCGGCGACATCGTCATGTTCGAGGTACAGGATCTCACCAAGCCAACAAGGAGCAGCTACCTGCCGCTGATGGAAGTGGCGCATAAGGAAAATCCCGACGACGCGCAGATCTGCTTCTGGCTCGGCCGGGATTTGATGTGGGCCAACCAACAGGAGCGGGCCGCCCAATTGCTTGAGGGCTACCTCGCGTTACCGACAAGCAAGTGGGGGGAAGAACGATCCGAAGCGATGCGGTACTTGGCACGAATGCAGCCGGAGCAGAGATTGTCGTGGCTGGACAAGGCTCGAATGGAGGCGCCCCATCGGCGCGAAATCTGGCTGGACCTCGCAGAGGAGTTCCATAGCAAAGCCGACTGGCTGAATTTGTTTTGGGCCAGCACCAACGGGATCGAGAAGACTCACCGGACCGGTAGCTATCTGGACGACCCGAACTGCTGGGGCTTCCGGTTGTATGATCTCGGTGCAATCGCGTCATGGCACCTCAATGTCATGAACCGGGCGGTGGAGTGGGGGCAGCGAGCGCTTGACCTCGACCCGAACAATCAGCGGCTGAAGGACAATCTCGACTTCTTCATCCGGCGACGGGAAGAAAGTCGAGCGGAAATGTAGCGGTGTCCGAAGGCTCAAGTTTACCGCGGAAGGGCTGAAATGAGTCGAGAGGACATAATTGCGCTGGTAAAACGCGAGACTAAGATGGTCGTGCAAACCGGCCCTTTCGCCGGTTTGCGCTTGCACGACGTGCAAACCTGGGGAGGCGGCGAGGATATCGGCCCACAGCTCCTTGGTATCTATGAGCAGGAGCTTCACTCTTCTCTGCTGGGTTTTGTAGAGCAACGTCCAAGTATTGTTATCAATGTTGGATGCGCCGAAGGGTACTATTCCATCGGCCTGGCACGGCTACTTCCCGACGCCCGTGTGTTTGCGTTCGACATCGACCATCGCGCGCAGGAAGCATCTCGCGCGAATGCCGATCTTAACGGTATCGGCGAGCGCTTTCGCATCGAGACGAATTGCACGCCTGCTCACCTCCGAGAACTCGTTCTCCAAGACCCGCATGCTCTGATTGTAGTCGATTGCGAAGGATGCGAAAAATTACTCTTTGACGAGACCAACATCCCTGCCTTATGCCAGGCAAACATTCTCATCGAATTGCATGAATTCACGGATAGAAATATTCTTACGCGCTTGAATGACCTATTTTCTTCTTCCCATCGAGTGTCAGTTATTCATAGTGGACCTCGCGATCCTCACAAATTTTCTTTCCTGGATGGATCGGGGGACTATGACAAATGGCTTTTGGTCTGTGAGAATCGCCCTGAGCTCCAGCGTTGGCTCATCTGCGAGCGGCGCGCTTCGTCCGAGGTTCTCGGTTCAAACGGGCGCCAAATCGCAAAACCAAACGGCGGGGAGAGCGTGACGGCCTCGCCCAAAGTTTCCAGGATGTCAGGCGCCCGACCCTATGAAATAGGTGAGGGCGGAAAACTATACCCGCTCTACCGACCGCTGATATGCACGATTGTGTATGGGCCTGATGAGTATTTCGAATGCCTTCGTTGGTTTTTGACCTCACTCGATCATTTCGGCAAATACCGCGGCGAAATAGCTGTCATATCGGACAGATCACCAGACCAAGTGCTAAAGTTTGTTCCTCAGAATTTACATGGGCGTTTAGTTTTCAAGAAAGAAACAAATATTTCTCACCTATCAAGATATAGCTTAAATGATTTCGGGTTTGATAACTACTCGCCAATAATTTATTTTGATAGCGATATTGTTATAGAAAACGAGCTAACTGACGTTATCTACGAGGTCTTCGTATCGGGGGGAGTATGCGTCTCGACCGAGGCTGCAGCATATCCTGAATTAGCCTCCACAAGTATCAGCCATATTCGGGACACAAGACGAATTGGTAATTGGTTTGGCTTGGATTTACTATCTGGAGATCCTGACTGTTCGAACGAAAATCTGCCCCTTGCTAATTCAGGAATCATTGGTTTTTGCAACAAGTATGACTTCAAGATTGTTTCGGATATCGTACAGCAAATGTATGATCACGCAGAGCATAAAATTTTGGTAAGTTTTTTTGGGGATCAGCCTTTCCTAAATTATGCGTTGGTAAAGACAGGGCTTGGTGTATATCGCCCTCTTGGCGATAAGTGTAGATTTTCGGCTCTCTGGCAGTTAGGTCAGAACGAGCGGCGCGGGTTCCTTCATTTTGTTTGGGCCCGAGGTGAAGATAAATGCAAGCAGATGAAGTCTTACGTTGATTTTCTGAATGGCGAGGCGGCGGTAAAAGTTGAGACGGGAGGTGTGTCTGAAGAGACGTGGTACCGCCGGTGGCAGGCGGCCCAATACCTGAACGAGGCGGGTGACGAAGCGGGATTTGTAAGAGTGGCGCTCGAGTCGTTTCGGAACCGCCCTCACCGTGCTGAGCCACTTCATGCTTTGGCACGCCATTACCTGCATAGATCGCGCGGCGATATTTCTATCGACTATGCCGACGCTGGGCTTTGGTTGAGCGTTCCATCAAAAGATGATTTCGGGGTCGAGCCGCAGGTGTATTCAACTGGCCTGAAGGAGGCCTTTACGATAGCTGCCTCATATTCCAGTGATTCCGCCAAGAAGGAGCGAGGACGCCAAATCTGCAACTGGCTATCGATGACCCGCGACGTAGCTGACAACGCAAGAGGCCTTGCCAGATACAACTACCGGTGGTTTGCCGAAACAGCCAGCACATTGATGCCGTCGATTGTTTATCATCCGCTATCTGTTCCAGCTCCAGAAGGTTATAAACCCGGAAACGTCTCGATCGCCCGCTCCGGGCGGGGCTTCGTTGTTTTGATACGTGCGGTGAACTACGACCTGCTGGATAGCGGGTTCTTTGACCGTCATGGCGATACCTCGTTCCGGCAACGGACCTTGCTCGTGTACCTGGACGACAGCTTGCAGGTCGAGTCTTGCAACGAAGTATTGCAGCCCGAGGACATGCCCTCGCCACGACATTCTGACTCGCTTGGCTTCGAGGACCCCCGCCCGTTGATCTGGCACGACAGGCTCTGGTGTCTTTCATCTGTGCGCCAATTGAACGAAGAGGGGCGTGCGGAAATGGTGCTTGCTCGCGTCGATCAAACATCATCAGGGCAGTATGTCTTGGCCGATTGGCGAGTGCTGCCATCAGGCATGCCAGCGCAATGGGAGAAAAACTGGATGCCGCAGCTGGTTGGCGATGAATTGCGTTTCATCTATTCGGTAGAACCAACCCGCATCATAAACGACGCTGCGGAGGTTTTATTTAATGAACCTGCACCGGTTGCAGCAGAGAATTTTCGCGGCGGAACGCAAGCTGTTCCATTCGATGGTGGGTGGCTAATGCTGATCCACGAATGGGAGCTCGCAGGAACCAGACGGAATTATTTTCATCGATTTATCTGGTTGGATGCGGATAACCGCCTTGCACGTTTGACGCGCCGCTTCTTTTTCCGGCGAATGGCCAGTGAGTTCGCCGCTGGGCTGGCTTGGCACCTGACTGGCGACCATTTGGTCGTCAGTTTTGGCACTGATGACCATGACCCAACCCTTGCTGTGGTCGAGGCTGACGAGGTTCGTCGCGCTTTGTCTGCAATTGAGGATCACAAAAAGGCAAGTGAACAGGCCTGTGAGGCAGGTCGACCCATGTGGGAAAGTATAAGCCACGGCTACCAGCCCTTGGACGGGGGCACATAATTCCGCAAACTTCGTTGCTTTTGGCCGTGAGTGGCCTGACGTTGGGTAAACTGAATGAGGCGGCGCGAGTTCACCGTAGTGGTTGCCGGCGGTGCAATCGCAAGCTTAGTGGGCACCTCGCTGACGCGGCGGCGTGACACCGACGTCGGATACCCGGCCATGGCGGCACAGATGACCCTCCCGCTCGAACCGCCGCCAACCCTCCTTACCGCCCCTATCGAGCTCGCCGGCGATTGGGGCCATATGCTTCCTCGCTCCGCCGATCTGGTCGTCGAACGCATGCGGCACGCCTGCCTTGATGGCGTCCGCCTCGTCTCCGATCGCCAACCGATTCGGCTGCGCGTCGACGAGCACACGTCGGGCCCGCCGGCTGTGTGGCTGCACCCGGACGGCGGCAGCATGGCGTGGATCATCGTCGACATCGGCGAGCGGGACTGGTCGAAGCTTGCCTACCAGTTCGGGCACGAGCTCGGCCACGTCATGGCCAACAGCTGGCAGGCGGACGCCAAGCCGGCGCCGCCCTGCCAGTGGCTCGAGGAGGCGTTGGTCGAGGCCTTCTCGCTGCGCGGTCTCGGTCGTCTGGCGAAGGACTGGAAAGAGAATCCGCCATTTGCCGGCGACAACGCGTTCGGCGATGCCATCGCGGCGTATCGCGACAACATCGTCCGCAGCTATGCGGCGCTCGCCGACAGCCAGGGGCTCAGCCGCGACGCCGCCGCGTGGTTCGGCGACCATCGCAGCGAGATCGAAATGCCCGGTCTCAATCCGTTTGCCCAAGCAATGTCCCGGACCGTCCTCACTGAGTACGAGGCGGCGCCCGACTGCGTCGAGGCGCTGGGCGCACTCAACCGTTGGCCAGGCCGCACAGGTATACCGATCGCCGAGTATCTAAAGCTATGGGAGGCGAGTTGTGTAGAACTGCAAGCCTCGCCGCGACTGCCGGCCCGGCTGCGTGAACTGCTGCGCATCATCGATTAGACGATCACGGTATTTTTCGCACTGCTGCTAAGCGGATCGATGCCAGCCTGCGGGGAGAAAATCGACCGGTCCTATCGATAGTTCGCGAAAGCACGGAATTCACGAACAGCGAAAATTCGTCATTGAAATCAAAGCCCAAGACTTTTGACGGTATCTGCGTTGAGGGAAAAATAGATTGCGCTCAAAATCAGCCGGTTATCATGGGCTGGAAACAATCGAGTGGGAAAGAGGGAAAGACGGTGGCAGCAGTAAAAACTGCGCGGGAACGGCGCGACTACCAATGCCTAAGTTTCTTCGCTCACCTTGATCACAGGCTCCGGCAGACCCGGACTATCGACTGGCCGCATGAAAACCGCGCCGCCCACATCGCTCATCTTGGTCGCTTCCGTCGTGCTGCTGTTCCAACCTGTCGTCACATACAGCGTCTTCAGTTCCGGTCCGCCGAAACAGAGGCTGGTTACGAAAGTGGCCGGCAAATAGAGCGACCTTCGAAGCGTTCCCCTGGCATCAATGCACACGACTTTGCCGCCGACATAGAGGGCGCACCAGACATTGCCGGCGCTATCGACCGCGAGGCCGTCCGGCATCCCGTCATTGTTTGCAAAGGTGAAGAAGATCCGACGGCCGGATATTTTCCCGTCCCGGTCGAGGTCGTAGGAGAGGATGCGGTGGCCGACCGTGTCACTGAAGTAGAGCATGCGATTGTCGGGTGAGAAGGCCGGGCCATTGCAGATGACAAAACCTTTGTCGGCCACTTCCGCCGTGCCGTCCAATCCCACCCGATAGAAAGCCGCGCCGGGCTCCCTCTCGGACAGATCATAGGTTCCGATCCAGTAGCGTCCGGCACGGTCGACCTTGCCGTCATTGTAGGCCAGATTCATTTTCCCGTCTTTGGGATCGGCGAAGAAGCGTGTTTTGCCGGTGCTGGTATCGAGAAGGTGTAGGCCGTGATCAACGGCGAGAAGGAGGCGGCCCTTGTCGCCAAAGACGAGCGATCCGATCGTTTCCCCGAGATCGATCTTCCAGCTTTCGACCACGCCGCTGCCCCTCTTTTGGCGATGCACGAGTGGGCCGTAAAAATCGATCCAGTAAAGAGCTTCCTCCGCCGGATGCCACAAGATGCTCTCGCCCAGCCGGTCGCGCGTTTGAGAACAGATCTGCCATTCTGAATTGCCCGTCGGCATGTCAGCTCCCGATGTGGAACGTCTCGGTGTGCCCGTCGACGGCGATGGCCTGGCCGGTCACCATCTTGGCGGCCGGCGAGGCTAGGAACAGGCACATATCGGCGATCTCTTCCGGTTTCACGAAGCGTTTGATCGACTGTGACTGGACGTATTCCGTCTGGACGACGTCGAGCGAGACGCCACGGCTTTCGGCCTCGGCCTTCATCACATGCTGCATGCGAGCGCCATCGACGGAGCCCGGGCAAATTGCGTTCGCGCGCACATCGTAGGGGCCGAGTTCGACGGCGAGAGATTTGGTCAATCCGATCACCGCCCATTTGGCCGCGGCGTAGGGCGTGCGAAGGCCGTAGCCGTAGAGCCCGGCGGTTGAGGCGATATTGATGATGCTTCCCGAACGTTGGGCCTTCATGGCGGATGTGGCGCGTCTGGCGCAGAGGAACTGCGAATCGAGACAGACACTCAGGCATGCGCGCCAGTCGTCCAGCCTGATGTCTTCGACGTAGCCGGTCGGCCCTTTGGTGCCGGCGTTGTTGACCAGGACATCAAGGCCGTTCAGGTCGCCCAAGGCATCATCAAACCAGCGGTCGATCGCTGCCTCGTCCGTCAGGTCGAGCCGTCTGACGGCGATCTCAGGATATGTCCTGGTGACTTCGTCCAGCGCCCGCTCGTCGACATCGCAAATATGAACCTTGGCGCCATTGTCAGCGAACGCCTTCGCGATCGCCCATCCTATGCCTGAGCCGCCCGCTGTGATCATGACACGCTGCGGCGATGGTGCTGCAGTCATCGCGAAAGCTCTCCGCCGTCCACGACGATATTGGATCCGTTCACATAGGAGCAGAGGCCTGAGCAGAGTGCCACGGCGACCGAGGCAATCTCCTGGGGTTGCGCGAAGCGGCCCATCGGAATGGCAGCCTCATAGCCGGCGCGAATAGCCGCGGCATCAGTTCCCGATTGCCGTGCAATATTGGCCGTCGTTGTTGCGACCATCTCCGTGTCGACGCTGCCGGGCGAAATCGTATTCACGCGTATGCCTTGCGGCGCGAGTTCCCCGACAAGCGTGTCCGCAAGCCTCAAGACGCCGGCCTTGGAGGCACAATAGGCTCCCCACAGGGGCCAGCCCTTGAGGCCGTACTGGGACGCGACAAGGACGAGATTTCCGCCGCGGCTCAAATGGCGCGACGCCTCTCGCGCAACCAGGAAGGCGCCGGTCAGGTTCACGTCCAGTACGCGGCGGAAATCCGCCGCCGACATGTCAGCCAGCGCAGCGACAGCGCCAATGGCTGCTGCGTGAACGACGTCGTCGATAGGACCCTCAGTGGCCACATCCATAAAAGCACGCACCACTGAGTCTTCATCGGCGACATCGCAGCCGCGAACGGCGTCGGATGCATTGATATCGAGGCGGACGACTGTCGCTCCGGCTTGGTCAAAAGCATCGGCAATCGCCTTGCCAATTCCGCGTGCCGCGCCGGTCACGACAGCACGACGTCCAACAAGAAGCGGTGGCGTCTGGAATTGGGGGGACGACCTCCCCTGCGGCGAGTGATTGAGTGTCATGGCAAAGGCTCCCGGTAAAGCATCTTGGATGTGCCG
This sequence comes from Mesorhizobium sp. P2_E10, assembly GCF_056404235.1. NCBI lineage: Bacteria > Pseudomonadati > Pseudomonadota > Alphaproteobacteria > Hyphomicrobiales > Phyllobacteriaceae > Mesorhizobium > Mesorhizobium sp. P2_E10. The sequence goes on from NZ_JBFUEK010000003.1 coordinate 81,783, forward strand.
GAAGCGTATCGCACAGAGCGCGGCGCCAACAATGGTGCCGACGGTCACCATCTGCGGAGGCGCCTCTGCTGCGGCTTGGCCGCCGTTTGCCGAAGTCTTCGCGGCAACGCACCCAAACGTGTCGGCGCATAGTTTATGGTGACCGTCGGCACCATTGTTGGCGCCGCGATCCGTGAACTAGGCTTCCGGCACATCCAAGATTGTTTTGCCGGGAGCCTTTGCCATGAAGCCAGATACTCTTCCCAAATGCTGCATCATCGGGGCCGGCTGCAGCGGGATCGTCACCGCCAAGGCGCTTGCCGAACGCGGCATCCCTTTTGACTGGTTTGACATGAGCGACCAGATTGGCGGCCAATGGGCATTCGAGAATCCAAATGGGAAGTCGGCGGCCTATCGCTCCCTGCACATCGATACCTCGAAGTTGCAGCTGCAGCTGTCGGACTTTCCGATGCCTGCCGACACGCCTCACTATCTGCACCACACGCAAGTGCTGGCCTATCTGACTGCCTATGTGGAGCACTTCGGCCTGTCAGGCAAAGTCAGGCTCAACACCGAAGTCACCGAGGCCACACGAGACGGCCAGGGAACATGGCAGATTCGCTTGGGCGACGGCCAGACGCGCTCTTACGATGCCCTGTTCGTCTGCAATGGGCATCACTGGGATTCCCGCTTGCCGGACCCAGCCTATCCAGGCCATTTCGACGGCACGCAAATTCACTCGCATGGCTATCGCGACCCATTCACCCCGATCGACTTCAGAGGCAAAAGCGTTCTCGTCGTCGGGATGGGCAATTCGGCAATGGACATCGCCAACGAGCTTTGCCCCCGCCACATATCGAAGAGGCTCTTTGTGAGCACGCGGCGCGGCGCGCATATCTTTCCACGATTTCTGCTCGGAAAGCCGGCCGACAAGGGCAAGCTCTATCCCTGGCTGCCGCTGTCATGGCAACGCTGGGTCGGTCGTCGGATATTCCATTTCGCAGTTGGCTACATGGAGGACTTCGGTCTGCCGAAACCGGACCACCGCGTCTTCGAGGCTCATATCTCGGTATCGGACACCTTCCCGACTCTGGTCGCTTCAGGCGATATCGAGATTCGGCCCGGGATCAGAGAGCTCGATGGGGACAGCGTCGTTTTCGAAGACGGGCGCCGCGAACAGATCGATATCATCGTCTGGGCCACCGGCTATAGGGTCAGTTTTCCGTTCTTCGATCCGTCTTTCATATCGGCGCCCGGCAATCGGCTGCCTCTCTTCAAGCGCGTCCTCAAGCCCGGCATCCCGAACCTGTTCTTCATCGCTTTGGCCCAACCCAGCATCACGCTGTTCGCGCTTGCCGAGCGCCAGGCGAAATGGATCGCGGCCTATCTGTCGGGTGAATACGCATTGCCGGACGTGGAGGAACAGTCACGCATGATCATCGCCGACGAGAAGAAGCACATGGCGCGCTATTACGCTTCGGCGCGCCACACGATGCAGCTCGATCAGGACATCTATTTTGCCGAACTGGACGGTGAGCTGCGGCGCGGCCGGAAGCGAGCGCGTGCCCTTGGCTTCGGACGCACACGACTGCCGGTGCCTAGCCTTGCTGAGACCGAAGTTCCCGCTGCAGCCGAGTGAACACGGGTATCATCTTCCAGGTGCTCGCAGATGTTGCATGTAGGTGAGGAAGAGTTCTCTCTCGGTGGTGATGTCGAGCTTCTGGTAGAGGCGAAGCCGATGGTTCTTGATGGTGCCGCGCTTGAGGCCGAGGCGGCCGGCTATGCTGGCGATCGGATGCCCTTCCAGGGTGAGCATCACAATCTGTTTCTCGCGGTGGGTAAGGCAGGCAAGCCAGCCGTCGTCTTGCCCGCTCGGAGCGTGCAGGGCGGACACTTCCACCTGATCACACATGCCTCCCGGAGCAACACCAAAATCCGTAGCCAGGGGAGACCTGATGATGAGCCGGCCGTCGGCAAGCGTTGTCTGCGTTCTGCCGGGGCTGGCCAAGTCCGCCAGAGCCTCAGTGAGCCCGCCATTTGGATCAGCCTCAAGCGTCCTCCAGGCGCGATTGGCGGCGAGCTCCTTGCCGCTGCGGTCGATCAGTCGGAACGGTTTCTCGGTCGAATGGTCGACCAGGCCACGGCCGATGATTGCCTTGAGGTGCGCTTTGTGCAGCCCCGCCAAAAGCGGAAAAACGCTCTCGATGCGCGCGATCTCAACGGCGGTGAATTCACCTGCGGCCCGGTCAAGAATAAGCGTCGGGCTGGCGCCGCCGATTGGCGGCAAAAACACCGCGATTTCATCGCTGATTCTTGCGGCGCGCAGGAACTCCAGGGCGTAGCGGCTCTTCCACAATTCCGCCGGTGCCAGTCCCCGCAATGATTTGACGGCAGGCGCGGCGACTGTTCGCCAGTAATGATGGAAAGGGTCGAACGCATAGAGACCAGAGTCATAAGGCGCTGCAACCTCAGTCCTGATCTGACGAGGGATCACGAGGTCTGGCGCGCCAAAACTTGAATAGCGGACCAACGACAGGAGATCGGCTTCGACCAATGATGTCAGCACCTCCAGCAGCCGGTCATAGAAAGCCTCGCCGCCTATGGCAGCACTTGCACGCTCCATCGCGTCCCAAAATCCCGTCCCGGTCATGTTCCGCGGAACTTCGAAGGCATTCAACGACAAGGCTTGGTGTCGAGCATCGGCACGTACCGGAGAAAGAACGTTCATGTCTCACCTCCTTGGCTGATTGGCTTGAAAATTGGTCGTCTGGCCAAGTATTGATCCCATTGGCCAAATATGTCAATATCGACGCATGAGCCTGACCAGAATAAGCGATATTCGACGCCGAGAACTGCGCCATGCCGCCTATGAGGTCCTCCAGGCGGAGGGGATGGGCGGGGCAACCATCGAAAAGGTTGCGCAGAAGGCGGGCGCGTCCAAGGGCATCGTCCACCACTATTTCAAGACCAAGCAGGAACTGTTCGAGCATGCCATGCGGCACTCGAATGCTTTGCTGCGCGATGAAGTGATCCGGCTGATGCGCCTTGCATGTAGCCCTGATCAGCGGCTATGGGCGATCATCGAAGGCAATTTCAGCACGGCGTTCTTCACGCCCGGGATCTGTCGCGCCTGGCTTGCCCTTTGCGCCGAAATCCCGCGCGAGCCACAGCTGGCGCGTATCCAGCGCGTCGTTCATGCCCGCATGCATTCGAACTTGATGACCGCACTGTCGGCACTGGTTCCGGCAGACGAACGGGAAACTGTCGCGCTTGGCATAACGACACTTATCGACGGGCTTTGGCTCAGGCAGGGGCTGCATCCAGGCCAGCTGACCGCATCGGAAGCCTTGGTGCAAATGGCCGATTATCTGGCCCATCGTATCCCGCATCTAGAATGGCACGAACATCTCTCCCGGACTCATGCTGCTGTTCAGCAACTGCGCTAGTTGACCGTCTCCATTGCCGGGCTTGCTTGAGCCGGTTGGAGTTGAGCAGAGCGAGGCGCGCGGAATTTTCCAGACAGAGGTTCGGCGTCGTTTGAGCTAGGGCGATCACGGCCAGCCTCCTGGCTGGGCTGCCCGCGGCGCCTCCCCCATCAGCCAGCGGTCGGCGTTCGGTGCTTCTTGGCCTGTTGAAAACGAGTGATAAGGTCGGCCTGCGCTCAGAGTCAAAGATGGGCCGAGGGTACAGAAAATGGCACACCGCCTATGCTACGCGATGCTTGGCTTCTCGGCCCTTGCCCTGGTCGCGTGCCAAACTGCCCCTGAAACGCAGCAACCTGCCGCTGTCGAACCTGGGCTAGGACCTGGTCCCAATCCTTCCCAACCTGCCTTGGGTCCTGCCGCTGTTTCTTCCGGTTCGGCACTCATGGATCAATCCGTGGCGATCACGCCCCCTGGCAAAGGCATTCCAGCAAAGTACGCTGCCTTTTCGGGCCTATGGGCCGGACGATTGGAGGGAATGTATGAAGCCAAACTTGCGGTTCAGACGATTTCTTCCAACGGAAAGGTGACGGTCACCTATGCGTGGGGAAATCTGGCCGACAACTATCCGGGAGAGGCCGCCGGCGCCGGAAGAATAATAGGGACCACGTTGAAGCTTGGGCGGCTCCCGAATGGCGCGGACCTCAGCTTTGTGATGCAGTCAGACGGAACCCTGGCCGCAACCGTTGCGCTTTCTGGCCAGACCTACACGGGCGCGTTCCTCAAGCAATAATCAAAGACGCGTCTGCTTGGTGGCGCTCCGGCCAACCTCCGGGGCAACATGTCAGTTCGTAGATTCCCGGTGCTGGAAGAACTGCAAAAACAGTTCCCGCTCGGTGGTGATGTCGAGCTTCTCGTAAATGCGGCGGCGATGGTTCTTGACGGTGCCGACGGTGATGCCGAGTCGCTCGGCGATGTTGGCGGTCGGATGTCCGGCCAGGATGAGCTGCACGAGTTCGCGCTCGCGCTGCGAGAGTTCCGGCCACAGGCAGGCCGGGATGCTGGGCTCTTGCCGCGGTGAAGCCCCGGGGCCGGTCGGTGCCGATGTGCGGGAAAAGTCCGCGCCGCGCGCGGTAATGTCGAGCGCATGCAGCGCCTCGAACACCGGCAGCCGCTCTTCCAGCTGGGCGATTTCGCTGTCCTTGAACGAATTGGTCGAGCGGTCGAGGAAGATGCCGAGGCACCAGTCGCCGCCATCGGCAAGCATGATGCCGACCTCGTCGCAGATTTCCGACTGCGCCAGGAAGCCGGCTATGTACTGGCCGCGCTTGGCCTCTTCGTCGGCAAGCCCTTTCAGCGGCATGATGCCGAGCCGTCGCTCGCGCCGCCACGAGGCATAGAACGGATCGAAGACATAGTAGCTAGCGAGATAACGCTGGACCATCTCGTCCGAAAAGCGCCGGTGCTTGATGAATTCCGGTGTCTGCGTCGCCGAATAGCGCGTCACGGTGACGAGGTCGTGCGCGATGTCGGCGCCGATCAGATCGATCAGGCAGTCGACATGCCTGTCCGTGCCGGTGGCGGCGATCGCCTTGGCGAGCGGCGCCCAGATATTGCCCATGCGCATGCCCTTTTCTCGGCGATCCCGGCCCAACCGTCATTGTGTCTTTAGGCATATGGCGCGAGGCAGCCTGTCCAAACTAGCCTTGCGTCATCCTAGACCACATCCCGAGGCGACCGTGACCCAGCCCAATCCCGCCGGCCCCATCGTTGGCAATCCGCCGATCATTGGCAATCCCATCGTCATCGGTATCGACGCCGGTGGCACCATGACCGACACGATCCTTGTCGATCAGGACGGCCACTTCAAGATCGGCAAGTCGGCGACGACACCGAAGAACGAGGCCGAGGGCTTCCTGGCTTCGGCCGAGGACGCGGCGGATGCCTGGGGCATCTCGCTGGAGCAGCTCTTCTCCGGCGTCAATGTCGTGCTTTATTCCGGCACCGGCATGCTCAACACGCTGTTGTCGCGCACCGGCCGTCGGCTTGGCCTGATCACCACCAAGGGCCTTGAGGACATGATCCTGATGGGCCGTGGCCTGCAGGCCTGGGCCGATTATTCCTATGCCGACCGGTTGCATGCCGTGACCCATCACCATCCCGATCCGCTGGTGCCGCGCCGCCGCACCCATGGCGTCACCGAGCGCATCGACCAGTTCGGCGACATCGTGCTGCCGCTCTACGAGCATGAGGTCGTCATTGCTGCGAAGAAGCTGATCGCCGACAAAGTCGAAGCGATCTGCATCATGACCATTTTTTCGCACGTCAATCCGGTGCACGAGAAACGCATCGCCGCGATCTGCCGCCGGGAGGTTGAGAGGGCCGGCGCCGACATCATCGTCTACACCAGCCATGAGGTCCGCCCGGTCATCCGCGAGCAGTCGCGGCTGAACTCGGTGCTGATCGAAGCCTATGCCACGTCGCGCGGCCGCAAGCAGCTCAAAGGCATCGAGGACGTCTCGAAGAAATACGGCTTCAAATACGGCGTGCAGACGCTGCTCTCCTTCGGCGGCCTGACCTCGATCAACCACCCGCGCCTGCATGAAACCATGATCTCCGGCCCGATCGGCGGCATTCTGGGGGCGGCCTATGTCGGCAAGCTAATCGGCAACGACTCGCTGATCTGCTCGGACATGGGCGGCACCTCCTTCGACATGGGCGTCATCACGCGCGGCCAGACGCGGATCGAGAACGAGCCGCTGATGGACCGCTTCAAGCTCAACGTGCCGACGCTGCATCTCGACACCATTGGCGCCGGCGCCGGCATGATCCTCAAGGTCGATCCGCTGACCAAGAAAGTCTCGCTCGGGCCGGAAAGTGCTGGCTCCGATCCCGGCCCGATCTGCTTCGATCGCGGCGGCACCGAGCCCACCATCGCCGACTGCGATGCCATCCTCGGCCGCCTCAACCCGCATTATTTCCTCGGCGGCAAGGTCGTGCTGCAGGTCGAAAAGGCCCGCAAGGCTTTCCAGGAGAAATGCTCCGACATCCTTGGTGTCGGGCTGGAGGAGGCCGCCGAAGGCATGATCGACATGCTGGAGTCCGACGCCAACAATGCGCTGCGCCGCGTCATCTCCGGCCAAGGCATCCACCCCTCGGAATTCACGCTGCTCTCCTATGGCGGCTCCGGGCCGCTGCATCTCGCCGGCTGCTCCAGGGGCATCGGCTTCAAGGACATCATCACCTTCCAGTTCGCCGCCGCCTTCTCCGCCTTTGGCTGCACCACGGCCGACTTCATGCGCCGTCATTCGGTGTCGACGCAGCACGACATCCCTTCGCGCGCTGACGAGGCGACGCTGGTCGCTTTCGGCGCCAAGGTCACCACGGTGTGGAACGACCTGACAAAGGCCGCGGTCGACGAGATGATCACCGACGGCCACGCCCGCGAGAAGATCAGGACCGTGCCGTTCCTGATGATGCGCTACACCGGCCAGCTTGAGGACGTCGAGGTCATGGCGCCGCTGGCCGAGGTCAATTCGGCCGACGACATGCGCAAGGTCATCGACGAGTTCGAAGCGGTCTACGCCAAGGTCAACCATCGCGTTTCGCGCTATGGCGAGGCCGGCTTCACCATCACTGAGCTCGGGCTGATCGCCACCGCCGACAAGGTCAAGCCGGTGTTGCTCAAGCGGCCGCTCGGCAAGTCGGACCCGGCAGCCGCCCACAAGGGTGTGCGCGAGGCCTATATTGGTGGACGCTGGCACAAGGCCAATCTCTACGAGATGGACCTGCTGCAGCCCGGCCATGAAGTGATCGGCCCGGCCATCATCGAACATCCCGCCACCACGCTCGTCGTTCATCCGCAGGACCGTGTCCATGTCGATGAATGGACGTTGCTGCACTACACCCACGCTTGAGAGGGCATCGCCATGTTGGACAAACCTGCCTCGGCCCTGCGCCTTCGCGAGAGACTGCTCGATTCCGAGCGGCTGATGGAAGAGACCGGCTGCTATGACGGCATCACCGAACTCACGCTGCGCAACCAGGATCCGCTGAAATTCGAGACACTGCACACCAAGCTGCGCGCCTATTGCGTCTCGGCCCGCGAAATGGCGCGCCGCATCTCGGCTTCGCCCGGCGTGCGCGAGGTCGGCGAAATGGTGGTCGCCATCTACACCCCTGAGGGTGACGCGATAGCGCTCTCCAACGGCATCATGGTGCATGTCCATACGATGAGCCGCTTCATCAAATGGATGATCAAGAACAATTACGAGGAAAACCCGAAGATCCGCGAAGGCGATATCTTCGCCAACAACGACGCCTTCATCGGTACCGTGCAGGTGCCCGATGTCATGGATGTTGTGCCGATCTTCCATGAAGGCACGCTGGTCGGCTGGGCCGGCGCTGTCTGCCATGAGCTGGAAGCCGGCGGCATCACCCCTGGCGGCGACGTCTGTCTCGCCCAGGAGCGCTTCACCGAAGGCCTGTTCGTCTGCGCCGAAAAGATCGGCGAGAATGACGAGATTCGCCGCGATTACGTCATCCGCTGCGAGCGCAATCTGCGCATGCCGATCTACTGGGTGCTCGACGAAAAGGCCAAGGTCGCCTCCTGCATCGACATGCGCGAAAGCGTCAAGCAGCTGATCTCCGAGATCGGCCTCGACTACTGGATGAAGGTGTCGAAGGAGTTCATCGAGGAAGGCCGCCGCGCCCAGCTCGCCCGCACCCGCCAGCTCACCGTGCCCGGCATCTATCGCGGCCACACTTTTTACGGCCATGTCACTGCCGGCAAGCCCGGCTTCCAGCTGCTCGGTGATCCCGACTGGCTCTACAACATCCCGATCGAGATGGAGATCACCACCGACGGCAAGATCACCATGGACTTCGAGGGCACGCAGCCCTGGGGCTACCATTCGATGAACTGCACGCCGGCCGGCATGGATGGCGGCATGTTCGTCACCTTGACCCAGCACATGAATTTCGAAGGCCTGGTCAATGACGGCGCCTGGATGGCGACCGAGCTGAAATTGCCGCATGGCACCTGGACCAATCCCGACAACGAGATGGTGGCGACCGCCACCTCGTGGGCCCTGCTGCTGCCGGCCTATGGCGTCTTCCAGCGGCTGTTGTCGCGCAGCTTCGTGGCGCGCGGCTTCGTCGAGGAAGCCTTCGTCGGCCAAGTCAACAGCCCGATGATCGAGATGGGCGGCGAAAGCCAGTACGGCACGCCGTTCGGCATGGCGCATTTCGAATGCGCCGCCGCCGGCTCCGGCGCGCTCGCCATCAAGGACGGGCTCGACACAGCCTATGTCGGCTGGAACCCTGAGTCCGACATGGGCAACATCGAGGTCTGGGAACAGTCGATGCCGATGGTCTATATCGGCCGCTCGATCGTCCCCAACTCGGGCGGCGCCGGCAAATATCGCGGCGGCTGTTCGTTCGTCTCGACCTGGCTGATCAACAAGACCTCGCATCTCAGGCTCCACACCTCGGAACACTCCTCGCGTGTGTTCGACAATGGCGGCATGTGCGGCGGCTATCCGGCGCCGACCTGCCAGAAGCACCGCGCGGTGCGCAATTCCAACATCCACGAGCTGGCGGCAAAAGGCGAACCGCTGGCGCATGCGCCCGGCATCGACCCGCATGTCTCCGATTACGAGAAGAACATCGGCGGCGACCATGTCGTGGTCGAAGGCCCCTACATCACCTCGCCGCACAAGTCCGGCGACATTTTCAGCCATTCCTACAATGGCGGCGGCGGCTATGGCGACGTGCTGGAGCGCGATCCGATCAAGACGGCGTGGGATGTGGAGAACGGCTTTCTCACCCGCGAGGCGGCGGACCAGGTTTTCGGCATCGTGCTGAAGGACGATGCCGATGGCTATCCGGTCGCGGACATAGATGCGACGGTCGAACGCCGTGCCGCCATGCGCAAGCAACGCCTGGCCAAGGCGATCCCTGTCACAGACTGGATCGCCGCCGAGCGCGGCCGGGTGGAGAAGGCCGACTTCGCGCCCGAGGTGAAGAAAATGTACGCCAGCGCGATCAAGCTGTCGTCGCGTTTCACCAGGGATTTCAGCGATTTCTGGAACGTCGACGCCAGATCGATCTTCATGCCGGGAGCAAAGCCATGACCTCATACAGCAAGGAAGTCATCCGCGATCTGGCTGCCGGCCAGCTGCCCTGGCCGCAGACGCGGCGCATCATGAGCACCTACAAGGACGACGACCGCTTCTTCAAGATGGTCGCCGTCTATCAGGACCGCGTTGCGTGGAAGGATCCCATCCTGCTGCCGGTCTCCGATCATTTGTTCATCTGCCAGAGCGGCGATGAGCGGATAACCCGCTGCGAATGCGGCCATTCCTTCGGCGACTACCGCAAGAACTGGAAGCTGAACGCCGCGATCAACGTGCGCAACACCGAAGAAGCGCTGCGCGAGATCTATCCGAACAGCGATCTCCCCGATCCCGAATGGATGGAGATCCGCGAATTCATCTGCCCGCAATGCGGCACGCTGCACGAGGTCGAGGCGGCGGCACCGGGCTATCCGATCGTGCATGATTTCGAACCCGACCTCGAAGGTTTCTATCGCGAATGGCTGGGCAAACCACTTTAAGGATTTTGATCTTGTGAACCGCGTCGCAGGCAAGGTAGCGCTCGTCACCGGTGCCGGCATGGGTCTAAAACTATCGCATCAGATTTCGGCATCGGAGACCCATTGCCTATGACAGAACTTTCTGGCCGCGGCGCGATCGTCACCGGTGGGTTTTCCGGCATGGGTTTTGCGATTGCCACGGCGCTTGCCCAAGCCGGCGCCAATGTTGCCGTCGGTTCCTACATTGCGCCCGCCGGCGCCGAGAAATCCGATGCCGCCTATTATCCCGGCGCCGACGAGATCGAGCGTGTGCGGTCGGCCCTCGCGGCACATGGCACCAGGGTCCATGCGGCTCATCTCGACGTGCGTGACAGCGACATCACCAATCGTTTCACGGCCGAAGCCGAAGCCGCCATCGGCTCCGCCGACATATTGGTCAACGCTGCCGGCACCACCGCCGAGCAGCCGGTCTGCGGCCATTCTGACGCGCTGTGGGACAAGATCGTCGATACCAACCTGACCGGCGCGTTCCGCGTCACCCGCGCCGTGTTGCCCGGCATGATCGCGCGCGGTTGGGGCCGCATCGTCAACATCGGCTCGACGGCGGCTTCCGTCGGCTGGAAGGACAACCCGGCCTATTGTGCGTCCAAGGCGGGGCTTCTCGGCTTGACCCGTTGCGTGGCGCTGGAGGGGGCCGCGCACGGCGTCACCTGCGTCATGATCAGCCCGACCTGGGTCGAGACCGAACTGATGCGCCGCAATGTGGCGCAGGTCGTCGAGCGTGAGGGCAAGGGGCGCACGGCCGAGGAAGCGATGGCCGAGATCGCCAGGGGCAATCCGCAGCAACGCATGCTGCAGCCGCAGGAGATTGCAGCACTCGCCGTCTTCCTCTGCTCGGATTTGGCCAAGGGCATCACCATGGAAAACATCCAGATCACCGGCGGAGCGTTGTGGTAGCGTTCTTCCGGGATGGTTGCGGCCTTCATGGACCATCATGGCGGCATTGTCGATGCTGGGTAGTGTCATTGGATTTGCGCACGCCGCGCAGCTTGAGCTCAGCCTTGGCTTGCCTCTCGGGCACGTGAAGTCGTGCCGTCATTGGTTTCATCCTGCGCCATCGCCAGCGGCGCGCCTGGTTCGCCTTCCCAAAGGATCAGGCTGGCGGCGCCGATCAGTCCGGCCCGGTTGCCGAGCAGCGCCGGCACGATCGGCACGTCGCGGTAGGCCGGCATTGCCCGCTGCTGGACGACCGCCCCGATGCGCGGAGCCAACAGGTCGAAGCCATTGGCAAGGCCGCCGCCCATGACGATCAGATCCGGCGAATAAAGGTGAAGCAGATTGGTGAAGCCGATGCCCAGCCAGTTTGCCTCCGCGTCGACCAGCTCAAGCGCGCTGACATCGCCGGCCCGCGCTGCCTCGATCACATGCCGGGCCGACACGTCGCCGTCCGCCGAAAGGCGCCGCAGCGCAGAGCCATCGCCAGGCGAGGTCAGCGCCGTGGCGCGCCGCCCGAGCGCGGTTCCGGAGGCGACCGCCTCGAAGCAGCCGATGGCGCCGCAAAAGCAGCGCTCGCCTTCGCCGGTGATGGTCATGTGGCCGATCTCGGCCGCCAGCCCGCGCCTGCCATGATAGATGTGACCCTCGGCAACGACGCCGCCGCCAATGCCGGTCGATACGGTGACGAACACCATCGATCCGGTGCCGCGACCTGCGCCAAAACGCCATTCGCCGAGTGCTGCCGCATTGGCGTCGTTCTCCAGCCGCACCGGCAGGCCGAAATGCTTGCCCAAAATGTCGATCAGCGGCACGTCATGCCAGCCGGCCAGCGTCGGCGGCGCAATGACGATGCCGGCCTTGGGATCGAGCGGCCCCGGCGCCCCGACGCCGATGCCAGCGACCTTGGCCTGGGGGTGCTGTGTCAGCAGCTCTCCGGCCAGCGTGATGATCTGGCCGATCACCGCTTCCGATCCCGCACCCGCCATCGTCGGCGCCGAAACATGGGCGACCACGCGGCCGCCGCTGCCGACCAGCGCGCCGCGCAGCTCCGTTCCGCCGAGATCGAAGGCAAGCGCGACCTTTGTCATCAGGCGGCGACCTTCAGCCCATGCAGCCAGGCCATGCGCTGCGCAAGGTCGGGGTCGCCGAAAGCCAGAGAGCCAAGCACCACGGTTTCGGCGCCCGCGGCGCGCAGCCGCGGCACCGTCTCGTGGCGGATGCCGCCATCGGCCGCCAGGATGATGTCGGCTTCGCGGCCGGCTTTTCGCATCAGCGCGCGTGCCTCGATCAGGCGCGGGCAGGCCTGGTCGGACAGGCCCTGCCCCTTGACGCCGATGGATGTGCCGAGCAGCGTCACGAAGGCCACTTCGGGCAGGAAGGGCGTGACGGCGCTGACGGGCGTTTCCAGCCGCAGCACCACGCCGGCCTCGACGCCGAGCTCATGCGCCAGCCGCACGGCGCGCAGGCCGGCTTCGCCATTCTCCGCATGGACGCTGATCAGGTCGGCGCCGGCCTCGATGAACTGGCGCGTCTGCTCCTCGACGATTTCCGCTTCGACCATCAGGTGCACATGGATCGGCCGCGCCGTCAGATTGGCGATGCGCGCCACCAGGTCGGGAAAGAACAGGAAACCAGGTGTGAAGCGGGCGTCTGCGACGTCGATGTGATGCAGATCGACAAAGGCATCGATGCGCTTCAGATCGCGCTCCATATTGGCGAGGTCGGCCGACCACAGCGAGAACTCGCCGAGCAGCCGGTTGCGCGGCAAGGCAGCTATGGCAGCACGGCCGGACAAGGATTTGGTGGTCATGACGCAACAAGGCTCCGAACTTTGAAGTGGGTGTGAAGGAAGGTGGTGATCTCAGCCTGCAGCTCGGCGAAATGCCTGTTGCTATCGAGCGCCTTGGATGTGATTTCCACGAAGGTCGCGCCGGGAATGGCTGTGGCAAGCGTGTGCGCCGCCGACAGCGGATGCAGGGCATCGAGAGTGTTGCCGACGACCAGCGTGGGGATGCCGAGCGCAGCGGCGTCGCTTGTCGAGACGCCGGGTCCATCGGCAGCGATGTCGGCGAGGACCTGCGCGAACGCTGACCCATCCGGCCGGTCGAAATAGCCGAACAGCGAGGCGAGATTGTCGGGCGCCTCGCGCCGCAGCCGTGCGGCCGTCTGCGACTGCGCGAAGATTTCTTTCGCTTTGTCGGGGCCGTAGCCGAGGATGAGGCCGGCAACCTCGGCGATCGGCCGCAGGTTCGCCGGCGCCTTGTCGAACGTCCAGGCTGGCCGCACCAGCATCAGGCCCGCGACGCGATCAGGATGGCGGCAGGCGAGGCGCAACGCAATCGCCGCGCCCATCGAAATGCCGCCGGCGACGAAACGGTCGAGACCGGCCTGGTCGGAGGCGGCGAGCACATCATCGGCGAACATCTCGAAAGAGAATGGCCGGCTGCTGCCGAGTTCCGAGCTGCCGTGCCCGCGGCATTCCAGCGTGATGCGTCGGCCGGCGGCGGCGGGGAAGGATTGCAAGACCTGCGCCTCGTTGCCGCCCAGCCCATGCTGGAAGGCGACAGAGAGCCCGTCCCCGCTGTCGGAAACCCGAAGCGTGGCGTCGTCGCGCAGCAAGGTGGCCGGGCGCGGCATCAGGCCAGCCCTTTCAGGAATCGGGCGACACCGGGCGCCTCTTCGGCCGATAGCCCGTGCGTGACCAACGGTCCGTCAAAGCCTGTTGCCTTGAGCCGGGCGACGAAATCGGGGAAGTCGACGACGCCTTGGCCGGCAGTGGCGAAGCGGCCGTCGACGAAACGGTCCTTGGCGTGGGCCATGGCGACGTGGCCGGCTGTGGCTTCGACGGCGGCAGTGACGATGGCGCGCGCCTGCCCGGCGCTCGCCTGCTCGAACAGGTTTGCCGGATCGAGCACGATGCGCAACCGCTTCGAGCCCATCTCGGCGATGAGGCGCATCGCGTCCGCCGCCGACGTCACGATGTTGGCCTGTTCGGGCTCGATCCCGAGATCGACACTGTGGCGCTCGGCAAGTTCAAGCGCCTTTTCCATCTCGACTGCCATATCGGTCCATGCCGAGGGGTCGGCATTGTCCGGATGGTGCGCCCATTGGTCGTCACGATTGCGCGTTCCGGTGCAGAGCGTCACGAGTGGCGTGGCAAGCCTTGCGGCGGCTTCGATCACCACCGTCAGCCGGCGCAAGCCATCGGCGCGTACCTGCTTGTCCGGATGGGCCATGTTGTAGGTGCCGGAGAGCGCCACCAGGGCGACGCCTGAGGCATCGGAAGCGGCCGCAATACTGCGGATGGCGTCGTCAGGCACCGCATCCGGCATCGACGGCAGACCGGCGCAGGCAAGGTTGAACTGGGTGACGGCAAATCCCGCTTCGCGTACCGCCGCCAGCACGCCGGCCGGTTCGCTGCCCGGAAACGTCTTGGCGAACACCCCGATCTGCATCACACCGTTCCCGTCACGGCAGCGATCTCGACGCGCTCGCCGCTTTCGACCGAGCGGGCAATCGCCACCATGGCGCGGATCGAGGCGAGGCCGTCCTCGACATTGGCGCCGCGCATCGGCTTGCCGTCGAGCACCGTCTCGGCGAGACCTTCGAGCTGGCGCCTGAAGAAGTGCCCGTCGGCGCCGAGCGGCTTGCGCGAGGTCGCATCCTTCTCGTGAAAAATGTCGACCTCGCTCGCCCGGAAATACCAGGGATTGAAGGTCTTCGCGATCACCGAGCCGTTCTCGCCATAGAGCTGAAAACCTTCGTGCCAGTCCATGCGCACGGCCACTGTGAGGTCGAGATGGCCGAGCGTGCCATTGGCGAATTCGGTTTCGACGAACCAGCAATAGGCGCCGAATTTTTCGTTGAGACGCGCGCGCACCGCAACGATCTCGCCGCAGAGAAAACGCGCGGTGTCGACGAGGTGCGAGCCATGCGCCAGCATGAAATATTGCCGCAGATCGGCCTTCGGATTTCCCGCTGGCTTGCGCGCCAGTTTGCTGGTGACCGGTAGCGGCTGGATGGCGTCGGTGTTGGTGTAGCGATGGGTGGAATCGCAATACCAGGCCTTCAGCGCCAGGATCTCACCCATCTCGTCGCGAACGAAATCGCGCGCTGCTTCCAGCGCTGGGTCGAAGCGCTTCATGTGGCCGACCTGCAGCACCTTGCCGGAGCGCTTGACCGCATCGGCGAGCTTCTGGCCTTCCTCGACCGAGACGCCGATCGGCTTTTCGCACAGAACGTGCTTGCCGGCCGCCAGCGCCTTGATCGACATCGGCACATGATAGGCGTCCGACGTCGCGACGATCACCGCCTCCAGTTGCGGGTCGGCCAGCATGGCATCGTAGTCGCCATACATCTTCTCGGGCTCATAGGTCGCGCCCATGCGTGCCAGCAAATCGGGGGCGGCATCGCAGATCGCATAGAGGTCGGCGTTGCTGGCCTTCACGCAGGATTCAAGATGGGCGAATTGCGCGATCGGACCGCAGCCGAGCACTCCGACACGAAGACGACGGTCTTGCTTGCGGATCATGGTCTCTTCCTCACGCGCCGTAGCCGCGCATGGTCTGGCGGTTGGTCTTGACCGCGGCCGCCGGGTCGGCGGCGGCGGTCTCGGATTCTTCTTCCAGCACCAGCCAGCCGTTGAAGCGTGGCGCGGCGCTGGCGATGTCGATCACGGTCTGGGTGTCGCAGACGCCCTTGCCGAGCATGGCCCAGATGCCCTTGGCGTCGACGTCCTTCAAATGGACGTAGCGGATGCGGTCGCGGTAGGTGGTGAGCGTATCGGCCATGTCGGCGTGGCCGCGCAAGATGTGGCCGGTGTCGGGCACCCAGCCGACCAGCGACGGATCGAGCAGCCCGAAGATGCGGTCGTAATCGGCGCGGTCGAACAGCAGCGTGTTGTGGTGCGAACTTGGATGCACCGCGACCTGGACGCCGGCCTTTAGGCCGAGTTCACCAGCCTTGTTGTAGACGTCGGCCGCGATGGCAAACTTGTCGTCGCGCGGTCCGTCGGAGACGACCGTGGCCGAACCCATCGAGACCAGTGCGCCGGGAAATTGAGCCGCGAAATCGATCCAACGCTGCGCTGCCTCGAGGTCGATGCCGATCCTGTCCTTCAGCGTAAAACCGCTCTTCGAGCCGAAGGCGAAGGACACCAGCGTCAGGCCGGACGCCTTCAGTGCCGTGGCGAATTCCGCCGGCTTGTCGGCATAGCGGCCGATCATCGTGTCGGTGATCTCGATGCCGGCATAGCCGCCATCGGCGATCGCCTTCAGCAGGTCGTCGGGGCCGCCGGCAAAACGGTCTCCGAGCATTTCCCAGGTAAAGGTCTGGCAGCCGACTTTGAGGTCTTTCACGTTCATCCTTTCATTCCTTGATGCCGCTCATTTTGATGCGCTCCATCCGTTCTCCGTGGGAGGGGCATCCTACTTGACCGAGCCTGCGGTCATGCCGGCGAGGAAATACCTCTGGGCAACGAGGTAAATCAGCAAGAGCGGCAGCGAGCCGAGCACGCTCATCGCCATCATCTGGTTCCATTCAAAGGCGTGCTGCCCCATCAACAGCTGGATACCGATCGGGACGGTGCGCATGGACGTTGACTTCGTCAGCGTCAGCGCAAACAGGAATTCGTTCCAGCACAACAGGAAGGTGTAGACCGACGTCGCAACGATACCAGGCAGTGAAATCGGGACGATCACCCGCCAGAGTGCGGTCCAGCTGGTGCCGCCGTCGACAGCCACCGCTTCATCGAGATCGCGGGGCAAGGTGTTCAGATATCCCGTCATCAGCAGGATCGCGTAAGGCAGCGTAAACACCAGGTAAGTCAGGATCAGTGCGACGTAGGTGTCGAAGATGCCATACGAGACGACAAGCCCGAAGAAGGGGATCAAAAGCGTGATTGGCGGGATCGTCTGCGTGCTGATGATGAGTGTGTTGAGGCTGCCTTTGCCGCGGAAATTGAAACGGCTGAACCCATAGGCCGCCAGCAAGGCGATCAGCACCGTCAGCACGGTCACTGATCCGGCCACGAAGTAGCTGTTGAAGAAGAAGCGCAGCTTTACCGGGTCGCCGAGGATGGCCGCATACGCTTCCAGCGTGAAGGCCTTCGGCAGGATGGTTGGTGGCAGGGCAAAGATTTCGGTATTCGACTTGAACGAGCTGCTCAGCATCCAGTAGATCGGGAAGGCCGCGAAAAACAGCCCTGCGGCAAGCGCGACATGCAGCGCGACGGTGATCAGCCTGTCTTTCGGCGTGTGCCTTTTCCTCATGGTGACTACCGAGCCTTTTGATAGCGGATGTAGAACAGCGTCAGGCCGAGAGAGATCAGCAGGATGACCACGGCGCTCGCCGACGCCTGCGACAGGTTGTAGCTCGAAAACGCCAGCTTGTAGGTGTAGGTGCTCAGCACCTCGGTCGAGTAGATCGGACCGCCGCCCGTCGTTATCCAGATCAACGGGAAGACCTGCATGGTCCAGATGAAGTCGAGCAGCGAGATGCTGATGATGATCGGCATCAGCTGCGGGATGGTGATGAAGATCAGCTTCTGGTAGGCCTTCGCCCCGTCGATGTCGGCGGCCTCATAGAAATCCTTGGGAATGCCCTGCAAGCCTGCGAGCAGGCTGACCATGAAAAGCGGGTAGCCCGCCCAGATATTGGCGAAGGTGACGGCGTGCAGCGCGGTCGCGGTCGAGGAAAACCACTCGACCTTGGAACCGATGATGCCCATCTGCATGAGAATGCTGTTCACGACACCGTTCGGCTCGAGCAGGAGGCGCCAGATCACGGCGATAATCACCGCGGTGAACAGCCAGGGCAGTATGTAGAGCACGCGCAGGACATTGCGCAGCGTCGGATTGATGCGGTCGCTGTTCAGCATCAGCGCGAAGACCATGCCGATGGTCATGTGGAAAATGACACTCATGCATGTGAAGTAGAGCGTATGCCACAGCGAAGCCCAGAACACCGGATCGTCGAAGATCGCCTGATAGTGTTTCAACCCGGCAAAGGACGGGTCGCGACGCAGCACCGCGCTGTTCTGGAACGAGTACGCAATCACCGTCACCATCGGCAGCAGCATCAGAAGGCCGATTATGAGGAGCGAGGGCGACAAATAGAGATAGGGTACGACCGCTCGTTTCAGTCTATGGTGGGAGCGCTTCTGCCGGGTCATGTGCCAACCTTGGGATACACCTTCAAGAGAAGGTGAGCTTCGCAAACAGGTCCATCTCAAATTGCCGATCCGTTGTTGCCGGGTGGCCTGCCCGAAGTCAGGCCACCCGGTCGAAGATAGCAAACGGGGAACAGGCCGATCAGAATTTCGCCATCCAGCCCTTTTGCGCCGCAGCGGCCGCCTCCGCCGGCGTTTGCTCACCGGCAAGCATCTTTTGAGCCTGCACGTCGAACTGGGTCATCAGGTCTTCAGCCACCGGCAGGCCGGTGAACTCGTTGGCGAGATAGCCGGTCTTGAAGATTTCGAAAGCCTTGCCGAAAGCCTTGTCGGACGTCACGAAGTCGGGCTTGGCGTTGACGTTGCCGGGGAAGGCGTTGGCAAGCGAAACCAGCTTCGCGTTCACCTTTTCACTCATCAGATACTGGACGAGTTTCCATGCCTCTTCCTGATGTTTCGAGCTGGCGGAGACGCCGATGCCCCAGGAGGCATAGGGAAGGCCGCGCTTGCCGTCATAGTTCTCCACGACCGGGACCGGGATGAGGTCGAAGTTCAGGTTGGGATTGCGTTTGCGGATGAGGTTCACATGCGCGAGCGAGTCGATCATCATCCCGACCCGGTTGTTGACGAATTCCTCGACCTTTTCCTGTTCGGTCTTGGTGGCGATACCGGGCGAGATGGTGCCGGCATCGTTGAGCGATTTGACGAAGGTGAGCATATCCACCACCGGCTTGCCTTCGAGGTCAGGCTTGCCGTTCGCCATCATCGATTGGCCCGAAGCCCAGACCCACGACATCAGATCGTTCTGGACTCCGCCGGGAGACTGCAGCGACAGGGGCAGCACCCAGCCATACTCGTTCTTGTCTGCATGGGTCATCTTCTTGGCGGCGTCGAGAAATTCCGCGCGGGTCGACGGCAGCTTGGTCACGCCTGCCTTGGCGGCGAGGTCCAAATTGACAAAGACCGGATAGACGAACGAAGCCACGGGAAACATCACCGCCTTGCCGTCCACCTTGATGATATCCGCGACCTGGGTCTTGTCGAACTTGCTCGCATCCATCATCGGGTTCATGTCTGCCAGCGCACCCTGCGCGTTCAGATTGTTCACCCAGGCGCCATCGAGACCGACGACGTCGCTGAGCGTGCCGGTTGCTGCGCCAACCGAGATCTGGTCTCGCGTGGTCGCGTAGGGGCCGCTGACCAGCGTCACCTTGATCCCGGGATTTGCCGTCTCGAACTCATCCATGATTGCCCTGAGCGAGCCAGCCGGCAATTCGGGCTCCCACCATTGGGTGAATTCCAGCGTCGTGTCCGCCGCCATGGCGCTGGTTGCGCCAAGCAACCATGCGGCCGCGGCTATTTTCAGCATCGCGGGTTGTATCCGAAACATCGTTTTCTCCTCCTTTTTCAAGATCGACCGCACAATGCGAACGATCGTCTGCTCTATTCAGAAGCCTTCTTGTCTTCCGCAGGCGCCTCGCTCTCGCCTGCGTCTTCCGCAGATCTTCAGATCGCCAGATGCGTCTCGGGATCGAAGAAATGGAACTTGGTATCATCCACGGCCAACCGGATTTCCGAGCCGGAGTGGATGGCGCTGACCGGCTCGAATCTCGCCACCGCGTTCGATGCCAGGCCAAAATCGTCCACCGCGTCCGGATCGCCGGAGTCCACCCGGACCGCGTCGATGTTCAGGTGGACGATGTGTTCAGAGCCCAGCTCTTCGATCGAAGTGACCTTGGCGGGTATCGTCTGATACTTGCGGCCGGATTCGAGGCTGCTGTCATAAAGATGCTCCGGCCGTATGCCGAACACGATCTTGCGCCCCTCATAGGACCTCAGGGCGGGCCTGCCGACGAAAGCTGCATCCTGCAGCCGGATGGCGAAGCTGCCGGACATCAGTTCGTCGCCCGTCAGGGTCGCCTCGAAAAGGTTCATCGAAGGAGAGCCGATGAAGCCGGCAACGAACGCGTTCACCGGCGATTCATAGAGTCTCTTGGGTGTGTCGACCTGCTGCAGCACGCCGCCTTTCAACACCGCGACCCTGTCGCCCATCGTCATCGCTTCGATTTGGTCGTGGGTCACGTAGATGGTCGTTACGCCGAGCTGCTTTTGCAGGCTGGTGATTTCGGCGCGCATCTGCACGCGCAGTTTCGCATCCAGGTTGGAAAGGGGTTCGTCCATCAGAAAGGCGGCCGGCTCGCGCACCATGGCGCGGCCCATCGCAACCCGTTGACGCTGTCCGCCTGAGAGGTTCGCGGGTTTGCTGTCCAGCAAAGACGTCAGCTGAAGCGTTTTGGCGATCTCGTCCACGCGCTTCTTGCGCTCGGCCTTCGGCTTGCCTGCCAGCCGCATCGAAAAGGCGATGTTTTCGAACACCGTCATATGCGGGTAAAGCGCATAGCTCTGGAAGACCATCGCGATGTCGCGGTCCTTGGGCGGCATGTCGACGACGTCGACTCCGCCGATCCGAAGGCTGCCGCTGGTGATGTCCTCCAATCCCGCGATCATTCGCAACGCGGTGGATTTGCCGCAGCCGGACGGCCCGACGAGAATCAAGAACTCGCCGTCCTCGACCAATAGGTTCAATTGGTCGATTGCGCGAAAATTGTTCCCGTAGGTTTTGCAGATATTCTCAAGAATGACTTCTGCCATATTCCTCCCTCCACAAGTCTAAGCCACTGATTTTTATGATTACTATCGGCTTGTGTTCACCTGCGAAATATTTCCTTGTTTCACGCTATGTTCCAGTATCGAGCTGCGCATATCTCAGTTCGACTGCAGACGGCGCGCTCGTCGATGCCAGCAGTTCCGTGACCTGGTCGTAGGTAGGAAGCGCCTCGCGCCCGCCACGCCCCGTTATCGAAAGGGCCGCCGCTGCGGCCGCGAATGCCACCCGGCCTGCGGTGTCGGCTCCGCGCGTCAACGCATGGGCATAGGCGCCGTGAAAGCAGTCACCGGCGCCAGTCGAGTCGACGACGACAACCCGGTGCGGGGGCAGGTGCCAGAGACCTCTGTCTTCACGCCCGCGATAGTACACGCCCCTGCCACCATCGGTCAGAACCACGGCGCTCCGCGACGGCAACCACAATGCATCGAGTATCTCGGCGGGCGATCGGCACCCCGTGGCAGTCCGCGCAAAGCCGAGGGGAAGAATGAGATGGTCGCAGAGCGCGATCAGCAGCTCCGTGGCTGCGCCGCTGCTCCATTCGATATCGCCGAGGATGGCGAGGCCGAGATCGCGAGCCCGAGCCACGACATCCAGCGACCGGATCGCGTAGCTATCGACGATCAGGACGGTCGCGCGGCTGAGGATATCGTCCGGAAAGTCCGGAGCGGTGCCCAGCATCGCATCGTCGTCATACGCGATGAACCGTTCCCCGTCCGAGCCGACGGTGATGCGCGAGCGTACCGGACGCGCGTCGGGATGGCGCGGCGCGAACGCCGTTTCAACACCGCTCGCAACGAGATCGCACAGCACGACGTCGTCAGCGGCACTGCCAAGCCATCCGACGAACCCGGCGGTTCCGCCGAGCCGCACGACGGCAGCCAGTGCCGTCGCGACATTTCCCCCGAAAGCGCGGGCGCTCTGCAGAACCTTCCCCTTGCCCGCCGACAACGGCTGATCGACATAGACGATGTCGTCGATGGCAATAGCGCCGAAGCCGAGGATCGAGGGGACGGTGGGCATCGTTCAGGCACCCGCCTTCGCCAGCGCGTCTTGCGCCGAAAGGCCGTCATGGATGACGCCCCGGAAGGCAAGCGCTGCCTTCTGCGGATCGCCATGCCCCCAGAGATTGCGGCCGACCACGGCACCGCGTGCGCCGGCACGAATGGCGTCCGCCGTCTGCTGAAGCGCGCCGAGCAGCGTGTCGGTCTTCGGACCACCCGCGATCACAACCGGCACCGGGCAGGTCCGGACGGTCTCTCGGAACGATTCGAAATCGCCCGTGTAGCCGATCTTGATCACGTCGACGCCGGACTCGTAGCCGATGCGCGCCGCATAGGCGATCTCGTCGGGGGTGAAGACGATTTTTGCTCCGTCGGTGAAATCGCGAGGGTAGATATGCGCCACCACAGGCATGCCGTAGCGGGCCGCTGCATTTACCGAATCGGTCAGCCAGCGTATGTATTTGCCCTCGGTCGCGCCGCGCACCGGAATGGCCACGGCCAACGCATCGGCCCCCGCGCGCACCGCATCCTCGGGCGTTGCGATCAACTCGCTGATGCGATCGTCCGCAGTGAAGCAGCCCGCCTGAATCACCAGGGAAGCCTTGCCCGCATATTGCGGCCACAGATGGCGAGCGGTGCCAGGCTGGATGCTGACATAGTCGGGTTTGCCCGCCATGACGCGTGCGAGCGCACCCGGCAGGTCGGCAAGGCCGCCTTTGCGCACGTCGCCATAGCCGACGAAGTGGTCGACCGCGCCGCCAAAAAGGTTCCCCGATGGATGCGAGAAGAGGCGCGCAAGACGCACTTTGGTTCCTAGGCTCATGAGTGCAAAATTCCCTGATCGTTTGATTTCAAAACCCTGGATCCAGTGTCTCCAGTGAGCGCATGACCCACGGGCTTCGAGCCGGAGACCGGCCCTTTCGTCACGTCTGTCATTTTCTCCTCCTGGCGCTGGCAGCCTCCCAATATCGGGCCAGCGTTCCCATATGTTCTATAAAAATTTTACGCGCGTCAACATTTAAAATGCTGTATAGCGGTTTTCGAGCGGGACCGGCTGCTGGTGCAACGGGACAGCCAGTGTATCATGCGTTGGGAGGTGAGACTGAAAATGCAAGCAAAATCAAAGGCGAAGCTCGGCATCGGCGTCATCGGATGCGGCAACATCTCGATGACCTACCTGCGCAATGCGGCGCTCTTCGGCGGCGTCGAGCTACGTGCCTGCGCCGACATTTCCACAGAGCTGGCGGCGCTGCGCGGCCGCGAATACGGCATCCGGGCGGTCAGCGTCGATGCGCTTCTGGCCGATCCCGAGATCGATCTTGTGCTCAACCTGACCATCCCGTCGGCACATTTCGACGTCTCGTTTTCAGCGCTCTCGGCAGGCAAGCACGTCTTCACCGAAAAGCCGCTGGCGACCTCGGCCGGCGATGGCCGTCGCCTTGTCACCGAGGCGGCGCAGCGCGGTCTGCTGCTGGGCTCGGCGCCGGATACGTTTCTTGGCGCCGCCGGCCGGCGGGCGCGCCGCCTGATGGACGAGGGCGCGATCGGTCGCGCGGTGACCGGCACCGCCTTCATGATGGGGCGCGGCATGGAGCACTGGCATCCCAATCCGCAATTCTACTACCAGCCCGGCGGCGGCCCGGTCTTCGACATGGGTCCCTATTACCTGACCATGCTGGTCAACCTGCTCGGGCCGGTGGCGCGCGTCATGGCGATGGCGACGCGCGGCCAGGAAGAGCGGTTGATCACTTCTGAAGGTCCCTACAAGAACACCAGTTTCAAGGTCGGCACGCCGACCAACATCCTGTCGCTGCTGGAATTCCGCTCGGGCGCTACCGTCACCTTCGGCGCCTCCTGGGATGTCTTCAAGCACTCCAACCACCCGATCGAGTTGCACGGCACCGAAGGCTCGCTGAGGCTGCCGGATCCCGACACGTTCGGCGGCACCGTTTCGCTTTCGGAGCGCGGCGCCGATTGGGTCGACTTCGCCAGTGAGAGCGAACTCTACGGCGCGCGCAACTGGCCTTACGCCGCGCCCGACCGCGCCAACTACCGCATGCTCGGCGTCGCCGATCTGTCCCGTGCGCTGGCGACGGGCAGAAGGCCGCGTGCATCCGGCGACCTTGCGCTGCATGTGCTCGAGATCATGGAGGCGATCCTCGCTTCGGGCGAAAGCCGCGGCTCTGTCGCCGTCAACGGCACGGTCGATCAGCCGCCGCTGCTTGGCGAGGACGAGGCGAAGAGCCTGCTTGCCTGAGTGAGATTGCCGTTCATGACACCATCGCCTTCGCCCTTGCTCGATCCGCAAGCCCGCCATGTACTCGACCTCAGCCAGCAGGCGCCCGCGCCGCTGTTCGAGACCGGAACGCCTGACGAAGCGCGCCGCGCCTATGTCGCGGGCCTTCCAACACTGCAGGGCGAGCGCGAACCGGTCGCTTCGCTGAGCGAACCTACCATCGCCGGCCCCGGTGGCCCGTTGCCGCTCAGGATCTATCGCGGCCAGGGCGCGGCGGCAGCCGGCGCGCCGGCGCTGCTCTATCTCCATGGCGGTGGCTGGGTGATCGGCAATCTCGACTCGCATGACGAGATCTGCCGCTGGTTTGCCAACATCGCGGCCTGCGTCGTCGTTTGCCCCGACTACCGGCTGGCACCGGAGCACAAGTTTCCCGCGGCAATAGAGGATTGCCGCGCGACGTTTGCCTTCCTGCAAAGCGCGGCTGGCGCTCTCGGCCTCGACCCCAGGCGGATCGCTGTCGCCGGCGACAGCGCCGGCGGTAATCTCGCCACGGTGCTTTGTCTGATGGCGCGCGGGGATAAAAATCCGCCGACGGCACAATTGCTGTTCTATCCCAACACCGATGCCGCGCAGGCGGCCGACAGCTATCGCCGCTTTGCCGAAGGCTACGGCCTCACCGCGGCAACCATGGCTTGGTTCCGTGATCACTATGTCAGCCATGCCGGCGATATCGACGACTGGCGCGTGTCGCCGCTGAAGGCCGCCAGCCTTGCCGGCGCAGCACCTGCCTTTGTCGCCATCGCCGGTCATGACATTCTCGCCGACGAAGGCGAGGCTTATGCTAGGCGTCTGCAAGATGACGGCGTGCCAGTCGTGTTGCGCCGCTGGCCCGGCCAGATCCACGGCTTCGTCTCGATGGGCCGCCATGGTCCCGCGTCGCGAGAGGCGGTCAGTGCCGCGGTTGCCGCGTGGCGCGGCTTCGATGGAGCAGCCTAGGCCGACTGACGCATCACCAAGGTCGCGTCGAGATTGACCTTGGCGGCAACCGCCGCGCCATCCTCGTTCAGCAAGGCCAGCAGCGTCTCGACACTGCGCCCGGCCATGGCGGCAAAATCCTGCGCCATGGTGGTCAGGCCGGGGCAGGTGTAGCGGCTCAGCGGATGATCGTCATGGGCCGCGACACGCAGGTCGCAATCACTCTTGCGGCCGACCTTGAGACCTTGCGCGAAAGCGGCCGCCATCACGCCGAAGGCGAGACGGTCGTTGTTGCACAGGATGGTCTTGCCCGGCAGGCCGCCATTGCCGAGCATCTTTTCCATCTGCTCGTAGCCGATCCGTTCGAAGTCCCATGTGTAGTCGTCGATGTTGCCGATGACGACGGGCTCGTGTCCGAGCCGCTTCATTGAGGCGACATAGCTCTTCAGCCGTTCCGGCGAATTGTGGTTGACGTGCGGAATATCGAAATAAACCGGGGCGTCGCCGGACCGGCAGAGATAGTCGACGATGGTCGAGACACTCTGGCTGTTGTTGTTGCCGACGAAGGGCGTGCCGCCTTCGAGATAGGTGTCGAAATAGACGACGGGTATGGCCTGCGTCAGCTTCTCCAGCGTGCGATGGTCCGAACGCAGGCCAAGCGGCGCGATCAGCGCGCCGGAAACTTTCAGGGAGAGGATGGTTCGCGTCGCCTCCACTTCGAGTTCGCGCGAGCCGTGCGAGGAGATGACGATCGGCCAGTAGCCTTCGTCGCGCAGCCGAAGTTCGATGCGGCTGACCATCTCCGAATAGAAGGGATCGGCAACCGTCGGCACCATGATGCCGATGCTGCGCGTCCGCTTGCGGTTGAGGTTGCGGGCAAACAGATTGGGCTGGTAGTCGGAGGAACGCAGTGCTTCCTCGATCCGCTTTCGCGTCGCCGGCTTGACGCTGGTCGGATCGTCGAAATATTTCGACAGTGTCGGCCTGGAGACGCCGCAGGAGCGGGCGAAATCCTCCATCGTCTTGTGCGTTACCGGCATTCAAATCCTCGCGGCACGGACACCCAGCATCTGGTCGCCTCGGCGCCGCCCCATGCCTCTACATACGGTGCGCCGGCTTGCAACTGCAAGGCGAAATTTTACAGACAATTTCGATAGTTTCCATGCGTAAATTTATTATTTGACGCGAAAAAGCACAAGCCGCATTTCACAGGGCAGCGGATGAACCGCGCTTCTGGGCAAAGGCTCGGTCGTTGTGTGCTAGCTTCCGGCCAGCGACAGCCCGCGGGCGCGCTCGCGCAGCAGCGCAAGCAGCTCGGTCCGCCGCGCTTCCGGCGTGTCGACGGGCAACACGAAACACAGTGTCCTGTTGATGGCGCCGTGGCCGTCATGGATGGGGGCCGCCATGCACCAGGTGAAGCGGTCGGCCAGCGCGGCGGTTTCGCTGAAACCTTGCCGGTGCGCCGTGGCGACGTCGGCAAAGAACTCGGCCGGCGCAATGACGCGGCCGTCGGGAAGCTTGTAGTCGCCTGGCGGAATGAAGTCCTTCAGCTCCTGTTCGCTCATATGGCCGAGCAGCAGCCGTCCCGACGCCGTCCACGGGATCGGCACCTCGACCCCGACATCGCTCGAAATGCGGAACGGGCCGGGCGAGTCCCGGCAATCGAGGACGACATATTTGTTGCCGCGCAGGCCGCACAACTGGACGGTCTCGCCGGTCTCGGCGGCCAGCCTGTCCAGGGTCTCGAGGATGCGCCGGTAGTGGGCGTTGTGGTGCGAATAGGCCCAGCCGAACAAATGCATCGCCCGTCCGAAATAGACGTAGCCTTCCGAGCCGACATTTTCGAGCATCTCGGCTTCGAGCAAGCTGTTGACGATCTCGTAGGTGGTCGAACGCGGCGCGCCGATCATCTTGGCGATGTCGCCGACGCGCATCGGCGCGCGGTGCCTGAGCAGCGCCTCGAGCAGCATGATGACGCGGTCGATGCCGCGGCGGCGTTCGCTATTGCGCGGCTCGGCGCCGGCTTCGGTTTCGATCACGCCATCGCTCATCTCAGCCGCATCCGCACAAAATCATTTCAGCCCTCGTCTCAAGACGCTTGAAAGATGTCAAGGCTCGGACTAGCATCCCATTTGTCCGATATACAGACATGATGTCTGAAATACCAGACAAACTAACGAGCCTGACGCAGAAAGTCCCGACGAAAAACAGGCGGTTTCCGAACTCGGAAACCGGTGGGTTTCTTCGTCTCGACCAGCCGTGTCCGGGCATAACTTCAGAAGGGAACAATCATGATGAAATCATCGTTTTTCGCATCCGTCAGCGCCCTTTGCCTCGGTCTCGTCCTGGGCCTCGGCGCCGCCTCGCAGGCCAACGCCGCCGCCAACTGCATCAAGGGCGACCGCAAGGCGCCGTACACGATCGGCTGGGCCAACATCTATTCCGTGCCGACCTGGATGAAGCAGACGCAAGGCACGATCGAAGCCGAAGTCGAGACCCTGAAGAAACAGGGACTGGTCGACAAGCTCGTCGTCACCGACGCCCAGGGCGACGCCAACGTCCAGATCCAGCAGATCCAGTCGATGATCGACTCCGATGTCGACGCCATCATCCTGATCGCCGGTTCGTCGACCGCGCCGGCGCGCGTGCTGGCCGACGCCTGCGCCAAGGGCATCGCCATCATCAACTTCGACAGCCTCGTCGACACCGACAAGGTCACCGCCAAGGTCAACACCGATTCCTCCCAGTGGGGTGACCAGGCGGCCAAGTTCCTGATCGACGCCATCGGCGGCAAGGGCAAGATCCTCATCCTCAACGGCCCGGCCGGCGTTTCGGTCAGCGACGACAGACGCAAAGGCGCCGACGCTGCGCTCAAGGCTCATCCCGATGTGACGGTGCTTGCCGAGACCAACACGCCTTACAATGTCGCGCCGGCCCAGGAAGCCGTCACCAGCCTGCTCTTCGCCAACCCTGAGATCGACGGCATCCTGTCGCTCGGCGGCGCCCTGTCGGCCGGTGCCGTGCTCGCCCTCGACAAGCAGGGCCGCGACCAGGTGCCGATCACCGGCGAGAACGCCCGTCAGTTCCTCGAACTGTGGAAGGAAAAGGGCCTGAAGAGCTGGGCGACGATGCAGCCGAATTGGCTCGGCGCCTTCGCCACCTACACCGCCGTCCAGGCGCTGGAAGGCAAGGACGTGCCGGCTTTCGTCAAGATCCCGCTGCCGGTCATCGACAATTCCAACATCGACGAATACCTCGCCCGGGCCAAGGATTTCCCGGCTGACGGCTACATCTATTCGCCCTACGATGAGGAGCTGTTCAAGAAGCTGCTGGCCCAGAAATAAGCCTGAAGGGTTGTAGCATTGACAACCATGGCTCCGCTGCTCGCGGCGCGGGGGGTGTCGAAGTCTTTCTTCGGCAACCCCGTCCTGCGCGACGTTTCCTTCGCTCTCCAGCCGGGCCGCGTGCATGCGCTGCTCGGCGAGAACGGCGCCGGAAAGTCGACCTTGATCAACCTGTTGTCAGGCGCGCTGCGCCCGGACGGCGGGACGATCGAGGTCGATGGACGCGCGGTCTCGCGCATGACCCCGGCTGTTGCGCGGCAGGCCGGGATCGCCGTCGTTCAGCAGGAACTCAGCCTGACGGCCAGTCTGTCCATCGCCGAAAACATCGGGCTCGGCGCCTATCCCAGGCGGTTCGGCCTGGTCGACTATCGCGAGCTCGCCGCGCGGGCCAGGGCCGCGTGCGATCTTGTCGGGCTGCACGAGCCGCTGTTGACGCCTGTCGGGCATCTGTCGCTCGGCCGCCGGCAGATGGTGGAGATCGCCAAGGCACTCTACCGCCGGCCGCGCGTGCTCATTCTCGACGAGCCGACGTCGTCGTTGTCGGCAACCGAAACGAAGATCCTCACCGACTTGCTGCAGCGTTTGCGCAGCGAAGGCATAGCCATTCTCTACATCTCGCATCGGCTGAACGAAGTCATGGCGCTGTGCCAGCACGTCACGGTTCTTAAGGACGGTTCTTGCACGGCCGACCGCACCCTGGAAGGAACCGACGCCGCCGGACTGGTGCGGCTGATGGTCGGCCGCGATCCGGGTGACCTCTTTCCGCGTTGGCAGCCTTCGGCCTCACCTGCCGACGCCATCTCTGTCCGCAAATTTGCAGCCGGCCTGATGCATGACGTCGATCTCGACATCAAGACGGGCGAGGTGCTTGGCATCGGCGGCCTGGTCGGGCAAGGCCAGGAAGATCTGCTGCTCGGCGTCTATGGCGCCATTCCGGCACGCACGGCATCGGCGACCGTCAACGGCGCGTCGGGCCTGCCCGGCGGCGTTCCGAAAGCCAACGCAGCCGGCCTCGCCTATGTGCCGGCCGACCGCAAGCGCGAAGGCCTGCATTTGATTCATCCCATCATCACCAACATGATGCTGCCGGCCTTCGCCAGGCTGCCAGCGCTGAAGCTGCGCAGCCGCCGTGCCGAGCGCGAGACGGCCAAAGGCCTTGCCGCCCAGCTCGGCATCAAGGGCGACCTTGGCCGTGCGGCGCAGGCGCTGTCGGGCGGCAACCAGCAGAAGGTGGCGCTGGCCAAATGGATGCCGCACGACCCGCTCGTGCTTCTCCTCAACGATCCGACGCGCGGCGTCGATGTCGAAACCAAGCGTGAGATCTACATGATGCTTCGCAACTTCGCCGCCGCCGGCAAGGCGGTGGTGCTGCTCAGTTCCGACACGCCCGAACTGGTGCACCTTTGCGACCGGGTCGCCGTCGTCCGCGACGGCCGCATCGTCGCCATGCTCGAACGCGAAGCGCTGAGCGAGGAAGCCATCGTTTCCGCCGCGATGGGCGCCGAACAGCGGAAGGTTGCGGCATGAACACAGCGCCTTCCGCACGACAGACCGGCGCGCTCTACTGGCCGGTTCAGCTGCGCCGCAATGTCGGCGTGCGCAGCCTGTTTGCCGTCGTCCTGGTGTTTCTCGTCGCCTATGGGTTCCTCTTTCCCGGCCTGTTCACCGCCTCCGGTTTCGCCAAATTCACCCAGAGCTGGTTTCCATTGGCGCTAGTCGCCATGGCGCAGGCGATCCTGATGCTCACCGGCGGCATCAGCCTGGCGATTGGTGCGACGGTCAGCCTCGGCGCGGTCATCGCCGCGACGACGATGGCCGGGCCGCTGGGCGTGGCCGGCGGCACTGCTGCGGTGGCGCTGACCGGCCTCGGCATTGGCGCCGCCACCGGCTTCATCGTGGTGCGGCTTCGCCTGCCGGCAATCGTGGTGACGCTCGCCGGTTCCTTCATCATCGGCGGCGCCGCACTGCTCATCCTGCCGCGGCCTGGCGGCGCCATTCCGGCGTGGTTGTCTGACTTGCTTGCCGGCAACACGCCGGCCGCATTCGTGTTGCTGGTGCTCATCGTTTTGCTGTGGAAGCTCTATCTCGCCACACCGCTTGGCTTGAGCCTCTATGCCGCCGGCGAGAATCCGGTCGGCGCCTATCGCTCCGGCGTGCCGGTCGATGGCGCGCGCATCGCCGCCTACGCGATCAGCGGTCTGCTCTCCACCGGCGCCGGCCTGTTCGTTGCCGCACAGACCGGTTCAGGCGACCCGGTCATCGGTGCGGCCTTCACGCTGAATTCGATTGCCGCTGCCGTGCTCGGCGGCATCGGCTTCCTCGGCGGCCAGGGCACGATGCGCGGCGCGCTTGCGGGCAGCCTGCTGCTCAGCCTGATGATCAGCGTCATGTTCTTCCTCGGCTTCACGCCGGTCGCCCAATATGTCGCGCAGGGCCTGATCATCATCGGCGCGGTCGCCATCCCGCAATTCCGCAAGGTGCAGCAATGACAGCATGGAATGAGAGCGCAGGCGGCAAGCGCGCCGTGACGATCATGCGCAGCCGGCCGTTCCTGACAATTGCCATCGTTGCCGCGGTCTGGATCGTGGCGAGCTTCGTTTCGCGCGGCTTCGGCGCCTACGGCCATTTGCGCTACCTCGTCGAGCTCGGCGCCGTCATCGGCCTGGTGGCTGCAGGCCAGACCTTCGTGGTGATCGCCGGCGGCATTGACCTTTCCGTCGCGGCCATCGTCACCGTCAGCGCCGTCAGCCTGCCTTTGCTATCGTGGCAGGCTGATCCGACTGGCCTCACCGCCATCCTTACCGTTCTGGTGTTGACCACGGCAATCGGCCTGGTCAACGGGCTCGGCGTCGCGCTGCTGCGCGTCCACCCGATGATCATGACACTGGCCATGGCGACATTCCTGCAAGGCCTTCTGATCATAATCGCCGGCGGCAGCGCGGTGACCGCCGAGAATCCGCTCGTTCACTGGCTCGGCAATGGCCGGCCGGCCGGCATTCCGGCCGGCGTGCTGTTGTGGATGGTGGTCTCCGTCATCGTGCTGACGACGATGCATGCGACATCGCTCGGCGCCCGGATCTTCGCCATGGGCGCCAATCCGCTCGCCGCGGCCCTATCCGGGGTTCCGGTCACGTCGACGACACTCGCGGTCTACGGCATCAGCGGCTTCTGTTCGGGGCTTGCCGGCGTGCTGGTCCTAGGCATGAACGGACAGGGCTATGTCGGCATCGGCGATCCCTATCTGCTCGCCTCGATTGCCGCCGTGGTGCTCGGCGGCACTTCGATCCTCGGTGGGCTCGGCACCTATGCCGGCACCATCCCCGGAGCCATCCTGCTGGTCACCATCACCGCGCTGATCACCGTCGTCAACGCGTCGCCCGGGTGGCGCAGCATCCTGTTCGGCTCGCTGATCCTCGGCCTGCTGCTGCTCTCAGGCCGGGAGCAGGCGCGCCGATGACACATCGTCCAGCCGGTAGATGCGCTTTGCATTGCCGAAGAACAGCGCCGTCTGTTCGTCGGCGGAAAAGTCCACTGTGATGGTCTTGAAGCCATCATATATGTCATCGAACGATGCATGCAGGCCGGCGACCGGAAAGTCGCTGCCGAACATGGCGCGCCCGGTGCCGAAGCAGTCGATGCAGTGCAGGACCACCGGCCGCAAACTGTCGAGCGTCCAGTCATGATCGTAGGCGACCAGGTCCGATATCTTGATGGCGACGTTGTCGCGCTCCGCCAGAAGCCGCAGCCCGTCGCGCCATCTCCGCATACCGTCGGCGTCGCGGTCGATCGGACTGCCACAATGGTTGAGAACGAATTGCTGGTCGGGGAAGGCGGCCGCAAGCCGCGCCGCGTCGCCGAGCTGGCGCGGAAACACCATCAGGTCGAAGGCAAGCCGGTGAAGGCCAAGCAAGGACAGGCCGGCGCGCCAGGCCGGATCGTCCATGATGCTGTCGCGGGCGGCAAAGCGGCGAGCGGGATCAGGGTCCCAGCTCAATATGTCACGCACACCGACGACACGCTCGAATGCCACTTGCGCCTCAAGCAGCGCCGGCGCCTGGCGGTCGGCAAGCGGCACGTGAACGACGTAGCGGGCGGCGACGTCGCGCGATTTGTCGAGTGTTTCCAGCCAGCGCGTTTCACCGACACAGTCGTCACACGCCCAGCCGGCTTCGACATGCACCGTGGCGACGACATTGTGCCCTATTGCGTCGCGCGCATAATCCTGCGGCAGATAGTTACGCCGCAACGGATCAAGCTCGCCCAGGCCGCCGCGCTCGCCGGCCGTGGCGGTGAGCCAGGGATGCCGTCCCAGGCCGAGATCCCACAGATGATGATGGGCGTCGATGATCGGTCCGGCGTAAGGTACTGGCACGCGTCTCTCTCATGCTGCGGCCGGCATCGATCCCGGCTTCGTTCTGCGACATTGAAGGGTTAGCATCGGATGACTGAAAACTCACCGGTTCCACCGCTTGTCGTGCGCGAAAATTTCCGACTCGACGATCGCATCCGTGGCGTGCCGCCCGGCACCACCTGGCTGGACAGCAGCCTTGTCGCAGCCGAGCACTGGCATCCGGCCGATGGACGCATGGCGCTGCCGGTGCTGACCCTCGACGAGGCAGCCTTCGCCGCCAACCGCGACCTGTTCCTGCGCTATGCGCGCGAACACAATGTTGCGATTGCACCGCATGCCAAGACGCCGATGGCGCCCGACCTTGCCCGGTCGCTGGTCGAGGCCGGCGCATGGGGCACAACCGTCGCCGACATCAGGCAGGCCACGGTGATGCTCAAGGCCGGCCTGACACGCCTGATCATCGCCAATGAAGTTGGCGGAGCCGGCGGCGCCAGCCGGCTGGCGGTACTTGCCGGTGCCTGGCCGAAAGCCGAACTCTATGTCTTTGCCGACTCGGTCGATGCCGTGAACGCACTGGCCGAGACCTGGCACGCCAACCCTGCACTGCCGCCCTTACATGTGATGGTCGAACTCGGCGCGGGCAGGGCAGGCGCCCGCACCACCGCGCAAGCCGAGGCCATCGCCGATGCGATCACGGCTGCCGGGCGGCTCAAGATCGCCGGCGTCGCGACCTATGAAGGGGCCGCAGCGCAACCCGAGCCCGGCCGCACCGATGCGGTGATATCCGGCCTGCTGGCAATGACCGCCGACATGTTCCTGCGGCTGCGCGCCCGCGTCGGCGGCGGTTCGCCGCTGATCGTCAGCGCTGGCGGCTCGGTCTTCTTCGACAGAGTGGTCGCGGCACTTTCGCCGGTGGTTTTCGGCGACGGCAATGCGACGCTGCTGTTGCGCAGCGGCGCCATCTTCTTCCACGACCACGGCACCTATGACCGCTCGCTCGGGGCGCTCGATGCCCGCAAGGGTTTTGCCATTGGTGGCATCAGCGCCTCAGCGCGGCATTCGTTTCGCCCTGCTTTGCGCCTGTGGACCGAAGTGCTGTCGCGGCCGGAGCCCGGCCTCGTCATCTGCGGCATGGGCATGCGCGACGTGTCGTTCGACCAGGGCTTTCCAACGCTGCTCACCGTCTTTCGTGCCGGCAAGCCGCTGCCGATGCCGGCGGCGCGCGCCGAGGTGGTCAAGCTCAACGACCAGCACGCCTTCCTGTCGATTGCACCGAGCGACGACATCGCCGTCGGCGACGTCGTCGAATTCGGCATCTCGCACCCCTGCACCTGCCTCGATCGCTACCGCGTGATCTTCGGCGTCGATGCCACCGGCCGCGTCCGCCACGCTTTCCCCACCTGGTTCGGCTGACCAGATCTCCAAAAAGAGAACCTCGAAAGGATCCGATATGATCAAGTATTTTCAGTCCGGCTCGCGCATGTCGCAGGCGGTCGTCTATGGCGGCCTCGTCCACATCGCCGGCCAGGTGGCCAATGACCGCAAGGCCGGCATCGAGAGCCAGACCAGCGACGTGCTGGCCAAGGTCGAGGCGCTGCTGGTCGAGGCCGGCAGCAGCAAGTCGAAGCTGGTCGCTGTCAACATCTTCCTGCCGCAGATCGGCGATTTCGAGGCCATGAACAGCATCTACGATGCCTGGGTCGATCCTGCCCGCCTGCCGGCGCGTGCCTGCGTCGAGGCGCGTCTGGCCGATCCCGACCTGCGCATCGAAATCACCGCGGTCGCGGCGGTCTGACCATGCACACCGGCCTCGCCCACACGCTCGACTTCGACCGCGACGGCAAGACGCTTAGCCATCTCAGTATCCCGTTCTCGATCGACCGCTCGCCCTACTTTCAGGTCAAGGTGCCGATCTGCCTAATCGGCAATGGCGATGGCCCGTCGCTGTTTCTAATGGCCGGCAATCACGGCGACGAATATGAGGGCGAGCTGTCTCTGGCCAGACTGGTGCGCCGGCTCGATCCGAAGCGGATCAAGGGCCGCATCACCATCATGCCGATGGCCAACGCACCGGCCGTGATGGCCGCCAAACGCTGTTCGCCGCTTGACGGCGGCAACCTCAACCGCGCCTTTCCCGGCGACCCCTCGGGCACGCCGACAAGCCGTCTGGCCAATTTCCTCGAGAAGGAGCTGTTCCCTCGCCACGACGTCATCTTCGACATCCATTCCGGCGGCACGTCGATGGAGCATCTGCCGACCGCACTGGTCGAACGCAATTCCGATCCCGAGCGCCATCGGCGCGGCGTCGAGCTGATGCGCACGCTCGGCATGCCCTACGGCTTCATAGCCGACAACGGCCAGGCCTCGCCAACCTCGATGGGCGCGGCGCGGCGCGCCGGCGCCATCGGCGTCAGCGGCGAGTTCGGCGGTGGCGGCACCGCAACGGTCGATTCGATGGCGATCACCGCCCGCGCCCTCGACAGTCTGATGGTGGCACTGGGTGTGGTCGACGCACCGGTTCTTGGCGCAGGCGAAAAGCCTGCGGCGCCGACGCGGCTGTTGTCGCTGTCCCGGCACAGCCAGGGCCTCTACGCCACCCGCCGCGGCTGGTTCGAGCCCGCCGTCAGGCTGGGTGACAGCGTGAGCGCAGGACAATTGGCCGGCTGGTATCACGATCTCGAACAGCTCGATGTTGCCGAGCAAGCCCTGCATTTCGCCGAAGGCGGCATCGTACTGTCACGCCGGCTGCACACGATGTGCGCGGCCGGAGACTGCCTGATGCAGGTCGCCGAGCCCGTCGCGGGCTGAAGTCATACCAGGATCAAGACTGAGGATATTCGATGCAGCAACTGTCCATGTGGACCTACCCCTGGGATGTCAGGGATCTCGGCCTGGAGACGGTCGAACGTGATCTCGTCGAGCGCGCCGGGCTCAACATGATCAGCCTGGCGACGTCCTATCATGCCGGGCGCTTCCTGCAGCCGCGCAGCCCGCGCCGCAAGGCCTATTTCCCAGAGGACGGCACCATCTATTTCAAGCCGACCGCGGCGCGCTGGGGGAGCCTCGCCATCCAGCCCAAGGTGGCGGACGTAATCACCGAGGGCGGCGACGTGCTTGGCAACCTTATCCGCCGGCGAGACGCCGGCGGGCTCGGCGTTTCGTGCTGGACAGTCTGCCTGCACAACACCCGCCTCGGCGTGCTGCATCCGCAGGCCGTCACCCACAACGCCTTCGGCGATGCCAACTACTACAATCTCTGCCCGTCGCATCCCGATGCCCGCGCCTATGTCCGCGCGCTGGTCGCCGATATCTCGCATAGTTACAGGCCGGATAGGATCGAACTTGAAAGCCCGTCCTTCATGGGCTTCGCCCACGAGTATCATCACGAGAAGGATGGTGTCGGGCTGACGCCGGAAGACGATTTTCTTTTGTCGCTATGCTTCTGTCCGTCCTGCGTCGCCCGCGCGGCAAAAGCCGGCGTCGATGGCGGGGCGGCGCGCAAGCTCACCAAACAATGGATCGTCGAGACCTGCGAGCGTGCGGTGCCGCAACGACGCTTCCCCGATTTTCCCGCCAGCGGCCTCGACGTCTTTGCGCCGTGGCCGGAGCTCCACGCCTATCTGCTCTGGCGGTTCGAGCCGGTGACCAGCCTGGTCGCCGAATTGCGCGAGGTGGCGGATCCCACGACGCGTGTCGTCATCATCGACCTGAAAGACGGCTGGCTCGGCGGCTGCGATCTCGAAGCGCTCGGCAAGGTCTGCGACGGGGCGATCCTGTGCGCATATGACATGCAGGCCGGCGATGTCGCCAGCCTGATGGCCGCCGGCCGTGCAGCACTCGGCGCGGAAAAATTCCTCGGCACCGGCTACCGGCTCTTCTATCCGGAAATGGTCGGCTCCGAAGGGCTCGCCGCCAAGGTCAAGCCGGCGCTGGCGCCTGGTGTCGACGGCATCAATTTCTACAATTATGGCCTTGTCCCGGCGGCGCGGCTCGATTGGGTGGGTGCCGCGCTTTCTGCCTGAGCAGAAGGCGCGGAACGTCAGTCGTGTTTGGCGAGGAAGCGACCGACGGCGGCGAGGCAGTCGTCCTTTTCCTCGACATGCGGCATGTGGCTGGAATTCGGGAAGACCATGCCTTCGACGTCGGGAATGCGATCGAGAAACGGCTGCACGCAGGCCTCGGTCGCTTCGTCGTAAAATCCACGGAAGGCCAGCGTCGGCGCCTCGATCAATTGCAGGCGCTCGACGATGGTCCAGTTGCGCATGGTGCCGATGACGTGGAATTCGTTGGGTCCGTTCATGGTGTGATAGACCGTCGGATCCGCCTCGATCGCCGCAAATGTCCTGACGACTTCGGGTGGATTGGGAACGACGCGACAGACATGGCGGTCGTAGAAGGCCTTGGTTGCCGCGAGGTAATCCGGATGACCAGTGGTTTCATCTGCCTCGTGCCGGTCGAGCGCGGCCTGCACATCCGCCGGCAATTCGGCGCGCAGCTGCAACGCGCCTTCGATCCAGAGCGGCATGGAGGCCAGCGAATTGGCCAGGATCAACGCCTTCAACCCGTCGGGCCGCCGCACCGCGTGCTCGGCGGCCAGCATGCCGCCCCAGGATTGGCCGAGCAAGGCGTAGCGGCCGGTAATGCCGAGATGGGCGAGCAGTGCGTCGAGTTCACCGAGGAAAAACTCGACGGTCCAGAAGTCACCGCCCTTGTCGGGCAGATGGGTCGATTTGCCGTTGCCGATCTGGTCGTAATGGATGACGGCCCGTCCGGGTCCGGCGAGCTCCTTGAAGGAATCGACATAGTCGTGGGTGCAGCCTGGGCCGCCATGGGCGACGACCAGCGGCAACCTGTCCGAGGCGAGATTCCCGGTCACCCGGTACCAGGTGCGGTAGCCCTTGTAGTCGCTGAATCCTTCGGTGGTCGTAGCTGCCGTCATTGTCCGAACTCCGCATCATGGCGCGGCAGGAACCAAATGACGGAGCCTCCCAAGCCTTGTTTTGCGGCAGACGGTACTCAGTGACCCCGCGCAATTACAGCTAGCACTATTTATAGGTTTGCCCGGTGGCGATCAGTGGCCTTCGCCTCAGTGCTCGGGTTCGAGCAGCCGGTAGTGGGCGGCCAGCGCGATGGCGTGGAAGCGGTTTTTGGCGCCAAGTTTGCGCGTCGCCGCATTGAGGTGCAGCGTTGCGGTCGGCACCGTGCGGCCGATCTCGCGCGCCACCTGCTTTGCCGTCAGTCCGGCCGCGGCGAGGCGCAGGCACTGACGCTCGCGCGCCGTCAAATGGACATACTGGCAGGTGCGGGTGCCCTCGTCGAAACCGGCATAGACGGAATCGTGC
Organism: Mesorhizobium sp. P2_E10; assembly: GCF_056404235.1. NCBI lineage: Bacteria > Pseudomonadati > Pseudomonadota > Alphaproteobacteria > Hyphomicrobiales > Phyllobacteriaceae > Mesorhizobium > Mesorhizobium sp. P2_E10. The sequence continues at coordinate 119,860 of NZ_JBFUEK010000003.1, forward strand.
AGGAGATGACCGAGATCGCCGATTTCGGCGATGAAGTGTCTGGCCTCGGCCTCGAACCCGGCCTCGGGATCGGCACGGATGGCAGTGAAGGTGGCGAGATCGCCGCCGGCAAGACGAATGGGCACGGTAATGCCGCAGGTCATCCTGGTGTCGAGCAGATAGCTGACCACCGGCGCGTGCCTCGACTGCAACACGCGCTGCATGACGCTGCTCTGGACACCTCTATGCGACCACAGGAATGGCCTCGACACGGCGAGCGCGGCTTCCTGCACCGGGTCAAGCTGATAATACCCCCCCTTGCACCAGAGATCCTGCATGTCGCGCGGCACGTTGCGCAGCGCCATCAGCGAGGGCGTGATCAAATCGCCCTTATGGCTGACAGGCACCGGCGTATAGTCGTAGATGAACGAGGTGAAGCCGATGGACTCCAGCACACCGGTCGCCGCCGCCATGGCTGCGTCGACGCTCATCCCTGTCCGGAACAGGCTCTCTAAATCCCCTGAAAAAACCTGCATCCGGCGAACTTACCAACTGGCCATTGCTTGTCAAATAGCCATGCTGGGTGATTGCCCAACAAATAGGCGTGAATGGCGTCTGCGACCCTATCTATCTTAATAGCTATCCTGTCCGGCTCGGCGGGCCGTAGTCTTCTGCGATTGGGCTAATAGACGGACGCCGTCCGCCAACCCAAAGCCATTTCGTATCCGCCGCGCCGTGGTCGATCGACTACAGTCGGCGTGGCAAAGTCGACACGCTTTCCATGAGGGAACACCAATGCGACCGCACAAGGCACTTGCAGCGTTGATACCAGGCCTGGCCCTGCTCGGCATGACGATCCTGTCGCCGGCGAGCAGCGCCATCGCTGCGGAGGGCAAGCCCGGCGGCACGCTGCGCCTGCTGGCCAATGCCGCGGCCGGCACCGCCGATCCGCATATCAACTACACGCTGCAATATTTCCAGCTCAACTACGTCCTCTACGATGGCCTGGTGACCTACAAGAAGGTCGGTGACAAGACCGGCTTCGAAGTCGTCGCGGACTTGGCTGAAAGCCTGCCGAAGGTTGAAAACGGCGGCAAGACCTATGTCTTCAAGCTGCGCAAGGGTATCAAGTTCGCCGACGGCTCGGATCTCACCAGCAAGGATGTGGTCGCGTCGTTCCAGCGCATCTTCAAGATCAGCGGGCCGACGACCGGCACGCTCTACAACGGCATCGTCGGTGCCGATGCGTGTCTGAAGACACCCGCAACCTGCACCCTTGACGGCGGCCTTTCGGTTGACGACGCGGCCGGCACGATCACCTTCAACCTCACCCAGCCGGATGCCGAATTCCTGCAGAAGATCGCCATTCCGCACGCCTCAATCCTGCCGGCCAGCGCGCCGCTCAAGGATGCCGGCACCGACCCGATCCCGGGCACCGGCCCTTATATGATCGCCAGCTATGATCCCAACAAGCTGATGAAGATCGTGCGCAACCCGCACTTCAAGGAATGGAGCAAGGAGGCGCAGCCGGCCGGCTATCCAGACGAGATCGACTATGAATTCGGCCTCACCGACGAAGCCGCGGTGACGGCGGTCGAGAACGGCCAGGCCGACTGGATGTTCGACCCGCCGCCGGCCGATCGTCTGGCCGAACTCGGCACCAAATACGCCAAGCAGGTCTCGGTGCATCCGCTGACCGCGATGTGGTATGCGCCGATGAACAACAATCTGGCGCCGTTCAACGACATCCGCGTCCGCCAGGCGGTAAACTTCGCCATCGACCGCGCCGCCATCGTCAAGCTGTTTGGCGGCAGCAACCTGGCGCAGCCGGCCTGCCAGATCCTGCCGCCGGACTTCCCGTCCTACTCGCCCTATTGCCCGTTCAGCGCCAACCCCGGCGAAAAGTGGTCGGCGCCGGACATGGCGAAGGCCAAGCAGCTGGTCGCTGAATCGGGAACCGCCGGCCAGGAGGTGACGATCATCACCGAGGACACCACCGTCTCCAAGGCGATCGGCGTCTATCTGCAGGACGTGCTCAACCAGCTCGGCTACAAGACCTCGGTCAAGCCGATCTCGCAGAACATCCAGTTCACCTACATCCAGAACACCAACAACAAGGTGCAGATTTCGATCTCGCAATGGTTCCAGGATTACCCGGCGCCATCCGATTTCCTCGACGTGCTGTTCAGCTGCGCCTCGTTCACGCCGGGCTCGGATGCGTCGGTCAACATTTCGGGCTTCTGCGACAAGGCGATCGACGCATCGATGGCCGAGGCTGAGACGGCGACCATCGCCGACCCGGCCAAGGGCGCCGCACTGTGGACCGCCATCGACAAGGCGGTGACCGACAAGGCGCCGGTCGCCGTGCTGTTCACGCCCAAGCGCGTCGATGTCATTTCGTCCCGGGTGAAGAACTTCACCTTCAGTCCGCAATTCTACTGGATCGTCAGCCAGTCCTGGGTGGAGTGATCTCCGAGATGCAATGCGACGGAGCGCCATCGGCGCTCCGTCGCATTTCCTTTTGCGCCGGTTCGGCGCATCTTTCCGGTCGAGATTTTTCTTAGGCAATCCTGTCCATGGTCAATGTCATAGCGGACCAGCCCGCCATTCCGGTCCGCTGCGCCCCGCAGGGCCCATGGCGCACGGCCTGGCGCAAGCTGAAAGGCGATCGTTCGGCGACAGCCGCCTTCGCCGTTCTCGTCGTCATCGTCATCGCCGCGCTGGCAGCGCCGCTTTATGCGCAATACGTCTCCCACACCGATCCGTTCGTCACCAATCTCAACGGCGAGATCGTCATCGATGGTGTGAGCCAGCCGGTGCTGCAGCCTTCCACCGAAGGCCTCGGCCTTGGCATGACGCCGATGGGCCCGACCTGGCGCATCGGCCCGTATCTGCTCGGTGCCGACAACCAGGGCCGTGATGTCGCGGCGCGGCTGCTTTACGGCGGACGGGATTCGCTGCTGATCTCGGGCGCCGCAGCTGTGCTGTGTCTCGTCCTGGCGACATTTCTCGGCGTCGTTTCCGGCTTCTTCGGCGGCCTTGTCGACATCGGCCTGTCGCGTATTCTCGACGTGCTGTGGGCCTTCCCGATCTTCCTGCTGGCGATTTCGCTGTCGATCGTGCTGATCGCGCAGAGCATCTGGATCGGCCCGTTCGAAATCCGCTCGGGCAGCCTGTGGCTGCCGGTGTTCATCATCGGCATCGTCTATGTGCCCTATGTGGCGCGGCCGATCCGCGGCCATGTGCTGACCTTGATGCATGCCGAATTCGTCACCGCGGCGATCGGGCTTGGCGCCTCGCCGGGGCGCATCCTGTTGCGCGACATCATGCCCAATGTGGTGACGCGCATCATCGTCTTCGTACCGCTGATCCTGGCGCTCAACATGATGACCGAATCCTCGCTGTCGTTCCTGTCGATCGGCGTGCAGCCGCCGGATGCCAGCTGGGGCACGATCATCCAGGATGGCCAGGGCCTGCTCTATTCCAGGCCGATCGTGGCGCTGGCGCCAGGGCTCGCCATCGTCATCACCGTGCTGGCCCTCAACATTCTGGGCGACGGGGTTCGCGACGCGCTCGATCCCAAATCCTCGCCGAGGGGCGTCTGATGCTCGCGGCGCTCAGCTTCCGGCTCGGCCAGATGGTGCTGGTCATGTTCGGCATCAGCATTGTCGCCTTCCTGATCTTCTTTGCCACGCCAGGTGCCGATCCCTCGGCGCGCATTGCCGGCCGCAATGCCTCCCAGGAAACCCTGATCCAGGTCCGCCACGATTTCGGTCTCGACCGGCCGTTGCCGGTGCAATACGGGCTGATGATGAACCGGCTTTTCATCAGCCGCGATCTCACCTCCTTCGTCAATCGCGGCCAGCAGGTGGTCCCCACGGTGATCAGCGCCATTCCCGTCACGCTGTCGCTGGTCGGCGGTGCGGCAGTGCTGTGGGTGCTTGGCGGATTGATCGTCGGCGTGATCGCCGGCGCGACGCGCGGCACCTTCATAGATCGGGCGCTGATGATCCTGAGCCTGGTCGGTGTTTCCATTCCGGTATTCTGGCTGGGTGAGGTCGCCAATCTGCTGACCCAGAGCCGCTGGCATGACACATGGGCCTTCTCCTGGGTTCCGCCGCTCGGCTACATCCCGCTGACCGAGGACCCCTGGGGCTGGTTCAAGGCGCTGGTCATTCCGTGGTTCACGCTGGCGACCCTCTATGTCGGCCTTTACGGCCGGGTGCTGCGGGCAAGCCTGATCGAGATGATGCAGGAGGATTTCATCCGCACCGCCCGCGCCAAGGGCATCGGCGAGCGGCGCGTGCTGCTGCATCATGGCCTCCGCACTTCGCTGGTGGCCTTCGTCACCATGTTCGGCCTCGATTTCGGTGCGCTGGTCGGTGGCGGCGCGCTGCTGACCGAAGTTGTCTTCGGACTGCAGGGCGTCGGCAAACTGACCTATGAGGCGCTGCAGACCCTCGATTTGCCGATGATCCTGGCCACGGTGATCTACGCCGCCTTCTTCGTCGTCATGGCAAACTTCGTCGTCGACATCGTCTTCGTCTTCATCGATCCGAGGGCGCGCGATGCCCGCTGATGCTCCTCTTCTTGTCGTCGAGAACCTCACGGTTTCCTTCCGCAGCGACGAGGGTCTTGTACGCGCGGTGGGCGGCGTCTCGTTCACTGTCGAGCAGCGTGAGATCGTCGGCGTCGTCGGCGAATCCGGCTCCGGCAAAAGCCAGACACTGCTCGCCATCATGGGGCTGATCGATAGCCCCAAGGCGATCGTCTCCGGCTCCATCCGCTTCATGGGACAGGAACTGGTCGGGCTCAACCGGCGCGCGCTCGACGCCATTCGCGGCCGCCAGATCGCCATGATCTTCCAGGACCCGATGTCGGCGCTCACCCCGGTGCATACGATCGGCAACCAGATTGGTGAGCAGGTGCGCGCACATGAAAAAGTGTCGGCGCGAGCGGCGCGGGCGAGGGCGGTGCAATTGCTCGACGCCGTCGGCATAGCCAATCCGGATCGCGTCGTCGACGGCTATCCGCACCAGCTTTCCGGAGGGATGCGCCAGCGTGCGGTGATCGCCATGGCGCTGTCGTGCAATCCCGCGCTGCTCGTCGCCGACGAACCGACCACGGCGCTCGACGTGACCGTTCAGGCACAGATCCTCGAACTGATCGGACGGCTGCGCGACGAGTTCGGCTCGGCGGTGATCCTGGTCACGCACGATCTTGGCGTCGTTGCCGAAGTCGCCGACCGGGTGCTGGTCATGTATGGCGGCCGCTTCGTCGAAGAGGGTGGCAAGAACAGCGTCTTCCGCACGCCGCTGCATCCCTACACATGGGGGCTGTTCGGCTCGATCCCACCGATGGACGGCGCGCGCCCGGCCCGGCTCGCGGCCATTCCGGGCGTTCCGCCGTCGCTCGCCAATCTGCCGCAAGGCTGCGCCTTCGAACCGCGCTGCGGCTTTCGCCACGATGCCTGCCTGGTCCAGCCGCCGCCGATGAGCGGCGCCAGTCATCGTGCCGCTTGCGTCTTGCCGGAAGCGCAGCGCAAAAAATTCAACATCCGCAAGGTTGCGGGCCTGGAGACGCAACCATGAATGCCGTGCCGCGCCCGCTGCTTCGCGCCGGCGACCTGTCGAAGCACTATCATGTCGGCCGCTCGATTTTCCCGGCGCAACGCCGGACGGTGCAGGCGGTCGATCAGATTTCACTCGATATCTGGCCAGGCGAAACGCTTGGCATTGTCGGCGAGTCCGGTTGCGGCAAGTCCACCCTTGGCCGCTGCCTGGTGCGCCTGACCGACATTACCTCGGGCTCGCTGGAATTCGAGGGCCGCGATATTTCCGAGGCGTCGCAGCGGCAGCTGCGGCCGCTGCGGCGGCAGATGCAGATGGTCTTTCAGGATCCCAGCGCCTCGCTCAACCCGCGCCGGCGGGTCGGCGATCTCCTGGCCGATCCGTTCCGCATCCATGAGCGCCTCTCGGCATCGGAAATGGCGGACCGCGTCGCCGAGCTGCTGCGCCGGGTCGATCTGTCGCCCGAGCACGCGTCGCGCTATCCGCACGAATTTTCGGGTGGCCAGCGGCAGCGTATCGGCATTGCCCGCGCGCTGGCGCTCAGGCCACGGCTGATCGTGGCCGACGAGCCGGTCTCGGCGCTCGACGTGTCGATCCAGGCGCAGATCGTCAACCTGCTCGCCGATCTGCGCGAGGAGTTCAACCTGACCTATGTGTTCATCGCCCACGATCTCTCTGTCGTGCGGCAGATCTCGACGCGTGTGGCGGTCATGTATCTGGGATCGATCGTCGAGAGCGGGCCGACCGATCTGGTCTTCGCGGCGCCCGCCCATCACTACACCGCTGCCCTGCGTTCCGCGGTGCCGATCCCGAGCGTCGATCGGGCGCGAGGCGGGCGTATCGTGCTGAAAGGCGATCTGCCGAGCCCGATGAACCCACCATCCGGCTGCCGCTTCCACACCCGTTGCCCGGCCGCGACTTCGGTCTGCCGCAGCGAGCGTCCGCTGCTGCGCAGCATCGGCGACGGGCGACTGGTTGCCTGTCATCACCCGCTGAACGGGTAGGGTGTGGACGAACGCCTGCCCGAACCATCGCTGTCTGGAAAGGGGAGACAAATCAGTTTGGCTTCCCTATCTATGTCGCGGCGCAGCTGGGAGAAGACCTTGCGAAAAATCGGTATCGGCATCATCGGCTGCGGCAACATTTCGGACGCCTATCTGAAGGCATCGCCAAAATTTGCCGTGCTGGACGTCGTCGGCGTCGCCGACATCAACCCGGCGGCTGCCGAAACCAAGGCGCAGGCCTACGGCCTGGCGGCGATGACCGTCGAGGCGCTGCTTGCCGATCCGCGCGTCGAGATCGTGCTCAATTTGACGACACCGCAGCATCACGTACCGGTTGGCCTGCAGGCCGTGGCGCAAGGCAAGCATGTCTATTCGGAAAAGCCGCTGGCAACGACGCTCGCTGACGCGGAGCGGCTGGTCGCGGCCGCGCGCGAAAAGGGCGTGCGCGTCGGCTGTGCCCCCGATACTTTTCTTGGCGGCTCGCACCAGACGGCACGCCGGCTTGTCGACGAAGGGGTCATTGGCACCATCGTCGCCGGCTCGGCCTTCATGCAGGTGCCCGGCCACGAGCTCTGGCATCCGAACCCGGATTTCTACTACCAGCCCGGCGGCGGGCCGATGCTCGACATGGGTCCCTATTACCTGACCTGCCTGGTCAATCTTCTCGGGCCGGTGAAATCGGTGACCGGGCAGGCGAAATCATCCTACGCCACCCGCACCATCGGCTCCGGTCCGCGCGCAGGCCAGACCATCGATGTCGAGGTGCCGACCCACATTTCCGGCCTGCTGGCGTTCGAGAATGGTGCTGCGGTTTCGATCACCACCAGCTTCGACGTCTGGAAGCACGAGCACAATCATATCGAGCTCTACGGCACGTCGGGCTCGATGATCGTCTCCGATCCGAACCAGTTCCAGGGCGACATCAGGACCAGCCTGCGCAAGGGCGACTGGACGCTGGCCGATCAGATCCATGCCTATGGCGACGGCAACTACCGCATCCTCGGCCTTGCCGACATGGCGCAGGCGATCGTGTCCGGCCGGGAACACCGCGCCAGTCTCGAGCTTTCCCTGCATGTCCTGGAGATCATGGAACAGATCATCCGTTCGGCAGAGATCGGGCAGCGTATCGACCTGAAGCATGGCTGCGCGAGGCCGGCGCCGATGCGCGCCGACCTGCCTTTCGGAATTCTGGAATAGGAACGACATCATGGCCAAGACAGCACTGATTTTCTGGGGCGGCTGGGAAGGCCACACCCCGGCCCGCAGCGCCGGCATCGTCAAGGACATCCTGACCGGGCATGGCTTCGATGTACGGATCGAGCAGGGCACCTCGGCACTCGCCGATCCGCAGCTCTCGCAACTCGATCTCATCGTCCCGGTGATCACCATGACGACGATCGAGAAGCCGGAGCTGGAAGGCCTCACCAGCGCGGTCAGGGGCGGAACCGGCCTTGCCGGTTTTCACGGCTCGATGTGCGACAGCTTTCGCAACGAGACGGAATACCAGTTCATGACCGGCGGCCAGTGGGTCGCCCATCCCGGCAACATCATCGACTATCACGTCGACATCGCCAGGCCCAACGATCCGATCGTGCAGGGCATCGGCAATTTCGCCTACCGCTCGGAGCAATATTACATGCATGTCGACCCGACCAACGAGGTGCTGGCGACGACGACCTTTACCGGCGAGCACCTCGACTTCATCGATGGCGTCGTCATGCCCGTCGTCTGGAAGCGGCGCTACGGCAAGGGCCGCGTTTTCTACAGTGCGCTCGGTCACACGGCCGATGAGTTCGACGTGCCTCAGATGCGCACGATCTTCGAGCGCGGCGCGCTTTGGGCCAGCCGGATTGCTGTTTGAATGAAGGATTTCTCCGTGCGATGGCTTGAAATCGCCAGGGAGCAAAGCGCGTCATGATCGTCGACACCCATCTGCACCTGATCGACCTCTCGGCGCTGCGCTATCCCTGGCTCGCCGGCGTGCCAGCGCTCAACCGCGACCACTCCTACGACGAATATGCGATCCAGGCCCGCCGTGCCGGCATCGAGGCTGCCTTGCACATGGAGGTCGATGTCGATCCGGCCGACATCCAGGCTGAAACCAGCCATGTGAAGGCACAGTCACATCAGAAGGGCAGTTTGCTGCGCGGCGCCATTGCCTCGTGCCGACCGGAGGAGCCCGGCTTTGCCGCCTATCTCGAGCGCCAGCGAACCGATTCCTTCGTCAAGGGGTTCCGCCGGGTGCTCCACGTCATGCCGGACGCGCTTTCGCAAGCCGCGCTGTTTCGTGAAAACATCAAGCGGCTTGCCGGCACCGGCCTGACCTTCGACCTCGTCGTTCTGCCGCATCAGATCTCGATCGCAATCGCGCTCGTGGATCTCGCGCCGGATGTGCAGTTCGTGCTCGACCATTGCGGCGTGCCCGACATCAAGGGCGCCAGCGAACATCCTTGGCGCGAGCATATGGCGGAGATTGCGCGGCGCCCCAATGTCATAGGCAAGATTTCCGGTGTGGTTGCCTATGCGGATGGCGGCTCATGGACCGCCGAGACACTGCGTCCCTATGTCGAACACACCATCGGCTGTTTCGGCTGGGACCGTGTCGTCTGGGGCAGCGACTGGCCGGTCTGCACGCTTGGCGGCGGCCTTGCGACCTGGGTGGCGGCGACACATGCGCTGCTTGGCGGAACCAGCGCCGACGAACGGACAAAGCTGCTCTCCGGCAATGCCAAGCGGATGTGGGGATTGTAGGCAGACCGAACCACGGCTCCCATGCCGGCTGGCACGTACCCGATCACAGTGCCGAGGCCGATCACAGCGTGTTGATTACTCTTCACGCCACCAGACCGACGAACGCGTCGGCCACGGGGCACTGGCGCTACTCGTAAAGCAAAACCGAATGTTCTATGCTCGCCAAGGGACACTGCGTTCGACCGCCGTGACCGGAACTGAGGTCTGTTGTCCTAAGGCGGGGGCGTCCATGTTCGAGGTCGTCGGATTTTTTCGGCAGCAAGGGTCGATTTTGAAGGGCCGGCGCATCGTCAGCGCTCTTGCTCTGGTCGCCGCTGTGTTCGGGCTGTTGCTGCTCGCACCGGAAGCGGCGAATGCGAAGCCGAACTGGACGCTTGACCCGGCAAACTCGACCCTCACCTACCAATCGGTGAAGAAGAACACCATTGTCGAGACCAACAAGATCAGGAACCTCTCCGGCACGTTGACAGCGGACGGCGCCGCCAAGGTGACCTTCGATCTCAACTCGGTCGACACCGGCATCGATCTCCGCAATGTCCGCATGCGGTTCCTGTTCTTCGAGACCTTCAAATTCCCGACAGCCGAAGTGACCGCGAAAGTCGATCCTGCCGCCTTCGCCGATCTGGCGACGAAGCGGCGGATGACGGCGCAGATTCCGTTCCGGCTCAGCCTGCATGGCGTCGACAAGGACCTTGTCGCCACTGCCGTCGTCACCATGATCACTGACTCGATGGTGTCGATCGCTTCGGACGCCCCGGTCGCGGTGCATGTCGAGGATTTTGGCCTGCTACCCAACGTCGAAAAGCTGCAGCAGGCCGCCAATGTCAGCAGCATCGTGCCGACCGCTTCGGTGTCCTTCGATTTCGTCTTCACTGCCGACGGCGCAAAACAGGCGCCGCCGCCGGCCGTCGCGGCAGCCGCGGGTGCTGCAACCGAGGTCGGACCGGTCGCTACCGACGCCGCGAAAACGACCTTCAGCGAGGACGAATGCATGAACCGGTTTGCGGTGCTTTCGCGCACCGGAGCCATATATTTCCGCCCGGCAAGCGCGCGGCTCGACGAAAAGAGCCGGCCGTTGCTGGCCGAGGTGGTCGACGTCGTCGGCAAATGCCCGAAATTGAAAGTCGAAGTGTCGGGCCATACCGATTCCGACGGCTCGCCCACGGCAAACAAAACCCTTTCGGAGCGCCGCGCCAAGGCGGTGGCCGACGCGATCATCGCAGCTGGCATTCCGTCGACCCAGATCGCGGCCACCGGCTACGGCGAGGAACGGCCGGTGGCTGCCAACGACACGCCGAAGAACAAGGCGCTGAACCGGCGCATCGAGTTTTCCGCCACGCCGCTCGTCAACTGAACAGGGATTTGTCGTAACGGTGCGTTTCAATCTGATTGCGAATTGCAGCGGCCTCCTGCGTGGCATCGGTCTGGCCGTGCTGCTGCTGGTTTGGGGTTTGAGCGCAGCCAATGCCGAACGCCGCATCGCCCTGGTGCTCGGCAATGCCCACTACCAGAACGCGCCGGCGCTTCCCAATCCGGTGAACGACGCGCAGGCGATGGCCGATCGCCTGAAGACCCTGGACTTCGAAGTCGTCTCCGGCCTCGATCTCACCAAATCGCAGACGCAGGAGAAGATCGCGCAATTTGCAAAGCAGGTGCGCGGCGCCGATATCGCGCTTTTCTTCTATGCCGGCCATGGCTTGCAGGTCGGGGGAAACAACTACCTGCTGCCTGTCGACGCAGCACTGGAGGACGAGACCTCGCTCGACTTCGAAGCCGTGCAGGTGGATTTCATCTTGCGGCAGATGTCGCGTGAATCCGGCATCCGGCTGGTGTTCCTGGATGCGTGCCGTGACAATCCTCTGGCCGACGTGCTGGCCAAGGAGACCGGCAGCGCGGCAAGCAGCGGCCTGGCCGAAATCCCGATCGAAAACGGTGGCGCCGGTACGCTCGTCGCCTTCGCCGCCAGCCCCAACCAGGTAGCCTATGACGGATCGGGCGAACATTCGCCGTTCTCGGCGGCCTTGCTGGCCCATATCGGCGACGCCAACGTCTCGATCACCGAGACGATGAACCGGGTTACATCAGAAGTGTTCAAGGCCACCGCCGGCAAACAGCGGCCATGGATCAACGTCTCGCTGACAACCGAAGTCGTCCTTCACAAGGTCGATCTCAATGCACCGCTGATCGTCGGCGATTCCGACGCCGCGGCGGCCGAGACCGGTTCGCCGGCGCGCAGCAATGGCGCCGGCGCGGCCACGCCGTCTGCCTCCGACGCCAACGCGCAGGCAGCGCTGGAACAGCTGCGCCAGGAAATCCCCAAGCTGGGCTCGGACGCACCGGTCCTTTTCGACGTTCCGGTCAACTTTGGCGACCCGGCGATCGACGGCAAGAGCATCGCCCAGCTGATCCAGGGAAAGCCGCATTTCAGTCCGGTCGAAGGCCTCGAAAAGTCCGTCTGGGACAATCAATGCAGCAACTGCCATCAATGGACCGAGGAGCGGCTGTGCGACCAGGCCAAGACCTACGTCACCAATGACGTCTCGGTGCTGCGGCTGCAGCACCCGCTGGGCACGCGCTTCAAGGTGGCGCTGGGCAGATGGGCGCAAGGTGGCTGCAAGTGATGCTAGGGCTCTGCCTATCGCAGCGCCTCGATCTCAGCCAGTTGGATACCCATCTCGACAAAGGCGGTGAGCACGGACGAACGGTCCGCGATCGCCACCCGCGCCAATCCGGTCAAGATCCCGGCATTGACGGCATGGGCGGCGGAAAGCGGCCGCGGGCTCGACCCATTTGTCCGCTCCACTCCAGAACCATTGAGATGACATTTTACCGCGAGCGCAATCCATACGGCCGGCGTCCTCTGCTGTGCCGCCGCCGCTTCGTCGACTGCCGCGAGGCGGCCTGGATTGTACGGATCGCTGACCCAGTCCTGAACAAGCGCCAACAGCGCGCGGTCCTGCTCTTCGAGCAGTTCGGTCAGGTGGCCCAGGCATTCATGGCCCCACCAGATCGCGGCCCGGTCAGGCAAAAGGTAGGCGCAGAAGGTGATCGCCTCTTCAGGTGTCCGTCCCGCCAGGAGCAGGCGGCAAAATTCGAGCGAAGGCTGGTCGGTGGGAACGGCCGTCATGTCGCGGGCGGCAGCGGCGTTCGCAGCGAAGAGATCGCGCGCGGTTTTGAACTGGAGCCCGTTGGCCATCGCTGTTATTTTTTCCTCACCGAGCACTCAAGCCTCCGGCGAGGCGCGGGTCAAGTCTCTGTCCGTTGCTCTGGGTAGCATCGGCCACTGCGGCATCCATGAGGTTGTTCACAGACAGCAGCTTTGGAATTTGGTATGGTGGAGCACCGGACCATGATCCCAAAAAGTGGAAACCGGTTTTTGGAAAAGATCATGGTCAAACAGAAAAGTTGGAGCCCCATCCCGATCCGATCGGGATGGATCCGGCTCTAACGAAACCGGATGCTCAAAGAGGAGTAACCGTTATGAAGTATGGCAGTTCAGTCTTTGCGTTGGCGGTCGTGCTCTTGTCGAGCCACGCTTCCGCCGATCCGCTTCAGAAATCAGAAGACATCGTGAAGTTTTTTGCCGGTGCGGCCGATCTCGGCAAGGCGCGTGGCATTTGCGTCGGCACCGAAGACGAGTGCAAAAGCAAGACCAAGGCAAAGGAAGGGCCGCCCGAAAAAACCAGCCTCGATATGCTGATCAATTTCGGGCTGGATTCAGCCGAGCTCGATACGACGGCGCGCGCTGAACTCGGCGAGTTCGCCAAGGCCCTGAAGGATAGCCGGCTGAGCAGCCTCGACTTCGTCGTCGAGGGCTACACCGACGCAACCGGCACGGTGCCCTACAATGAGGGCCTGTCACAACGCCGCGCGAAATCGGTGGCAGCCTTCCTGACGGCCAGCGGCGTCGAGGCCGGCCGCATCAACGCGATCGGCCTGGGCGAAAAGAATCCGCGCAGCCCCAACCCCTACGATCCGGCCAACCGCCGGGTGGAAATGCGGATAAAGACGCAATAGTGAATCTGGTCTTCGGAGAGATCGTGCCCAAACAGTGACATAGAGCCCATCTCGAGATCATCGAAATGGGGCTCTATCTCTTTGTCCAAATCGGTTCCGGATCTCGCTGGCCTCGACCTTCAGTTCGAGGCCGCCCTGGGATTTCGGCGGTCAGTTCTTGAGCACGCCGCCCACCGCCACGCCGGTGCCGAAGATCAGCGCCTTGGTCAGGAAATCGTTGTTGTTCTGCGGCGGCTCATCCTCTCGCACCACGGTCTCGCGGTTGCGCTGAACAACCAATTGTTTCTTGCGAGGCTTCTGCGCCACCGGCTTTTGTGTGCGGACCTTCTGCACCACCTGCTTTTTCGGTGCCGCCGCACGGGCCTGATCGGCAGCGTATCTGGCGCGGACCTGATCCATCATCGGATCCGTCTGGATCACCAGGAACGCCAGCTGCTCGCGCGTCAGATAGGTGGTCTGCGGCAGACCGTTCTTCTCTTGCCAGACGCCGATCGCCTGGCGGGTCTGCGGGCCGATGTTTCCGTCGATACGGCCCAGTTCGTTGCCCAAGGCTTCGATGCGCAACTGCAGATCGATGCGGCCCTGGCGATCGAGACCGATCGCAGCTTCCGTCAACTCGGTGCCGGGCGTTTGCTTCACCTCGTCCGAAACACCGACCGAAGTGCGCACGGCAGAGCCGGAACTGGCGTTCGCCTCGTCCGTATCGACTGCCGCGACCTGCCGGTTTTCGGCCTTCGGGTCCTTCAACGCATCGATGTTGAGCCGCGCCACCGTGGCGAAGCGGCCGTTCGGAAACTGGTCGAGATAGGCTTCGTAGAACGGAACGGAATTGCGCTTGGAAGCCTCGTCCCAGAGCCGCTGTTCGACTTCCCAGGACGGAGGATCATTGGTTGCCACGGGCGCAACTGTCGTCGTGGTGTCTTTCGATGCGTCGGCGACAGGCTTTTCGGCAGGCGCCGCTTCCGCGGAGGGTTTTCCAAGGAAGACCTCGCGTCCCAGCGAGGCGTTGTGCCAGGGCCGCTGCCGTCCTTGCGTGGTCTCGGTCACTTCGCCGCGCACCCGCGTCAGCGCGCTCTGGATTTCAACGCCAGGTTCGGTCAGGTGCCTGGCCAGCGCCGTGGAGTAGGGGCTGTCGACGCCGTTGCCGTCGAATGCGATGGCGCCCGGATCCGTTGCATAGGCAATCAGCAGGCCGCCGGTGCCAACCCCGTCGGATTTCGCTTCGACCGGGGCCAGGCCAGCGCCCAGCGAGCGCGACTTCGGCAGCGAGGCGGCCAGCGTCCTGGCCAGCGGATTGTCGCGGCAGGCGTCGAGGATGATGATGCCAACCGCCGGTTCAGGCGGCAACGCCGCCATGAAATCGTCGATCTGAATGGTGCGGGTCTTGAGATAGGCCGGCGATGTCAGTTCGGCGTCGACCGGGATCAGGAAATTCTTGCCGTCGACCTGCATGCCGTGGCCGGCATAAAAAATCACGGCGAGGTCGGCGTCGTAGGATTGCTCGGTAAACTGGCTGATCAGGCTGTGCATGCCAGCATTGTCCTGGTCGACACCCTCGATCACCTGGAAGCCGGCATTGCGCAGCGTCGATGCGATGAGGTGGGCATCGTTGGCGGGATTGGGCAAGGCAACGGCATGGACGTATTTGCTGTTGCCGATGACCAGGGCGACGCGCTTGGCGTCGGGCGTGGCAGCCTGGGCGCCAAGCGCGGCCATGACAAACAGGATGAATCCGCTCAGAAAGACGGCGTACGCTTTCATCGACCAGTCCTCCACCCCATCCGGGGCGCGCTATTGATGTCTGCTCATGCTAAATTTCATCAGCGACACAAGTCGCTTCTGCCAAAATGGCTCTTGGGCGTATGTGATCTCGACCACAGTTTTGGTTCACAAAGGGCTCGAAAAAAGTTTCCTATAAAATGGTCTGCCGGTGAAACGCGAGGGACCGGCTCAAAGCGTATTCTGAATCGAGCCTATGAGAGCCGTCACAGCCTGCTTGTATTTTTCGAACTCCGGCGACGTCTGGCGGATCTCCGTGGTCGTCGTCTGCGGGCTTGCATCGGTGGCCACGCGACTGACCTTTTGCCCCATTTTCCGTTCGGCCCAGTCCACGACATAGCTGGCGGTCTTGCCGGTAAGGAACGGGTTGGCCTGGATGACGGCCGAGCCGAGCACGGCGCTCAATTGCGCCGAACCAGGCGCCGCCAGCACCTGGTGGGCGCCTTCCATGCCGAGGAAATGACAGAGATAGAGCCGGCCAGCCGTGATCTGGTGGCCGCGCGCCCTGAGATAGGCCTCGCCCTCGCGCGCCAGGTTGCGCACCATCTCGCGCGAGATGGTGGCGTCGTAGCGCAGGGCCAAAAGGTCGGCGGTCGACAGCGTGCGTGCCAGTTCAGGACGGTAGGTGTTCATCATCCTGATCCAGGTTTTCGAGATGAACTGGCCGGCGCCGGTTGCCGAAGACAGCGGGTTCTTGGCGCGCGCGCTGCCGCCGCTTTCGACATGGACGATACGGTCGGTCAGCGTTTCGACGGCGACATCGTCGGTCGCGACCGCGGTCACCGTTACCGTGCCCAGCGGATCGATGGCCTGGCCGTTCTGATAGAGTTCGAAATGCAGATGCGGCCCGGTCGAAAGGCCGGTGGTGCCGATATAGCCAATGATGTCGCCGGCCTTCACCTTGGTGCCGACACCGCTCGCGATGGCGAATTTCGACATATGCGCGTAGCGCGTTTCGCGTCCGCCGGCATGCGCGATCTTCACCACATTGCCGTAGCCGCCGCCATCGCCCTGGAAAGTGATTTCGCCATCGAAGGCGGCGGCGATCGGTGTCCCCACCGGTGCTGCCCAATCGACGCCCTTGTGGATGCGAACCACACCGAGGATCGGATGCTTGCGCGGGCCGAAAGTCGAGGTCATGACGCCGTTGACCGGTGTCACCATGCCGTTGGCGACCGTCAGCGAGCGAACCTGGTCGTCGCCGCTGACGCAGGCGAACTGGCCGTCGCTTTGCTGGAAGACGAAACAGTCAAGGCTCTTTTCGCTGCCCTGAACGCCGACATACAACACCCGTCCTGATGTCTCGTCCTTGCCGCGCGGCGTCTGCGAATAAATCAGCACCAGACGCTGGTCCTCGCTGGCGAAGGCATCCAGATCCTCGCCTCTCGACAGATACATGATCGCTTCGCCGATCACGCCGGTCGGAACGTTGTTGCGCGCCGCCGTCGAGTAAATTGCATCGAGCAGGCGGTATTGCCTTTTGTGCGTGCCTTCGGCCTCGGCGCCCGAATAGTTGAACAGATCCTCACGCACCCATGGGTCGACACCGGAGACGAACGCGCCCGCGGCATTGCGCGTCAGCGTGCCGACAAAGACGTTCTTGGCGTAGATAGAAACCTGCATCAGCGACATCGTCGTCGTCTCGCGCGTCGGCCTGAAACCGCGCATGGCGACGACATAGCCCGGTTCCAGGCTGTCCCGATTGAACAGCGCCTTCAGGGCTTCGCCCGCCAGCCTGGCGTCGTCGGCGGAAAAATGCGCGTCCAGCGCGACGCTATCCAGGCTGCGGTCGTTGAGGATCTTCACGAACGTGTCTTCAGTCGCTTCGAAGCGTTGATACTCGTTGGTGACGGTTGCGACGCTGGTGTTGTTTTCAACCTGCGTCTTCTGGAATGCGGGGAGCGCAGCCTCGCCGGCATCGATTGTTTCGCCCCAGCCGGCTTCGGGGTCGTCGGTGGCCGCCTGGGGGGCGGTAGCGGCTGGCGCCTCGTCCGTGCTGGGCGAGGGCTGAAGATCGTTTTGCAGATCGCCGGATGGCGGTTCGGGTGGTTCGGGCGGTGCAGCGGCGGTCTTTCGCTGCGCCTGGAAGAAGGCGAAATCCTCCTGCGTCGATGGGATCGTGGTCATGAATTTTTCGCTGGCGCTCAGCATCACGTCGGACAGAATTTCAATCTGCGGCGAAACGCCGGCCTGATCGAGTTCGGCCGGGCGGGGGATCACTTTGCCCTTCGTCGCCGCGCCGGCCTCTGGCGCCAGCGTGATCCACATCGGGTCTCCCGCCAGGTCGATGATGGCCGGTACATAGACCGAAGCGTCGGCCGGCACATCGTCCGATCCTTCGACCGCATGCAGCTCCTCGTCCTCATCGCCGAACGACCAATAGTCGGCGGTGTAGTAGAAACCGGCGGCAATCGAACACAGCACGATCACGCCAATGCCGACGGCCAGCCCGAGCCAAAGCCTGCGCCGGCGAAGGGCGGCACGCGCCTGCCTTTTTTGCTTGAAGCTGGTGTCGATGCTGTGCGTCACGGACTGCTTCCAGTCAGGAAGAAGGTCCACCGCGCCTGGTCGAGCGTATCGACTTCGACAAATCGCGCGGCGATATGGCCACGCTGCCAGCACTCTTCGATGCCGCGGATCGAGAAGCGCCGCCGCTCGATGCACATGTCGGTCGCCCCGCTCAGGATCGCGTGACCAAAAACGTCCGTCGCATAGATGTAGATGTAGCGGTTCGTCAGTTCCTCGCGGATGACGTTGACGCATTGATTGGCGCCGATGGTCCACCAGCCGTCGGTCTGGTCGGCATTGTCGACCTTCTGGCCAACGGCGAGGTTGACGACGTCGAGCGTCTGGTTGCAGACGGTGAATTCGGCGCGGGCCTGGCCGGCCGACAGCAGCGCCAGCAATGCCGCGCCCAGAATCACGGCAAGCTTCATACGCGCCGTCAGCGCAAGCAGGGCTCGAACCGCGTCACGCTGCTTTTCGGGCGGGACTGCGGGCGGGCATGTCGAGCGCGGGCGGCGGGGTTCCATCGGCGTCCATGCTACCCGCCGAGCCGGAAATACTTGGCGGTCGCGGAGTATTCGGATCCTTTCGTTCCGATCTCCTCGAGAATTTTTGGCAGCAGCTCCCAGGCCGGCATCGGCGTCGAAAACGATGCCGCCTGAATTTCCTCCGGGCCGGTGATCACCATGATGAGCTGCGGTACGGCCTTGCCGGTGGCCTTGTCGGCGGCGCCGAGACCGATCGGGATGCTGAAGGTAGCTTTGTCGGGTCCTGCGATGACACGGTCGTCGAGGTTGAATGCCATGCCCTTGTGGTCGATCAGCAGCACACTGGAAACCAGGCCGCCATGCGTCACCAGCGTGCCGCTGATCGGCGAGCCGTTCGGCACCGACGTCTGATCGAGCACAAGCTGCGGCTTGTCGGCCGCACCGGCGCCCAGGAAACGCAGGAAGTTGGTGACTTCGCACTGGCTTGGCTCGATGAGCCGGACACTGACGTCGGGCTCGACATGGAACCTTGCCTGGAAGTCGCCCAGCATTTGCTGGAAAGGCGGGACTGTCGTGCCGATGCCTTCGATCGCCACGGCCGTTTCGGTGGCTGACGTGACCGTCGCATAAAAGCAGTCGCCGCCGCTGAAGTCGCGAACCCAGGCGACCCGTTGCGCGTTGTCGTCGACGGGAGGCGCCGGCGGGGTTTCCGGCTTGGGCACATTCAAGACGACGGCCGTGCCGGCCGGTTTCTGCGCCGGCGTGTCAACCGGCTGGTTTTGTGCATTGTTTGCATTGGGCTGGCTTGGTTCGGGTACTTGCGCAGTTGGTGCTGGCGCAATCGGTTCGGGGGCGGCCGCCTGGGGCTCTGCTGGTGGGCTGGCCGGCGGCTCGGGCTCTGCGCTCTTGACGACATCTGGCTGGGCTGCTGGCGGTGCCGGGACCGGCTCGGCCGGTGGCTGCAGCTCGACAGCCTTGTCGACCGGCTGAGCGGGCTTCTGCTCAGTGCTGTTCAATGTGTCCGGCTTTGGCTGCGGAACGATCTCGGTCGGCGGCGGGGCTGCGACAGGCGGCGATGGTGCTGCGGCAGACGGCGTCGCTTTGGCCTGGGGTTCTGGTGCCGCCGGGGTAGTCTCTGCTTGCGGCTGCGTCGGTGGCTTGGCCGCCGGCGGTTCCGGGACATTCGCCTGCTCATCCACGGCGGCCGGCTTTTTTGACAGGTCGGGTTGCAGCGGCGGTGTCTTGGCGGGAGTGTTGATGGACGAGCCGCCCCCGAAATCCACGAAACCGGACGCATAGAGACCCACGCCGACGGCAACGACAATTGCTGCCAGCGCCGCAATCGTCAGCTTCCCCGTCGTTGCAGGCTTCTTTGCCGGGATCGCCCGAGCTGGGGCAATCGGCGGCGCCTTCGGCTGCGACAGATGTGCCGGGCGAATGTGCGGAACGAAACGCGGCTCGTCGCCTTCAGGAATTGCGGCCCTCGACAACGGAACGGCGGCAGGCGGCGGCGTGGTCGATGGGGTGATGGAAACCGGGCGCCCGGTCTGTATTCCGCCTGTTCGCTCCTCAAGTGCTCTCACGGCGGTCGTGCGGTCGGTTTCCACCGACGTGTTGCCGCGTGTCATTGCCGCAATGTCGGCCATGCTTGCCGGTCGGTCCTGCGGCGCCGATTGCAGCATCGCTTCGATGATCGGCCGAAAATCAGCATCAATATCGGACAGGTCCGGCACGGTTCGCCGCTTTTCGACGATCTCGAACTGGGACCCGGCCATGTCGATCGGCTTGCCCCGCAGCGCGGCGGCCAGCACCAGCCCCAGGCTGTAGATATCGGACTGTTCGCCGACATCGCCGCCATAGAGCCCAAGCTGCTCCGGCGAGACGTAGTTGTATTTTCCAGCGAATTTTCCGCCGATCAGCGTCTCGCCGCCGATGGTCGCCGAACGCGCGATGCCGAAATCGATGATCTTGGCGCGGTCTACCCGGCCGCCTGGCAGGATGATGTTGTCCGGCGACAGGTCGCGATGGATCGCTCCCGCCTCATGCACGGCGCTCAGGCCGGAAGCGAGCCGGTGGCACAATTTGCGGACGTCTTCCGTCGCCATCGCGCCGCGACGCATGACATCGTAAAGGGACTCGCCGTCGACGAATTCCATCGCCAGATAGGGCCGTCCGATCCCGGTATCGATGGTGAAGACGTGATAGCGCACGACCGCGTCGTGCGACAAATGGTTGAGGATCGACGCTTCCTTGCGAAACAGGGATAGGATCGTCTGGTCGCGGGCGAATTCCGGCAGCACGATCTTGATCGCAACGTGATCGCCGGTCTGGATGTTGTGGCCGCGATAGACTTCGCCCATCCCGCCCGAAGCGATGCGTTCGTCGAGTTCGTAGATGCCGCTGAGCTGGGTGCCGACGGTCGTGTCTGCCATATTGGGCAATAGCCGCGTCTTATCGTCGGCACTCATTGGCTGCGCCTCCCGCCCTGGACAGGTCCGAACCATTCCCTCTGTCTCTGATCTTGACCAGCACGATGGTGACGTTGTCGGTCCCGCCGCGCTCGAGGACCATTGCCAAAAGGCTTTCGCATGCCGCCTGCGGCGCTGCCGCGACCACCGCTGCCGCGATCTCGGCATCGTTGACATGGGCGGTCAGGCCGTCGGTAGCCAGGACAAAAACGTCTCCCGCCAGAGTCTCTCCTTGCTGGAAGTCGATGGCGATTTCGTCGCTGACGCCGATCGCCCGCGTGATGACGTTGCGTCGCGGCCAGTTCTCAGCCTCGGCCGCGCTGATCATGCCGCTGTCGAGAAGCTCCTGAACCTCGGTGTGGTCCCGCGAAATCTGCGAGATCTCGCGATTGCGGATCAGATAGACGCGGCTGTCGCCCGACCACAGGCAGGCAAACCTGCCGTCCATGGCCAGCAAAGCGGCGACGGTGGAGCCTATGGTCACGCCGCGCGATCGGGCAATCTGGCGGATCTCGTCATGAGCCCGGCTAAGCCGATCTTCAAAGCGCGCCCGAAGGTCCGGTGCCGAACTGGCGATGCCGATCGTTGCCAGATGCTCGACGATGCTTGCCGAAGCCACTTCTCCAGCCTCATGGCCGCCCATGCCGTCGGCCACGACCCAGAGACCGATTTGCGGCTCGACCAGATAACTGTCTTCATTGTGGTGACGCACGCAGCCCTTGTGGCTCACGCCGTAGCTTTCAAAGGCGGCATCGTTCACTTGCCTGTCAGCGCTTTCCAAGCGCTCCTCCGCAACGCGTTGTTGGGCGCGCATGGGCAGTCTGCCACACGCTCACCCATTAGAATATCGAAATCTAAGCCGGCAGCAGTGCCAGGCGGGATGCCGCTGCGAGAAGTCGATCGGCCTGTTTTCCATGCGATCTCCACTAGAAAGCCTTCGGACAGCTGAAACCGGACAGTGCGGGCAGCATAAGGGGATTGCTGCCTGCCCCCGTCTGGATCGTGTAAGCCACATCGCGTCCGCCAATGACGAAACGGGCTTCGAGACTGTCGCCATTGGCCGTGTTCGATCCCTTGTCCAGCAGCCGTTTCAACGCCCAGGGCCCGTCGAATTTGAGTGCCGACTCGCGGCCGGGAAGTTCCGGCGTGAGACTCAGGCTGGCAGATCCGGAAATGCCCGGCCAGGTCACCAGGCCCGGCGTGTTGCCGGCCTGGGTGGCCTGCAGGATCTGACCATCGATATTGAGCTGCGCGGTGTCGGCGTCGCCATGCAACGACAGCGGCGTGAAGGTGAAGTTGACCGATGGAACCGGGCCGCCCAGCGGAAAGAAAGCGCTGCGAATCTGCGCCGCGAGCTGGAAGTCCTTCAGCGTCGATTTCGCCAGGTTGCGGCCGAACTTCGTATCCTGTTTCCACTCCCAATCCTGAGCGCTCATGTCGACCAGGGAGGCGAGATTCTGGGCGAAAAATCTGTCCAGCACGCCACCCGGAGCGAACAGTCTGGCGAAATCCGCCATCGGCACGTCATCGGTGGCGGCCGGGGCGAACGGAAAGCGGCCGCCGATAGCCTCCTCGCACGGGCGGGCGACCGCTTCGTCGAGCATTTCATTGAGATGCGCGACCGAGGTTTCGGCAGCGGTGCCCTCAAAATCGTCCGCCGCGGCGCTGACCATTCGAGCAAGCGCCTTCGGTAGGCGCGACGCGTTGGCGCGAAGGGTCGATATCTGCAGCTGCAGATTGGCGTTGACCTGGTCCGTCTGGGCCGGAACATCGGCTGCCAGTCGTACGCTTTGATAGATTTCGCGGAAATTCTGGGTCAGGGCGTCGATCGGGCGTTGGCCGGGAGCACTGGCGACCAGGGCCTGGAACGACCGGAACTGCGCTTCGATGTTCGCCCCTGGATCCTGGCCCGGTGCGTTGACGAATGCCGCGCCGGCGCGCGCCTGTGACTTGCGCGCCGCCAGCTCGATGCCGATGCGGGCGAGGCCCTTGGCGCGCTCCGCGGTCTCCTTTGCGCCGCTCTCGGTGCTGCCGGGGTCGCGCTCGCGTGTCAAAGCCGTTTCGCGGGCAATCGCCTCGAACAGCTGCATGATCGGCGAGGTTGGCGACCCGGCTGCGGACAGCGCGAGATATTGCGGCTTGTCGGCCACCATCGCCTTGAACTTCAATCTGTCGAGAACCTCGTTCCACTGCGAAGCAAAACCCTTGCCGTAGCGATCGAGCAGCTCGGGGCCGAGTTTGAGCAATTCCTGGTCGAAGCCGCCTTGCTCGCCACCGCTGCCGACCACCCATTGGTCGTCGACAAGCGCCTGCGCAATCCTGGCGAGCTGGGCGAGGTAGAAATCGAAGCCGGCATAGGTGTAGAGCCCGGGGACACGAAGGCTCGACAGATCATTGCCATCGTTGCGCTCGAACAGCAGCGACGCTTCCGGGCCGGCGCGCTGGGACACCGAAAAATCGTCCAGCGCCGCAGCATAGGTCGCCGACTGGATGAGCGCGGTTGCGCGATCGGCAAGCGTCATGCGTCCGAGCGAGCGCTGGGCGGATTCGACGAGCGAGCGGTTCAGTTCGAACAGTGGATCATAGGCGTCGTCAAGGACAAGCATGGCGCGCAGATGCTTCTCCAATTGCACGCGCCCATCGCGGTTGCTCGCTCCCGGGTATCGGTTCTGCTCCCAGTCCCGCTTCAACCAGGTGACGACCAGTTCGTCGTCCACTTTCGGCGCCTTGCCGCCAAGCATGAGGTAGATTTTCAATGGCTCGTAGAGTGCCATCGGATCAGCCATCTTGGCGTCGATCGTTCGTTCGAGCTGAAACAGCAGGCGGGAGCGGAACATGCGCTCCAGGGCCTGCCGGTAGGCCGTTTCCGACGCCGAAAGCAGTCTTTCGCGCTGGCTGAGACCGAGCGTCGCCTTGGCCGGCGTTGGCTGTTCCCTGCTTTCGTAGCCGGCCGGCAAGCTGCGCAGCGCATCCAGCGCGCCGATCACGGTTTCGAGGTCCGCATCGGACACGGTCGTGCTTTTGAGCAGCGGAGCGGCGGTGTCGCGGTATTGGCTGACGGCCTGGTTGGTGGCGGCGATCAGCGATCGGTTGGTGGCGAAGCTCAGGCCCAGCGCGCCAAGTCCGGCAGCCGCGACTGCTGCGATAACAGCCATGCCGCCAAAACGGGCGATCGCGGCCCGCCTGTCGGCCGCCCTGTCATAGGAGACCCATCCCGACTCGGCGAAAATGACGCGGCTCAGCAAATCATGCAGAAAGAAGCTCTTGCCGGTGCCGGAAAGATGCGGCTGGGCGCTGCTGCCGAAACTGCGGCCGATGCTGCCCAGCAGCTGGTCGATCGGTGTGCCCTCCTGGGTGCCGGACGAAAAATACAGGCCGCGCGGCGTGGCATTCAGCTGTTTGCGGGTCGGCTCGAAGACGCTGTTGAGGAAATGGATGACGCGGCCCTTGAGCGCGCCGAGCTGGGCCGCAAAGCCGAAGATGGCAAGGCGCGCGATCGGGTCGGGCTCTTCTTGCAGGCGGTCGGTCATGCCCTCGGTCAGGCGCTTTACCAGCGCGTCGAATTCTACCGGGGCCTCGCCGATCATGTTCAGGCCGCGATCGGCGGTCTGGAATGTCGCGCCCCACACCTTCCGTCGGCGCGCGTCATCGAAACCGCCGAAAGTCTCCATGAAGCCGGAGACCAAATCGGCCTTCGTGAACAGCACATAGACGGGAAACTGGATCTTCAGGACCTCGTGGATTTCATGCAGACGGCTGCGGATTTCGATGACATGGGCATCAGGCGCCCGATCGTCGGGGGCCATCAGGTCGGCGAGGCTGATGGCCAGGATGACGCCGTTGATCGGCTGCCTGGCCCGATGCTTCTTGAGCAGCGCCAGAAATGCCAGCCAGCTCTTCTTGTCGGTCTGCGCATTGGAATCCTGCGTCGTATAGCGCCCGGCCGTGTCGATCAGCACGGCTTCGTCGGTGAACCACCAGTCGCAATTGCGCGTGCCGCCGACGCCCGCCACCGGCTGCGCCTGGCCCGATCCGGCGAGGGGAAACTTCAGCCCGGAATTGACCAGCGCCGTGGTTTTGCCGGCGCCCGGCGGGCCGATGATGATGTACCAGGGAATGTCGTAGAGAAAGTTGCGCTTGCCGCTCGACCGCTTGAGCGTCGCGACGGCTTCGCTCATGCCAGCCTCGAGCACCTTTGCGTCGCTGCCGTCGTCGCTGGCGCTGGCTATGGCAGCCTCCAGCGCTTTCTGCGCCTTGCGCCTTTGCCAGAAGCGGAGCCCGTACCAGACCACCACGGATACGACGACGACGCCGATGATCGTCGCGCGCAGCCAGACCGGCTCCAGTGGTCGCGAGCCGGCGAAGCGGATCAACGGCCCCGCGTACCAGACTGCGGCGGCAAAGCCGGCCAGCGCAAGCGTGCTGAAGATCCGCAAAAGCCAGATCATGGGCGCTTCCAGCCGATCCCGGTCACAGCGTTTCCTCCCGCGGGATCATCACATCGACACGGCGGTTCTTGGTCCGCCCCTCCGGGGTTGCGTTGTCGGCAATCGGTTCGTCCTCGCCCTTGCCGTCCACGCTTGTTCGCGATGGATCGCTGAAATGCGGTGCCATCATCTTTTCGACCGACTTGGCGCGGGCGACGGAAAGGTCGAAATTCGATTTGAACTCGCTCGACTTGCGCGGTTTGACATTGTCCGTGTGGCCAATGATCTTGATCGGTCCCCGCTCGGTATCGAGAGCCGCCGCGATGCGCGCCGCAACCGGTTCGAACTCGGGCTTGACGTCGGCTTTTCCGGACTGGAACAGCAGGACATTGCTGATTTCCACGACGATGAAATCGCCCTTGGTGCCGACACTGACGCCGCCGGTCTCGATCTCCTTGGCCAGCGCGGCGCGGATGCGATCGACCTGGGCAATCGTCGGTGCAGCGACGACCTTTACCTCCTCGGTGAGCGGGACGAAGCTGGCGCGTTCGATGGTGATCGGTGTCGCCGGATTGAGCGCCAGCAATTCGCCGGCAAGCGCATCGCCTTCGTTGGTGATGAAAACCCGCAGTGCGAAAAACGCCGCCGTCAAAACGGCCGTCGTCGCGGCCGCGATCGCCCAGAGCGGCACCCGCCTCGAGGCTTGCGCTGCTGTCATCGACAGGCCTTGCCAATGCGGCGAGATCTCGTCGTCACCGCCCGTCCTGAAATAGGCGAGTGTCTCGTGGACGTCGCGACGGACGCGTTCGAGACCGCCGTCTTCGCGCGCCGAGCCGCGATACTGGCCTTCGAACCCCAGCGACAGGCAGACATGCATCAGTTCGATCAGGTCGCAGTGGGTCTCTGGCGCAGCTAGCACCGTGTTCAGCGCCTGGAAAAAACCCGCGCCGGTCGGTTTGAGCTGAAAGAATTGCGACAGCATGCCGTGCTGCGCCCAAAAGTCGTGGTTGGAACCGGGCAGGTTTGCGATGATGTCGTCAGCGGTCTCGCAAAGCACAAACTTCGCGATGCGCGCATCCTCTTCGGAGGTATCGGATTTCGCGATCTTGCTGTCGAATTCCTCGATCAGTTCGGCAGCGCGATCCGCCAGCGGCTCGGCCTGTCTCTCGACAGCGACCAATCGGAGATGACCCAGCAGCATCAGCAGCGGCGCAGCGGCAACAATGATCGGGTTTGCAGCGCCATAGTCGACGCCGTCGCCGGCAGTGAGGAGGGCACCCTGAGGGGCGTTTCGTACCGTCTCGGCGGCACTTTGAGGTGGCTGTCCAGCGGGACCGGGAGAGCCGGCCGGCATGGCGGCGTCTTCCACAAACGGCACGCCTTGATAGATCACCGTTCCGGTTGCCCCGTCCGGTGGTGCTTGTTGGCCGGCAGTGGGATCGAAAACAGTTGAATCCCGGGTCTTTGCCGAGGCCAGTATCGTGCTGTCGGGCGTCGGCCTGTCGCGGGCGAGGGTCGTTTTTTGCTTGCGGCCGGGATTGGCGCGAATGATGGTTTTGCCCGCCGGGCCGAAAGGATCGTCCTTTGAGCTCATCGTCGAGCTTCCGTCGACGCGCACGCGCAGAAACGCTGACTACAAAACGCTGTCTCGCCGTACCAAGACATTTGCCGCAGACCCCCAGGTCAATCAACCGTACCCGCTTGGCGAACTGTCGTATGTGATCGTAATCTCAGAAGTTGCCGATTGAAACCGGATGCGTGTGGCGAGGAAATTTTTCTGCGCCGGCTGACAAAGCAGCGTCGGTTGCGCGCCCGAAGAACGCCTCGCGCTGCAGCCGTATCCGGCCCGCGCCCTCAAACCGACCTTAGCTCTTCCCGGTCTGTTTCTGTTTGGCGGCCTTGGCATAGGCCTCGCTGAAATAGGCCAGGAATATGTCCAGCATGCCGTTTTCGTGGGCTTCCTCCTTTGCCCGCCATGTCGCGACAAAGGCATCCCAGGCGCGCGGCTTTTTCGAGGCAAAGGACGACGGCGGAAGCTTTTTGGCAATCGCTTCGGGCGATAGGTCGTCGAGCAGCCGCGACAGCGCCGCTTGCATGGCGGCGAAGGTGGCGAATTCATGGGTCTTGAGGTCGTGGAAGGCGTCCTCGATGCTGTGCCTGGCATCGAGATAGCCGGCCCTGCGGCGTGCGAACATGATGTCGAGGATTTCGTCCGTCCCCGGGACAAACTTCAACGGATTGTTGTCGGCGGCATTGATCATCGTTCGGTCGCTGCTTTTGACCAGGACTTTTGCCGCGGCTCGTGCCTTCAGCAGCAAAACCAGCTCGTCGACGACGATACGCAGGATCGAGCCGATTTCGCCGGCCACTTCATGCGACGGGCGATGCAGCAGCACTTCCGCCGGAATGCCGGCCCCAATGGCGATCCTGCGCAGGATTTCGTCCGCTTCGACAGCTTGGCCGGCGGCCGGCAGGGAAGGCGTGACCCGCGATGGCGGCGGCATGGCGCGCTCCGGAGCTTGTCCGACCCCGGTGTGCCGCTGCGTCGAGCCGTGGCCGGTTCCAGGATTGCCCACGTCGAACGCCGCATTCTCGGCATCGATCGACACCGAAACGATGTAGCGGCCGATCCGCAGCCGATCGCCTTGAACGAGCCGGTGCGGGCCGGCGAGGCGCTGGTTCGATCCATTGACGAAGGTGCCATTGCGCGACACGTCGTGCAGCCAGAATGCGTTGCCTTCGTAGCGAACTTCGCAATGCCGGCCGGAGATGAACTTGTCCGGGTCGGGCAGGCTCCAGTCGCAATTCTCGCGCCCGATCTCGAAGCTGCGATCACGCGATCTGTAGCCGAGCGGCAGGCCGGCGGGCAGGACATCGACATTGTTGATCTGCAGACTGATGAACATCCGGAATCGCCTGGCAATCGCTGATCGGTACTGCGCCATTCTAGCAGCTTGCGCGCGCAGGGGGACAGCCGCCTTTCAAACCGATCAAAGGGTTCCGTCACCGCGCGTCCGCTTTGGCCGCAAGGAGAACATGTGGTAGGCTCAACATCGCGGATGCGAAAAGTTCCTGACCGTGATGCCGTTAACACAACAGGAGCTTCAAATCCGCCACACTAGCGGCCGCGTCCAGGAGGGGCACGACCCATGCCGAGTGAACAACGCGCCGCGGTTGTGCAGACACCGGTTGGCGCCGAGCTGTTGACCTTCACCAATCTCATCGGTCGCGATGAGATCAGCCGCTGCTTTGCCTACACGGTGGGATTTGTCAGCACCAGCTCGGACATCGATCCGCTGAAGATGCTGGGCGGCGCGGTTTCGATCGAAGGTGAATCCGATCCGAAACGCTGGTTCAGCGGCCTCATCTCGGATTTTCGCCTTACCCGCATCGAGGATCGCCTGGCCCATTACGAGGCGGTCGTCCGGCCGTGGCTTTGGTTCCTCGGCAACACCACCGATTGCCGCATTTTTCAGGACAAGAGCGTCGTCGAGATCGTCGAGGCAATCTTCTCCAAATACAGCGTCGCCAAGTTCGAAAAGCGGCTGCAGGGGTCGTATCCCTCCCGCGAATATTGCGTGCAGTATGACGAGACCGACCTCGATTTCGTGCAGCGGCTGCTCGAGCACGAGGGTATCCTGTATTTCTTCGAGCACGGCGACGGCGAGCACACGCTGGTCCTGGCCGATGCGATGAGCAAGCTGAAGCCGGCGCCGGGCTATGAAAAAGTGCCCTATCACTTCGAAGGGCAGGGCTCGCGCCGCGATGTCGAATACATCACCGAATGGATTCCGGGCAGCTCGGTGCGGCCGGGTGCCTATGTCCACACCGACTATGATTTCAAGAAGCCGGCCGCCGACCTGATGGCCAAATCCTCCCAGGCGTTCAGCCACAAGCTGGCCGCCGGTGAAAACTACCGCCAGCCCGGCGCCCATCTGGAGGTCGGCCGCGGCGACACTTTGGCGGGCATCCGGCGCGAGGAACTTCAGGCGGTGCACAAGCGCATCGCCGCCGTTGGAACCGTGCGCGGCCTGTTCTCCGGCTGCACCTTCAAACTCGAAGGCTTTCCGCGCGACGACCAGAACCAGGAATATTTGGTGGTCAGCGCCGAATACAGGCTGTTCGACCCGGGATATCGGGCCGGCGTCGACACCGATGGCGAGAATTTCAAGGTGATCCTCGGCGTGGCGCCTACCGCTCTGCCCTATCGTCCGCCACGCATCACGCCGCGCCCGATCATGCGCGGGCCGCAGACGGCGACCGTGGTCGGCCCTTCCGGCGAAGAAATATTCACCGACAAATATGCAAGGGTGAAGGTGCAGTTCCATTGGGACCGGCTGGGCAAGAAGGACCAGAACAGCTCCTGCTTCGTGCGCGTTTCGCAGACCTGGGCCGGCAGCGGCTGGGGCTTCATCCAGATCCCGCGCATCGGACAGGAAGTGATCGTCGACTTCATCGAAGGCGACCCGGACCTGCCGATCATCACCGGCAGGGTCTACAACGCCTCGCAGATGCCGCCCTACGGCTTGCCGGGCAGCGCCACGCAATCCGGCTGGAAGTCGGATTCCTCCAAAGGCGGTGGCGGCTACAACGAGCTGATGTTCGAGGACAAGGCCGGCTCCGAACTGGTCAATTTCCAGGCACAGAAGGACCACAACCTTCTGATCAAGCACGACCGCACCAAGCTGGTGCAGCACGACCAGTCGGACCGCATCGACCACGACGCCAAGCACTCCGTCGGCCACAACCTCGACGAGGACGTCGGCAACAACAAGACGGTCAAGGTCGGCGTCGACCAGACCACCAACATCGGCAACAACGACACCGAGACGGTGGGCGTGAACCGCTCACTGACGGTGGGGTCCAACGAGACGATCAAAATCGGTTCGAACTCCACCGAGACGATCGGCATCGCGCATACCCAGACGGTGGGCGCGGTGCAAACGATCAGCGTGGGCGCTGCGCGGGTCGACTCGGTGGGCGCGGCGGAAACCCGCTCTGTCGGCGCGGTGCAGACTAATACCATCGGTGCCTCGCGCTCGGTGACGGTGGGTGCCGGTCAAAGTCACAGCATCGGCGCAAAGGACAGCTGGCAGATCGCTTCCGACCAGAGCGTGCAGATCGGCGGCGGCCAGACGTTCAAGATTGCTAAGGATCAAGGGACCGATATCGGGGCTGGGCGCTCTGCCAAGATTGCCAAGGATGACGCGACAGAAATAGGTGGTGCGCGTTCGGTCAAGGTTGCCAAGAGTAGCCTCTTGGAAATCGGCGAGGACGGGGCGATCAAGGTCAGCAAGGATTTGATCATCGAAGCTGGTGATTCCATCATTATCAAGACCGGGTCGGCCGCGATCGCTATGAAGAAGGATGGCACAATCACGATTGAAGGAAAGAACATCACCATCAAAGGTTCCGGCAAGATCAACGTCAAGGCGTCTAGTGACATCACTATGAAAGGCTCCAAGATCAATGAGAACTGAGGTGGGCAATGTCTGAGGTGCTGGGCCGTATCAACGGCGTCGTGATCGGGCTGTTTCTGGGCTTTGGCGAGGATGCACCGCTTGTAGTGTTTCCGGGCAATCCTCAGGAAGTTGCGTTGTCGGCGCGCAGCCTGACCGAACTGTCGTCAGATATGATCGGTTCGGAGGTGGCGCTGCTGTTCGAAAATGGCGACCCGCTCAAGCCGCTGATCGTCGGACGCATTGTCGATTCGGCGAAGAAACAAACCGACAATCACGTGGTGCGCGATGGCGAGACGATAAAAATCAGCGCCAGCGAACGGTTGGAACTCAGATGCGGAAAGTCGGTCATCATCATGGAAAAGGACGGCCACCTGACAATTCGGGGGACGCATCTGGTCAGCCACGCCAGCACCGCCAACCGCATCCGGGGCGGGTCGGTGAATCTGAACTGATGGCGAAACCACCGGTTCTCGAAAATATCGTGCGCCAGCACGCGGAGATGGCCGCCTTTCTATGGACTGTCTACGACCGGCACCTGCTCAATCCCGATGAAAACCCGGACATGGATGCCGAGCGCCTCATTCGTCTGATTGAACGTTTGGAGGCGCATCTCGACGGGCTGCACGTCGCAGGCGACGTGGGCAAGAGAATCGCGGAGGAGCGCTACCGTGAGTTTCCTGAAGCGGGAGAGCTGTTTGTGGTCAGGATGCTAACAGCCTCTAAAGCCATCAAAATCTCAGACCTGGATATTGCAAAGGTTAGATCTTACATCCGATCAGTTATAGGAATAGACAATACTACTTGAATTCCGTACCAAGCCATTGATTTCCGTCAAATCGGCAGATTTGGTTGAACCCTGTGGATACAAGGTAATCATTGTTCGAATACAGGTAGTAGCTATACACGTTTTCCTTGAAGCCAACGACGTTTTCTCCATCTATAACATCCAATCCCAGATGTCCCGCACCGACGAACATCCGTCCTTTGTATTCCGCTATTGCTCGATAGTTGCGGTCGTCGGGCGGCGAGAAAACCCGCAATTCTGCGCCTTCGAACCGGGCGCATAGACCGTTTGATCCAACCATCCAGACCCGATCGGCAGCTTGAGCGATTATCCGAAATATGTCTGCGCCTGTTGACAGCTCAATTCTGTTCCATTGACCGGAGCTGAGTTGGTAAAGGCCGCCGCCATCGCCGCACGCGAACACGCTGCCATCCGGCGCCTCCGAAACGAGATACACGTGCGCCCCACCCGGAATAGGGTATTCCGACAGGGTCGTGCCGTCGAAATGCGCGACGTAGCCACGTAGCCCGACTATCCAAACACCGCGTGCGGACGCGCATAGTTTTGTAATATCCGCATCCACATTGAGCACAATTTCCGGGCTTCCATGAGGGCCATATCGGAGAGTTTTTCCAGTATTCGCCGCATATATATGTTTGTCATCTGTTTGCAGCATGGAATATATCCAGCCACGAAATTCGAACACCAATTCTGGCCCACCTTGCGTAAAATCATCGCAGGTTTTTATCTCGCTAAGATGTATGTCTCTGTCCTCATTGGATTGTATGACCAAGCATGAAAGCCCGGTAGAATTGTAAGTGAAAGCTTCCGCGACCTCTATCGAAAATCCAGAACTCGTAATATATTTCTCTTTGGCCATTGTGAAATTCTCCGTTACATCGCAGTTACCGGTGACGTCGTTGTCGGGGCCGGATAGTCGCCTTCACCTGGCACTCGAAGCTTGGTTTTCTTTATTTCTTCCTTGGTTTTCTTGGGATCTGAGCATCTTTCGAGATTGTCGTAAATTACAGCCTCTAGGCACTCCATTATTTCGTCTTGTTTCTTTTTTGGCTTGGTATTCTTAATCTGATTATGGTTCTCGCGTACTGATTTGAGTTCCGCATCGATAGCTTCTTTTGCCGTGGGCTGCCGGTAGCTGCCGGTAGGTTTGCCCTTGGAGTCCTTGATTGCGAGAGTTTCTTTGAAGGCTTCCTGGTCTCTCGTTTTCTTGCCGTGCTCGGTCGAGTTGTCCGAGCTGGGACCGTCCATGCAGAGGCAGGGCGCTGTGCTGGCGCTATAGCCGCTGCTGCCGTTGAAACCGGGAATACTTTGCGCCCTGGAGCCCCTCGTATTCTGCATCAGGGCATTGCCGAGCATGTGCTCGGATTCTTTACCGGTTTTAGAGTGATCGCAGGCTTTCTTCTTGTCGGAATGTTTGTGGAGATTGAGATCGGCCAGCACCGATTCACAATCTATGCCCGGAACGTTCAGTTCCGCCAGATGCGGCCACGGGGGCGCGTTGCCAACCGGCGACGCGTGATTGTTCGTGGCAAGGTCCGTCATCCGAATAACTGGTTCGCCGTCAAATTTCACGTCATTGGACCAGGAATTGAAATACTCCTTGCCCGTGTTCTTCGATGTTACGACGCCTTTCTTCGCTGCGGCCCCGGCTTCGGTGCCGCTGGTCTTCGACAAGTATGATTTGTTTTTGATATTTACGGTCTTTCCGCCGATCTTTACTGTACCGGTACCCTTGTCGGTATCGCCCGCCATACCGAAACTGGGATAGGGTACCGGCACGCCGGGAGGCGTGGCCGGGTTCTCGGGAGGTGTGAAGCAGACATCCGGGAAATCGGCGATCGTCTTTGCATCTACCGCTTTACCCGATATCTCCAGTCCGTTGGCAAAGACGTTGGACATTTATGCGGCCCTCGCGAGAAGAATCGCAGCGCCGCATGCGCCTGCGTCGTTAGACGCCTCAATCAGCACCGGGTTGCCAGCGGCATAGCCCTTGCGAGCTGCTTCAAAAGCCATTCCGAGCATGAGCGGAACGACGGCGGCACCGATATTGCCGAGCGACTCCGCCGGGGACCAGAGGTCCTGAAATTCGTGGCGTCCACGCAAAAGGCGCAAGCTCGCCAAGGCATTCTGCTTGAACCAATATTGTTCGCCGACAAGGTCAGCGATACGATAACCAAGGAGCCTCATCTCAATGCCTGCTTCATCGAGCGCGGCGCGATAAGCCTCGGTCATACCGTCGCCTCGCAGCGCCCGGTCGTCCGGGTTGTAGATCTCAGCTGGTTCCCTTGCGAGGCCGATGCCGGATACTCTGAGGCCGCCCGTCTTTGGCTTCGTGCACACGACAGCGGCCGCAGCCTCACCCGGCATAAAACCATTCGGATTGTCGGCCGTCAGCAAGCGTTCCCGATCCAGATAGTGCGCAATCGCCTCGGATGTCAGGTAACTGTCTACGCCGGCAACGACGACCGAGGATGCCTGGCCCGAGCTGAGCAACTTTCTGGCATGGTCGAGCGCCACATGGCCGGCGGGGCGACCATGCGCGATAATCCGGGAGCTGTCATGCGGCTCGATCTGGACGATCTCGACAATTTTCCGAAGCAAGGCGGATCCGTCGCCATACGGTCGCCCTGTGCGATCGTCTTCAGCGAGGCAAAGAAGCACCGGCATCCGAGGGCTCTGTTGAGGCGCTGAGTTGATTGCCTCGCTGATTGCGCCAGCCGCCATGTGAGCCAACCGCTTGGTACCGATCCAGTTTCGGGGAAGGGGAACTGGCGCTCCAATTAGGGCGGCTGCCTTCGCGCCGGTAAATTGCGTTTCCTGAAACCCATCCAGCCTTGCTCGCATTGCAGCGCAACTTGACGGTGCGTCGAGGCCGACTGCCGTCACCATTCCAATCGAGACGATGTCCAGGCCGGCGCTCATGCAGCATCGTCCTCCTTAAAGCGAAGTGGAACGTTGAAGCGGCGGATGTAACGTTTGCCCTTCGCTCGGGCGAGCAACATGGCTTTTGTCGGTGCGCCGACCCAGCATTCAGAAAAATCCAGTATGGTTCGGCGAATGCGTTGCGACACTCTCCAGACCAGCGAGAAGCGGCGGTTTTCCGGGTCGAACGAAATGGTGTCGGGCAGGATATCGCCCTCGAACGCTTTCTCCCGCCCTCTGAACAGCGTCATCGGCAGCGTCGTCGGGGGCAGGCGAAAACCTACGCGTCCCTCTGGCGTCAGATTGACCAATTGCACCTCTTCGCCGCTGCGGGGCATGTCGATCTGCTGGTCGGGCGGCGCCATCTGGAAATAGCGCTCATCGAAATCCTGCGGCAGGAAAGGAAAGACATTGTCGATCCAGTTCTGGTCGTAGGTGCCGCCAAATTCGATGCGTCCAGGCCAACCGCGGCCCATCGGCCCAAAACTCATCGGCTTGTAGTCGCCGAAGGGTGAGCGAATTTCCTCGCCGACCGCTTGGGTGTTGGGCAACCGCAGGCCGGGGATGAGGCGCTGGTTCTTTGTGCGCGACCAACCGGTTCCGACCGGGTTGTATTTGTAGCTGGCGGGGAGCTTGTCCTCCGGGTCCAGTCTGTCGACGCCACCCCAGGCGACGTCATAGGAAATGGGCAGTTTCAGGAAGGGCTGCGGCGACGTGGCGGTAAAGAGCGGGCCGATGGCGCGCCATTCCCTGTGGCCCACGACCTCGAACAGTTTCGACCAGTTGCCAACCTTGATGCCGACCGGCACACGCTCCGCCGGGCGCCCGCCGGGCGCATAGGCACAGCCGTTGGCGATGACGTCGCAGCGCGGTTTGCGGAAGGCAAAATCGGTTTCCCACAATGTGGCGGAATAGCCGGGTTCACCGGTCTGTGTGTCGGCCATCACCAGCGGTACCTGCTCCGCTGATTTCTGCACCGGTCCGCCAGGCGTCGTGGGAAAGTCGAACGTGCCCTTGACCACCACGACGATCCATTCATGGCCGGCCTTGTCCATGCCCATGGTGAATTCGTGCGGATAGCCCATCTGGTTCCAGATTTGCATCAGTTGGTCTCCCAACTGGCGGCAAGCATTTGCTCCAGCGTCGCTTGCGGCGACTGCGGATCGATGTCGAAAATGTCGGAATACGCGGTCCACATCACCATGCCGCTGATGAGTTCTTCGCCCGGCTCGACCGGCGGCACCGGCAGTCCGGCAAGTGCTGCGTCGAGTTCGTCGGGCGTCAGCTCGCCATGCTGGGCGGCGACAGCTGCTGCTTCGATGCTGGCAAACCACGCTTCGGCATAAGCCAGCTCGACGGGAGCTTCGGGAAGCGGCGCAACGACGCTCAAGGGGAATTTTCTGCCAACCTTGTCGGCGCTCTGCAAAATGATACCCACCGATGCGCCGAAGGAATCCGGGCCAGCCAGAAAGCGCAGCGCGGTGTCGAGGGGCCAGGATTCCTGGCCAAACAGCGGCACGAGATGCTGCGCCAGCCAGCGATCCCAGTTGCGGACAAACTCGCCCGGCAACCGCCGGGAGACGAAATCGCCGGTGGCGGGCATTTTGCCGTAAAAGCCAGGCAGGATCATATCTGCGGCGGACATGAGAATTTCTTGAACATCTGGAGGTTGTAGGGATTTTCGACGCTGGCGGCCTTCAGCTCGAAGTCGGCGTAGAGGCCCTTCGTCCCCAGGCGCAGGCTGTAGACGTCGGACAGCGAGGTTCCGGTGAACCGGCCGCCCTTCAGCATCCTCAACCAGGCCCAGCTGCCGGTCTCGTTGAGCATGATTTCGGGTGAGCCGTCGATCGGCTGGAAGGCGAGCGAGATGACACCGGTGCCGTCCTTGCCGGGCCAGGTCATCGGCTGCGGCCGCGTCGCGTTGTTGAAGTAGACGAGGTTCTGGCCATCCATGTTGAGCGTCACCCGGGTGACGTTGGGCGACAGGTCCTTCGGCTCCAGCGTGAAGCTCATCACCGGGCCCTGGCCGCCGGGAAAGAGATCGTCGCGGATCCGCCTGGCCTGCTCGAAGGCGGCGAGCGCGGACGGGTCCAGACCGAAATCGGCGCGCCATTTCCATGGCTGCGCCGAGGTGTCGACATAGCCGATCAGATGGTCGTTGATGAAGGCATCGATCAGCCCGGCCGGTCCGAACAGGCGGGCGAAATCCTTGACATTCACATCGACCGCGCTGTCGGGGCTGAACGGATAGCGGTCGTTGAGCGCGGCCTGGCAGAACGGCAGAATGTCGGCGCGCCAGATGGCGTTGAGCTCCGATGCCACCGCCTTCTGCGTCAGGCCGCTGGTGTCGCCGGCGATGCCGCCCAGCCAGTCGTCGATCGGATCGGGCAGTATCTGCGCCTGCCGGGCGACGGCTCCCGTCAGTTCGGCCAGCCCACCCTGTTTCTTGATGGCGTCCTGAGGATCCGGATTGGCGGTGACCGTCTGCAATACGTTGGACAATGCCGTCAGCGCCACCACCGCGGCGTCAAGCGCCGGCGGCTGGCCGTCGACCTCGGCGATAGCGCCCTTGAGCGGTTTGAAATGCTCGGCCACCAGCGTGCCGGTCAGGTCCACTTCACTGGCCGATCCCGTGCGCGGCAGCAGTTTTGCCCCGACCTTGACGATCTTGCCCAGCTTGCCCAGCTTGCCGAGCAGCTTCGAGCCGCCTTTCGCGGCCGCCTTGTCGTCTCCAGCGGGCGCTTCGTCCGAGCGGGTGAGTTCCGTCTCCTGGACAACTGCCGTCACCAGCCGCTTCAATGCGGAATCGGCGCTGGAAAGGTCCTTCAGATTCTCGCTGGCAACGTTGAGATCGGTCAGCGGCGCCAGCCTCATATCGCGCAGGAAACTGTCCCATTGCGCGATGTAGTCGTCGTAATAGAGCTTCAGGATATCTTCCGACAGCGCCGACACCGAGGTCTCGGAATTTTCCGAACAGCCGCCGGCAAAGACCGCGCGGTCCAGCGCCGCCTGGGCGGCGACATCCTCGACCCGGTCAAGGATGGCGTCGTGGAAACCGGCATAGGTGAACGCACCTGATATGCCGACGCGCAGCGTCTTGTCGGAGCGCCGGGCAAACACCTTGGCGCCGTTGGGGCCGGCGAAGTTCGCGGGGATCCACTCCTTCAGTTCGGCGACTTCCGGGTCCGCCAGCAATTGCTTGTAGGCGCGCGCCGGCAGCGAAACCGTGCAAACCGTTTTCAACGCTTCGGCAACCAGCGCCTGGTCGGGCTTGGTGTAGCTGTCATCGACCGCCATGCGGCGGATCGCGGCAAGCTGGTGCTCTTCCGCGTCAGCGGTCGGAAACGGTGCTGCCGGCGCGAACTCGGGCAGGTCGTTCACCCACCAATTCTCAACGAAATCGGGGTCCATCTGCGACAGGCCGGTCATCATGCGATAGGTCTTCAGGGCGCCCAGCATGAAATCCGGATCGCGAATCTGCCGCCACATGGTCGCTTCGAGCAAAGCCACCATGCGCGGCTCGAGCACGTTGCGCAGCGCGTGGTCGTAAGTGTCGGTCTGCGCCCGCGCCAGTTCGGCCGATGCCGAGGGGCCAAACAGATCCTGCGCATTGTCGGGCGGCGCCGTCCTGGCATTGGCGACCTCGGCCAGCGCATTGAGCGCGCCGTCGATAGCCGGCTGCTCCACCGAGGCCGGGCTTGCCGCTGCCGCGGTCAGCGGCGCCTGCAGCGCCACGAACTGGCTTGCCTGGGCGGTGATTGCGTTGCGATTGTCATAGTAGGACCAGGTGAACACGCCGCTGGCCAGCAGGGCAGCGGCGGCACATGCAGCCGCCGCACCGCGCCAGATCCAGGCGCGGCGGCGCTGCGCCAGCGGGTCGAACGTGCCAAGTCCGGCCTCCTTGAAAATCACCTCGGTCAAAAGGTTCTTCAGGAAGAAGCTGCGCTTTTCGAAACGCGGCGTCGGCATCGAGCGCCGCGCCGGCAGGCCGAAGGAGGAGGCTAGTGCGGCGGTCAGCCGGTCGATCGGCGCCCCTTCCTGCGTCGCCGACGTCAGATAGAGTCCACGCAGCCAGGCGGCCTCCTCGTAGCGGCTCTCGCCGAACATCGCTTCGACCAGCACCTGGATCGGTTCGGACAGGCTTTGCAGCTGCGCTGGAAAGCGGAAGATCTCGGCGCGCTCGGCGAGCTTGTCTTCGTCTTCCAGACGCGGCACCAGCCGCTTTTCGAGCTCCCTCGACAGCGTCGAGATTTCGCCCGCGATCGTCTTGGCGTCGACGCGCGCGTCGAGCGGGAAGGTCGTTCCCCAGACCTGCTCGCGCGCCGCCGTCGACAGGCCGCCGAAGAAGGCCTCGAAGCCCTTGATGAGATCGGCCTTGGTCAGCATCAGATAGACCGGCAGGCGGATTTCCAGCCGCTCCTCGAGTTCGGCCAGCCGCCGGCGGATCTTGCGGCCATGCGCCTTGACGGCTTCGTCGCCCTCGGAAAGCGCATCGATCCCAAGCGCGACGATGACGCCGTTCAGCGCGCGGCGGCCGCGATGCTTCTTCAACAGGTCGAGGAAGCCCAACCATTCGGCGGCATCGACGTCCGGCTGGCTCTCCTGCTGGACATAGCGGCCGGCAGTGTCGATCATCACCGCGTTTTCGGAGAAGAACCAGTCGCAGTTGCGCGTGCCGCCGATCCCTTGCAGATCATCCGTCAGGTCGATCGGAAAGTTGAGCCCGGACTGCCGCAATGCTGTCGTCTTGCCGGTGGCCGGCGGGCCGACGATCACATACCACGGCATTTCGCGCAGGAACTTGCGGCCGCCAAGCTTGCGGCGCTTCAGCTCGACCATCACGTCCTGGAATTTGGCACCGACAGCGGCGACGCTCTCTTCGCCGGGGCTCAGCCGTTTTTCCTCCACCGGGGCGGAAATTTCGGCGACGAACATGCGGTTGGCGCGGATCGCGCGGCGTTGCGCGACGATCAGCCAGATCAGCCAGAAGATCACCAGCAGCGCAATGATGACGATGCGCACCGTCTCCGACGCCATCGGCACGTAGTCGCCGACCCTGACGATCGGGCCGAACACCCAGATGATCAGCGACAGCAGCGCGAGACCAATCAGCGTCCACAGGAAGCGAGATGTCAGGACTGCCCAGAGGAAGCGCAGGATGAACATGTCACAGCCTCTTCTCGACCAGCACTTCGAGGCGGCGGTTCAAGGCCCGGCCCTCGCGCGTGCTGTCGTCGGCTACCGGATCGGTGGCAGCCCTGCCTTCGGACTGGACGCGATCCTGCGGCACGCCATTCTGGATCAGCATGTCGGCGATCGCGGCAGCGCGGGCTTCCGACAGCCGCTGATTGGTGGACAGGGGATTGGTCTTTTGCAGGGGGATGCCGTCGGTATGACCAACCACGGTGATCTTGCCGATCAGCTCCTGGTTCTCGAGGATCACCTTGGCGATCGAAGCGATCAGCGGTTCGAACCCTTCGGTCAGTTGCGCGCGCGACGACTGGAACAGTTCGGGGTTGGAGGCCTGAATGAACAATTTGGCCAAAGAGACGCTCTCGGTGCCTTTGAGCGCCGACCTGAGATCGGCGGGTGCCGCCGCCTGGAATTCCGGCAGCAGCGCAAAATCCACGGTTTGCAGCGGCGGCGGCTCGACCTTGGGCGAGGCGCGGGTGACTTCGCTGCGATTGGGCGGCGGCAGCGCGCGCACCAGCGCCGAAAGCTCCACCGCCTGGCTGCTCAGGCCCATCGACAGCCCGACATGAACCGCCGTGGCGATCACTGCCGCCGCCGCCGCCATCACCCAGATCGGTACGATGAAGCGCTGCGGCTCGTCGGACGCGATGACGCCTTTCCAGTTCGGCGACAGCGGCGCTCCTTCCGCGTCGGTGTCGCGCAGGAAACGTGCGGCGGCCACGCGAACGGCATTGAGCGAGCGGTCGCCGGATCGGCCAGGCACGCGATACTTGCCGCGAAAGCCGAGCGCCATGCAGTGGTACTGCAATTCCAGCATGTCGCGATCCCGGTTGGGATGGCGCTCCAGTTCTTCGAGACGGGCGAAGAACTGCGCGCCGGCATCGACGTCGCCGCGCAGCATGACCACCAGCGGCTGGCGTGGCCATGCGCTGGCGCCGCCCCACGGCGTGTTCAGCGCCAGGTCATCAAGAAGTGCTGCCACCAGCCAGGCTGCCTGATCGGCCCGTTCAAGCGAAGAGCCGGCCGTCATGGTTGCGTCGCGGCAGCGCACGAGCTCCTCGAGCAGTCTTGTCCGCAGCGCTTCCGGATTCTCCGGCGGCAGCGCGTTTTCCAGTTCGGGCGCAAATTCCAGCAAAGGCGAGAATGCATTGACGAGCACGTTTGGGTGGGCGCGCGCCCGTTTTGGCGCAGCGCCGGACGGCAGCAGCGGCATCGAAGCGCGTGGCGTCGGCGTTCCGCCAAGGCGTATGCGCGTACGCTCGCGATCCTCGGACAGTCCGAAAGGATCGTCGCGGCTCATCATCTCACCTGTTGACCGAGTAGCAATCGACCTGCGGTTCGCTCGGCAGAACGCCCGAAACGCCGATCACAAAGCCGGGCGCTTCGAGAAGCGAGGCCCAGTGCTCGCTTTTCTGGTCGAGTTCAAGACAGAGCCGGTCGCCATCATAGGGAATTTCACGTGGTTGCGAATGCAGGGGCTTCAGCGGGATGCCCGGCAGCCGAGACTTCCACAGCCCCTCGAATTCGCTGGCCGAGCCGACGGTCGCCTGGTTGACGAATATCTTGCGCAGCGCATCCTCCGACAGCTCGGATCCGATCCGCACCACGATCCGGCTCGCCACCAGAAGCTTGGGGTTGTCGATGCGGATTTTCCAGACATTGGTGGCATGGCGCATGACCGGCAGGGCGCGCGACTTGGGCTCGATGTAGCGCAGGCTGAGGATGAGCGAGCGCAGCGCGTCGGCCAGGGCCGAATAGGCAGGTCCCGGCGCCATGTGGTCGTAAACAGGCAATTCGCCCAGGCGCCGCGCGCTCGAGCCATAGGTCGCCATCGAACCGGCGAGACCGGCAAGTTCCATGTAGACCTCGGACGGATGGTAGACGTCCTGCGCCAGCATATGCGCCAGTCGCGGCCGCGCGGCGTTGACCAGATTGAGGATCAAGAGGTCCTCGACGCTGCGCCCGGGGCCGCCCAGCACCATCTTGCCATGCGCCTCGGCGATCTGATCGAGGCCGGTAACCACCTCCTGAAGCAGCCGGCTGTACCAGGAGGCCGCGCCGATGACCAAGGTCGGCGGCAGGAACGTGTCATCCAGCGCCACTCCGCCGTCGGCGCGAACGCCCTTGATCTCGGCGACGGGCAGCGCCGTGTAGCCGCCAACCGTTTTGCCCGGCGCCAGCAGCACGGCTTGCGGCCGCGCGATCTCGATTTCCTCGGGATCGGAGCCGCCATGCACGGCGTCGCGCACCGCGACGATCCGCCCGCGATAGCGAGCGCCGGATGGCTCGGCGTGCGCTGGGTCGAAGCCGACGCCTTCGGGCGGCTCGAGCGGCAGGGCGATCAGCACCGGTCCCTCGCCCATGTCGGGTGTGATCGCCAGCGGCCGCGGCGCGTCCATCGTGTCGGGGATCGCGAACGGCGTTCCGTCGGGAAAGATGCCGCGCGCCGTCAGCACGGAGATCTGGCCGGCGTCGAGCAAGGCCGGGTCGAGCGTCAGCGTTCGAAAGCCGAACGTATGCAGCTGCCCGGCCTGCAACGCGCCGCGCACCGTCGCTTCGAAAAAGCGATCCTGTTGCTGGAAATGCTGGGTCCGCAGGAACAGGCCCTCGGACCACAGCACCCTGTTTGCGTCACTCATGCCGCCACTCTTTGCATCGTATCCCTGCCTTTGGCCGCGCTAGGCGGAAATGCCGCCACTGCCCAGCGTCACATTGACGGTGAATTTCGATCCCGCCGAAACCGATTTGGTCGTGCGCCAGTTGCGTCCGCCGGGTTCGCGGATCAGCGCAACGAAGCCAAGCGCCGTCGCGTCCGGTTCAACCGTGATCGTCTTCGACGCGCTCTTGCCAGGCCCGACGGCGATCTGGTCGGAACCGATGAGATCGCCGGCAAGTGCCGAGCCGGCGTCGCCTTGCAGGGCGAAGTAGTCGGCCGAATTGAACTTGCCGGTGCTGCGCAGCCGCATGACCAGCACCGTCACCGGCCTGTCGCCGCCGCCCGGTCCGGGGTTCA
Source organism: Mesorhizobium sp. P2_E10 (assembly GCF_056404235.1). Taxonomy (NCBI): domain Bacteria; kingdom Pseudomonadati; phylum Pseudomonadota; class Alphaproteobacteria; order Hyphomicrobiales; family Phyllobacteriaceae; genus Mesorhizobium; species Mesorhizobium sp. P2_E10. The sequence continues at coordinate 162,243 of NZ_JBFUEK010000003.1, forward strand.
TGCCGGCCCCGCCGGTCACGTTGACCGTGATCACCGACGGTTTCGGCGGCCCGCTCTGGCAGGCTGTCAGCAATCCGGTTGCCCCCAGGGCGACGATGAACTCGCGTCTGTCGATCATGTCTCACTCCTCCTCATATGCATCACGAAAATCAGTGCCGATTTCGCCCAGGAAGCGCGTCTCCGCGCTCTGGGCGATTTCGCGGTGGCGTTTTTGATAGAGTTCCCACAGCTTGGCGCCGCGCCCGCCGGTCAGCAGCGTGCCGATCGCCGAGCTCGATTTCAGCTCCTCTTCGATCGCCGCCGGGTCAAAGCGGTCGATCATCCGTCGCAGCGCCCCCTGCACACCGCGCCAGGCGCGAACATGATGCTGCGCGAGATCGCGCACGGCGTCCGCGATCGCCGCTTCGGCGCCGAGAAATCCGGGGCTGCGATCCGCCAGGATGGTCACCAGGGCGTCGTCGACCGAGGGCAGGAATTTGAGCGGATTGACTTCGGAAGCACCGACCACGGTTTGCGCGACGCGGGCGTTTCCCTTCTCTTCGGCGCGCTTGCGCAGAAGCTGCATCAGGCCTTCCATCATCATGCGATATTCGCGGCCGAACTTCTCCATCTCGGCCACCGCATCGCGGCCGGGAAAGTCGGCTTCGTCGATGCCCATGCCGCGCAGGAATGCCGCGCGCAGTGCCGCATCGGACTGCCCAACGGGCGGTTGCGCCACACCGGGTCTGGCAGCGGCGCGTTGCGGTGGCAAGGGAGACGGCTCGACCTTGCGGCCAGGCAAATCCCAGGGCGCGGGAGAGGGCGCTCCGGCGGCGATTTCGCTCGCCCCGGCCGAGTCGGTGCCATTGATGGGGGCGGTAATCCCGGCAGGGCCGAAGCCAAAGCCGTCATCGAATGCCGGCCGGTTGTCGGGGGCAGCTTTGGCCACCTCCTTCAGCGCTGGAGTGGCGGAATCGAGGCCGAAGGGATCGTCGAATAGCGGCCTGCCACGCCCGCCATCGGCGAAGCCTGCATCGGCGGCCGGCGTCGCCACCGGGTCGAGGCTGAAGGGATCGTCAAAAGCCGGCGAACTGCGTTCGTCCGAACGCGCGCGTTCGAACGCGCCGGGGGCTGGCTGCTCGAACGGGTTGGGCAGGTCGGCGGGGCGCGGTCGCCCGGGTTCCTGCTCGGTGGTGGCCGAAAAGAAATCGTCGCGGCCGATGCTGACCGATACCCGCGAGGCCGGTGGCTGCATGTCCGTCGTCGATGGCCTGGAAGCCACCGGTTGGACCGCTGCTGCTTGCAGATCGACCCACACGACATAGTCGCCCAGTCTCAGCCGCATGCCGTTCTGCAAGCGCGCCGAATTTCCTGGCCCCAGCGGGCTGTCGGAATCGTTTATGAACAGCCCACTGCTCGAAGTGTCGGTGACGAAATAGCCACCCTGCTTGGCCGTGATCTTGCAGTGGGCGCGGGAAACGAACATGTCGGGATCGTTGATCTGCCAGTCCGCGTCGGAGCTGCGGCCGATCACCAACTCGCCTTCGTCCAGCCGAGCCTCTCGCGTCACTTGCGCGCGCGGTCCTTGCTCGAGCGTCAGTAGCAAGCTCATGCCGCCACTCCCGCCGTTTCCGGCCGCCACCCGACTATGGTGCGCAGCCGCATATCGTCAGCATCTCCCCTTTCAGCGGGGCGCGCAAGCCAGGCAGTCCTGGCGAGCTGTACCGTGCCGATCCTGGCCGGCGGCACGGCCTCGCCGGCGAGCACGATCCTGAGGTCGACGTCGAGCGTTTCGCCGACCAGATCGCGCACCGCCTGCTTCAGCAGTTTCAGGCGCTCACCACCCGGCAGGAAGGCCTTGTAGTCCTTGTATCCAAGCGGGCCGATACGAAGTTCGATGCGGCTTTGCCGGCTGAAGCTGCGCGGGCCGATCGTCGCGCTGCGGCCAAGCGAGGCGTAGGCGCCGGCGAGACGGGTCTGCAGCGCCGCGGGTATGGTCATCCATGCTGCGACGAATTCCTTGAGCACGACCTTCACCTTGAAGGCCTCGGCCAGGAACAGGGTCAGCCGTTCGGGGCCGTCGACCTGGGCAGCCAGCGACGCGGCCTGGCGAAGCTTGACCGCATCAAGCTCGGCATCCTGGGTGCCGGGAAGTCCGATGCCGGCCATGGACTGCAGCATGGAGCGGACACGGCCGCCAACGGCGCGTTCGACTTGGACCGCCGGATGGGCATCCGCCCAGGCGCGGTAGAACAGGGCGATCATCCGGTGTTGCAGGATGTTGACGAAGTCGACGAATGTCGTGTCGCTCGTCTGCAACGCGTCGGCGCCGCCATACCAGCGCTGCGACAGGCGATCGAGCACCCAGCGCGTCAGATGCAGCGGCATCGGGCCTTCGGGGCCGAGCAGGCCAAGGTTTGCAACCGTGACCCGGGCCGGCGCCTTGTCCGTCGGTTCAAGGAATTCGACCACGTCCTGGACCGAGAAGGCGAGGCGCACATGCTGGCCGAGCCGTGCCGGCTCGCGGTCCGGCCGGCCGGAATGGCCGAACAGGCCGCCCCGTCGTTCGAGCCGTCGCAGCAGTTCGAAAAAGTCGAACGCTGCGGACAGCGCTTCGGCTTGTTGTGGATCGGGCAGCGCTAGATCAGGTAGCGATTGCCGGGCGTCATCGGCCATGGCACATCCTCCTGTCTCTGGAGCAACCGCGTGCGGGTCCGCACGAACCCGTTTATTCCGGCATGCCGGGCAAACAGCCGCGCCAGCAAGGCGGAAAGCAGCAACGTGCTTTGCCCGGCCAGCACCGACTGGTCGACATGCAGCGTCACTTCGGTGCCGCGTCCGAAGCACATCGGTCCCTCGATCGCCAGCCTTTCGACCACCGCGCGTGAGTCGATGCGCACGATCGAGCGCACATTGCGGGTGAGGCCGGGATCGCCGCGATCGGCATAGAGATCGAGGAGCGCATGCAGGGGATCGACGCCGCGACCCTCCTTGGCGAGGCTGAGGAAGTTGAGCGCCAGCTGCGACACCAGCCGCCAGGCCAGATCGTCGGCGCGCGATTCGCCCTCGGCGCTCGCCGGCAGCGCTGCCGGTATGGCGGGCTGCGGCGGACGCAAAGCGCCGAGCAGCCTGATCGACTCCACTGGATCGCCGGCCTCCAGCGTCAAGGTCGGCGTGTCGTCGAGGATCGGCAGGTCGCGATTGGTGCACAGTGCCACGATGTCGACGCGTTTGAGCGGCCGGCTTGCCGTACTTCCGACCGGACGTGACACGGCAAGGAAAACATCGTCGCCGGTGTATGAGGTGCGGGTCACGCCCTGGCGCCGTTCATCCTCGGTTGCGCGGCGCGGACGCCGTTCCGTCGAATACACCCAGCCGCTGCCGCGGTTTTGCCCAAGGCTGAAGAGTTCCGGTATCTCGGCGTCGGGACCCTCGGTGTCGGCGTCCTCGACCCGGATGACCCGATAGATTTCGAAGTCCCGCGCCCGCGTGCGGTCGGCATGCAGCACCTGCCGCGTCTTGCGCGCATCAAGCTCGATGACATTGCACTCGCGCTCGAACAGATTGATGATCGGCGTCGCGAAAAGTTCGAAATCCTGAGGCGTCAGGTCGGAAAGTTCCGGCACCGCGCGCCGGAACACAAAGACGATTTCGAGGCCGGCCTGGCATTTGCGCACGACGGGCTGCAGCCCGGAAACGCGCGCATAGTGGAAGCGCTCGGGCATCATGAAATATTCGCGCAACAGCCGGTAGCCTTCGAATGTCGGGCGTGTGCGCGGCATCATCGCCTCGGCATCGCTGATGCCGACCATTTCTGGCGCCGGCAAAGGCGACAATGGATTGGACTTGCCTTCCGCCCGTGCGCCAAGCGCCGAGCAGGCACCGAAAATCGCGTCGAACAAAAGCGGCGCTTTGGTGCGATTGGCGAAATACAAATCGAGCCGGTCGAGCGCCAGTTCGTCGAGCTTGCCTTTTCCGGTCCGGGCCAGCGTGATGCGCAGCGCCGCTTCGCCGCCCTGCTTTCCGATCGCGCCTATTCCGGCGGCGGCGAGCGCGCTGCGATCCTGGAAATAGCTCACCGAGGTGACCGCTATCGGCCACAGTGTCACCTCCTGCGCGGTGGTGAATGTACAGCGTGTCGACAGGCCGGCTTGCAGGCTCGAAACCAGCCGCGTGTCCCGATTGACGACATGGCCGGCAAGCATCGTCTGCACCTGCTGGCCGGGCTTCAGCACCGCCATCGCGGTCGCCGGCGCCGGCGTGACCAGGTCGGGATAAAGCACATCGAGAATGCTGCGAGAAAACCTCGAGCGCTCGGCATCGACCTTCAGCCGCGTGCGCGCGGCAAGGAAGGCGACGCCGTCAAGCAGCCGCTCGACATAGGGATCCGGACACGGCACCGTATCGAGCGACAGATTGCGCGCCACTGCCGGATGCATGTCGGCGAACTCTGCCGCAAGCCCGCGAATGTGGGTCAGTTCTTCCTCGTAATATTCTACGAAGACCCGATCCATCTCAGGCTTCCCTGAACTCGGTTCGCGCCATGCCGTTGTCGAGATTGATCATGGTACGCAGGCGCATGCGTTCCGGTGTCGGCGTCATGATCAGCACGGCGTCGATCTCGATCTTGAGGCCCAATTTGTCGCCAAGGTTCACCGTGACCTTGGTCTCGCTCTCCTTGAGACGCGGCTCGAACGTGGCAAGCACGGCACGGATCTCGCGCGCCAGCGTGTCGCGATCGAAGTCGCGCGACGAACGGCCCGAGAAGGACGGCACGCCGTAATTGATCACGCTGCGCCGTACCTCCGGAAAATCGGCGAGCGATGGCGGGTTGTCCCCGATCTGCTCGCTTTCAAGGTCGGAAAACAGCGGCATGGCTTCGAAGCGCTCGGTGTTGAACAGCGCCTCGATATCGCGCCGCACCGCTTCGCGAAGCACGCTGGCCGAAACCACGATGCCGCGGCTTTCGAGCTCGCCGCGATGCCGGTTCTGAAACACCAGCCGATGCACCCGTCGCTTCTGATCGGGGCTCAGCGCGGCGTCGGCGTCGATCAGCCGCGAACCGTTCGCCAAAAGCTCTTCCAGACGCTCCTCGCCAATTTCCTCCTGCAGGGCCCGCTTGAGCCCGTCTATCTCCGAACTCAGGCCGGGCAGGTCGTTGACGAGGCGATCCCAAAGGGAAGGCTGGACCGCCTCGCTCTTGGCCCGTGAACTGCCGCCGGCCTGGGGTCTTTCCGTGCCGGGACGGTTTGACCGCGTCTCACTTGCCGACATAGACATCCATTTCGGCTTCGTCATTGTCGTCATAGACGAACTTGATCTTCTTGTAGGCGAAGGAGACCTCCTCCTGGATCAGGTCGGCTTCATCATCGGCCTGCGACATGTCGTATTCCATGATCGAAGCATCAGTCAGGGTAACAACCAGATAGTCCTTGCTCTCGCCGTCGATGGTCCGTCGGGCGGAGAACTTGACCTCATCCAGCGCCTTGTTTTCGAACAGGGCCTTCGCGAGATAGGGCGAAGATTTGTCATAGTGCTTGGTGAATTTGATCATGCCCATCGACACGCGGCCGCGGCGCGAGAGCGAATTCGGATCATAGGGAGCCACCATCTTGTAGTCGACGCCATGGATCTCGATCTCGTCGTCGTGGCCGTCTCGGGTGCTGGGCCCTTTGATGTCCGGAACTTTCAAAAAACCATCGATCTTCATTGTAGGCATTTTCTTTCTCCACCGCTTTCAAAACGAAAAAGTGTTGGTTGCTGCAATCAAGTCTTCACAGACGGCAGTTCCGACACCAGCCGGAGGGACGCGTTAATGCCTTCCAGCTGGTAGTGCGGGCGCAGATAGAAGCGGGCGTTGTAGTAGCCCGGCCGGCCCTCCACGCTGTCGACCTGCACCTCGGCGGCGGCAAGCGGACGCTTGGCGCGCGCCTTGTCGTCGGCGAAGGCCGGGTTGGCCAGCACGTACCGGTTGATCCATTCGGTCAACCAGATCTGCATATCGGAGCGTTCCTTGAACGAGCCGATCTTGTCGCGCGCAATGGCCTTGAGGTAGTGCGCGAAACGGGAAACCGGGAACAGATACGGCAGGTTGGCGGAGAGCCGTTCGTTGGACTGGGCGTCGGGATCGACCAGGCGACCGGCGCGGGTCTCGTCGTCCTGCAGCGAGTGGGCGCCGATGAAGGCGGCCAGATCGGTGTTCTTGCGGTGCAGGATCGGCATCAGGCCAAGCTTGGCCAGTTCTGCCTCGCGCCGGTCATCGATGGCGACCTCCGTCGGGCATTTCATCGCGATCGAGCCGTCGTCCGTCGGGAAAGCGTGCACCGGCAGGTTGAGCACGGTGCCGCCGTTCTCGACGCCTCGGATCTGCGTGCCCCAGCCGAACAGCTTGTGGCTGCGGTTGATGTTGACGCCCATCGGGAAGGCGGCGTTCATCCAGACATATTTGTTGTGGTCGCCCTGCACCTCCTCCTCGAAGGAGAAGCCCTTCACCGGAACGGTCTCGGACCCATAGGGCAGCCGTGCCAGAACGCGCGGCATGGTCAAGCCGATATAGCGGGCGTCCTCGCTCTCGCGCAGCGACTGCCACGAGGCGTAGGCCGGATTGTTCACGATCATCTGCAGGTCCTGCGGGTTCGGCAGTTCCTGCCAACTGTCCATGCGGAACAGCCGCGGCGAAGCGGCGGCGATGAACGGCGTGTGCGCCGAGGCGCAGACGCCGGAGATGTTGCGCAGCAGGCCGACGTCGCGCGGATGGTTCGAAAATTCGTACGCGCCCACGATACAGCCGATCGGCTCGCCGCCGAGCATCGAATACTCGTCCGTGTAGACTTTCTTGAAGATCGGGCTCTGGTCCCACATCTGGCCTTCATAGTCTTCAAGCGTGTCGGCCAGTTGTTCCTTGGAGATGTTCATCACCCGGATCTTGAGGTGCTTCGCATCCGTCTCGGTGTTGTTGATGAGATACCAAAGGCCGCGCCATGTGCCTTCCATCTCCCGCACTTCGGGGGCGTGCAGGATCTCGTTGACCTGCGTCGTCAGCATCTTGTCGATGCCGGCTATCAGCGACTTGATCGACTTGATCGAGTTGGACGAAATGGTCGTCGTCTCGGAGCGCGACTGCGCCGCCAGTGCAAGATTGCGCACCAATTGCTGCAGCTTCTCGCTGTCGTCCTTCTTGACCTTGAAGTCCTTCTCCAGCAGTTGGCTGAATTCTCCCAGGTCGACGGCCTCGGCCTCGGCGACGGCTGCTGCGGTCTTTTGCTGTTCGGCCATGATCTATTCCTCGCCCTTGTCGTCGTCGGACATCGCCTGGCTGGCGATCTGTGCCAGCAGCGGCTGGTTGTTCAGCAACTGGGCGATGCGCTTTTCGGCATCGACGCGGCCGTCCATGAAGCCGAGCAGTTCCTCGAGCTGGCGCCGCATCTTGAGGATCTCGGCCAGTTGCGGAACCTGTTCGGCGATCTTGTCGGGGGCGAAATCGCCCATCTTGGTGAAGGTCAGGTCGAGCGCCAGCTCCTCGTCACGCTCCTGGCCCTCGGCCTGCGGCAGCGTGTTCTTCACCCGCGCCTTGACCCTGGGCCCGAGCGCCTCCATGAACTTGGGGAAGCGGTTGGCGTCCGTCTCGACGAAGGAGCGGTCCAGAAGCGTCTTCGACGCTTCCCTGGTTTGCGATGCGCCCGACAGGTCGGCCATCACGCCCATGACGAACGGCAGTTCGATCGTCGTCGGACTGCCGTAGGTTTCCACATCGTAGGCGATCTGCACGCGCGGGGCGCGATTTCGCTCGATGACCTTTGCTTTGCTTTCGGCTGGCATGTGTTGCTACCTTTCATCCTTCTGGGCGGTCTTCTTGGCGTCGGGAACGCCGGCCAGCAGCCGGAATTCCTTCAGCCCCGACGGGGCGAGATCTTCCATCAGTTCAACGAAATCCATGTGCACCATCCGGCGCACCCGGCGGGCGAGATGCGGGATCGGGCTCGACGGCTCGGTGCGGTCGTAGAAGGCCACGACAAGGTCGAGGCACTTCACCACGTCATCGCGTGAGGAAATCCTGTCGGGGAGCCCCGCACTCGGTTCCGCGTAGCTTGCCATTGTCTCGGCTCCATGACCGTTTCGGACCGGCGGTCCCGGATCCGCCGGGGCGGGCGCTGGACTGGCTGCGCCATTCGTTACTGTCTCCGCTGCCGAATACCGTTCGAGGGTCGTCAGCAAACGCTGCAGAAGCCGCTTTAATTCCGGAACGGTGCTACCGCTGCCATCCACGCGACCATTAAGCGCTGTGTCGACCGCATCGAGCGCCGCGATCGCGGCCTGGCCGTCGGCAATCAGCGACGTCATTTCGGCGTTGGCCTGATCCGCCTGCGCCGCGCAACCGCTGCGCACCCGGTTCAACAGCTGCCCGTGAGCGGCGACCAGCGCTGCCTTTTCGGCATTGTTCAATCCCGACGCCGCTTCCTGCAGCATGACGCGGTCGTCGAGCGCGCCTTGTTCCAGGTCGCGTCCAGTGATCGGTCCGATGGTGCGCGGCGAAAAGAATGTCATTTGCCGCAGGTCTGCCAGCAACCCCTGGCTGTTCTGCAGATCGAGCAGCGCGTTGATGCGGCGCAAGGCTGCATCGCGTGGCGTAGCGCTGGGCCGCAGCGCCGGGTGCATGGTTTCCCAATGCGCGTCGAAGGTCTTCGCAATAAGGGTCAGGCCCTGGACAAGTCCGGCGAGCCCTTGCTCATTGGCCAGTGCACGGGTGACGATGACAAGCAGGCGCAGGTCGCGGCCATGCGAACGCAACTCCTCCGCCTTGCCAAGCACAGCCTGCCAGTCGACAGGAACCGTCGATTGCGCGGCGGGCTTGTTGCGGCCGTCATGGACGACCTTGATCTGCGGCTCGGTCAGGCGCTCCAGCTCATGAAAGGCCGGATCGTTGCGCAAGTCCGCCCCTGACGGGTTTTCACCGTCGAGCGGATTAAGCCAGAGTGCGAGATCAATCACACTTTACCCCCAGCGACCGGCCCTGAAACCGTATGTGACCCAACGTTATCACACCGTTGCACTTTACCACAATTCAGCGACTGCCCAAAACATTAACGGAAGCTGACGCGACCGTATCTTGAGTGCCAAAACCCGTGGCCTGATTGCCGAACCCTGTATGTGAAATGCCTCGCATAGAGGCGAGCAATTCCGTGGTTGTTTGCAGTCAGGGGTGCGGGACTTTCCACAAACGGAAGAAACCGGCTGAATCACGCGCTTTGTCAAGTGACCGCTTATGTGGCAGGTTATCGGCAGGCAGATTGCAGGAGCACGTTCGATGGAACAGCGCCGGTCATCGCAGAGCTTCAAGCGCAAGGAACTGGTCGGCAAGCTCAATCCCGTCTGTGTGCGCGCCTTCAAGGCCGCGGCGGATGCCGCCAAATTGCGCGGCAATCCTTACGTCGAACTCGTCCACTTCATCGAACAGCTGGTGCTCTCGGATCGCTCGGATGTGCAGATGATGCTCGCCGATGCCGGAATGGATGCCAGCCGGCTCACCGCCGACATGACCCGCGCCGTCGACAAGCTGCCCTACGGTGCCACCTCGATCGAGGAATTCTCCGACCATATCTTCCATGCCATCCAGGAAGCCTGGAACCTGGCGACGCTGGAATTTGGCGTCGAGGAAGTCCGCAGCGCCCACATTCTGCTTGCCTGCCTGAAGACGCCGGTTCTGGAAGGCCTGGTGTCGAAGATCAGCGGCGAGTTCGACAAGATCGATGCCGATGCTGTCATCGCGCGGTTCGCGGAGGTGGTGGAAGGCTCGCTGGAAGGGGGCGCCTCTACCAGTGCGGTTCCCGCCGCTGAAGCGCCGCGGCGTGCTCCTGGCGGGGATTCGGCATTGGCGAAATATGCCACCGACCTGACCCAGCGCGCCCGCGACGGCAAGATCGATCCGGTCGTCGGCCGCGATCCGGAGATACGGCAGATCATCGATATCCTGATGCGGCGTCGGCAGAACAACCCGATCCTGACCGGCGAGGCCGGCGTGGGCAAGACCGCGGTGGTCGAGGGCTTTGCCTTGCGCATCGCCCAGGGCGATGTGCCGCCGACGCTGCAAGGCATCAGCGTGCGCATGCTCGATGTCGGCCTGATGCAGGCGGGCGCCAGCGTCAAGGGCGAGTTCGAAAAGCGGCTGAAGGCGGTCATCGATGAGGTTCAATCCTCCGAAACGCCGGTCATCCTGTTCATCGACGAAGCCCACACCTTGATTGGTGCTGGGGGCGCTGCCGGAACCGGCGATGCGGCCAATCTTCTGAAACCGGCACTGGCGCGCGGCGAACTGCGCACCATCGCGGCAACGACCTGGGCTGAATACAAGCAGTATATCGAGAAGGATCCGGCTCTCACCCGCCGTTTCCAGGTGGTCAAGATCGACGAGCCGTCGGAAGCGGTGGCCGTTCTCATGCTGCGCGGCGTCGCCGGCGTGCTGGAGCAGCACCACAAGGTGCAGATACTGGATGAGGCGATCGAAGCGGCGGTCGGCCTGTCGCATCGCTACATCCCGGCACGGCAATTGCCGGACAAGGCGGTGAGCCTTCTCGACACCGCTTGCGCCCGGGTCGCGATATCGCAGCATGCCACGCCGGCCGAGGTCGAGGATATCCTGCGCCGCCGCCAAGCGCTGGAAGTCGAACAGGGCATCATCGGCCGGGAGGCGGCGATCGGCATCGAGGTGACCGATCGGCAGACACGGGTCGAGACCGGGCTTGCTGAAACCGAGCTCACGCTGGCCGCCGCGCAGGAGCGCTGGGACCGGGAAAAGGCGCTGGTCGCCGAAATCCTCGAATTGCGCGCCAGGCTGCGCGGCGAGGGCGTGCCGCTCGATGCCGTGGCGACACCGGAGGCCGATGCCGAAACGGCAGCGGCGGACGAAGAAAAAACCAAGGTGCCCAAGACAGAGCCGCCCAAGGCTGAAACGGCCAAGACCAAGGCGGCCAAAGCCAAGGCCGACGCGGAGGCGCCGGCGGCCGCTGAACCTCCTCCAGCCGATCCGGCGGCCGATCTCGCGCGGCTGCGCGAACTCATGGCCGAGCTTGCCACGGCGCAAGGCGAAACGCCGCTGATCCTGCCCTCCGTCGACCGCAACGCAGTCGCGGCCGTGGTCCAGGACTGGACCGGCATCCCGACCGGACGGATGCTGTCCAGCCAGACCGAAAAGGCGCTCAAGCTCGCCGCCACCCTGTCCGAACGCGTCGTCGGTCAGGATCACGCCATGGAGATGATCGCCAAGCGCGTGCAGACCAGCCGCGCCGGGCTCGGCGCGCCGGAAAAACCGGTCGGCGTGTTCCTGCTCTGCGGCCCGTCCGGCGTAGGCAAGACCGAGACCGCACTGGCACTGGCCGAAACGCTCTATGGCGGTGAGCAGAACCTGATCTCGATCAACATGTCCGAATTCCAGGAAGCCCATACCGTCTCGACCCTGAAGGGTGCGCCGCCCGGCTATGTCGGCTACGGCAAGGGCGGCATCCTTACCGAAGCGGTGCGCCGCAAACCCTATTCCGTGATCCTGCTCGACGAGGTCGAGAAGGCACACCCGGACGTGCACGAGATCTTCTTCCAGGTCTTCGACAAGGGGATGATGGACGACAGCGAGGGCAGGCGGATCGACTTCAAGAACACGCTGATCCTGCTGACGTCGAATGTCGGCTCCGAAGTGATCATGGACCGGACCAAGAACGGGACCGTGCGCGCCGAGCTCGACGACCTCGACACGGCGCTGCGCGGTCCGCTGCTGAAAGTCTTTCCTGCGGCCTTCCTCGGCCGCGTGGTGACCATTCCCTACTACCCGCTTTCGGATTCGATGATCGAGGCCATTACCCGTCACCAGTTCGCCAAGATCGCGCGGCGCCTGCGCGCCAGCCACGACGCCGAACTGGTCATCGGCGACGGTGTCATGGACCTGGTCAAGGCGCGCTGCACCGAGATCGAGTCTGGCGGCCGCATGATCGACGCCATCCTGACCAACACGCTGCTGCCGGAACTGAGCCGCGGCGTGCTGAACCGCTCGCTCGACGGCGAAAAGATGACAAAAGTGACCGTCAGTGCTTCCGCCGACGGCTTTGCCTATTCGTTTGAGTAGCTTGCGTTCATCGCGCCGCTAGTACAGCGGCGTGGCCATGTGCCGGGGCATCGGCCATTGCGTCGTGATCCCCGGCTGCACCGGCCGCTCGAGATAGGTCGACAGCACGACATAGCTTCGCGTAGAGGTGACGCCGGGCGTTTCGTAGAGGCGCTGCAGCAGGCCTTCGAGCGCCCTTGTGTCCTCGGTGCGGACCTTGATCAGCATGCATGTATCGCCGGCCACCGAATGGATCTCTTCGACCTCCGGGTGCTCGGAAATCGCCATCAGTTCCGGGGTCTTGCCCCAGCCGCTGGTGTCGACGTGCACGAAGGCAAGCAGCGGCTTCTTCACCGCCTTGGGATCGATGATGGCGGCGGTGTTGCGGATGGCGCCGCTGCGCCGAAGCCGCTTGACCCGTTCATGGGCCGCCGGCGGCGAAAGGCCGACACGATCGCCGAGTTCGGCATAGCTGATGGTGGCGTCGTCGACCAGGACGCCTAATATTTTTCGGTCGATTGCGTCGAGATCCCGGGCGGCAGGCCTGTTCTGCGGAATGCCATCTGTTTCTTCATCCATATCGAAATTCCCTATTGTCGCGGAATTCAGTTCGGTCACTATGCTCCGATGACGAACGCGCATCAAGCCGCAACGACATCCCAGCCGATCCCGGCGCTGGCCTATCTGCTGACCGGCTGCATCGCCGTCATAGGCTCCAACTCACTGGTTCTGGGTCCGATTGCCCCGGCGGTGGCGGCATCCTTCGGCACCAGCGTGCCGGCGGTGATGGCCGCGTCGGCCGCCTTCGGTCTCGGCACCTCGGCAAGCGCCCTGTTCCTCGCCCGCTACATCGACGGCGTCGGCGCCCGCCGCATGCTGCAGGGCGCGCTGCTGTTGCTGGCGGTTGCACTTCTCGCCAGCGCGCTGGCGCCGACGGTATTCGCGCTGGTCGCGGCACAGGCGGTCGCCGGCCTTGCCGCCGGCGTCGCCATGCCGGCCATTTATGCCAGTGCGGCAGCGATCGCGCCGCCCGGCCGCGAAAGCGGCACGATCGGCGTCGTGCTGACCGGCTGGACGGTCTCCATGGTGGCCGGCGTGTCACTGTCGGCCGTGCTCGCCGACCTCGTGCACTGGCGCGCCGTCTTCGCGGCGGTAGCACTTCTTGCGGTTCTTGCCTTGGCCGGCCTCACCATGACCTCACTAAGCGACGTCAGGAAAAGCGGGCCGGCGCCGACGCCGCTGGCTGCATTGCGCATTCCCGGCATCGTGCCGCTTCTGATCGCCTGCGGCGCCTTCATGACCGCCTTCTACGGGGTCTATGGCTATCTCGGCGATCACCTTCACAGCGGCCTGGGGCAGCCGGTCAGCGCCAATGGCTGGGCAGCACTTGCCTATGGCGCCGGCTTCGGCACGGCAGCACTTCTTGACGGCACAATCGATCGCCTGGGCGCACGACGCGTCATGCCATTCGCCTACCTGCTCGTCGCCATCGTCTATGTCGGGCTTGCTGCGGCGAGCGGCAGCTTCGGCCTGATGCTGGCGATGGTGGCCATCTGGGGCCTCGCCAATCACTTCGGACTGAACGTGCTGGTGATGCGTCTCACCGCGCTCGATCCTTCGCGGCGCGGCACCATCATGGGGTTGAACAGCGCGGTAACCTACTTCGCGGTCTTTGTCGGCACCACCAGCTTTGGACCGCTCTATGCCGGGTTTGGATATGCCACGTGTGCGATGGTCGCGGCGCTGCTTATGCTGGTCGCTGCTGCTGCGGCGGTATGGCCTGCCGCTGCTCGCCGGCATGAGGGCCACGAATCGATCGAGCAGCAGGGCTAGGCTGCCGCGTCCAGCCGGTCGCGCAGCATGCTCCACGGCAGCAGCATGTTCGGCGCATGCCGCATCAGGCCATGCAACGGGATCGGCGACGGCGGCGCAAAAGGCAGCGGCAGGTCGCGCGCATCGGTTCCACGCGCCCAGTCGGCCAGCACCTTTCCCATCGCCGTGGTCATGGCGATGCCGCGCCCGTTGCAGGCAAAGCCGGCGATCAGGCCCGGCCCGAGATCGACAAGGCGGGGCAGGAAATCAGGCTCGACGGCGGCCATCCCCGACCAACTGTATTCAAGCGGCGGCAGGTCGGGAAGCTCGAGATGCTTCGCCAGCCGCCGCCAGATTTTCTGCGGCACCCGCGCATCGGCACCGGGTCCAAAAATATGCATGCCGCCGCTGATCAGCCGGTTTTCACTGTCGAAGCGGAAGGTGAACAGATTGCGCCTGGTGTCGCCGACGCCTTGCCCGCCCGGCAGCAGGCGGCTGCGTATCTCGCGCGGCAGCGGCGCCGTGGCGACCTGGAAAACCCTGAGGGGAAAGTAGGTTCGCTGCAGCGTCGGACTGAGCGCCCCGCCATACGCATTGGTGGCGATCAGCACCCTTCCGGCACGCACTGACCCGGCCGCCGTCTTGACAGTCCAGCCGTCCGCCATCCGATCGATGGATGTAACGCGCGTGTGCTCGAAGATGCGTGCGCCGGCCTTTTCCGCCGCATCGGCCAGCCCACGCGCATAGTCGACCGGATTGAGCACGCCGCCCGAACGGTCCATCCAGCCGCCGACATAGCCGCGAGCCCCGGTCAGGTCCTCGGTCGCCTGCCTGTCCAGCGTGACGACAGGCCTGCCGCGCCCTGTCCACTGGCTGGCACGCGATTTGACCTTTTCGAAAGCGGCCAGCGAATGTGCCGGCTGGATCCATCCGCTCTGCATGGCGTCGCAGTCGATACAGTGCCGCCGGATCAGGCGGAAAACCAGGTCGGCGCTGCCGGCGGCGAAATCGATCAGCCTTTTGCCGCGCTCTGGCCCGAGGTGAGCAAGGATGTCGACCGGGTCCATCTTGGCGAAGTTCGGCACGACGAAGCCGGCATTCCTGCCGGTCGCGCCCCAGGCGATGATTTCGGCTTCGAGAACGGCAACGGAGAGGCCTTTCCCGGCGGCGTGCAGCGCGGTGGAAAGACCGGTAAAGCCGCCGCCGACGATCGCCAGATCGACATCGAGTGCGCCATTGAGGGCCGGCCGCTCACGGCAATTGCGGCCGATGGCGTGCCACAGCGAAAGGCCACGCGAGCCGGTCATGTCTTTCGTCACTTGCTCTCGCCCGCCGTCGCTTTCGCAGTCTTGCCGAACCGCGCCCGCAACGGCCTGTCGCCGAACAGACCGTTCGGCCGGACCAGAAGGATGACGCACAGCATCACGCCGATGGCGACGATCTGCAGCGCTGCGGCGCGCGCCTGCTGTTCCGGCGGGAACAGCACACTGGTCAATGTGCCTGACCCCGCCCAAATCGCCCAGACCAGGATGCTGCCGATGACGGCACCGAGATTGCTGCCGGAACCGCCGACAATCAGCATCACCCAGACCTGGAAGGTGAGGATCGGCAGATAATTGTCCGGCGCGATGAAGCCGGTGAAATGCGCTTGCAGCGCGCCAGCCAGCGCCATGATGGCACCACCGACGGCAAAGGCCTGCACGCGGTAGAAACGCGCGCTCTTGCCCAGCGATATCGCCGCCCGCTCATCCTCGCGCAGCGCCTTCAGCACCCGTCCCCAGGGGCTGCGCGACAGATGCTCGAGCGCGAAATAGACGACCAGCGTCACTGCCGAGACGACAGCTAGGTTCGACAGATTGAACAGCAGCGGCGTTTCGGCGAGGCTGCCGAAAGGGCGGGGGATGAAGCCGATGCCGAAAGGGCCACCAGTCAAACACTGCGCATTGAGCGCCACCAGTTGCACGACGACGGCGACACCAAAAGTGGTGATCGCCAGATAATCCGATCTCAGGCGCAGCGTGGCCATGCCGGTGATGGCGGCGGCGACGCCACCAACCAGCATGGCGCCGAGCCAGCCGACGAGGATCGGCAGGCCGAAGCCGCCCAGCCGCGCGGCATCATCGGGCGTGGTCAGCAGCGCCGAAGTGTAGGCGCCGATGGCGACGAAGCCTGCAAGGCCGACGTTGAACAGCCCGGTCAGCCCCCACTGCAGGTTGAGCCCCAGAGTGACCAGCGAGAAGATCAGCGCCGTGGTCAGGAAGAAGGCGCCGTAGCCGAGCAGATCCATCAGCGTTCCCTCACTCCAAAGATGCCGACGGGCCGCACGAACAGCACCGCCATCAGGATGATGAAGGAGACCGCCGCTCGCCATTCGGCGCCGATCAACTGCACCGCGCCGGCTTCGGCGAGGCCGATGATCAGGCCGCCGAGAACGGCGCCCGGCACGCTGCCGATGCCGCCGAGGATGGCGGCGGCAAACATCGGCAGCAGCATGTCGAAACCCATGAACGGGCGGATCTGGATGAGAATGCCGATCATCACACCGGCGACGCAGGCAAGCGCGCCGCCGATGAGCCAGGTGACGCGCACGACCTTGGCGACGTCGATGCCGACAATGCGGGCCAGCGCCGCATTCTGGCTCAGGGCCTGCATCGAGCGGCCGGTTTGCGTGCGCGTCATCAACAGGTGCACGCCAAGCACCAGCACGGCGGTCAGCAGCAAAAGCGCGATCTGGTCCGGGGTGATGCGGATGCCGAAACCGACCGGCATGGCGATCTGGATGGCGCGGCTGAAATAGGTGGGCCGCGAGGTGAAGGTGAATTCGAGCAGGCTTCTGAGCGCCATCGAGGCGCCGAAGCTCGCCATCACCACGATGATCGCCTGGCCCTTGGCGCGCAGCCGCGCGAACAGCACAAGGTCGAGCAGCAGCGCCAGCAGGCCGGTCAGCGCCATGCCGATGATGAGTGCTGCGATCAGCGGCCAGCCGAAGGAGAGCGGCGCAATCGGCGCCACCTTGCCGACCACAGCACCTATGGCGCTGACGACGGCCAGCGTCGCATAGGTGCCCCAGGCCATGAAGTCGCCATGGGCGAAGTTGGAAAAGCGCAGGATCGAATAGGTCAGCGTCACGCCGATGGCGCCGAGGCCGATCATCGAACCCGTCAAAAGTCCGTCGACGACAAATTGCAGATTCATGCCGCGCTCCCTTTCTCGGAGGCCTTTCGGCGCTGGCCGAGATAGAGTTCGGCGACGACCGGATCGTTCCACAGTTCCGAGGCAACGCCCTCGTGCCGGTCCTTGCCTTCGACCAGCACATAGGCGCGGTCGCCGATGGCGAGTGCTGCCTTGGCGTTCTGTTCGACCAGCAGGATTGTGACGCCGGATTTGCGGATGCCGGCCAGCATCTCGAACACCATCGCCACGAATTTCGGCGACAGGCCAGCCGAAGGCTCGTCGAGCACCAGCACCTTGGGATGCACGATCAGCGCGCGGGCGACCGCCAGCATCTGCCGCTGTCCGCCCGACAAATTGCCGGCAACGGTCCTGCGCTGACGCACAAGGTCGGGAAACGCCGCGTACATTTCCTCGATGCGGGCAGGCGTCTCGCGCGGCCTCAGGATGCCACAGGCGACCTTCAGATTGTCCTCCACCGACATCAGTGGAAAAATGTTTTCGGTCTGCGGCACGAAGGCGAGGCCGAGGCGGACCATGGTGTGGGCGGGTGCGGACGTGATGTCCTTGCCGTCCAGCGTCACCGTGCCTGATGTGATCGGGACGAGACCGGCGATGGCCTTGATCAGGCTCGACTTGCCGGCGCCGTTGGGGCCGAGCACGACGACGATCTCGCCCTTGCTGACGGTGATCGAGGCGCCGCGCACGATCGGCACGCCGGGCTCGTAGCCGGCTTCGAGGTCGCGGACATCGAGGACGATCTGGCTCATGCCGCGCCTCCGAGATAGGCCTCGATGACGCGCGGATCGCGCGCCACCTCGTCCGCCGTGCCTTCGCACAGCAGCTGGCCGCTCGCCATGACCAGCACGCGGTGGCAGAGCCGGCTCACCATGTCGATATTGTGCTCGATCAAAAGAAAGGTGATGCCGCGCGCGTTGATGTCGCGAATGCGGTCGATGATGACTTCGAGCAGCGTTGCATTGACGCCGGCCGCCGGCTCGTCGAGCAGGATGATCGCGGGGTCAGCCATCATCACGCGGGCCAGTTCGAGCAGCTTGCGCTGGCCGCCGGACAGCACCCGCGCCGGCTCATGCGCCAGATGGGTCAGTGCGACCAGCTCAAGCAGCTCCAGGGCCTTTTTCTCGCCGGCCCTTTCCTCCGTGGCGACCTGCCGCGGTGTCAGGAAATTGGCGAGCAGACTTTCGCCAGCCTGGCCTTGCGCGGCCAGCATGACGTTTTCGATCAGCGTCAGGTTGGGCAGCGGCCGGGGGATCTGGAAGGTGCGGCCAAGGCCACGGCCGATGCGGCGGTGCGCCGCTTCCCCCGAGACCAGCGTGCCGTTGAGAAAGATCTCGCCGCTGGAAGGCAGGATGCTGCCGGCGAGGAGATCGAACATCGTCGTCTTGCCGGCGCCGTTCGGGCCGATGAGGCCGAGGATTTCGCCCGGCCGGACCTCGAACGAGACGTCATTGACCGCGAGGAGGCCGCCAAAGCGCCTGACGACGTGCTTCGCCGCCAGAACCGGCGCGCGGGTCTCCTCCTGCCGTGTGGTTGCCTCGCTCATACACCCTCTGGCCGAGCGGTCGGTGCCGCTTTGCGATTTTTTTGATTTGTGATCACACTTGCTTTGATCACGCTAATCGGCTTTAATTTTCTCCGCAAGCCGAAAACGGGGCAAGAACCGGGAGACCCATGCAAAAGGCTGCCATTGAGCGAAACAACGAGGTGATCGCGGCCCAGCTGACGCCGGTTGGTCGCGAGACCGTACAGGATCGCGTCTATTCGGAATTGCGCCGCGCCTTGATCGGCGGCCTGTTCGAGCCGAGCCAGGTGCTGACCATCCGCGGCCTGGCTGACGCCTTGGTCACCAGCACCATGCCGGTGCGCGAGGCGCTTGGACGGTTGATCACGGAACAGGCGCTGGAGGCGCTGCCCAATCGCTCCGTGCGCGTGCCGCCGATCACACTGGAGCGCATCGACGATCTCTTGCGTGCCCGCTCGCTTATCGAGGGCGAGGCGATTGCGCTTGCCGCCACGCGCATGGGGCCGCGCCAGATCGCCACCATCGAAACCATGCTCGGTGAGTGGGACGAGATGCGGGCGCTGAAGCACAAGAAGGATATCGACCGCGAAGCGACGCTCAACCAGAGTTTTCATTTCGAGATCTACCGCTGCTGCGGCTCGGCCGTCTTGATCCCGATGATCGAGAGCCTGTGGCTGCAATCCGGCCCCTGCATCCGTGTCGCCATATACGCCTTCTCCGAGGCCGGCGAGGTCGATACCGCCCACTATCATCGTCGCATCGTAGCGGCACTTGCGAAGCAGGATGCGCAGGCGGCGCGCGAGGCGCTGGTGGCCGACATCAGCCGACCCTTCGCCTTCCTGCGCGACAAGCTTCAATCGGCGAAAGACTGACATGAGCAAGCCCGCCATCCGGATCACAGAACCACGCTCGAAGCTTTCCGTGACGGCGCTGCTGTTGCCGGAGAAGGCGCCTGAAAACGTCGCTTTCCTGCTGGCGTATCTGGCGCAGCCACGCGTCGTCCCGGGCATCCATGCGATGTGGACCGGCCCCGAAATCTCCTGTCCGGTTCCATCGGCTCAGCTGGATGGCCACGCCTATGCCAGGCCCTTGCCGGCGGAGAATGCGACGCTGACGCCGCAGCCGGGCGATATCGTGCTCGCCTATGTGCCGCCGCGCATGTGGGGCGGCAATCCGAACGCCATCTTCGACATCGGCCTGTATTACGGGCAGGGCGCGCGCCTGCTGTTCCCCATCGGCTGGCTGGCCGGAAGCGTCGTGGCGCAGGTGCGACCCGAAGAGCGCGACCAGTTCGCTGCTGCTTGCGGCGTCATCCGCCGCAACGGCGCGTGCGACGTCACCTTCAGCCTGGTGGAGGTCTGAATGACTGATGACAGTTTCGAACTCTTCGACCTTCGCGTCGAGGCAGTCATCCCCGAGGGCAAGCCGATCTATTGCGGCGCCAAGGCTGGCGATTATTTCGAGCTCAAGGGCGAGATGCTGTCGATGCCGGCGGGGCAGGGCTTTTCGATCTATTCGATATCGGCGGTGCTGCCGCTGCTGGCGGCCAAGCAGCGCCCGACCCACAAGAACGACTGGATGACGTCGGACGCCGAGATCGCCTGTCCCGATCCCAATTGCGGCAGCCGCCTTCGGATCGTCAGGACCGGCAAACGCCAGTTCAGCCATGCCGAGACCACGGCGGTGCCGTTGCCGAAGGAAGAGTGACCAGACATGACCGCCAAGACCTTCGAACTCAGCCCCGGCTACACCATCTCGCGCGTCATTCGCGGCGGCTGGCAGCTGGCCGGCGGGCATGGCGCCATCGACCGCGAACAGGCGGTGACCGATCTGATCGCCACTTTTGACGCCGGCATCTGGACCTATGATTGCGCCGACATCTACACCGGCGTCGAGGAGTTGATCGGGGCGGCGCGCCTGCGGCTCGCCAGCGAGCGCGGTCTCGACGCCGCTGCCCGGATGAAGGTGCACACCAAGCTGGTGCCTGACCTCGAACGGCTCGCCGGCATCAGCCGCGACTACATCAGAGGCATCGTCGACCAGTCGCTGCGGCGGCTGAAAACCGAGCGCCTCGATCTCGTCCAGTTCCACTGGTGGGACTATGAGCAGCCTCGCTATGTCGATGCGATGGGCTGGCTGAATGAGCTTCGCCTCGAAGGCAAGCTGCGCAATGTCGGCACCACCAATTTCGACACCCCGCGCCTGGCCGAGATCCTCGCGGCCGGTGTGCCACTGGTCAGCCAGCAATTGCAATATTCCGTGCTCGACCAGCGGCCGGCCAACAGCCTTGCCGCGCTTGCCGGCCAGAACGGCATCAGCTTCCTCTGCTATGGCTCCGTGGCGGGTGGCTTCCTGAGCGACAGATGGCTTGATGTCGCCGAGCCGGCGACGCCGCTCGAAAACCGCTCGCTGGTCAAATACAAGCTGATCATCGACGACTTCGGCGGCTGGGATCTCTTCCAGCAGCTGCTTCTGGCGCTGAAGACCGTGGGCGACCGCCACGGCGTCGACATCGCCACCATCGCCAGCGCCTGGGTGCTCGAGCAGTCGCACGTCGCGGCCGTCATCGTCGGCGCCCGCAACCAGGCGCATGCGCTCGCCAATGCGAAAATCATGGACGTCGTGCTCGACGCCGACGACCGAGCGCGGATTGCTGCCGTCATCGCGCAAAGCGGTGGCCCCCTGGGCGACGTCTACACGCTGGAGCGCGACCGCCACGGCCGCCACGGTTCGATCATGCACTACAATCTGAATGCAGGCCGGATATGAGCGCCTCCCTGTTCTCACGTGCCAGTGCCGAGGTCGTCGATCTGCACCGCTTCTTCGTCGACTGGTTCGTCGCGGCGCGCGCCGACAAAGTGGACTTCAGCCGCTTCGAACGTGTCATGGGCGAAGGCTTCAGCATGATCGCGCCAAGCGGCCATATCCTCGATCGCGACGCGGTCGTCGATCATGTCAGGGAAAGCCGCGCTTCTTGCGACGATGGCTTTGTACTCTCGATCGAGGACATCCGGCCCGGCTGGCAGAGCGCGGACACCATCGTCGTCCATTACGTCGAGGCGCAGCTGCGTGGCGGCAAGCACAGCCGCCGCCAGTCGAGTGCCGTCTTCACCACCAGTTCATCGGCGCCCAACGGCGTCGAATGGCGACATCTGCATGAAACCTGGCTGCAGGTGCCGGAAAGCTGAACAGGCTCCAGAGATCAAATTAGAGTCGAGTAACGAAAGGGGAACAACAATGACAAAGACGATACTCCACATCACCACCGCGCTGGCCCTCCTGACCGCAGCCGGTGCGGCAAACGCCGCCGACTGCAAGATCACCGTCGGCCTGGTCATGGAACTGACCGGTCCGGCTGGCGAATACGGCCAGGCCGGCGCCAAGTCGGTCGAAATGGCGTTCCGCGACATCAATGCCGCCGGCGGCGTGCGCGGCTGCGATCTCGCGACCGACACCCGCGACAGCCAGAGCCAGGGCAACATCGCCGTCGACGCCGCGACCCAGCTGGTACAGGTCAAGAAGGTGCCGGTGATCATCGGCGGCATCATCTCCTCGGTGTCGATCCCGATCCTGACCTCGGTTACCGCGCCGGCCAAGATCGTCCAGGTCTCGCCGGCTTCATCCTCGCCGACGCTGACCGCGCTCGGCCGCGACGGCAAGACCAACGGCATCTTCTTCCGCACCATCACCTCCGATGCGCTGCAGGGCGTGGCCGCCGCCAAATATGCCATCGACAAGGGCTTCAAGAAGCTGTCGATCATCCATGTCAACAACGACTTCGGCGTCAACATGGTGGCCGAATTCTCGCGCGCCTACAAAGCACTCGGCGGCAACATCGTCTCCGACACGCCTTACAACGAAAAGCAGTCGAGCTACGCCTCCGAAGTCACGGCGGCGATGGCCGGCGAGCCGGACGGGCTCTATCTCGTCAGCACGCCGGTCGATGGGGCGACCATCGCCCGCGCCTGGATTTCGCAAGGCGGCGTGCAGAAATTCCTGCTCAATGACGGCATGAACAGCCCCGACTTCATCGAATCCGTCGGCGCCGATTATCTGAAGGATGCCTATGGCACCTCGTCGGGTACCAGCCCGACGGCTTCCACCGACTATTTCATGAAGAACTACAAGGAGTTCTCCGGCATCGAACCGTCGAACCCGGCGGCCGATCGCTCCTATGACGCCGGCGCCATTGTCGGCCTGGCTATCGCCATTGCCGGCTCCGAGGATCCGGCCAAGATCAAGGATGCCATGTACAAGGCGGTCGATCCGGCTGGCACGCCGATCTTTGCCGGCAAGGAAGAGTTCGCCAAGGCGCTCGGCCTGATCAAGGACGGCAAGCCGATCCGTTATGAAGGTGTCATCGGTCCGGTCGCCTTCGACAAATACGGCGACATCACGGGCCCATTCCGGCTCTGGAAGATCGTCGACGGCAAGGTGACGACCGACGGCGAAATGACGACGGATGACGTCAACGCGCTGCAGGCGAAGCTGCAGTAAGTAGGCGCTATCTGTCCGGCGTCGGTCTCAGTTCCATCGAGACCGACGCCGGAGATTCAAAAACCACCTGCGTGGTTCAGGGACAGAACTTGCTTCTTCGCAGCGTCCTTCGGTAAACCAAGCTCCGAGCCGGACGAAGCCATGAACACCACCCTTGAGACCACCGCCGATCCCTTGCCGGAAGACCTCGGTTTTCTCGGCGAGCGGCTCACGGCCTTCAACGACAGCGATGTTGGTCATTCCAGGCGCAAGGCGCTTGCCGTGTTCGTGCGCGACGAAGACGGCAAGGTCGTCGCCGGCATTTCCGGCTACACCGCCTGGGGCTGGCTTTATGTGCAATGGCTCTGGGTCGATGAACGGCTTCAAGGCCAGCAGATGGCTGGCCGGATGCTGCAGGCGGCCGAACAGGAAGCTCTGGCGCGCGGATGCCAAAACGCCTGGATCGACACTTTCAATCCGAAGGCAGTCAAGGCCTATGAACGCCAGGGCTATCGCCCCTTCGGCGCGCTTGGCGATTTCCCTGTTGGCCGCACTCGCATCTTCCTGCAGAAAAAGCTGGCCGGTTAGCCTGCCAGCCGTCCGCCGCGCATCGGCTGCGGCGCGCCGGTCGTGGAGGGGAAACTGATCGGCAGGCCGCGCAGCACGCGCACCGCCAGGAAAGCAAAACACTCGGCCTCGACCGCGTCGCCCTTCCAGCCGAGCGCCTCGGCTTGCACGACTTCGACACAGGCACGGCTGGAGAGCATGGCCATCATCGTCGGGTTGTGGCGGCCGCCGCCGCTGACCACCAGTCTCCTCGGCCGATGCGGCAACAGGTCGAGCGCCTTGCCGACGGCGGAGACCGTGAAGGCCGTCAGCGTTGCTGCGCCGTCTTCGGCGTTCAGACCATCCGCCATCGCGGCGCCGAAATCGAAACGGTCGAGCGATTTCGGGTAGGGCTTGGTCAGATAGGGGTGCTGCAGCAGCCGGGACAGCCGGGCTTCGTCCACGGTGCCTGCGCGTCCAAGCGCGCCGTCGCGATCCATGTCGCCAAGCCCCTTCGACTTGATGAAATCGTTGAGCGGCGCGTTGGCCGGGCCGGTGTCAAAAGCAACGATAGCGTCCTTGCCGTCCCACCAGGTGATGTTGCCGACACCGCCGAGATTGAGCACCGCCGTGTCGCCGCTGGCATCGGCCTCGCGCAACAGCGCGGTGTGGTAGGCGGCGGCGAGCGGCGCGCCTTGCCCGCCGGCCCGCACATCGGCTGAGCGGAAGTCATAGGCGACCTTGGTGCCCAAAATGGCATGCATCAGTTCGCCGTCGCCGAGCTGGCGGGTGTCGCCGCGCCGGCCGGGTTGCGGGGCACGATGCAGCACCGTCTGGCCGTGGAAGCCGACCACGCCGATATCGGCCATGGTCAGGCCATGACTCTCGACCAGGTCCTTCACCGCCGCCGACTGCGCCCGCGTCAGCGCTTCTTCCGCTTCGCCGAAGATCGCCGGCTCCGGCCCGTCGAAATTCCACACCCTGGCCTGGCGCAGCGTTTCTTCCAGCAAGGTGCGAATCGTTGCGGGATAAGGCGCCAGCGTGTCGGTGCCGAAATCGGCGATCCGCTCGCCGTCGGTCTTGATCAGCGCGACATCGATATTGCCGTCGAGAACAGTCCCGGTCATCAGCCCGACGGCCCAGATTGGTTCCATGATCGATCCCTTTGGACACCGCTGCCGCGGTGTTTGCGATTCCAGCTGGAATCACGTGTCGGACGGATTGGCTCGTCAGGCAAGACCTTCGTCGGCATCGATCGCGCCGAACAGCCGGCAGCGTTTTTCGTCGAACGCCAAAAATGGAGCAACGTCGTTCTTGCCTCTTGTCGCCGAAGGCGCGAGCCTGTGTGACGAGGACATCGGCATCGGCCGAAATCCGTACAAGGGAGAACCGACATGGCATCCGAAGTCGCAGTGATCGCTGGTGCAGGCGCCGGCCTGAGCGCCTCGCTGGCGCGCCTTCTCACCAGGGAAGGCTTTCGTGTGGTGCTCGCCGCCCGCAACACCGGCAAGCTCGCACCGCTGGTCGAGGAGACCGGCGCCCTGGCCGTCGAAACCGACGTCGCCGATCCGGCCTCCGTCGCAAGCCTGTTCGAGGCCGCCGACAGGCAAGGCCCACTGGCGCTTGCAGTGTTCAACGCCAGCGGCCGCACGCGCGGCCCGATCGCCGAGGTCGATCCCGATGCGGTCAAGCAGGCCTTGCTGGTCGGCGCCTATGGCGGTTTCCTGGTCGGCCAGCAGGCGGCGCGGCGGCTGCTGGCGCGCGGCTCCGGCTCGATCCTGTTCACCGGCGCCTCCGCCAGCATCAAGGGCTTTCCGGGCTCCGCCGGCTTTGCCATGCCGAAATTCGGCCTGCGCGGCCTGGCGCAATCCATGGCGCGCGAACTCTTCCCTAGGAATATCCATGTCGCGCATTTCATCATCGACGGCCAGATTGAGCCGGTTGGTAAAAAACCCGAGCGCCCGGACAGCCAGCTGTCGCCCGATGCCATCGCCGAGACCTATCTCGCGACCCATCGCCAGCATCGCAGCGCCTGGAGTTTCGAGGTCGAGCTTCGGCCCTGGGTCGAGACTTTCTGATCGATGCGGCGTGGCGTTCTCGCAAGTGCGCAATCTTTGAGAGAATATTCCCGGCCCGGTGTTTGAGAAGAAATCCGGTTCTTTGATCTGGAGCAGAGCATTGTTGATGATGTCATCAAGGCTTGGCATTCCGCCTCGCCGATATGACTTCAGCATTACGAGGGATCGACAATGTCCGAACGCGGAAACGCTTCCAAAGCCCTTCTTTTATCAGCAATCAGCCGGCGTGCTGCCCTTGCGGCACTTTTCGCGTCGGCGGTGACACTTGTTGGCCTGGCACAGCCGACGCCGTCCTTCGCCGAGGACAAGAAGGCGATCAAGGTCGGCATCATCAGCGGCGAGGATGAGGACGTCTGGCGCGTCGTCGTCGCTCAAGCCGCCGAAAAAGGCCTGACGATCGAGACCGTGGTGTTCAACGATTACACCCAGCCCAACGAGGCGCTCGAGCGTGGCGAGATCGACGCCAACGCCTTCCAGCACAAGCCCTATCTCGACAACCAGATCAAGACGCAAGGCTACCACATCGTCCCGGTCGGCTACACCGGCGTCTGGCCGATCGGCCTTTATTCCAAGAAGTACACCAAAGTCGCCGATCTGCCCGAGGGCGCCGTCATCGGCTTGCCGAACGATCCCTCCAACGAAGGCCGCGCGCTGCGCGTGCTGCAGAATGAGGGCGTCCTCAAGCTGAAGGATGGCACCGGCATTCTGGCGACGACCGCCGACATCGCCGAAAATTCGAAGAAGGTCGTCATCAAGGAGCTCGACGCCGGCATCGTCGGACGCTCGGTGGAGGATCTCGACGCCGCCGTGGTCAACACCGACTGGGCGCTGAAGAGCGGCCTTGGCCCGGAAAACCGCATCGCTCAGGAGCCGGTGGCCGACAATCCCTACCGCAACTTCATCGCGGTCAAGGCCGGCAATGAGAACGAGGCCTGGGTCAAGACGCTGGTCGCGTCCTACCAGAACGAAGCGGTGAAGGCTGAGTTCGACAAGGTCTACAAGGGCACGGGGATCAGCGCCTATTGATCGGCGCCTGGTTGGCAGGGACTGGCGGTCCGCTGTTGAGCGGACCGCCGTCGCATTTGCGGAAGGCCGCAACAGGAACCTCGATGAACCAGCATATCAAAGCCTCGCCTGAACTGGCGGCGAAGAACCATCCCCCGGCGCTGGAAGAGGTCGTGCGCCTCACCGAGCTGAAGCGTCGCTTCGGCGCCACGCCGGCGCTCGACGGCGTTTCGCTCACCGTGCGCAAGGGCGAGATTCTCGGCATCATCGGCCGCAGCGGCGCCGGCAAATCGACGCTGATCCGCTGCCTGAATGGCCTTGAACGGCCGGATTCCGGGCAGGTGTTCATCGAAGGCCGCGAGATCAGCCGGCTTGGCGAACGCGAACTGCAGCCGCTGCGGCGGCGTATCGGCATGATCTTCCAGCACTTCAACCTGCTGTCGGCCAAGACCGTCGAGGAGAACGTCGCGCTGCCGCTGAAAATCGAAGGCCGACCCCGGGCAGAGCGCCTGCAACGTGCGGCCGAACTGCTCGACCTCGTCGGTCTCTCGGAGAAAGCAAAGGCCTATCCGTCCTCGCTGTCGGGTGGCCAGAAGCAGCGTGTCGGCATTGCCCGGGCGCTGGCGGCGCGGCCGGCGCTGCTGTTGTCGGACGAAGCCACCTCGGCGCTCGACCCGGAGACGACGCGCTCCATCCTTGCCTTGCTCAAAGACATCAATCGGCAGCTCGGCCTGACCATTTTGCTGATCACCCACGAGATGGAGGTGATCCGCTCGATCGCCGACCGCGTCGCGGTCATCGACGCCGGGCGGATCGTCGAGGAGGGACCGGTCTGGTCGGTCTTTGCCGACCCCCGCTCCGACATCACGAGCAGCCTGCTCGGCGCCATCCGGCCGCAACTGCCGGCCGAACTGGTAGCCCGCCTGGAGCCGACGGCCGGCGCGGAGACTGTCCTGCGCATCGACGTCGCGGGCGAAGCGGCAAGACGCCCGCTGCTGTCCGACCTTGCCATTGCGGTTCCTGGCTCCTTCCGCCTCATCCATGGCGGCATCGACCATATCCAGCAGCAACCCGTGGGCACGCTGTTCCTTTCCGTTCCGGGCAGCGATGCAAATCATCTGGGTAATGTGATCGCGTTCTTGAAAGCCCGTGATGCGCGGGTGGAGGTGCTTGGCCATGTCACCAATTCTGTTTGAGCTTCTGCTGCGGTCGATCTGGGAAACGGTCCTGATGACGGCCGCCTCCGGCCTCATCTCGCTGGTGTTCGGTCTGCCGCTCGGATTGGCGCTGGTCGCCACGGACCGCGGCGGCATCGCCGAAAGCCTGTGGGTGAACCGCGCGCTGGGCGCGGTCATCAACGGCTTCCGCTCGGTGCCTTTCATCATCCTTTTGGTGGCGCTCATCCCGGTGACGCGGCTGATCGTCGGCACCTCGATCGGCACCTGGGCAGCGATCGTGCCGCTGTCGATCGCCGCCACGCCCTATTACGCGCGCATCGCCGAAGTGTCGCTGCGCGAGGTCGACCACGGGCTGATCGAGGCGGCGCGCGCCATGGGCGGCAACCGCTGGACGATCATCCGCGAGGTGCTGGTTCCCGAAGCGCTGCCGGGCATCGTCGCCGGCTTCACGGTGACGCTGGTGACGCTGATCGGCGCCTCGGCCATGGCCGGCGCCATCGGCGCCGGCGGGCTCGGCGACCTTGCCATCCGCTATGGCTACCAGCGGTTTGAGACCAGCGTCATGGTCGCCGTGGTCATCGTCCTGATCATTCTGGTCTGCGGCATCCAATGGGCCGGCGACCGGCTGGTCGCCAGGCTGGACCATCGGGCATGAACGATGACCGTTCGAACGCTATTTGCCTGCAGGCGGCAAAACGCGATGCCGACGTTCTGCCATTCGCCTGGAGATTGGATTGCGCGTTGCTTTGATCGCAATGGCCTGCGTGCCACCGTAGGGACCGAACGACAGGAAGGAGCTTGTCCATGCCCAGGATCGTCCCCGTGCTCGATCTCAGCCGTCTCGAACAGGGCGCGTCCGAGCGGCGAACCTTTCTGTTCGACCTGCGCACCGCGGCCCGCGATGTCGGTTTCTTCTATCTCAGCGGCCATGGGATATCGGCTGCGGAAATCGCCGAGGTGCTCGATGCCTCGCGCCGGTTCTTTGCCCTGCCGGAGGCCGACAAGCTGGCCATCGAAATGGTCAAATCCTCGCAATTCCGTGGTTATACGCGCGCCGGCGGCGAGCTGACCAAAGGCAAGGCCGACTGGCGCGAACAGCTCGACATCGGCGTCGAGCGCCAGGCCATCGTGCAAGGGCCTGACGTGCCCGCCTGGACGCGGCTGCAAGGGCCGAACCAATGGCCTGCGGCCCTGCCGGAGCTGAAACCGGCGCTGCTGGCCTGGCAGGCCAAAGCGACCGCGGTGGCGATCCGCCTGCTGAAGGCTTTCGCTCTGTCGCTCGACCAGGCCGAGGACGCCTTCGATCCGATCTATGAAGATGAGCCCAACCATCGCATGAAGATCGTGCGCTATCCCGGCCGCGATGCCACCGGCGACGACCAGGGCGTCGGCGCGCACAAGGATGGCGGCTTCCTGACGCTGTTGCTGCAGGACGAGAACAAGGGCCTGCAGGTCGAGTATGACGGCAGCTGGGTCAATGTCGACCCGCTTCCCGAGACGCTGGTGGTCAACATCGGCGAACTGCTCGAACTGGCATCGAACGGCTATCTCAAGGCGACCGTCCACCGTGTGGTGACGCCGCCGGCCGGTGTCGAGCGGATTTCCGTTCCGTTCTTCTTCAGCGCCCGGCTCGATGCGACGATCCCGTTACTCAGCCTGCCCGAGGAACTCGCGGCCGAGGCACGCGGGCCGGCGAGCGATCCCGACAATCCGCTGTTTCGCAATGTCGGAACCAATGTGCTGAAAAGCCGCCTTCGTTCCCATCCCGACGTGGCCCGCCAGCACTACGCCGATCTGCTCGAGACGGGAATTTCGGCCGCCTGAAGGCGTCAGTGGAAATAGAAAAGGAATTTTCGTTTTTCCAATGTCTTTTGGAATTCCATTCGTCGCCAAAGCCCGCAAATCAGCGCAAAAAGGTAAAATCGTTCGGCGGTTTCCTCCCATTCCGCTGAACGGTGTTCCCCTCTGAAGGTTGTAAACCTTCTTTTTGGCCGGGCCGTATTCGCGCCCGGCCTTTTTCTTGACCTGCGATGTGGCAAATCACCTTTGGGCGAGTAGTCCGTTCGGGGACAGGCTGTACCTGCGCGCCATCATGGAAAAGGGCAGGGGCCGATCGGCTCCTGCCCTCGTCTTTTGCTATCTCGCGACGTCGGCTGAAACTCAGCCGAATTTCGGATCGAGGCTGCCCGACTTGTAGCGCTTGGCCATTTCCGAGACCGGCAGCGGCTTGATCTTCGGCGCGTTGCCGGCGGTGCCGAACTGCTCGAACCGCTCCTTGCACAGCTTGCGCATCGCGGCCATCGCCGGTGTGAGGTACTTGCGCGGATCGAACTCCGAAGGGTTCTCGGTCAGCACCTTGCGGATGGCGCCGGTCAGCGCCATGCGGTTGTCGGTGTCGATGTTGATCTTGCGCACGCCATGCTTGATGCCGCGCTGGATCTCTTCCACCGGCACGCCCCAGGTCGGCTTCATCTGGCCGCCATATTTGTTGATGATCTCCTGCAGATCCTCCGGCACCGAGGACGAGCCGTGCATCACCAGATGCATGTTGGGCAGGCGACGGTGGATTTCCTCGATCACGTTCATCGCCAGCACCGCGCCGTCCGGCTTGCGCGAGAATTTGTAGGCGCCGTGGCTGGTGCCCATGGCGACTGCCAGCGCGTCGACATGCGTGTCCTTGACGAACTCCACCGCCTGCTCCGGATCGGTCAAAAGCTGGTCGTGGCTGATCGCGCCTTCGACGCCGTGGCCGTCTTCCTGCTCGCCGCCACCGCTCTCCAGCGATCCGAGCACGCCGATCTCGCCTTCCACCGACACGCCGCCCCAATGCGCCATGTCGACGACGCGCTTGGTGATGCCGGAATTGTAGGCGTAGTCGGCGGGCGACTTGCCGTCTTCCTTCAGCGATCCGTCCATCATCACCGAGGTGAAGCCGTACTGGATCGCGGTGACGCAGGTGGCTTCGTTGTTGCCATGGTCGAGATGCATGCAGACCGGAATATCGGGATGGATTTCGACCAGCGCGTCGATCAGCTTGGCCAGCACCACGTCATTGGCGTAGGCGCGGGCGCCGCGGCTCGCCTGCAGGATGACCGGCGACTTGGTCTCCTCGGCGGCCTCCATGATGGCGAGGCCCTGTTCCATATTGTTCATGTTGAAGGCAGGCACGCCATAGCCGTATTCGGCGGCATGGTCGAGCAATTGTCTCAATGTGATGCGAGCCACCCAATAGTCTCCCGTATTTGGTTTCAGGCCAATGGTTGCGGGCTGTCCGCTTGCCGTTCAGCCCGCCGATGCTTCTGGCCGGATTTCACCGCAATCGCAACCGTTAGACGCTTTTGCGGCTGCAATTCTTGTTGCAGCGCTGAAATCCGGCCTTTTTGACGGGTTTAGGCCGCGATCAGCTCGCGCGCGGCCAGGATCTGCACGCAGGCATTGGCCGCCTCTTTGCCCTTGACCGTGAAGTGCTCGAAGAAGAAGCGGTGGTGGTCGGCGCTGTCATGGTAGTTGAGCGGCGTCAGCACCGCCGAAAGCACCGGCACGCCGGTCGACAGCTGCACATTCATCATGCCGTCGATGACGGCACTGGCGACGAATTCGTGCCGGTAGATGCCGCCATTGACGACGAAAGCCACTCCCAGGATCGCGCCATAGCGGCCGGTCTGGGCCAAGGTCTTGGCGTGCAGCGGAATCTCGTATGCGCCCGGCACGTCGAAGACATCGACGGCAAAGCGGTTTTCCCCGAGCACGGCCAGTTCCGCCTCGAAGGATTCTACGCATTGGTCGACGATATCGGCGTGCCAGCGCGCGCGAATGACGGCAATGCGGACAGTTTCGTAGTCTTTCTGGGTATGCTGATTCATGGGTCCATCCTTCCGTTTCGAACCAGAATCAGGACGCACGATACGGATTAAGCCCGCGAAAAGCGGGCCGTCGTCCGTTTCGTTCTCTTCCATCCGGACTTTAACCGTCGGCTCCGGGATCACACCGGATCTGCTGACCCTCCTTTTGCCGGGAGGCGCTCGCGGGCTCGAGCCGAGGCCCTTACCGCCGGTGGGGACTTTCACCCCGCCCTGAGAACATTGACGGTGGTGATATGGAAGGGCGGGGCGGTGTTGTCAATTGTCGACGAGCGCTAATCTCCCCCCTTGAGGGGGAGATGTCGCCGAAGGCGACAGAGGGGGTCGCCGCGCGTGAAGCGCCGACGCCTTCGTGACGAAAGACAACGTCGGCGATCTACGTGAGAGGACCCCCTCTGGCCGCTTTGCGGCCATCTCCCCCTCGAGGGGGAGATTACCGGCGCTCGGGGAACATCGCCTTCAACCCCTCGCGCGAAGCCTTGGCGACGCCGCGTTCGGTGATCAGGCCGGTGACCAGCCGCGCTGGGGTCACGTCGAAGGCCGGGTTTGCCGCCGGCGTCGTTTCCGGCGACACGCGGACCTGGGCGATCTCGCCGGAGGCGGTCTTGCCCCAGACCAGCGAGACCTCGTCGGGCGAGCGCTGCTCGATCGGGATTTCGGCCAGTCCGTCATGAACGGTCCAGTCGATGGTCGGCGATGGCAGCGCGACATAGAACGGCACGTCATTGTCGGCGGCGGCGAGCGCCTTGAGATAGGTACCGATCTTGTTGCAGACATCGCCGTCGGCCGTAGTGCGGTCGGTGCCGACGATGACCATGTCAATCTCGCCGCGCTGCATCAGATGGCCGCCGGCATTGTCGACGATCAGCGTGTGCGGCACGCCGTGGCCGGCCATCTCCCATGCGGTCAGCTGGGCGCCCTGATTGCGCGGCCGCGTTTCATCGACATAGACATGCACGGGAATGCCGGCCTCGACAGCCAGATAGATCGGCGCGGTGGCGGTGCCATAGTCGACGGTGGCCAGCCAGCCGGCATTGCAATGGGTGAGGATGTTGACCGGTCCGCCCTTCTGCTTGCGGGCCGCGATCGCCTTGATGATTTCAAGCCCATTGGCGCCGATGGAGCGGTTCAGCCCGACATCCTCGTCGGCGATTTCCGCGGCGCGCTTGTAGGCGGCCTCGGTGCGCTCTGCGGCTGGCAGCGGCCGCAGGACGCGCCGCATCTCGTCGAGCGCCCAGCGCAGATTGATCGCCGTCGGGCGGGTCTCGTGCAAGGTCTCCCAGACCGCGTCGAGTGCTGCATCCGACGGGTCGTCTTGCATCTGCATGGCAACGCCGTAGGCGGCGGTGACGCCGATCAGCGGCGCGCCGCGCACCCACATGTCGCGGATGGCGGTGGCGATGCCGGCGACAGTGCCGATCGTCTCGATGCGAAAATCATGCGGCAGCCAGCGCTGGTCGATGATGTCAACCGAACGCCCGTCGTTGCTCAGCCAGATGGTGCGATAGTGGCGTTCGCCGACGTTCAAATGCGGCTCTCCCGTTCGATCAGCGCGGCCAACTGGTTGACTTCGTCGATGCTGTGTATCTGGCGCCGGTTGACGGCGATGTGACGGCCGAATTTCAGCGCCTTCGCCTCGCAACTGGCGCGCAGATCCTCGTCTTCAATGGTCTCGAAATCGGCGTTGTGGGCGAGGCCGAGGATGCGCCGGTGAACCTCGATGCCGGCAAAGCCGAGCAGATCGGTCCAGATTTGATGCAGCACGTAATCGAGCGCCTGCTCGGCGCCGAGCCTGTCGCCCTGATCCTCGAACAGGCTCTTCTGGTAGAGCATGCCGGTACGCTCGGTGCGCCACAGATGCGAGAACTCCGCGCGGAACACCGACCATGTCTGGGCGGTGACCTCGAGCAGATAGGCGCGCATGGCGTCGCGCTTGCCCTTCTGGTCGTGGCCGCGTTGCGAGAAGAACGACATCCAGAAATTGGCGAGCAGCATGCCGACGTCGAACGCCATCGGCCCATAGAAGGCGAACTCCGGATCGATCATCCGGGTTTCGGTGTCGGTGACCATGATCGAGCCGGAATGCAGGTCGCCATGCAGCAGCGTTTCGGCATTGGCGGCGAACAGATGCTTCAGCCGCTGCGCCTCGACCTTGAGGTCACGGTCGGCGCGCAGTTCGGCGACCAAACCGTCGAGTTGCGGCGAGGTATGCCGGTTCATCTTGGCGTCGAAATAGGGGTCCGAAAAAACCAGGTTCTCGGTGATGTCGCAAAGTTCGACATTGTCGGCGAACAGCGCCAGATCGGCCTTGCGGTCCTTGGCCGCCATCGAGAGGTCGGAGCCGCGAAACAGGGTGCGAGCCATGAACAGGCCGATATCCCTGGCGATGTTAGGCAGCTGGCGGCCTTCGATCAGCGCGCGGCGCAGGATGATGTGCGGCGCCAGATACTCCATGATGATCAAGGCCTGGCCTTCGTCGAAATGATAGATGGCCGGTACCGAACCCGGCGCGCGTGCCTCTTGCCGGGTCAGCGCATGGTATTCGAAGAAGGAGCGCTTCAGCGGCAACGGCCAGCTGTCGCCGACCAGGCGCACATAGGGCAGCGCCTGCTTGACCACGGCTGCACCACTAGCCCCTTCGACAATGAAGACCAGGTTGAGATTGCCGTCGCCGACCTCGCGGACCTTCCAGCTTCTCGTGTCCTTGCCGATCCGTGCGCACAGCGCTTCGTTGGCGCCAAGGCGCGTCGAAAGCGTCTCCACCGACAATGCTTCGAACGGCAATTTCCCAGTCATTCCTCACCCTCGCGCTGATGTGCTCCAATCATAGCGGAGCCATGGCGGCCGGGCCAAGCTAGGAAGCCACCTGGCAATTGTCAATCGTGTTGACAATTGCCGATTGAGCCCATAGCGTCGAGGTCAGGGAGGAACGAATGGGCAATGATGCCGTGTTCCGCGTGAACGGCCTGAGGAAATCCTTTGGCCATATCGAGGTGCTTGGCGGCGTCTCGCTCGAATTGCATGCCGGCGAAGTCACCGTGCTGATGGGCGCCAACGGCGCCGGCAAATCCACCCTCGTCAAGATCATCAGCGGCGTCTATGAGCGCGGCGGCGGCACGATGGCGCTCGCCGGCACCGACTTTGCGCCGAAGACCCCGGCGGAAGCGATCCGCGCCGGTGTCGTCACCGTGCACCAGAACATCAATGACGGCGTCGTCGCCGATCTCGACGTCGCCACCAATCTGACGCTCGATAGGCTGACCGGCAGCGGCGTGCCGACGCTGTTCAATCCAGGCCGGGTGCGCCGCGAGGCCAAGGCCGTCGCCGACCGCATGGGGTTGGTCATCGACCTTAGGGCACGTATCAGCGATCTGTCGTTGGCTGACCGCCAGATGGTGGCGATCGCCCGCGCCATGGCGCACCAGCCGAAAGTGCTGATCCTCGACGAGCCGACCTCCTCGCTCTCCAGCGCCGAGGCCGACCGGTTGTTCGCACTGCTCGATCGGCTGCGCGAGCAAGGCGTGGCGATCCTCTACATTTCGCACCGCATGTCGGACATCAGGCGGCTTGCCGACCGCATCGTCTCTATGCGCGACGGGTTGATCAGCGGCACCTTCGACAGGAAGCCGCTCGACTATGAAGGCGCCATCAACGCCATGCTCGGCCGCAAGATCCATCTCGACCAGATCGTTGCCAGGCACTCGGCCAACGCGGTCCTGACCATCGACGGGTTGTGCCTTGTCCAGGGCGCCCGGCCATTCTCGCTGACGCTCGGCGATGGCGAGGTGGTCGCCATCACCGGCCTCGTCGGCGTCGGCAAGACGGCACTGGCCGAGACGTTGTTTGGCGTGCGCAAGCCGCTGTCCGGCACCATGACGTTGAACGGCAGGCCCTATGCGCCTGGCACGGCGGGCGAGGCGATCAATGCCGGTGTGTTTCTCGTTGCCAAGGACCGCGGCGAGAACGGCATTGTCGGTGGCTTCAACATCCAGGAAAACATCAGCCTGCCATTCTACAAGCGGTTGTCGCATTTCGGTGTGCTCAGGCGCCGCCTCGAACGCGCCATTGCCCGCCGGCAGATCCAGGAACTCGGCATCGTCTGCCGCTCGGAGAAGGACGAAATGGCGTCACTCTCGGGCGGCAACCAGCAAAAGGTGATGGTCGCCCGCTGGATGGCGCAGAATGCCAGACTGTTCATTCTCGATGAGCCGTTCCAGGGCGTCGACATCTCCGCCAGGCGCGATATCGCCGCCAAGCTCAGGGCCAGCGCCAATGGCCGCGCGACGCTGCTGTTCGTCACCGAACTCGATGAAGCGCTGGAGACGGCCGACCGCATCCTGGTGATGTCGGAGCAGACGATCGTCGGCGAACACCGCAACGCCGACATCGATCTCGATCGCCTGCTGGCCGAGGTCGCCGGCGGGCCGCTGCACAGCGCGGCATGAGCAAAGAACCGACGATGAGAACTGGAATGGAGCGTATGGGTTTGAGTTCTGTGAAGACGGTGCGCGGGAGCGCTGAATGACGCTGCGCGACCACGCTATTCGCTATGGCTTCATCGTGCTTTTGTTCGGGCTGGTCGCCTATTTCGCGATCGCCGCCGACGGTTTCGTCTCGCCGCAAAGTGCCGTCTTCATCTTCCAGTCGGTGGCCATCACCGGCGTGCTGGCGCTCGGCGTCACCGCCACGCTGGTTGTCGGCGGCTTCGACCTGTCGATCGGCTCGGTCGCCACCAGCGCCATGATGGCTGCCGCCTATGTCATGGTGGTGCTTGAACAGAACGCCGTCGTTGCGGTCATCGTCTGCCTGCTGATCGGCGTCGTCGTCGGTCTCATCAACGGCTGGCTGATCGTCTACATGCGCGTGCCCGACCTTTTGGCGACGCTCGGCATGATGTTCCTGCTTGTCGGCCTGCAGCGCATCCCGACCGAGGGACGCTCGATCGCCACCGGCATGACCATGCCCGACGGCTCGGTCGCCAACGGCAAATTCTCCGACGCCTTCCTGGCGCTTGGCCGCCACCGCTTCGATTTCTTCATCCCCAACCTCATTCCGGTGTCGGTCGTGGTCCTGATCGTGCTGGCCGTGCTGATCTGGTTCTTTCTCGAATACACCCGCTTCGGCCGCATGATGTATGCGGTCGGCTCCAATGAGCGCGCCGCCGAACTCGCCGGCGCGCCTGTCAAGGCATACAAAATCTGGGCCTACGTCATTTCAGGAGTTTTTGCCTCGATCGGCGGCATTTTGCTCGCTGCCCGGCTTGGACGCGGCGACATCGCCTCGGGTAATAATCTGCTGCTCGATGCTGTTGCCGCGGCGCTCATCGGCTACGCGGTCCTTGGGGCCGCCAAGCCGAACGCCTTCGGCACCGCCGTCGGCGCGCTGTTCGTCGGTATCTTGCTGCAAGGCCTGACCATGATGAACGCGCCCTATTACACGCAGGATTTCGTCAAGGGCGTGGTTCTCGTGGTCGCCCTTGTCTTCACCTTCGCCCTTTCCGGCAGGGGCAGGCGATAGGATTCGACCGGGACTTTTGAGTTCAACAAGTGGAGGAAACAAAATGAAGATCACAAGAAGACTTCTAGGAATGGCAGCGCTCGGGCTTGCCGGCGCAACCATGCTGATGCAGGTCCCTGCGCTGGCCGCCGACAAGCCGGCGCCGTTCGACAAGCCGGGCGTCAAGATCGCGCTGGTCCGCTATCTCTCGACCGGCGATTTCTTCCAAGCCTATCTCTCGGGCGTCGAGGCGCAGTCCAAGGCGCTCGGCGTCGACCTGCGCGTGCTCGACAGCCGCCAGGATGCGGCGCTCCAGGCCGACATGGTCGACCAGGCCATCGCGCTCGGCGTTCAGGGCATCATCATCCAGCACGGCCTGACCGAATCGATGAAGGACGCCGCCCAGCGCGCGGTCGACGCCGGCATCAAGGTCGTTGCCTTCGACGTCAATGTCGAAAACCCGAAGATCCCGCAGGTCGAACAGTCCGACCGCGACCTTGCGCGCCTCGCCCTCGAACAGGCGGTCAAGGACAATGGCGACAGCTGGAAAGCCGGCTATGTCTATGTCGCCGGCATCGCCCCGCTCGATCGCCGCAACGAGACCTGGGTCGACGTCAAGAAGAAGTATGCCGGCATCAACGAAGTCGCGATGTTCGGCACGCTCGACAACCCGATCGCCAATTCGGTCGCCAACCAGGCGCGCTCGGTGCTGTCGGCCCACCCCGATATCAAGGTGATGTTCGCCCCCTATGATGAATTCGCCAAGGGCGTGAAGATCGCCGTCGACGAGGCCGGGTTGAACAAGGACATCAAGATCTATTCGGCCGACATCTCGACTTCGGATATATCAGCGATGCGCGAGACCGACAGCGCCTGGGCGGCAACCGCCGCCACCAATCCGGCCGTCGTCGGCCAGGTTTCGGTGCGCGCGCTGGCGCAGCTGCTCGCCGGTGAAGACCCCGGCCACAATGTCATCGTGCCGCCGACGCTGATCACCCAGAAGGACCTGATCGACAAGGACATCAAGAACATGGAAGACCTGTCGGCCAAGCTGCCGCAGTTCGCCCATGCCGATGTCGCCATGCCGGCCTGGATGCCGAACCCGAACGCCAAATAGTTCCTGGCTCACCAGCAAAAGAAAGAGCGGCTCTCGGGCCGCTCTTTTGTTTGTGCGTTGCGGATTTCGCTCTCAGCCCGATCGCCCGGCGCGCGCCAACCCGTGCTCCACCAGGCGGTCGATGATCGCGGCATAGCTGACACCGCTTGCCGCCATCGCCTTGGAATACATGCTGATGTCGGTGAAGCCCGGGATGGTGTTGATCTCGTTGACCAGGAATTGCATGTCCGGCATCAGGAAGAAATCGACGCGCGCCATGCCGTCGCAACCGACGGCTCTGAAAGCCTTGGCGGCCATGTCGCGCATGCCTGCCTCGACTTCAGGCGGCAGTTCTGCCGGCACGATCAGTGCGGCGCCATTCTCGTCGATGTATTTGGCATTGTAGTTATAGAAGCCGTGGCTTTGAGCCGGCACGATCTCGCCCGGCCGCGAGACGAATAGATTGCCTGCGACGTCTTCCAGCACGCTGTATTCAATCTCGCGGCCACGAACGAATTCCTCTGCCAGCAACTTGCGATCGTGCCGGAAAGCCTCAGCCAGCGCTCGATCGAATTCCTGGCTGGCATTGACCTTTCCGACGCCGACGGACGATCCCTGCCGCGCCGGTTTGATGAACAGCGGCAGGCCGAGTTCGTCCTCGAGTTCGGTGAGGGAAGGGGTGTCGCCGTCGTGGATCGTCACCGAGCGTGCGACCGGCACCCCAGCTGCCTTCAGCAGCCGCTTGGCGATGTCCTTGTCCAACGCGACCGCCGAACCGAGGATGCCGCATCCGACAAGCGGCACGCGGGCGACTTCGGCAAGCCCCTGCACCGAGCCGTCCTCGCCATACAGTCCATGCAGGACTGGAAACAGGATATCGATCTTCGGCAGGTCATAGGCTGAGCCGCCGGCAGGAAGTGCGATTATCCGCCCATGTCCACCTGGCACGAGGCAAACTTCCGTCCCGCTTTCCGGCTTCGACAGTGTGCCGTCGTCGAATGAACTCAGCAGCCAAATTCCGTCGCGAGTGATGAAGATCGGCACCGCGTCATACCGGGCAGGGTCGAGCGCGCGCATCGCATTCGTCGCCGAAAGCACCGACACGTCATGCTCGGCCGAGCGCCCGCCAAACAACACGGCGATACGCAGTCTTTTCGCAACCATCAATGTCTCCAAAAAGGTCTAGAGTTAAAGACCAAACAAATCGGTCCGAAGCGGGGTTTTTGATGGCTCCACAGCGACCATTCCAAGACAGCCCTGGTTCGAGCGCAAAAGAAAAGAGCGGCCCCTGGGGGCGCTCTTCGTCGTTGCGGTATTTTCTTGCTTTTAGCGCATCGCCGCCGCGATGTTGCCGCCGTCCACCGTCGTCACATCGGCGGTGGTCCGGTCGGCCAGCGCCTGATGCAGGAACGCCTGGGCGACGTCCTCGGCCGTCACTTCCTGCCCGAGCAGATTGCCGGACATGTATTCCTTCTCGGAAACGCCGCGTGCGCCCGAGCGGCTGGCGATCATGGCATCGGTCAACAGCCCCGAGCGGATGCGATCGGCGTTGACGGCATTCGAACGGATACCGTGGGCGCCGTAGTCGAGTGCGTACTGCCTCGACAGGAACAGCGTCGCCGCCTTCGGGATGCCATAGGCGCCGAACTTCGGACCGGGATTGACCGCTTGTTTGGAGGTGTTGAACAAAAGCACGCCGCCTGTGCCCTGTTCGAGCATGACGCGCACCGCGTTCTGCGCCGCCGACTGATGGGCGAAGAAATTGAGCTCGAAACTCTTGCGTAAGGTGACGTCGTCGATCTCGCCGATCCGGCCTTCCCAGGCAGCTCCCGCATTCGAAACCAGGATGTCGACGCCGCCATAGATGGCGACGGCCTTGTCGAAGGCGGCGCGCATCTGCTTGGGGTCGGTAATGTCGGCGCCAACGCCGATCGAATTGTTGCCGGCCTGCTTGGCTGCTTCCGCCGCCTTTGCCGCGTCGAGATCGACGACGACCGCATGGGCGCCGTTGGCGGCGAACAGCTTGGCCGTTGCGGCGCCGATGGCGCCGGCGCCGCCAGTGATGAGCACCACCTGGCCGGTCAGCGGCTTCGGCTTGTTGGAGGCGAGCTTGGCCTGTTCCAGCGACCAGTATTCGAGCGGGAACAGATCGGCTTTCGACAGTGGATGGAAATTGCCGACGGCTTCGGCGCCGCGCACCGCTTCGATCCACATCTCGCCGACGTCGGAGGCGATCTTCGCATCCTTCAGCGTGCGCCCATGGCCGAACATGCCGAGGCCCGGCACCAGCGTCAGCCGCGGCATCTGGTCGAGCATGGTGCGTTTGACATCGTCGAGCGCGTCATTGGTTTCGAAATAGGCGCGATAGTCCCTGGCGAAGGTCTCGACGTGACTGCGGATGATCGCTTTGTAGTCGCCGATCTTGTCGGCGTCGGGCGCAGGCAGCGCCATCGGCCCGGTCTTGATGCGGATCGACAGGTCGGGGGTCGACACACCGCGTTCGGCATAGTCGGCGATCTTGGCCGAGTTGATGAAATCGACGATGGCATCCGAGGTGCGGAAATCGCTGATCATACGGTCGAAGCGGCCTTCGCCGCGCGCAACCGCCACCGCGCCGCGCAGCGTCGACGCAATATCGGCTGCTGTCGCCAGCCTAGCCGGCAGCGCCACTTTCTCGGTGCGCGGCTTGCCGTGTTTGGCGGTGTAGTCTTCGGCGACATTCACATAGTGGATCATGCGGTCGTAGGCCTGCTTGGCATCGTCGCCGAAGGTGAAGATGCCATGCTTGTCGAGGATCAGTCCTTCGACTGTCGGGTCGGCGTCGAAGATGTCAGCGGCCACCTTGGCCAGGTCGAAGCCCGGCATGATGTAGGGGACATAACCCATCCTGGCGCCGAACACTTTCTTCACCAGCGGTTCGCTGTCCTCCTGGTCGACGATGGCCAGAATGGCGGTCGAGTGGGTGTGGTCGACGAATTTGTGCGGCAGGAAGGCGTGCAGCAGCGTCTCGACCGAAGGGTTGGGCGAGGATGGGTCGATCAGGTTCACCCGCTGCAGCGCGACCATATCCTCATCGGCAAGCTTGCTCAGCGACCGCGCCCGGAGCAGCGCGTTGAGCTTCACCGCCGGCAGGCCCTGCGGCTCGATGACGCCCATGTCCCAGCCGCTGCCCTTGACGCACAGCACGTCCCATTCGTCGCCGACGAGATCGGTGGCCTTGGTCTTGCAGGAGGTGTTGCCGCCGCCATGCAGCACCAGCCGCGGCTCGCCGCCCAAGAGCCGCGTCGTGTAGACGCGCAGTGCCAGATCGCGGCTGACGCCCTTCTTCGCATAGTCGGCAACCAGCTTCTCCGCGTCACCGTCATTCCACAAATTCTTCATAGTCGCTTTCGTCCGCTTTCATCTCTTTGTTGCTGTGAACAGGAATGCCGCGACGCTTTGATGACAATGCGCCGGCTGCAATGATTTCGTTTGCTAGGAGGCCTTTTGTGCATGGTCGAGCAGCCGCCGCGCCATGCGCGCGCCGACCACAAGATGCGTGCAGAGCCCGCCAGTCATCGCCGCGATGAGCGGGTCGAACTTGCTGTCTTCCTGGACGACCATCAGGCGCTTTTCGATGGCGCGCAGCGATGACAGCTCCGCCGAAATGACGCGACGGTTGTAGCTGCAGTCGAGCGCCTTGCCCTTGGCGTCGATGATCTGCCCGGCGATGACGCCGGCAGCACCCGCCTTACGCAACGCGCCCATCTCGTCGACGGTCAGCGCACCGCATTTGACGA
The DNA here is from genome assembly GCF_056404235.1 of Mesorhizobium sp. P2_E10. Lineage (NCBI taxonomy): Bacteria > Pseudomonadati > Pseudomonadota > Alphaproteobacteria > Hyphomicrobiales > Phyllobacteriaceae > Mesorhizobium > Mesorhizobium sp. P2_E10. The sequence goes on from NZ_JBFUEK010000003.1 coordinate 204,350, forward strand.
CATGACTGTCGGCGTCGACGGTGCCGACCGAGAACAGCGCCAGGTCGCATTCATGAATGCTCGCCAACTGCTCGCGGATCACCGGCTCGGCGCGCAGGCCGCGCGCCAGCTCCTCCGTCGTCAGCACCAGGGGCGCGTAGAAATTGATGCCTTTGGCGTTGAGCCGGCGAGCGATTTCCATCGTGCATTGGTCCGGCCGGTAGGAGTAGGGAGCGCCGAGATTGCCGCACAGCTGCACCACGGTGACGTCCTGCAGATCGGCATAGGACATGATGTCGGCGATCGTATAGACGGTCCGTCCCCATGCGACGCCGATGCGGTCGCCCTTCTTGACCAGCTCAAGAAAGACGCTCGCCGCCAGCACCGCGATGTCGGTCGACGGATCGATAACATAGTCGTTTTCCGGCGCAATCCAGACGGCGTCGAGCTTCAGCGCGTCTTCGAGCTTGCGCGCCAGCACATCATCGGTGAAAAGTTGGGTCGAGGTCGAGATGTTGACAATGCCGGTCTCGCGCGCCTTGCGCAGATACATGGCGACCGAGGCACGGGAAATCTTGAGCTGGCTGGCCACCTGGTCCTGACGCAGGCCGTGGGCATAGTAGAGCCAGGCGGCCTTGTGGATAAGCTGTTCTGCCGGTCGGATCGCCATGCCATCTCCTCGCTGACATTATTCACGGCTCTCGACAAAAGTCAAACCGAGCCGAGGCATACGATGCCCCTTCATCAGCTGAATCCAGAACATCATTGTGCCAAATGCGCACTCTCGTGGCATCGTTGGTGGTGACGCGGCCCGAGCCTGTGATTAGAACGTCACAAGGAAGACATTGGGGAGGACGGGATGGGCAATCCCTATGAGCAAGATCTCGACAAGAACGCGGCCAATCACCAGCCGCTGACGCCGCTCACCTATCTGGAGCGGGCGGCACGAACCTTTCCTGACCATGTCGCCATCATCCATGGCCGCCAGCGCACGACCTATCGCGATTTCTGGCGCCGCTCGTTGAAGCTTGCCTCGGCGCTCTCAGAGCGCGGCATCGGCAAGGGCGATACCGTTACTGTCATGCTGTCCAACACGCCGCCAATGCTTGAGGCGCATTTCGGCGTGCCGATGACCAAGGCGGTGCTGCATTCGCTCAACACACGCCTCGATGCCGCGGTCATCGCCTTCCAACTCGACCATGCCGAAACCAAGGTGCTCATCGTCGACCGCGAATTCTCTGCTGTCGTCAGGGAGGCGCTGGCGTTGGCCAGAGCAAGGCCGCTGGTCATCGACTATGACGATCCCGAATACGCCACCGATGCGCCCTATCCCAAGGGCGAACGGCTCGGCACGCTCGACTATGAGGAGTTTGTCGCCGGCGGCGACGAGGATTTCGCCTGGTCGATGCCCGACGACGAATGGGACGCCATATCGCTCAACTACACCTCCGGCACCACGGGCAATCCGAAGGGCGTCGTCTATCACCATCGCGGCGCGGCCCTGATGGCCTACACCAACACCATCCATGCCGGCATGGCCAAGCACGCGGTCTATCTGTGGACGCTGCCGATGTTCCACTGCAATGGCTGGTGCTTTCCCTGGACCTTGGCCGTGCAGGCCGGCACCCATGTCTGCCTGCGCTGGGTGCGGCCGAAGCCGATCTACGACGCCATCGCCGACCATGGCGTCACGCATCTGTGCGGCGCGCCGGTTGTGATGTCGGTGCTGATCAACGCCAAGGACGAAGACAAGCGCGAGTTCGCGCAGACCGTCACCTTCAACACCGCCGCGGCGCCGCCGCCGGAGGCGGTGCTGTCGGGCATGGCCGACGCCGGTTTTGCCGTCACCCATCTCTATGGCTTGACCGAGACCTATGGTCCTGCGGTGGTCAACGAGTGGCACGGCGCCTGGGACGGTCTCGACAAGGGAGCGAAGGCCACCAAGAAGGCAAGGCAAGGCGTGCGCTACGCGGCGCTCGAGGATCTGACGGTGATGGACCCGGAGACGATGCAGAAAACGCCGGCCGACGGCGAGACCATCGGCGAGGTCATGTTCCGCGGCAACATCGTCATGAAGGGCTATCTGAAGAACCGCAAGGCGAGTGACGAGGCCTTCGCCGGCGGCTGGTTCCACTCCGGCGATCTCGGCGTCATGCATGCCGATGGCTACATCCAGCTCAAGGACCGCTCCAAGGACATCATCATATCCGGCGGCGAGAACATCTCCTCGATCGAGGTCGAGGATGCGCTCTACAAGCACCCCGCCGTTGCCTCCTGTGGCGTCGTTGCGCGGGCCGACGAGAAATGGGGCGAGGTGCCGGTCGCCTATGTCGAACTGAAGCCGGGCAAGACCGCGACCGAAGCCGAGATCATCGACCACTGCCGCGCGCTCCTAGCCCGCTTCAAGGTGCCGAAGGCGGTGATATTCGCGGAAATCCCGAAGACCTCGACCGGCAAGATCCAGAAGTTCCGGCTGCGGGAAATGGCGAAGCAGGCTTAACTACACTGCAACTCTTGCGATGGCCTCGACAATTTGCCGCGGCCCTGCGTGACTTCGTCATCCTAGGGTGGAGCAGTCGCGAAGCAACGTAGCGGAAACCCTGGGATCCATGCCGTGACCTTGCGGCAGCACTCCGGCGATCGAGAATCACTGGCGGCGGACGTTAGGCGTATATCGGCGCAACTAATTGGTATCGCTGCATTATTCGACATGCGTCACGGCATGGATCCTAGGGTCTGCGCCGCGTCGCTACGCTCCTTGCTTCGCCCTAGGATGACGAAGCGCGTGGAGCCCGGCCGCCAACATTGTCACCATCTGTCACCAATTATACGTGTACGTCGAATCCGCGTTGACATCCCACCTTTTTCGATTTACGACTGACGAAAATTGAAATTCGTCACTCGTTAATCGACAGAGAGCCATGTCAGAAGCTGCCAACATAGTGGCCGACCCCACCCGACAGGAGAATGTGACACGCATTCTCGACTGCGCCGAGCGCCTGTTCCGTCACTACGGTTACGGCAAGACCAACGTTGCCGACATTGCGCGCGAACTCGGCATGTCGCCGGCCAACATCTACCGTTTCTTTGCCTCCAAGGTTGAAATCCACCAGGCCGTCTGCGGCCGGATGCTCGGCGCCAGCTACAAGATGGCCTACGAGATCTCTAGGCTGCCGATCAGTGCCGAGGAGCGGCTGCGGCGCTACGTGCATGCGCAATACAAGATGACGATGGAAGTCATGCTCGACGATCAGAAGGTCCACGAGATGGTCATCGTTGCGCTCGAACGCGACTGGGGCGTCATCGACAAGCATGTCGACAGCATCCACGACTTGTTCGCGGAGGTGATCCGCGACGGCATCGAGGCCGGTGAGTTCCGGGAACAGGATCCGGTCATCGCATCGCGCTGCTTCGGCGCCGCCACCGTCATTCTGTGCCACCCGCAGATGGTGGCGCAGTGCCTTGCCAAGACCAACCGGGCGATGCCCGACGACCTTATCGACTATGCGATCAAGGCTTTGAAATAGCCGCCACCCCACCGGGTGCCGGTGTCGAAAGTTCATCTCCAGTCAGGAGTGCTAAAGTGTCTTTGTCCAGTTCCATCATCAGCAGGCTGCCAGTCGCTGGCCTGATCGTCGCCACGCTCGGGCTCGCGGCCTGCTCGCAGGAGAAGACCGAAGTCCAGGACATCATCCGCCCGGTCAAGGTGGTCGAGATCGGCCAGGCTGAGAACAGCCGCGAACTCAACTATTCCGGCTCGGTGCGCGCCCGCACCGAAATGAATCTCGGCTTTCGCATCTCGGGCAAGGTCACCCAGCGCCTTGTCGATATCGGCCAGCATGTGACATCAGGCGATGTCTTGGCCCGCATCGATCCCACCGACTACGAGCTTTCGGTCAAGAGCGCCAAGGCCAGCCTCGATGCCGCCGAGCGGCAGGTCGAGACGGTCGATCTGTCGCGGGAGCGCGCCGAGCAGCTTTTTGCCAAGAACTTCACCTCCAAGTCGCAACTCGAACAGGCGACGCTGAGCTACAACCAGGCGGTGGCGACGCGCGATGCCGCCCGCTCGACGCTTTCCCAAGCGCAGAACCAGGTCGTCTATACCGATCTCAAGGCGAGCGAGAACGGCATCGTCACATCCGTCAGCGCCGATGTCGGCCAGGTGGTCGGTGCCGGCACGCCGGTAATGACCGTTGCCGTCGACGGCGAAAAGGAAGTGCTGATCGCGGTTCCCGAAATGGATATTGCCGCCTTCAAGCCGGGCAAGGCGGTCAAGGCGAGCTTCTGGTCCGACGACGCGCTGAGCCTCGACGGCAAGGTCCGCGAAGTGGCCGGCAGCGCCGATCAGCAGTCGCGTACCTTTGCCGTTCGCGTCTCGCTCCCCGATGATCCCCGCGTGCTGCTGGGCATGACCGCCAACATTGAAGCCTCGGTGGCGAGCCGGCAGCAGATGGTGTCCATCCCGCTCAGCGCGCTTGCTGAAAAGGACGGCCAGAAGATCGTTTGGACAGTCGACCGCGGCAGCGACACGGTCCATCCGCGCCCCATCAAGGTTGCCGAATTCACCGCCGACGGCGTCAGTGTCGCCGACGGGCTGAAGCCAGGCGACGTCGTCGTAGCCGCAGGCACCCAGTTCATGACCGAAAATCTGCAGGTCAAGCTGACCGGCGGTGCAGCGCAACAGTCGGCATCCGCGGAAGACGCGGCCAAGGCCCTGCGCTGACACGAAGCAAACGAAAACCGGCTTTCATCGCATCGGCGCAAGCCGCGAGGTCAATCGGTTCATGGTTTCCGGGCGGCGAGCGCCCGATGGTCGAGACGCAAGGTTGATGTAACCCCCACATCTGACCCGCGTCCCACCGCGATGAGTCTCTCCGCTCGGAAAGCCTCGCCGCCCGGAAGCCGACATCGGAAACTCTGAGAACGTGCGCAAACGCGCTGACGATCAATTGGATGGGCTGACGCCATGACCACCGACGCCAATGAAAAGCAGCCTTTCAATCTTTCGCGCTGGGCCATCGGCCATCCCTCCATCGCGCGCTTTCTGTTTGGCCTGATCATCATTGCCGGTGCACTCGGCCTGATGCGCATGGGCCAGAAGGAAGACCCGGATTTCACCTTCCGCGTCATGGTTGTCCAGGCGATCTGGCCTGGCTCCTCGATCCAGGAGATGGAGGACCAGGTCGTCAACAAGATCGAGCGCAAGCTGCAGGAAACGCCGCATCTCGATTTCGTTCGCTCCTACACCCGCGCCGGCAGCGCCATCATCACCTTGCAGGTCAAGGGCGACACCAATCCGGCGCAGGTCGCCGACGCGTTCTATCAGGTGCGCAAGAAGGTCGGCGACATCGCCAATGAATTGCCGCAGGGGCTGCTCGGGCCATACTTCAACGATGAGTTCGGCGACACGTTCATCACCCTGCACTCGATCAGCGGCGATGGCTACAGCTATCCGGAACTGAAGAAATTCGCCATCCAGGCGCGCGACATGCTGCTGACGACGCCAGGCGTCGAGAAGGCCGTCATCATCGGCGACCAGCCGGAGAAGATTTATGTCGACGTGTCGTCGAAAGCGCTTGCCGAGCGCGGCCTGACGCTGACCGACTTGCAGAATGCCATCAAGGGCCAGAACAATGTCGATCCGGCGGGCTCCGTCGACACCGGTCTGCGTTCGGTGCGCATTTCGGTCGAAGGCGACGTGACCAAGGCAGCCGACATCAGGGAGTTGCGCTTGCGCGCCGGCGGCCAGGTGACGCGTCTCGGCGACATCGCCACCGTGTCCGCCGGCCTCGAGGATCCCTATCAGCGCAAATATCGCTTCAACGGCCACGAAAGCGTCCAGCTCGGCGTCGTCATGGCCAGGGGCTTCAACGTCACCGATGTCGGCACCGACGTCGAGGCGACCTACAAGCGTTTCGAAGAGGCACTGCCCTACGGCGTTTCGGTCGACCAGATTTCCGACCAGCCGGAAGTCGTCCGCGATGCCGTGAAGGAGTTCATGGAGGCGCTGGGCGAAGCGCTGCTGATCGTGCTTGCCGTCTCGCTGCTGTCGATCGGCTGGCGCTCGGGCCTGGTCATCGCCATCGCCATTCCGCTGGTTCTGGCCGCCACCTTCGCCATCATGTACGAGCTCGGCATCGACCTGCAGCGCATTTCGCTTGGCGCGCTGATCATTGCGCTCGGCCTGCTCGTCGACGATGCGATGATCGTCGTCGAGATGATGGAGCGCAAGCTTGAAGAGGGGCTGGTCAAGATCGACGCGGCGAGCTTCGCATACTCCTCGACCGCCTTCCCGATGCTGACCGGAACACTGATTACTACTGCTGGGTTCATCCCGGTCGGTTTCGCCGCCTCGACGGCCGGCGAATATGTCCGCACCCTGTTCTACGTCGTCGGCATCGCGCTGGTCGTCTCCTGGTTCGTGGCGGTCTATTTCACGCCGTGGCTCGGCTACATGATCCTCAAGCAGCGCAAGCATGCCGGCAATCACCACGATGCCTTCGACACCAGCTTCTACCGCCGACTTCGCGGCACCGTCGGCTGGGCCGTGCGCCACCGCATCATCGTGCTGGTGATGACGCTGATGACCTTTGCCACCAGCCTGTGGGCGTTCCAGTTCATCCCGCAGAATTTCTTCCCGCAATCGTCGCGTCCGGAAATCCTTGTCGACCTCTGGCTGCCGGAGGGAACCTCGATCAAGGAGGTGGAGACGCAGGCCAAGGCGCTGGAAGCCAAGATGATGGGCGACACCGACAAGCGCTTCATCGCCACCTATATCGGCGAGGGCGCACCGCGCTTCTTCCTGCCGCTCGACCAGCAGCTGCGCAATCCGAACTTCGCACAGCTTCTGGTGATGGCCAACGACGAACCGGCCCGCGAGCGGCTGATCGTCAAGCTGCGCACCATTCTGGCGGAAGACTTCCCGTCGATCCGCGGCAAGGTCGACCGCCTCTTCCTCGGCCCGCCCACAGGCTGGCCGGTGCAGATGCGCGTCATGGGCCCGGATCGCCAGGAGGTGCGCCGCATCGCCGACGAGGTGAAGGCGAAATTCGCCGAAAATCCGCTGCTCGGCGCCATCCATGACGACTGGCTGGAGCCGGTGCCGGCGATGAAACTGGTCATCGACCAGGATCGCGCCCGTGCGCTCGGCGTCACCTCGCAGCGCATCCGCCAGATGCTGCAGGCAACCATGTCGGGCGCGCCGCTCGATGATTTCCGCGACGGCGAGGAGACGGTTTCCATCGTCGCCCGCGAACCGGACGCAAGCCGCAACCTGTTGTCCTCGGTCGACTCGATCTCCATCCCGACCGATTTCGGCGGCTTCGTGCCGCTGTCGCAGGTGGCCAAGGTCGTCCCGGTGCTGGAGCAAGGCGTCGAATGGCGGCGCGACCGTCTGCCGACCATCAGCGTGCGCGCCACGCTGCCGGATGGCGTGCAGTCGAACGATGTCGTCACCAAATTGTACAACGACATAAAGGGCCTGCGTGACGGGCTCGCCCCCGGCTACAAGGTCGAGATCCAGGGCGGTGCCGAGGATTCAGCGGAAAGCCAGGCTTCGATCGCCGCCAAGGCGCCGGTCATGCTGGCCGTCATCGTCGTGCTGTTGATGATCCAGCTGCAGCATTTCGGCAAGGCGATGCTGGTGCTGGCCACCGGCCCGCTCGGTATCATCGGTGCGGCGGCCGCACTTCTGATCAGCGGGGCGCCGTTCGGCTTCGTCGCCATCCTCGGCGTCATCGCGCTGCTCGGCATCATCATGCGCAACTCGATCATCCTGGTCGACCAGATCGACCAGGACATCGCCAGAGGCATGGAACGATCGGAGGCCATCATCGGCTCGGCCGTGCGCCGTTTCCGGCCGATCGTGCTGACGGCGATGACGGCGGTGCTGGCGCTGATCCCGATCTCGCGCGCCGTGTTCTGGGGCCCGCTCGCCTACGCCATGATGGGCGGCATCCTGGTTGCCACCGTGCTCACCATCCTCGTCTTGCCGGCTGGCTATGCGTTGTTCTTTGGCCGTGAGCCGAAGAAGGCCGCGGAGCCTGCAGGTGAGGCGGTGCAGGACAATGAACAGCCGCAACTGGCCCTGGCAGCCGAGTAGGCCCTGCTGGCGCATAGGATGCGGTCTTGGAAAAATGCTAGAACGCCGTACGTTTGACGTGCGGCGTTCTGGCTTTCTCCTGGCGGGTAGGCCACGTGCGGCCTGTCGCGAGGAGGACAATCATGACCCTGGCCCAGACTTCGATCGCCCTGCGTCAACCGCTCGACGGACGCCACCGCCAGATGTTCATCGATGGCGCCTGGGTCGATGCGCGCTCGGGCCGCACAATGGAAACCCGCAATCCGGCCACAGGCGCGGTTCTAGCCACAGTGCCACGCGGCGATCGGCAGGACATCGAACTCGCCGTCGCTGCCGCCCGCAAGGCCTTCGACGGGCCGTGGAGCCGCTTCAAGCCCTATGAGCGGCAGGTGCTGCTGCTGAAAATCGCCGACCTCTTCGAAAAGCACTGGGAAGAGATCAGCCGCTCCGACACCACCGATATGGGCATGCCGATTGTGCGCACCCGCGCCAACCGCAACCGCGTCATCGGCATGCTGCGCTACTACGCCGGCATGGCGACCGCGCTGCATGGCGAGACCATCGAGAACTCGCTGCCGGGCGAGGTCGTCTCCTTCACCCGAAAGGAGCCGGTCGGCGTCGTTGGCGCCATCATTCCGTGGAATGCGCCAACGGCGGCCTCGATCTGGAAGATCGGCCCGGCACTGGCGACCGGCTGCACCATCGTGCTGAAGCCTTCGGAAGAAGCGCCGCTGACGCCGCTGCTGATCGCCGACATCATGAACGAAGCCGGCGTTCCCCCAGGCGTCGTCAACATCGTCACCGGCACCGGCGCCGAGGCAGGTGCTGCCCTGGCCGAACATATGGGCGTCGACAAGATCGTCTTCACCGGCTCGACTGCGACCGGCCAGTCGATCATCCGGGCGTCAGCCGGCAATTTGAAGCGCGTTTCGCTGGAACTCGGCGGCAAATCGCCGGTCATCGTCTGCGCCGACGCCGATCTCGACAAAGCGGTGCCGGTGGCGGCGATGTCTGTGTTCGCCAATTCCGGCCAGATCTGCATCGCCGGCTCGCGCCTGTTTGTCGAGCGTCCGATCCATGACGAGTTTGTTGCGCGGCTGGCTGCCTACGCCCAAGGCCTCAGGATTGGTGACGGCATCGACCCGGCAACCGAGATCGGTCCGCTCGTGTCGGAGAAACAGCTGCAAAGGGTCACAGGTTACCTCGAAGCCGGCACGGCCGAAGGCGCGACGCTGGTCACCGGTGGCGCCCGCCTTACCGAAGGCACGCTTGCCGCCGGCAATTTCATCGCGCCGACGGTCTTTGCCGGCGTTTCGGACGGCATGAGGATCGCGCGTGAGGAAATCTTCGGCCCCGTCATCTCGGCGCTGCCCTTCGACACGCTGGACGAGTCGATCGAGCGCGCCAACAACACGCTTTATGGTCTCGCCGCCGGGGTGTTCACGCAGAACGTCGCCACCGCGCATCAACTGTCACGAAAGATCCGCGCCGGCTCGGTCTGGGTCAACACCTATCACGCCATCGATCCGGCGGTGCCCTTCGGCGGCTACAAGATGAGCGGCTACGGCCGCGAGGGCGGTGGCGAGCATCTCGACGAATATCTCAACACCAAGGGCGTGTTCATCAAAATAGATTGAACGGCCATCCATACGAAAATGCTCCCGAGAACGGGTTTTGCAAAACAGAATTCCTTTCCAGGGCGACAAAGCCGTCCGATCCTGCTGGCATATCGGAGCGATAGCGCTCGTCCACGTCAGGTGATCATCCATGGCAGACAAAAAACAATTGCGGCTCGGCGCCTTCATGCGCCCGGTCAGTCTTCACACCGGCGCCTGGCGCTACCCGGGCGCCTATCCCGACGCCAATTTCAACTTCGCGCACCTCAAACGCTTCGCGCAGACATTGGAGGTGGCCAAGTTCGACGCCTTCTTCATGGCCGATCATCTGGCCGTGCTCAACATGCCGATCGAGGCGCTGCGGCGCAGCCATACGGTCACGTCCTTCGAGCCGTTCACGCTGCTGTCGGCGCTCGCCGCCGTCACCGATCACATCGGGCTGGTGGCAACCGCGTCGACGACCTTCGACGCGCCCTATCACATTGCCCGCCGGTTCGCCTCGCTCGACCATATCAGCGGCGGCCGCGCGGGCTGGAACATCGTCACCACGTCCAACCCCGACGCGGCGCTGAATTTCGGCCTCGACGAGCATGTCGAGCATGACGAGCGCTACCAGCGGGCGCGCGAATTCTACGACGTCGTCACCGGCCTGTGGGACAGCTTTGCCGACGACGCCTTCATCCGCGACGCCGAAAGCGGGCTCTATTTCGACCCGGAGAGGCTGCATGTGCTCGACCACAAGGGCGAGCACCTTTCGGTGCGCGGGCCGCTCAACATCGCGCGGCCGGTGCAGGGCTGGCCGGTCATCGTCCAGGCCGGCGCGTCGGAGGCCGGACGGCAGCTGGCGGCCGAAACGGCGGAAGTCATTTTCGCGGCGCACGCCGATCTCGCGGCCGGTCAACGCTTCTTTGCCGACGTCAAGGGCCGCGCGCAAAAGCTCGGCCGCTCGCGCGACGATATCAAGATCCTGCCCGGCGCCTTCGTCATCGTCGGCGACAGCGTCGAGGAGGCGCAGGCCAAACGGGCGAAGCTCGACGGACTGGTCTACACCGAGAGCGGCATTGCCTCGCTGTCGATCGCGCTCGGCCATGACGCGTCGGGTTTCGATCCGGACGCTCCCTTGCCGGAAATCCCCGAGACCAATGCCTCGAAGAGCAGTCGCGAGCGCGTCATCGAACTGGCGCGCAAGGAAAACCTCACCGTCCGGCAGCTTGCGCAGCGGCTGGGCGGCTATTCCGGCCTCGCTTTCGTCGGCACGCCGAAGACCATCGCCGACGAAATGGAGGAATGGCTGGTCACCGAGGGCTCCGACGGGTTCAACATCATGTTTCCCTATCTGCCCGCCGGCCTCGACGACTTTGCCGAGAAGGTGGTGCCGGAACTGCAGCGGCGAGGGATCTTCAGGCGGCAGTACGAGGGAACCACACTGCGCGAGAATCTCGGCCTGAAACGGCCGCCGAACCGGTTCTTCGAAGACGAGAAAGCGGCCGTCCGCAGGGCCGGCTGATATAGGCAAACTGTTGCGCGCAATTCGCATGCCCCCGGGCAAGACGTGGACAGTTTGACGGCAATCGATTAGCTGGGGTCGATGACGGAACCAGCAACCACCAAGCGCAAGCGCGGCGCCAAGAAATCGCCGCCGCGCTTCAGCCGCGAGCACCCGGATGTGCGCCGTGCCATGCTGATCGAGGCGGCGACGCGGTGCCTGTCGGTTGGCGGCATCGGCGCCTTCACCATCGATCGCATCTGCAAGGAGGCCGGCGTTTCGCGTGGCCTGATCAACCACCATTTCGAAGGTCGCGACGGGCTGCTGGTCGAGGTCTACAAATCTTCGCTCTATGCCAGCGTCAACAACCAGATCGCCGAGGCCAAGCGCCGCCGCGCCGAGAAACCCGATTGGCCGCCCGAGGCCTCGCTGGCCGCTCTGGTGCAGTCAAACTTCTCGCCCGATTATTTCAGCCGTGACAATTTGCTGATCTGGCTCTCGCTGTGGGGTGAGATCGCCGTCAACCCGCGCCTCAAGGCAGCGCATCGTGAACTATACGACGCCTACCGGGCCGAACTCGCCGAGGACATCGCCGCGGTCGCCACGCCGCGCGGCCGGGACGTCGATGCGCCGGGGCTGGCGCGCAATTTCATCGCCTTGGTCGACGGGCTCTGGCTCGAATGGTGTCTTGATGAAAGCGTCGTGACACCGCAGGCGGCGGAGGCTGCCGGCTTCGAGATGCTCGAAGCGCAGGTCGGGCCGTTGCGCGGCGCCTAGTTCAGCGGCGAACCGCCCTCGCGCTTGCGGCGCTCCATATAGTCGCGCAGCGCTTCGTCGATGCCCGGATCGATTGGCGGCTGCTCGTATTCGGCGACCATGCGCTTCCACACGACATTGGCGCGCTCGCGCGCCGTCACCTGGCCGCGTTCGACCCAGGTGTCGTAATTGTCCCAGTTGGAGACCAGCGGCGAGTAGAACGCCCGCTCGTAGCGTTGCATCGTGTGTGCGGCGCCGAAGAAATGCCCGGCCGGGCCGACCTCGCGCACGGCCTCCAGCGCCAGCGTGTCGATGTCGACCACCGGCGGGTCGAAATAGGCGCACATCATCTGCAGCATCTCGGCATCGATGACCAGTTTCTCGAACGATGCGGTCAGCCCGCCGCCGAGCCAGCCCGCCGCATGCAGCACCAGATTGGCGCCGCCCATCAGGCATCCCCACAGCGACATGGCGCTTTCATAGGCCGCCTGCGCGTCGACCGAATTGGCGGCGGTGACATTGCTGGAGCGGAACGGCACGCCGATCAGCCGGCAGAGCTGGCCGGTGATCTGCGCGGCCTGCGTGTATTCGGGCGTGCCGAAGGCCGGCGCGCCGGTCTTCATGTCGACATTCGAGGTGAAGCCGCCATACATCACCGGCACGCCGGGGCGCACGATCTGGGTCAGCACGACGCCGGCCAGCGCCTCGGCATGCTGCTGCGACAATGCACCAGCCAGCGTCACCGGGCTCATCGCGCCTGCGAGCGTGAACGGCGTGATGACATTGACCTGGCCATGCTCGGCCAGTGCGATCAGGCCCTCCGCCATCGGTTCGTCGAGCTGCAGCGGCGAATTGGTGTTGATGATGCCGGTGAAGACAGGCATCTCTTGCGCGAGATTTTCACGCGTCGTGCCGAGCGAAATCGCCACCATCTCCAACGCGTCGATGGCGCGACCCCGGCCAAGGGTTTGCGGCTGCCAGTTCTTGTCGAGCAAGGTGATCTCGGCATAGTAGAGGTCGAGGTGGCGCGTGTTCTGGTGCAGGTCGAGCGGCTCGAACGGCCCGCCGCCCTCCTGGTGCAGCACGTTGAACGACTGGATGAGTTTGAGATAGTCGCACATCTCGGCATAGGTGCCGGGACGGCGGCCGCGATCATTGTCCATGACATAGGCCGGCCCACCGACCGACGCCAGGATGCAGTGTTTTCCACCGACCTTGACGTTCTTCTCCGGATTGCGGGCGCGCAGCTCGAATGAGGACGGCGCCATGGCGACGCGCTCCATCACCATGGTGCGGTCGAAGTGCACCCGCATCTCGCCTTCGTCGACTTCACAGCCGGCCGCGCGATAGAACTGGCGCGCCTGCGGCTGCAGCACGCGCATGCCGATCTCTTCGAGGATGGTCAGGCCCATCTCGTGGATTGTCTGCACCTGATCGGCCGACAGGATCTCGATCGGCGCGTAAGGCCGCGTCAGTTGCTTCCACGGCCGCTGTTCGATGCCGCCGATTTCGCGCTGTGGGCGGCCGGGTCTGCGACGTGCCGTGATGCGCTCCATAGCCTTCTCCTATTCGGCTGCCGTCCGCAGGTCGAAATCCGTCACTGCATCGACGATCGGCGTGTCACGGCGGTAGGGTTGCACGCGGATTTTTGCGCCGATCTCCTGAGCCAGCTTGTGGCCGCTATGCACTGCGTGCGCGATGGCGCCGGGCGCCAATGCGTCGCCGATCCGATCGACGCTTTTGATGCCGGCTCCCGCAAGCGCATCCGCCTTTTCTGTCAGGGACTCGAACAGTTCATTGCGCTGCAATCTCAATCCGACGATCACCACCGAGCGGCAGGCCATTCGGGTTTCCTCGCCGGTGAACAGATGCGCCAGCGTCGCCGTCTCGCCGTCGAAAGACTTGAGCAGGTGCAGCGTCGTTACCGGCACCTTGCGCCGCGCCAGCGCGCGATGCACCAACGGTAGCTCGTTGGTCATGATCGTCCATGCGGACGCCTGGCCTGCCGGTGTCACATAGCTGACCGGGATGCCCTGCGCGGCGAGGTGTTCGGTGAGAACGCCGCCCATATAGTAGTTGTCGAAATCGAAGACCAAAGTCGGCCCCTGGGGAAGCCGGCCGCCGGCGATGTCGTCCGGGGTCAGCACATCGGGATGGTCGAGCCGTCCGACCGGAATCTCCAGCGAGGAATAGAGAATGTTCGTCCAGCGCGCGCCGGTCGCCAGCACCACGCGCTCCGGCGAAAGCTCAATGATCTCGTCCACGCCCAGCGCGCTCTCGGGGTAGAGCGAGACGTTGCTCATCTCGTTGAGACGGCCGAGGCGATAGTCGACGACGCGGTTCCAGGCGGACAGGCCGGGCAGCGTCTTCTCGAAAGTCAGCCGCCCGCCGAAGCTGCGGCTGCTGTCGGCGAGCGTGACCTCATGGCCGCGACGGCCGAGCGTCAGCGCGCATTCGAGCCCGGCCGGTCCGCCGCCGACAATGAGAATGCGTTCAGGTTTGTCGGTGCGCTCTACACGCTCCGGGTGCCAGCCGCGCCGCCATTCCTCGCCGGCTGTCGGGTTCTGCGTGCAGCGCACCGGCACGCCGTCATGCCAGCTCGAAATGCAGATGTTGCAGCCGATGCATTCGCGAATCTCGGCCTCGCGTCCTTCGCGGATCTTGTTCGGCAGGAACGGGTCGGCAATCGAAGGCCGCGCGCCGCCGATGAAGTCGAGCACGCCGCGCCGGATCTGCGAGACCATGGTGTCGGGCGAGGTGAAACGGCCGACGCCGACCACTGGCTTTTTCGTCAGCGATTTGACGAAGTCGATCACCGGCTCGTGGCTGCCTTCGCCGCTGAAGCGCGACGCCGAACAGTCGGTCGGACTGGAATCCATCTTGACGTCGAACAGGTCGGGCAGGTCGGCAAGCAGTTCGACCAGTTCGTGTGCCTCGGAGGGCTGGTTGCGGCCGGGTCGGCCACGCAGCTCCTCAAGGCTGACGCGCAGCGCGACGCCGCAGTCTTTGCCGACGGCCTCCCTGGTGACGTCGATCATCTCGCGCACGAAGCGCACGCGGTTCTCGATCGATCCGCCGTATTCGTCGCTGCGATGGTTGTATTCCGGCAGCAGGAACTCGTAGCCGAGATAGCCCATGCCGGCATAGACATAGACGATGTCGAAGCCGGCCGTACGCGCCTTGCGAGCCGCTTCGGCCTGGCATCGCAGCACCTCGCGAATATCGGCCTTGTCCATCGTCTTCGGCCGCAAATTGCCCATGAAGCCGACATGGGTGGCCATCCATGGAATGCCGGATGGCGACAGCGGCGGCAGCCGACTTGTCCTGTTCATCACCGAGGCGCCGCCGTGCCACAGCTCCACGCCGGCCAGCGCGCCATGGCGGTGCACCGCCTCCGTCATCAGCGCATGGGCGCGGATGTCGTTGTCGTCCCACATCGTGGCGAAAGGCAGCGGTGCGTCGTCCGAGCTCGGGTCGATCGAACAGGCCCCGGTGCAGATCACCCCCCATCCGCCCTCGGCTTTGGCTTCGCGGAAGGCCGCGCGAACCCGCGGCAAGGCATTGGTCATACCACTGGCGTGCGGCACTTGGTAGAAGCGGTTCGGCGCGGTGACCGGCCCGATCCGCATCGGCTCGAACAGGATTTCGTAGCGAGGGTTACAGGTCATCGGTGTCAGCGAATACGCTTGTTGAACGATCGTATAACAAGCATATTCGCACCGACGACGGAACGCAATGGATCTGTCACCAGCCGAAGACGAAAAAGCCCACCCCGACACTGTCGGGGTGGGCTTCAGCCGGGAGGCTAGGATCGAGCGCGACTACGCTCGATCCCTTCCGATTGCTGTCAGATGACGAAGAACCAGTTGGCGAGCAGCATCACCACGACGCCGGCGACCAGCGTCAGATAGGGCAGCATTCCCGCCTTTTTCACCGCCAGATCAGACGACTTCATGCCGAGGTCGGCCAGCATATGGTCAGGGAATTTCCCGCCGTCCTGGATGTAGTGGCGGAAGCAGAACACCGGGATGATCAGGGCAGCGGTGATCAGTCCGGCCCACAGTGCCATCGGGTTCCAGACCTTGGCGCCCGCGCCCATGAAGATCGCGTTGACATAGGCGAAGATGGCGCCGACGCCGAGCAGCCAGCCCGGTGCTTTCCACGGCCGGGCGATGTGGCCGTTGTCGATGCGGTGGATCCAGCCGGCGTTGAGGTTGAGGAAGTTGAAGATGATGTAGCCGCAGTTCGACACGGCGAGGATGAAGAAGAAGCTCGTCGCGTCGGCCGAGGCGATGGCCAGCACGATCAGGTTGAAGATCAGGTCGGTCCACATGGCGCGCGTCGGCGCACCATGTTCGTTGACGTGGCTGAGATAGCGCGGCAGCCAGCCGTCGACCGAGCCCTGGTAGAGCGTGCGCGAAGAACCGGCCATGGCCGTCATGATGCACAGCACCAGCGCCAGGATCATCAGCATCACCAGCAGGCTGTGGATGAGATTTCCGCCGCCGACCATGCCGGCCAGCGCGTCGGCAACGCCGGAGCCGTCGACGATCGGGGTGGCCAGCATGCCGTTCAGGCCGAGCACGCCCTGGAAGGTGAAGGGCACCAGGATGAACAGCAGCAGGCACAACAGGCCGGAATAGAAGATGGCCTTGAACGTGTCGGTGCCGGGGTTCTTGAATTCGGAGGTGTAGCAGACGGCGGTCTCGAACCCATAGGTCGACCACGCCGCGATGAACATGCCGCCAAGCACCAGCGTCCAGCCGGCAATGTTCCACGAGCCGGGTTCAGGTGCATAGGCGGCAGCCAGCGGCACCAGCGGCGAAAAGTTCGCCCAGTCGATCTGGCCGGTGAAGATCGGCACCACGCCGACGATCAGCATCGGGATGATGACCAGCAGGCCGATATATTTCTGCACATTGGCCGTGCCGAGAATGCCGCGATGCTGGATGGCGAAGATGATCAGCATCAGCACGGCGCCGATGAAGAAGGTCGCGTTGAGCGTGAACGAGACCGGACCCAGCGTATGGCTGAACAAGGTCCAGTTGCGGATCGCGGGCGTTGCCGCAGCCGCCACGGCGGCAATCGCGTCAGCTGGCGCCGTGCCGACATGGGCGGCGATGTAGGTGACCACTTCCGGCGAGGTTTCGGTGAACAGCGGCGCCGGCGCCAGCGCGTTGAGGATGTAGGCGGCGGCAATCGAACAGCCGAGCGACAGCACCGGCGACCAGGCGAACCAGTTGCACCACACCGACAGCGGCGCGATGAACTTGGAATAGCGCAGCCATGCGGTGGCGCCGTAGACCGAGGCGCCGCCGGACTTGTTCGGGAACAGGCCGGCGATTTCCGCATAGGTAAAGGACTGCAGGAAGCCCATGACCATGGACACGGTCCAGATCAGGAAGGCCAGCGTTCCGGTCGTGCCGGCAATGCCGCCGATCGAAAACAGGACGAGGGCCGGAACGCCGCTGGCCACCCAGAAGGCGCCGCGCCAGTCGATATTCCGGTGCAGTTCGCCTTCGGCGGCGGGCTGCGCCAGCGCAGTCGTTGTCGTGCTCATGTGTGTGAAATCCCCTTTTTGATGTTCCCCGTCCGTGACGGCCGCGACTGTGCGTGGCTTCATCGCAGATGCATGCTTTGGTCGACTGCCGGTGTTTCCGGTCAGTCGCATTTTTTTCTTAACAGTGAACATTGATCCGGCGCGCTTTCACGTCAAGCGTTTTGTGAGGCCATGCACATCACGCTTGTGAAAACACGAAAACCCGACCGGCAGACAGCGTCGCAGGCTAGTCGGCAGGACGTCTCGAGGCGGGCATCAGGAGCGCGGTTTGGTCTTCTGCGGATCGTAATGGGCGAAGGCGACGACGCGTGCCGGCAGTCGCTTGGCATGGCCGTCGAGCTTGCCGATCTCGACCTCGGTGCCGATGGCGGCATGAGTGACATCGAGCCTCGCCAGCGCGATGTTCTTGTTCAGCACTGGCGAACGCATGCTGGAGGTGACGACGCCGATCTGGGCGCGGCCGACATGGACGCAATCGCCATGGCCGACGGCGACATTGGCATCGATGTCGAGGCCGACCAGTTTCGTCTGCGGATATTCCTTGCGCCGGATCAGCGCCTCGCGGCCGATGAAGTCGTCGGTCTTGCTCTTCAGTGGCACGGTGAAGCCGATGCCGGCCTCGAAGGGATCGGTCTGGTCGGAAAACTCGTAACCGGCGAAGATCAGCCCGGCCTCGATGCGCACCATGTCGAGCGCCTGCAGACCCATCGGCTTCAGCCCGTGCGGCTGGCCAGCCTCCCAGATGGCATCGAACACTTTTGCGGCGTCGCGCGGATGACACCAGATCTCGTAGCCGAGTTCGCCGGTGTAGCCGGTGCGCGAGACGACGACCGGAATGCCGTTGCCGCCGCCGATGCGCGCCACCGCGAAACGGAACCATTCGAGCTCGTCGATCGACGGCTGCAGCGGTGAGGTCCAGATAACCTCTCGCAGGATGTCGCGGCTCTTCGGCCCTTGCACGGCGACATTGTGCATCTGGTCGGTCGACGAGCGCACCAGCACGTTGAGGCCGAGCTTTGTCGCTGTCTCGCGCAGCCATTCGCCGGACAGATCGTCGCCGCCGACCCAGCGGAAATTGTCCTTGCCGAGGCGGAGCAGCGTGCCGTCGTCGATCATGCCGCCATGCTCGTAGCACATTGCGGAGTAGACGACCTGGCCGATGCCCAGCTTCTTCACATCGCGGGTCAGCGTGTATTGCAGCAGCGCTTCCGAATCCGGTCCGGTGACCTCGAACTTGCGCAGCGGCGACAGGTCCATGATCACTGCATCCTGCCGGCAAGCCCAGTATTCGTCGATGGGGCCTTCCTTGGCGAAGGCATTGGCCAGCCAATACCCCCTGTATTCCACGAAGTTGCGGGTGTGCTTGGCAAAGCTCGAATGAAAGGCTGTCTCGCGGGTCATTTTGGGTTCCGAATCGGGCGTCATGCGTCTGGCGATCGCTCGCGAGAATTTGTGCTGGCCGGAATAGGTTCGCACATGGATGTCGGTCAGGTTCCAGCCATTGGCCGGCGTCGTGTCGTCGGGGCAGGCGGAGGACACGCAGACGATGTCGGTCAGCGCCCGCAGCAGCACATAGTCGCCCGCTCGCGACCATGGCTCGTCGGACACCATGACGCCATGCGCGTCGATCGCCGTGTTGAAGAAGAAGTTGATCGCCATCCAGCCCGCACGCGGTGTGACGCCCCTGTCTGCCAGCGCCCGATTAAAGTTCTCCGAGCAGTTGGTATGGCCGGGATAGCCGATGTCGTCGTAATATTTGGCCGCGCAAGCCAGCGCGAAAGCGTCATGCCGGCCGCAGGTGTCCTGCACTACTTCGACCAGCGGCTCCATGTCTTGGTCATAATATTTCGAATGCAGGCCGGGCATCGGATAGCTCGATCCCATCAGCGTGCGCGTCGTCGTCACGTCGAGCGGATGGTCGCGGCCCTTGTCCAGCTTGCGCGCCGAAAAGCACTGGAAGTCGGTGCACTGCCGGCCGTCGACATCGATGATCTGCAGATAGTCGCCGGCCTTGACGAAGTAGGATTCCGCCGTCGCCGAATGGACGCGCAGGTCGAGCACCGGATCGGCCAGCGGATCGCCGAGCTGCGACTTCGCCGCCGGGCGGATGGTAGCGCGACGGACGATCAGGCTGAGTGGCGTCGCCGTGTCATGGCCATCGACCAGCATCGGCCCGCCCGGAGCGGCGATGACCATCGCGCCGTCGCGCGCGACGGTAAAACCCTGTTCGGTGCCGGCCGGCGTTGTGCTGCCGAACACGCGCACCGCCTTGGCCTGATCGAGCTGCACCTGACGGCGCTCGAGCCCGCGGCGCAGGGAAGCAAGACTGTCGTCGCCATCCGCCAGCAGCGCCTTGATGCCGGCGGCATTGCTGTTGAATGTCTCACCGAGAATGCCGGGGTCGCTTACGCCGGTCTTGTCCCACGCCAGCAGCTCGCAGGCCTGCCCGCCCTCGACATTGCGCACGGTGACGGTATCGCCGGCCTCGATGTCGAGGAGCACCGCGCCATTGCCTTGGATCGTGTAGCGCTCCATACCGGCCGGCAGAGCGATCTGGCCGGGCCTGAGGATCAGGCTCGGCCGGGGCGGTCCGGCGGTAATTGCGGGGTAGGGCGACTGGCTCATCTCAGCCTTGCGGTTCGAGAAACAAGTTTGCCTGTGTGTGAAATTATTTTAGCAGCAAGAATAGCAGCCCTTGTAGGTTTGGCAAGGTGGAGCGACTGGGTGCGGCTCTGCCTTCTCCCCTTGTGGGAGAAGGTGGCCGAGCGCAGCTCGGTCGGATGAGGGGTGCTGGACGGATCGCAACGGGGAAGACATAAGTACCTAGAATAACTTGATTTTTTGACGCCGAGTTTCTTCCAGCACCCCTCATCCGTCTTGGCGCTGCGCGCCAATCCACCTTCTCCCACAAGGGGAGAAGGGAAGGGCGCGCGCTACGCCAAATCCTCCGAATGCGCGATCGCCACGCCATACTCTGCGGCTGAATCAAGCACCGTATGCCAAAGGCTCTCCGCAAACGTCGCAAACACCAGAACGTTAAACACCGCCAGTCCATCCGCCCGACCATTCCCGCGCCAGAACGTGACGCTGGTATGGTCCATCGAGGTCGCGGCAGCGGCGCCAACCGGGAATGCCGCCGGGTGCAGATCGATCGACGACAGCTTGGCGAACATCGCGCGCGCCTTTGTGCCGGAAATGCTGATCAGCACCCGGGCATGAGATTGATCCGACAGCGAGGCGGACGATGCAAAGGCCGGGCCGAGTTCTCCGGTCCCATGCTTGCCGCCCTTGGTCAGGACAAAAAACTGATCCGGTCCGGACCAGATCAGCGTCGCGTCCGCAGCCTGAACCGCTTTGGGCGTATCCGGAGCCGCCACGCCGAAGCGTGCCTTCGCGACCATGGCCATGTCAGCCGCCTTGCCGCGCCGCGCCATCACCTGGATCAGGTCGAAATTGCGGATCTCGGTCAGCGAGACGCCGGCCTCGATGCCGCCCGCGCCATGCGCGCCGGCGGCAAGCGCGCGTTCGAGCGGGCTGCGAATGTCCCAGGAAAACTCAGCCACGCTGGCGCCCTCCATCCGGATCGTAGAAGACGGGATTGCAGAGCTCGACATCATAGTCCTCGCCGCGCAGCGGGTCATGCGCACGGACGACCTCGCCGATGCGTTCGCGCCCATGTTCGACCAGACCGAGCCCGATCCATTGGTCGAGCGTCGGCGAGAAGCAGACCGAGGTGACGTAGCCCTGGTCATTGCCTGGGCCGGGTGTCTGGCCCTTCGGAATGATGTGCGCGCCGGAGCGCAGGCGGCGTGCCTTGTCGACCGGTTTGATGCCGACGACGACCTGCCGGTCGGGCGCGATGAGCGCCTCGCGGCCGGCCATGACGCGGCCAATAAAGTCCTTCTTGCTCGACATCATCTTGCCGAGGCCGAGGTCGCCGGCGGTCGTCGTGCCGTTCAGTTCCGGCCCGGCGACATGGCCCTTTTCGACACGCATGACGCCGAGCGCCTCGGTGCCGTAGGGCGTCACGCCGAATGGTGCGCCGGCCAGCATCAAATTGCGCACCAGCGCCTCGCCATAGCGGGCCGGAACGGAAATCTCGAACGCCATTTCGCCGGAGAACGAGATGCGGAACAGCCGCGCCTTGATGCCGCCGCGCAGCGCCACTTCGCGCGCGCCCATGAACGGAAAGCCTTCGTTGGAAAGATCCTCGGCCGGATCGACGATTTCTTTCAGCAGGTCGCGAGTCTTGGGTCCGGCGATGGAGAACTGCGCCCACTGGTCGGAGACAGATGTGAGCTGCACGTCGAGCTCGGGGAACAGCACCTGCCGGCAGAATTCGAGATGCTGCATCACCAGCCCGGCCTTGGCCGTGGTGGTGGTCAGGAAATAATGATCCTCGGCCAGCCGCGACGTGGTGCCGTCGTCATAGACGATGCCGTCCTCGCGCAGCATCAGCCCGTAGCGGGCTTTGCCCACGGCAAGGCTGGAGAAGGTGTTGATGTAGACGCGGTCGAGGAACGCGCCGGCATCCGGGCCATGCACGTCGATTTTGCCCAGCGTCGAGACATCGCAGAAGCCGACGCCGCCGCGCACCGCCTTGACCTCGCGGGTCACCGATTCCAGCCAGTCCTTCTCGCCGGCGCGCGGATACCACTGCGCCCGCTTCCACAGGCCGGTGTCGACAAAGATGGCGCCCTGTTCGGCCGCCCAATGATGCGAGGGTGTCAGCCGCGTCGCATGGAAAGTCTCGTCGCGATGATGACCGGCGAAGGCGCCGATGGCGACGGGCACGTAAGGAGGCCGGTAGATCGTCGTGCCAGTTTCCGGAATGGACCTGCCGCTGACCGCAGCCATGATGGCGAGGCCGGCGACATTGGATGTCTTGCCCTGGTCGGTGGCCATGCCGAGCGTCGTGTAGCGCTTCAAATGCTCGACCGATTCAAACCCTTCACGCTGCGCCAGTTCGATGTCTGACGCGGTGACGTCGTGCTGGTAGTCGACAAAGGCTTTTCCTTTACCGGCGACATGCCAGAGCGGGGTCAGGGAGAAGGCCTCGTCATCGGCGACCGGGGTCGCGCCTGCCGTGCCGCTGCGACCGGCACCAGCTGCCGCCGCAGCACCGGCGGCAAAACCTTGGCTCAGGCAGGCGCCGAGTCCGAAAGCGCCGTTGGCGGCACCGACGGCGACCATGCCGGGAGGCGCTCCGTCTGGCACGAAAGCCGATATTTCGTCCTGCCATTTCGGCCGGCCGCGATGAAAAGAGGTCAGCCCGACCGCCGGGTTCCAGCCGCCCGAGACGGCAAGCCCGTCGGCTTCGACTTCGGCGCGCGCGCCGCCGGTCAGCGACACCGCGATTTTCCGGACGCCATCCTTGCCGCCGTCGATGCCGCTGACGGAGCCGTGCAGTACGGTAAAGCCGTTCTTCGAGGCCAGCGAGCGCTGGGCCGGCGATACATCCGGCCGTGCGTCGATGACCGCCGCGATCTGCAACCCTGCGGCAAGCGCGGTCTCGACCGTGCGCCAGCCATCCTCATTGTTGGTGAACAGCGCGACGCGCTTTGCCGGCGTCGCCGCATAGCGCGCGACATAGGTTCGCATCGCCGAAGCCATCATCACGCCGGGCGTGTCGTTGCCGGCAAAGACGATCGGCCGTTCGATGGCGCCGGCGGCGACGACGCAGCGTTTGGCCACGATCCGCCACAGCCGCTGGCGCACCTGATGCTCTGGCGGCGAGGGCAGGTGGTCGTTGACCCGCTCGATCGCGCCATAGGTGCCGCCATCGTAGACGCCGAACAAAGTCGTGCGGGTCATGATGCGGACGCCTGGCAGCGCGGCAAGTTCGGCCAGCGTGCGTGAAATCCATTCGGCGGCCGGCAGGCCATCGATGACGCCGCCATCCGACAGCAGGCGGCCGCCGAGCGTGAAATCCTCTTCGCACAGGATGACGCGGGCACCTGCGCGGCCGGCGGCAAGTGCTGCCGCAAGCCCGGCCGGGCCGGAGCCGGCGATCAGCACGTCGCAATGCGCCCAGGCCTTGTCGTAGTGGTCGGGATCGGCAACGCCTGCGGCGCGGCCGAGACCGGCGGCACGGCGGATCGCCGGCTCGTAGATGGCTTCCCAGAATTTGGCCGGCCACATGAAGGTCTTGTAGTAGAAGCCGGCGACGAAGATCGGTGCGAACAGCTGGTTCACCGACATGATATCGTGGCGCAGCGACGGCCAGCGGTTCTGGCTGGCGGCCTCGAGGCCATCATAAAGCTCCGCGGTGGTGGCCTTGGTGTTGGCCTCGCGCCGGGCGCCTGTGCGCAGTTCGACCAGGGCATTGGGCTCTTCCGAGCCGGCGGTGAGGATGCCGCGCGGGCGGTGGTATTTGAACGAGCGGCCGACCAGCTTAACGCCATTGGCGATCAGCGCCGAGGCCAGCGTGTCGCCCTGGAAGCCGCCGAAGCTCTTGCCGTCGAAACGGAAATTCAGCGGCGCCGAGCGGTCGATGAGACCGCCGCTGTCCAGCCGGTTTGTCTGCGCGCCGGCCATCAGGCGCCGACCTTGGCGGCGCCGACGCCAGCCGCCGGTTCCACCGCAGAAATCTCATGCGTCAGCGTGTTGCGCGTGACCTTCAGCCATGCCCGGCAGCCGCCGCCATGATACCAGTTCTCGCTCATCACGCCGGCCACGTTGTCGCGCAGATAGACATAGTCGAACACCGCGTCTTCCGGGGCGTCGGCCTCTGGTCGCACCGGCTTGGCGTCGCCGAGATAGGTGAACTCGCCGAGTTCGCGTTCGCCGCAGAAGGGACAGACAATACGCATGCTCTTTCAGACCGCCTTCAATGCAGGTTCGGTTGGGCGCCCTGGCCCTTTTCGTCGATCATTGCACCGCGCCGGAAACGGTCGAGGCGGAACTTTGCGGCTTCAACATGCGACTCGTCTCGCGCCAGAAGATGGGCAAAGACGAAGCCGGAGCCGGGCGTCGCCTTGAAGCCGCCATAGCACCAGCCGGCATTGAGATAGAGCCCGTCGACCGGGCTCTTGTCGATGATCGGCGAGCCATCCATCGACATGTCCATGATGCCGCCCCACTGGCGCAGCAGGCGCACCCGACCGATCATCGGCATCAGCGCCATGCCGCCCTCGCAGACGTCTTCCATCACAGGCAAATTGCCGCGCTGGGCGTAGGAATTGTAGCCGTCTATGTCGCCGCCAAAAACCAGCCCGCCCTTATCGGACTGGCTGACGTAGAAATGCCCGGCACCGAAGGTCATGACACCGGGGATCAGCGGCTTGATCGCCTCGGAGACGAAGGCCTGCAGCACATGGCTTTCGATCGGCAGCCGCAGACCCGCCATCGATGCAACGCGCGAGGTACTGCCGGCCACCGCCATGCCGACCTTGCCGGCGCCGATTTTGCCGCGCGAGGTCTCGACGCCGGTCACCTTGCCGTTGGCGTCTCTGACAAAGCCGGTGACTTCGCAGTTCTGAATGATGTCGACGCCAAGCCCGCTCGCTGCATGGGCATAGCCCCAGACCACCGCGTCGTGACGCGCCGTGCCGCCGCGCCGTTGCAGCAGCCCGCCCTGCACCGGGAAGCGTGCATGGTCGAAATTCAGGAACGGGATCATCTTCTTCAGCGCAGCCTGATCGAGCAATTCGGCATCGATGCCGTTGATGCGCATCGTGTTGCCGCGCCGCGCATAGGCGTCACGTTGTGCGTCGGAGTGATAGAGATTGAGGACGCCGCGCTGGCTGACCATCGTGTTGTAGTTGAGGTCCTGCTCCAGGCGCTCCCACAGCTTCATCGACAATTCGTAGAAGCCGGTATTGCCGGGAAGCCCGTAATTGGAGCGGATGATGGTGGTGTTGCGGCCGGCATTGCCGGAGCCGATCCAGCCTTTTTCGAGCACGGCGACATTCTTGATGCCGTACTCGCTGGCCAGGAACCAGGCGGTGGCCAGGCCATGGCCGCCGCCGCCGATGATCACCACATCGTAACGATCTTTCGGCGTGGCGTCGCGCCAGGTGCGTTGCCAGTTCTTGTGGCCGGAAAGGGCGGCGCGGGCGAGCGAGAAGATCGAGTATTTCATAAATTCATTCCGAGATCGCTCGCGTCATGCTGGTGGTCAGATATCCAGCGTGTGGTCGCGCTCCCATTGCGTGAAGTGCGAAGCATAGGAATTCCATTCCTGGTGCTTCAGCTTTAGGTAGGCCGACGAGAATTCCTCACCCAGCGCCGCCTTGAGCGATTTGTCCTTGTCGAACTCGCGCAAGGCATCGAGCAGGTTGAGCGGCAGTTTTGGCGCGCCCTTCACCGTGTGCCCGAACTGGTACATGTCGATGTCGTAGCGCTTGCCGGGATCGGCCTTGGAGCGAATGCCGTCGAGACCGGCGGCGATGATGACGGCTTGCAGCAGATAGGGATTTGCCGCGCCGTCGGGCAGGCGCAGTTCGAAGCGGCCGGGGCCGGGCACACGCACCATGTGCGTGCGATTGTTGCCGGTCCAGGTCACCGTGTTCGGCGCCCAGGTCGCGCCCGAAATGGTGCGCGGCGCGTTGATGCGTTTGTAGGAATTGACCGTCGGGTTGGTGATCGCGGCAAGCGCGGAGGCATGCTTCATGATGCCGCCGAGGAAATTCTTGCCCTTGGCGGAAAGGCCGAGCTCCATCGCATTGTCGGCAAAGACATTGGTTTTGCCCGCCTTGTCCCACACCGAGATGTGGGCGTGGCAGCCATTGCCGGTCAGGCCCTGGAAGGGTTTCGGCATGAAGGTGGCGCGCAGGCCGTGCTTCTCGGCGACCGACTTGACCATGAACTTGAAGAAGGAGTGCTTGTCGGCAGTGGCGAGCGCATCGTCGAAGGCCCAGTTCATCTCGAACTGGCCGTTGGCGTCCTCGTGGTCGTTCTGGTAGGCGCCCCAGCCGAGCGCCAGCATGTGGTCGCAGATCTCGGCGATGACATCGTAGCGGCGCATCACCGCCTGCTGGTCGTAGCAGGGCTTCGACGCGGTGTCGTATTCGTCGGAAATCGTCTTGCCGTCCGGCGAGATCAGGAAGAACTCGGCCTCGACGCCGGTCTTGACATGCATGCCGTCGCTCGCCGCCTCGGCAATCAGCCGCCGCAGCGTGTTGCGCGGCGTCTGGTCGACTTCCTTGTCGTCCATGATGCAGTTGGCGGCGACCCAGGCGACCTCCGGCTTCCATGGCAGCTGGATGACCGAGTCCGGATCCGGCACCGCCAGCATATCGGGATGCGCCGGCGTCAGGTCGAGCCAGGTGGCGAAACCGGCAAAGCCGGCACCGTCCTTCTGCATGTCGGCGATGGCTTGCGCCGGCACCAGCTTGGCACGCTGCCCACCGAACAGGTCGGTGTAGGAAATCATGAAATATTTGACGCCGTTCTCTTTGGCGAAGGCGGCGAGATCGTTCCCCATTATAGTTCCTCGCTTGATGGTATTTTTGCTATTCGGATGTCTTAGAAGCCGTTCTTCCCCGGTATCCAGTTGGTGCCGGCCAGCGGCACGCCGGCCATGGCGGCGGCTTCGATGGTGAGCGCGACGAGATCCTCTGGCTCGAGATTGTGCAGGCTGTTCTTGCCGCAGGCCCGCGCGATGGTCTGCGCTTCCAGCGTCATCACCTTCAAATAGTTCGCCAGCCGCCGTCCGGCAGCGATCGGGTCGACCCGCTTCATCAGTTCTGGGTCCTGCGTGGTGATGCCCGCGGGGTCGCGCCCCTCGTGCCAGTCGTCATAGGCGCCGGCCGTGGTGCCGAGTTCGTTGTATTCCGCCTCCCAGCGCGGATCGTTGTCGCCCAGCGCAACCAGCGCTGCCGTACCGATCGACACCGCGTCGACGCCGAGCGCCAGCGCCTTGGCGACATCGGCGCCGTTGCGGATGCCACCGGAGACGATCAGCTGCACCTTGCGGTGCATGCCGAGATCCTGCAGCGCCTGCACCGCCGGCCTGATGCAGGCAAGCGTCGGCTGGCCGACATTCTCGATGAACACTTCCTGGGTGGCCGCGGTGCCGCCCTGCATGCCGTCGACGACGACGACATCGGCGCCGGCTTTCACCGCAAGGGCGGTGTCGTAATAGGGCCGCGCGCCGCCGACCTTGACGTAGATCGGCTTTTCCCAGTCGGTGATTTCGCGCAGTTCGAGGATCTTGATCTCGAGATCGTCGGGCCCGGTCCAGTCGGGATGGCGCGAGGCCGAACGTTGGTCGATGCCTTTCGGCAGCGTGCGCATTTCGGCGACACGGTCGGAAATTTTTTGGCCAAGCAACATGCCGCCGCCGCCGGGCTTGGCGCCCTGGCCGACGACCACTTCGATGGCATCGGCGCGGCGCAGGTCGCGCGGGTTCATGCCGTAACGCGAGGGCAGATACTGATAGACCAGTTGCTTGGAATGGCCGCGCTCTTCCTCGGTCATGCCGCCATCGCCGGTGGTGGTCGAGGTGCCCGACAAGGTCGCGCCGCGGCCCAAGGCTTCTTTCGCCGGGCCGGACAGTGAACCGAAGCTCATGCCGGCAATGGTGATCGGGATCTTCAGCTCGATCGGCTTCTTGGCATAGCGCGAGCCGAGTACGACGCTGGTGTCGCAGCGCTCGCGATAGCCTTCCAGCGGATAGCGCGAGATCGAGGCGCCAAGGAACAGCAGGTCATCGAAATGCGGCAGCTTGCGCTTGGCGCCGGCACCACGAATGTCATAGATACCGGTCGCCGCGGCGCGGCGGATTTCAGAGAGCGTGTAGTCGTCGAAGGTCGCGGATTTGCGCGGCGTCGTCGGCGGGTTGCGATAGGTCATGCTGCCTCAATACGCGTCGGCGTTGTCGATATTGAAATTGTAGAGCGTGCGCGCCGAGCCGTAGCGCTTGAACTCGGACGGTTTGACCCCGGTCACGCCGGCGCGGTCGAGCAGGCCCTTCAGCAGCTCAACGTGCTCTGGCCGCATCTCCTTGGCGATGCAGTCGGCACCCAGGCTGTCGACCTTGCCGCGCACGAACAGCCGCGCCTCGTAGATGGAGTCGCCCAGTGCATCGCCAGCGTCGCCCAGCACCACCAGATTGCCCGACTGCGCCATGAACGCCGACATGTGCCCGATATTGCCATGCACGACGATGTCGATGCCCTTCATCGAAATGCCGCAGCGCGACGAGGCATTACCCTCGATGACCAGCAGCCCGCCCCTGCCGGTGGCGCCGGCATACTGGCTGGCATCGCCTTTGATGGTGATCGAGCCCGACATCATGTTTTCGCCGACACCCGGTCCGGCCGAGCCGTGCACGGTGATCGTAGCGCCATCATTCATGCCGGCACAATAATAGCCGACGCTGCCGCGCACATCGATGGTGACCGGCTGGTCGACGCCGACGGCGACCGAATGGTTGCCCTTCGGGTTCAGCACTTCCCAGGCCGTTTCGTTCGACCCTGATGTCAGATTGTGCAGGGCCTGGTTGAGCTCGCGCAACGACAGCTCGTCGAGGTCGAAGACCCTCGCAGCGTGGTCGTGCGTCACCGTCTTTGAAAGTTTCGTTGCCGGCATGAACTCAATGCTCCCAGAAATAAACGGTCGCGGGCTCGGGTTCCCAGACCTTGGCGCCGTCTATGCCGGGCAGTTTGGTGAGCGCGCGATATTCCGAACCGAAGGCGACATACTGGTCGGTCTCGGCCATGACGGCGGGCTTGCAGGCGATCGGATCGCGCACCACGCCAAAGCCGTTCTTGGTGCCGACGACGAAGGTGAAGAAGCCGTCGAGATCGGAGAGCGTGCCTTCCAGCGCCTCGCCGAGATTCTTGCCATGCGCCATCTGCGACGAGAGATAGGCGGCGGCGACCTCGGTGTCGTTCTCGGTCTCGAATTTCATGCCTTCGCGGATCAGTTCACGGCGGACATTGTTGTGGTTGGACAGCGAGCCATTGTGCACCAGGCATTGGTCGGCGCCGGTCGAGAACGGATGCGCGCCCATCGTCGTCACCGCCGATTCCGTCGCCATGCGGGTATGGCCGATGCCGTGCGTGCCGGTCATTGAGCGCACATCGAAACGATCGACCACCGCTTCCGGCAGGCCGACTTCCTTGTAGATCTCGACGACGTCGCCGGCGCCCATGATTCTGATGTCGGGACGCAGCGCCTGGATGGCCTCGCGCGCTTCGTCGATCTTGGCGGGCGTGGTCCTGACGACGGCGTGGGTCGATTTCACGCTGATCGTCACCGGCGTGCCGATGACCTTGGCCAGTTCGGCGTCGAGGCCGCGGAAATCGCGCTCCGGCTTGGCCGACTGGATGGTGATCTTGGCCTCATTCTTTGAAGGCGCGCCATAGATGGCGATGCCGGCGCTGTCGGGACCGCGATCGCTGAGCGAGATCAGCATCTGCGACAGCATAGCGCCGAGCTGGGGCTCAAGCGACTTGTCCTTCAAAAACAGTCCGACGATTCCGCACATGTCAGGCTCCCGAGGTTTGTTCCTTGGAGATGTATCGAATGAGTCCTGGGAATTCAATTGGTATGAAAAAAATATTCCTCTCGTTATATGTCGGCCTGTGCATTGCTGCCGGCACTATCGCCGCCCGTGCGGGCGCTGTGGACCCATTTGGCGGTGCGGATGCGGGCTATCTTGTAGGCGTCGAGCACCGACAAGGCGTAGATCAGGAAGCCGCCGGCATGGCGGCCGACAAAGGAGGCATCTGGCGGTGCGATCTTCGCCGTCACCCAGGCCAGGATCACCATGAAGAAAAGAAACTGCAAGCCGCGCACCGGCACACCCAGAATGACATGCCCGCTTGCCGGCAAAACAATCGCTGCGCCAAGCACCAGATACGGATTGGCCGGTGCGGGTGAGGAACTGGTCATGCGGCCTGCCGTTTGCGTTGATTGATGGCATCGCGCAGCGCTGATGCCGAAACCAGCAATTTTTCGATCAATGCCGGATCGAGCCTGGCGCCGCCGAACTCAGCTTGGCGGAACACGCCATAACGCGCCCGCTCGGCCTCCGCCAGCAGCCAGACGATGCGCACCCCTTTCGGCGTGATCAGCAATTCCTTGGCGCGGCCTTCGGCAAAGATCTCCAGATGATCGGCGATGATGTCCTGCGGGAAGCGCCCGCCTTTGCGATCCGTCCGCAGCACTGCCTCGGCCGGAAAGTCAGCAACCTTTGGCAGCGTGTGGTCGAGATGGTCGAAGTTGGAGAAGGTCGTCGGCGAGCCCGGCCGCATCATCATGTCGAAAGTGCCAGGCACCGCGACCGGTTCGGTGATCGAGACGGACAGCCAGCGGGCAGGGAGCTTTCTCGTCGCCAGCGTATCGACGATGGTGCGCACTTGCACGCGCTGGCCATTCCATGAGCCGGCAAAGGTGAAAACACCGGCAGCACCGTCGGAGATGTTGGCTGCATCCGCAATGACGGTGCGGACGCCGGCTTCTTCGGCAACAAGTGCGGCCATGGCCTTTTTGCCATTGGCGCGCGCAAGCCAGGCGAGGTGAACGACGAGTGCCAGGGCGATGAGCCCGGCCAGCAATGCTGACGTCACTTCAAACACCTCGTCAAACCAGGCCCGCCCCAGGGGCGAGCACCCTTACCTCGTTCAATAGCCCTGTGGCTTCGGCCACGGCATGGTGAACTGATCGCCGCGGCGCACGAATTTGTAGCGGTAGAAGTGGAACCACAGCGAGATCAGGAAGTAGAAGGCGACCATGGCGATCAGCTGCGAGCCGAAGCCGAGGAAGATGGCAAAGAAGGTCACCACGCACAGGCAGAACAGCACGATCGCCGGCAGCGGATGGAAGGGATGCGTATATCCCCGGCGGATCGAGCCGAGCGGCCACTTCTTCCTGAACATGACGATGTTGATGCTCATGAAGGTGTATTGCAGCACGCCCGACAGGATCGAAAAGGTGATCGCCTGGTTGAGGTCGGCGATGAAGGCGAAGGCGAGCGCGATCGGCAGCAGGAACAGGATCGAGCGATAGGGCGTGCGGTATTTAGGATGCACGGCCGAGAACCAGGTCGGCAGATAGCGGTCGCGGCCGAGCGAGAACCAGGCCCGCGCGGCGTCGTTGATGCAGCCATTGGCGGAGGCGATGGCCGCAAGCAGCGTGGCGATGAACAATAGGTTCTCCAGCAGCGGGCTGCCGGTCAACTTGCCCGCGTCCCACAGCGGGTAGTAGGTGATTCCCAGATACTCCCACGGCATCATCGAAGCGCAGACATACCAGGTCATGGCGGCGGCGATCAAAAGCGTGATCATGCCGGCCATGGTGCCATAGGGCAGCGAGCGGGCCGGCGAGCGCACTTCCTCGGCCGCCTGCGTGGTGCCCTCGATGCCAAGATAGTACCAGATGCCGAACTGGAAGGCGGCGATGACGCCGATCCAGCCATAGGGCAGGGCGTTGCCGGGGGTGACCAGTTCGTTGAGCTTCAGCACCGCACCTTGCGTCCACGGGCTGACCGAGAAAAACAGGATGACGATCGAGACATAGGCGATCGCGGTGACGACGAAATTGACGTTGAGCGTCATCAGCACGCCGCGATAGTTCAGCCACGCCAGCACGACGATGGTGGCGGCGATGAATGAATTGTGGGTGAGCCCTTCGACGCCCGCCTTGGCGACGATGGTATCGCCGAGCAGAATGGCGTCCGAGACTTCGAGCATGGTGTAGGCAAAGACCAGGAACAGCGCGACGTTGAACGCCATCAGCGGTCCGACAATGTGCTTTGCCTGCGCATACTGGCCGCCGGCTGCGGCGACCGTCGATGTGACCTCCGAATCGATCATGGCGACCGAGGTGTAGAGCAGGCCGACAATCCAGCAGACGATCAGCGCCGCCAGCGCGCCGCCCTTGTCGGCCGAGAAATTCCAGCCGGTGAACTCGCCGACCAGAACGATGCCGACGCCGAGTGCCCAGACATGGGCCGGGCCGAGCACCCTGAGCAGTGAAACCCTGTCGCCGTGGATCGTGGGTTCAAGCGCCATCGTCATTGATCAATCCCCACTCAGATCCGGTGTTCTTCGGAGGCGGCTTCAAGTTCGCCTTCACGTGACGAGGTCAAAACCTCCTCGGAAAAGGTCGTGTCGATCTTGAACCAGTCGTAAAGCATCCACAGCGTGAGCACGATCGAGATGCCCCACGATGCATAAGAGAGTGCGGTCCACATGATGATGCTTCCCCGGGGTTTACTTGTCGTC
Source organism: Mesorhizobium sp. P2_E10 (assembly GCF_056404235.1). NCBI lineage: Bacteria > Pseudomonadati > Pseudomonadota > Alphaproteobacteria > Hyphomicrobiales > Phyllobacteriaceae > Mesorhizobium > Mesorhizobium sp. P2_E10. The sequence goes on from NZ_JBFUEK010000003.1 coordinate 237,003, forward strand.
GAACTTTTCGTTGATGACGTCGCGGTATTCGCGATCGGAGGCGCGGAACAGGAAGACGAAATAACCGATCAGCACCGCGGCCATGATGATCAGCGTCGGCCAGTCGATGACATAGTGGAAGTGGTTCTGGATGATGTCGTGCGCGGTCTCGGGCGTGTAGCCGAGCTTTTCCCAGATCGACGCCATGGTTGGATTCTGGCCCAGCGATTCCCACGTCTTGGTATCGAGCGCGTCGATGGATTTCGCCGCCCCGGCCAGCCCCAGTTTCAGCGGCAGCCACAGCGCCACGAAAATGGCGACCACCACGACGATGATATCGAAGATCTGCCCGGCCTTGCTTTGCAACGGCGGCGTGTAGCGCGGCATCTCTATTCCCCTCAGGACTTGCGGTTGCGGAACGCGTCGGCGTTCTTGATGTCGAGCCCGTAGATGAAGTCCTTGTCTTCCTTGTAGTGACTGACCATCGCCAGGATGGCGGCTGTGTTGAAGATCAGCACGGCGGCGGCGGCAATTGCGACGACGATCTTGATCCCGGTGTCCGGGATGTATGGCCATGTCATGATGAGGACGAAGAGGATCGTCGCCCACAGGCAGACGATCAGGAGTACCGATCCGCGCACGTCGGAACGGTACAGCGCTTCGATGCGCTGTTGCAGGTCTGACATCGGTTTTTCCCCTTTTCAAGCGCCCGGCCCCGAATTGGCCGCCCGCTGCCCTCTTTCAACAGAGTGAAATTTTTTTCATAAATTCCGACCGAATTCCGCAATTGTCAAGCCGAATTTACGTGGGGTTAACCGTTTGTCCCCAACCACGAATCTTGCCTGACAATGAAATTATTTGCTTATGGGTATTGCGGCATCCGAACGTTTGCGGTCAATATTCGCTCAAAGCCGCCGCCGCTGCGCAGGGGGCAGGGAACGCAATAGAGTTTTCGAAACGGAGGACGAGCGGATGACGGCATCCTGGAGATTTTCGACCCTGGCGGATCGCCACCGCGCGCTCGGCTCGAAACTCGAAGACTGGAGCGGCATGGGCACCGCATGGACCTACGACAAGGATGCCGACGAGGAGTATGTCGCCATCCGCACCAAGGCCGGGCTGATGGACGTCTCGGGCCTGAAGAAGGTTCACATCACCGGACCGCACGCCTCACACCTGATCGACCTTGCCACGACGCGCGACGTGGAAAAGATTTATCCCGGCAAGTCCGCCTATGCCTGCATGCTGAACGAGCAGGGCAAATTCACCGACGACTGCATCCTCTACCGCACCGGCCCCAACGCCTGGATGGTCGTGCATGGTTCGGGCACCGGCCACGAGGAATTGCAGCGCGCTTCGGTGGGCCGCGATGTCTCGCTGCGCTTCGACGACAATCTGCATGATCTGTCGCTGCAGGGACCGACCGCTGTCGACTATCTGGCCAAGCACGTGCCGGGCATTCGCGACCTCAACTATTTCCATCACATGCAGACGCAGCTGTTCGGTTTTCCCGTCATGATCTCGCGCACCGGCTACACCGGCGAGCGTGGTTACGAGATCTTCTGCCGTGGCCAGGATGCCGGCACGATCTGGGACACGATCCTGGCCGAGGGCAAGAGCGTCGGCATCATTCCGTGCCGCTTCACCACGCTCGATATGCTGCGCGTCGAAAGCTATTTGCTGTTCTACCCCTACGACAATTCGCAAAAATATCCGTTCGACAATGAAGGGCCTGGCGACACGCTGTGGGAACTCGGCCTCGACTTCACCGTCAGCCCGGGGAAGACCGGCTTCCGCGGCGCCGAGGAGCACTATCGCCTCAAGGGCAAGGAGCGCTTCAAGATCTTCGGCGTGCTGCTCGAAGGCAAGGAGCCGGCCGACGAGGGCGCGCCGGTCTATCGCGACGGCAAGAAGGTCGGCGTGGTGACCTGCGCCATGTATTCGCCGCTGGTGAAGAAATCGATGGGCATTGCCCGGCTCGATGTCGACTGCGCGGTACAGGGCACCAGGCTCGAAATCCACAACAAGAGCGGGGCGATCAAGGCGACGGCTGAGCCGCTACCCTTCGACGATCCGAAGAAGACCAAGCGCACGGCGAAAGGCTGAGGCATAGTCAACGGCGAGGGGTTCGAGGCATAAACAGAGAATGGCAGCCAAAAGCATCATCAGCCGGCCCGTTTACGGAACCTTGTCTCCGCAGCCCGGCAAGCACCATCTTTTCGTGGCGGATGCGGAGGGTGCGCTGGCGATATCCGAACTGGCCGCCAGGGCGCCGGCGGATTTCTTCGGCGACGCCCACATCATCTTCATCCCCGGCCATGACGGCAAACATGTCGCTACGCTCGAGGCCCTGAAGCCGGCGCAGTTCTATCAGAGCCCTTCCTTCTCCAGCGCGCTGCCACGACTGAAACAGACGCTGACCAATGCGCATATGGGCCTGCGCGTCTATCTCGCCGGCACTGAAGGGCTGATCGGCCAGGCCATGCAGGCAGCGCTCGAGGCCGGCATCGATCACACCTCGATCCAGACCGAGCATCGCGGCTCGCTGGCGCGCCGCATGCAGTGCGTCCACTGCAAGGGCATCACCGAGAATGTGACGACACAGCCGGCGACCTGTGCGCATTGCGGCCTGCTGCTTCTGGTGCGCGATCACTATTCAAGGCGCATTGCGGCCTTTCAGGGCGTCTGCATCAATGCCGAGGACCGCAGCGAAATTCCTCCTTTGGAGGAGATCTTTCCATGAGCACCGGCACAACCAAACTCGATGTCGTGGTCAGCGATGTCGTTCCGGTCAACGATCTGGTGACGCGCTTCCATTTCCGCCGGCGTGACGGGCAGCTGTTGCCGACATTTTCCGGCGGCGCCCATGTCGTGGTGGAAATGCGCGATGGCGAGCGCACCCGGCTCAATCCTTATTCGCTGATGGGCTCGCCGCTCGACACCCGAGAATACACCATCTCGGTGCGCCGAGACGATGTCGGCCGAGGCGGCTCGCTGTTCCTGCACAGGCATGTCAAGCCCGGCCATGAGATGGTGATCAGCTATCCGGTCAACTTGTTCTCGCTCGACCTGCGCGCCAAAAAACATTTGATGCTGGCCGGCGGCATCGGCATCACACCGTTCATGGCGCAGACCGCGCAACTGGCGGCCGAAGGCGGCAATTTCGAATTGCACTACACCTGCCGCACCGCTTCGCTCGGAACCTATGCCGATGTTCTCAGCGAGCGCTATGACCGCCGCATCAGGCTCTATCACGACGATCGCGACGAGCGCATCGAGCTCGACCGCCTGCTCTCCTCCCAGCCGCTCGGCACGCACCTCTATGTCTGTGGCCCCTCGGGCATGATTGGCTGGGTGCGCGACCGCGCAGCTGCACTCGGCTGGCCGCCGGAGACAGTGCATTTCGAGCATTTCGCAGCGCCCCAGCCCGGCGCGCCGTTCGACGTGACGCTGGCTGTCAGCGACAAGACGATCCGCGTCGACGAGCAACAGAGCCTGCTCGAGGCGATCGAGGCGGCCGGCGTCGATCCGCCCTATCTCTGCCGTGGCGGCGTCTGCGGCCAGTGCGAAACCAACGTCATCTCGTATGACGGCAAGTTCATCCACAACGACCACTGGCTGAGCGAGGAAGACCACCGCTCCGGCTGCAAGATCATGCCGTGCGTCTCGCGCTTCGAGGGCCGCTCGCTGGTGCTGGAACGGTAGGAGGAAATCATGGGCATCACCTTTCGCAAGGAAACGTTCCGCGACGACTTCACCTTCAGGAACAGCCCGGAACACATCAGGCGGTTTCCGTTTCCGTTCCACGAAGACAGCTACATGTATGCGGTCAACATCGAGCCGCATGTCCTGGGGCCGAAGGGCAGCGTGCTGGAAAACCTGATCGACGTCGACGAGCACTATGTCGCCGAGATGCAGGACCGCGCGCTGGTACTGGCCGAGGATCCGCTGCGCTGCCAGTCGCTGCCACATATGACGCTGGCCGGCTGGGACCTGCTCGAACTTTTGATGGAGCAGCAGGCGCTGGGCTATCCCGAGCATTTCACGCTGACCCGCGACGGCGACCGCTGGCGCTGGATCAACCGGCCGCTCGGCATCGACGACAGCTTCACCTTCGGCGACACCTCGACGCTGCCTTACGGGCCGATGGAGTACATCACCCGGCAGAGCCAAGGCGATTTCTGCATCCTCGACCAGCGCGACGGCAATCTGTGGATGGATGCCGGCATGGTCACTACCCAGGCCGACTGGTCGCTCGATTTCGACATCGGCATGAATTTTTTCGAGTGGCACGCGCCGGTGCCGCTGGCGCATGAGAAGGGGATTTTTGTCAGGGCGCTGAAGTTCCTCACCAACATCCAGCAAGGCAAGCCGGCGCGGCGGCTGAACTGGACGATGACCATCAATCCGCGGCTCGACACCAGCCCGGAAAATTATCACAAATGGGGACCGGACCGCACCACCGTGACGCCGGACAATGTCGGCGACAAGGTGCATCTGCGCGTCGAACTGCAGAGTTTTTGGCGGCTGCCGCGCTCGAACGGCATCGTCTTCCCGATCCGCTGTTATCTGATCAAGATGGACGAACTGGTGACGCAGCCCAAATGGGCACGGCGCCTGCACCGCGTGATCCGCGATTTGCCGGAGGAACTCGCCAATTACAAAGGCCTGACGCGGTATAGGCCGACACTGGTGGAATGGCTGTCGAAGTTGGATGACGGCAGTGCGACGAGCCCAGGGTTTGGGCCGGATTAGAGCTGCCGCCGAAGCTGCCAATCTCCCCCCTCGTGGGGGAGATGCCCGGCGAGGCGGAGGGGGGCGCGAAGGAATGCAAACCTTGCCCAGCCTTGCCGAAAGACCACCAACCCCTGAGGTCGCTGCTAGACTACGATCGATTGATAAGTCGGTGGGACAGCGCCCCCTCTGTCCTGCCGGACATCCCCCACGAGGGGGGAGATTGGCTACTTAGCCCGCGCTCTGCGGATAGCAGATGATCGACAGATAGCGCATCGGCAGTTTCGTCAGCTGCTCCGGCCCATGCGGCGCGTCGGCGTCGAAGAACAGGCTGTCGCCTGGCTTCATCGGATAGAGATTGCTGCCGTGCCGGTAAACGACCTCGCCCTCGAGCATGTAGAGGAATTCCATGCCCTCATGCTGGAAGGTCGGGAACACATCCGAATCCTCGGTCAGCGTGATCAGATAGGGCTCGACGACGACGCCGCTGGTGTTGGAGCCGATATGGCCGAGCAGATTGTACTGGTGGCCGGCGCGCGTGCCGCGGCGCTCGACATCGAGCCCTTCGCCGGCCTTGACGAAGACGGCACTGCGCTCCTCCTCGAAGCGGCGGAAGAAGGCGGTGACTGGAACGCCGAGCGCCCGCGACAGCGCCTGCAAAGTGGTCAGCGACGGCGAGGTGATGCCGTTTTCGATCTTCGACAGCATGCCTAGCGAGATGTCGGTGGCGACCGCCAGATCGGCGACGGTGATGCCGAGCTTTTTGCGGAACGCCCTGACTTCACGGCCGATCGCCACCTCCAGCACCTTTTCGCGCGTGTCACGAATGGCATGCGGGTTCTGCGTCAGCGGCGCGCGGATGGTTCGCCCGTCCGTTGCCGCTCCTTTCAGCGACGGCTTGGTCTTCGCGACCGCGGAGCCAGGCTTGAGATCGGATGCTGTTTTCGCCATGTCGCCACCATCCCAAGACTCTGCAGATTTATTTCACTCAAGGTGAACATAATCGGTGCCGATACAGAAGCGCAACCGCCCCGACAAGCCATCTGCGGTCCGTCCCCGTATTTTGCCGGCGCCGGCGATTGCGGTTTTTCACCAGAAGTTCCCCCGGCGAAACGCGGTTTTGCCACAAGGCCAGTTGACAGCATCAAAGGGGCAATTACTGTACTGTGAGTGAAATTTGTTTCGTAAGAGCAATTCCAGAAAGCGTGTGAAACGGTTTTCCGGGAAAAGCTCATAGCGCTTTCCCTTGGGAATTGCGTCAAAACAAAAGTCGAAATCAGATTGGGAGGCCCGGAATGAAAAGTCGTGTTGCCGTCATCGGAGCCGGACCGTCCGGCATGGCGCAGCTCAGGGCCTTCAAGTCGGCCGCCGACAAGGGCGCCGACATCCCCGAAATCGTCTGTTTCGAAAAGCAGTCGGACTGGGGCGGCCTGTGGAACTACACCTGGCGCACCGGCCTCGACGAGCATGGCGACCCGGTGCATGGCTCGATGTACCGCTACCTCTGGTCAAACGGGCCGAAGGAATGCCTGGAATTCGCCGACTACACGTTCGAGGAGCATTTCGGCCGCCCGATCGGCTCCTATCCGCCACGCGCCGTGCTGTGGGACTACATCAAGGGCCGCGTCGAGAAATCCGGCGTGCGCAAATGGGTGCGCTTCAACAGCCCGGTGCGCATGGTGACCTTCTCGGACACGACTAAGAAATTCACCGTCACCGCGCATGACCGCACCAACGACGTTACGTACTCTGAAGAGTTCGACAATGTCGTCGTCGCCTCCGGGCATTTTTCCGTGCCCAACGTGCCCTATTTCGAGGGCTTCGCCACCTTCAATGGCCGCATCCTGCACAGCCATGATTTCCGCGACGCCATGGAATTCAAGGGCAAGGACATATTGATCATCGGCCGTTCCTATTCGGCCGAGGACATCGGCTCGCAATGCTACAAATACGGCGCCAAATCGATCACCTCCAGCTACCGCTCGAAGCCCATGGGCTTCAAATGGCCGGAGAATTGGAAGGAAGTGCCGCTGCTGCAGAAGGTCGTCGGCAAGACCGCGCATTTCAAGGACGGCACATCAAAGGATGTCGACGCCATCATCCTGTGCACCGGCTACCTGCATTCCTTCCCGTTCCTCACCGAGGAGCTGAAGCTCAAGACCGCCAACCGCATGTGGCCGGACGGGCTCTATGAAGGCGTCGTCTGGGAGAAGAACCCGAAACTGTCCTTCATTGGCATGCAGGACCAGTTCTACACCTTCAACATGTTCGACGCGCAGGCCTGGTTCGCCCGCGACGTCATCATGGGCCGCATCAAACTGCCGTCGGCCGAGGCGATGGCCGCGCACGGCGCGAAATGGCGGGCGCGTGAGGAAACGCTGGAGGACGCCGAGCAGATGATCTGGTTCCAGGGCGACTACACCAAGGAATTGATGGAGCAGACCGACTATCCCGGCTTCGATGTCGAGGCGGTCAACCAGACTTTCATGGAATGGGAGCACCACAAGGCGGAAGACATTATGAGCTTCCGCGACCATGCCTACCGCTCGCTGATGACCGGCACCATGGCGCCGCTGCACCACACGCCGTGGCTGCAGGCGCTGGACGATTCGATGGAGAGCTATCTCGAGGTGAAGGGCGTCGCGGCGGAGTAGCCGTCGCACCTCAGTCTATCCAAGTCTTGCCCTGGCTTTCGCCGTCCAGGCGTTGAACAGCCGGTCGGCGACGATGCCGATGAAGGCGATGGCCAAGCCAGCGACGATGCCGCGGCCGGAATCGGCCTTGGACAGCGCGATGAACACCTCCTGGCCGAGATCGCGCGTGCCCACCATGGCGCAGATGATGATCATCGCCAGCGCCATCAGGATCGTCTGGTTGACGCCGAGCATGATCTCGGGAAGCGCCAGCGGCAGTTGCACGCGAAAGAAGGTCTGGCGCGGGGTGCAGCCCGAAACCTTGGCAGCCTCGATCAGCGCCGGCGGCACCTGCCTTATGCCGTGATTGGTGTAGCGGATCGCCGGCACCACGGCGAAGGCTATCGTTGCGATCATCGCGGTGACGTCGCCGACCCGAAACAGCATCACCACCGGGATGATGAAGCAGAAGGACGGCAGCACCTGCAGCGTGTCGATGACCGGCGTGACGATCTTTTCGAAGCGGTCGCTGCGTGAGGCCATCAGCCCGATTGGGATGCCGATCAGGCATGCGATGAAGGCCGAGATACCGCAGAGATAAACCGTTGCCATGGTCTTTTCCCACAGGCCGGTGATGGCGCAGAAAGCGGTCAATGCCGCGACCAGGGCGGCCAGCCGCAACCCGCCAAGCTGGTAGCCGGCCAGGCCGAGCAGGAATACTGCTCCGAGCCATGGAAATCCTTCGCAGAAGGCGCGCACCGGGTTCAGCACGTTGAGGATCAGCGCAACGCGGAACGCCTCGATCGTGTCGAAGAAGTTGATGGTGATCCAGCTCACCGCAGCCTTCCACAAAGGCGCGGTGGTGAAGGTGATCGCTTTCGGCACCGCGGCGAAGGCTGGCTCGAACAGGCCGAGCAGCGTGGTGACGACAAGGATGGCGACGGCCAGTGTCAAATGGGGATAGCGCCGCCAGAAGCGCGGGCTAGCCTCCTGATGCACATGGCCCTTGGCGTGGTTGTGGGCGATCGCCTGGCTCAGCCGGTCAAGCGCGATGGCCAGTGCGACGATGGCAAGACCGGCCTCCATCGCTTCGCCGACCTTCAGTGCCCTAAGCGCCAAAAGCACATCGTAGCCGAGGCCGCCGGCGCCGATCATCGAGGCGATGATCACCATGTTCAGCGCCAGCATGATCACCTGGTTGACGCCGACCATCAGCGTCGGGCGCGCCGACGGCAACAGCACCCGCCATAGTTTCTGCCGCGCCGTGCAGCCGGCCATCTCTGAGAAATCATCGATCTCGGACGGCACGCGCGACAGGCCCAGCATCGTCGCCCGCACCATCGGCGGCGTGGCGAAGATGGCCGTCGCGATCATCGCCGAAACCGGGCTGTTGCCGAACAGCAGCAGCATCGGGATGAGATAGGCGAAGGTCGGGATTGTCTGCATCAGGTCAAGGGCGGGGGAGACGATCAGTCTCTCGGCCCACGGCTTGCGCCACGCCCAGATGCCGGCGAACAGCCCGGTGACGATGCAGAACGGCACGGCGATCGAGATCAGCCCCAGCGTCAGCATCGCGCTCGTCCATTGGCCGAACAGCGCGATGTAGAGAAAGGAGCCGCCGACAAGCATGCCGAGTTTTCGGCCGCCAGCGGCATGCCCGGCAAGGTATGCAGCGGCGCAGACGCCGACCCAGGACAGGCGCGGCAGGACATAGGCGTCGGCGCCGTGACCTATCTTGAAATTCTTGGCCAGAAGGTTGAGCGCGAAATCGAGGGGAACGCCTAGCACCGCGGTGATCGACCGCGTCAACCAGGACAAGTTCTGCTTGATCCAGCGCATCAGCGCGCTGACCCAGTCGGCGACTGGAACGATCGCCTCGGCCGGATAGTTGACGGCCCAGGGCAGACTGTCCTGCAAAAGGAACACCACCAGCACGGCGGCGAGCGCTGCGGCCCAGACCAGCAGCCAGAGCTGGATCGGGCGAGGCCTTGCAGCGCTGGCGCTTGCCGTCACCGTCATGCGGAGGCTCCGGGGCGCTCGATGCCGGCCAGCAGCCCGATCACCGCTTGCGGCGTCACCTCACCGATCGGCTTGCCGCTGCCATTGACCACCGCGAATGGCTTGCCGGCCGAAACGATGCTGGCCGAAAAGCTGGCGATCTTGGCATCGGGCGAAACCGTGCCGCCATGCTCCGAGCCATCGCAGGCGCGCATCAGGCTACGCGCCGAAATCACCTTGGCGCGGTCGACGTCCCTCGTGAATTCGGCGACATAGTCGGTCGCCGGATTGACCACCAGCTGTTCCGGCGTGCCGATCTGGATGACCTCGCCGTCCTTCATGATGGCGATGCGGTCGGCCAACCTGATCGCCTCGTCGAAATCATGGGTGATGAAGACGATGGTCTTGTGCAGCATGGTCTGCAGCCGCATCAGCTCGTCCTGCATCTCGCGGCGGATCAGCGGATCGAGTGCCGAGAACGGCTCGTCGAGGAACCAGATTTCCGGCTTGGTGGCGAGGCTGCGGGCGATGCCGACGCGCTGCTGCTGGCCGCCCGAAAGCTCGCGCGGATAGAAATGCTCGCGGCCGCGCAAGCCGACGAGTTCGATGACTTCTTGCGCCCGTTTTTCGCGCGTCGGCCGGTCCTGCCCCTGGATGCTGAGCGGAAAGGCGATGTTCTCCAGCACGTTGAGATGCGGCAGCAGCGCAAAATTCTGGAACACCATGCCCATGCGGTGGCGCCTGAGTTCGATCAGCGCCGCATCGGAAATCTTCAGCAGGTCCTTGCCTTCGAATTCGACCTTGCCATGGGTCGGCTCGACCAGCCTGGACATGCAGCGCACCAGCGTCGACTTGCCGGAGCCGGACAGGCCCATGATGATGAAAATCTCGCCCTGGCGTATCTCGAGGTCGACGGCGCGCACGGCGCCGACCAGCCCGGCCGCTGCGACATCCGCCATGCTGGCCTTGCCGTCGCGCTCGCGGATGAAATTGGCTGCGTTCGCGCCAAACAGCTTCCACACATTGCGGCAGGCAAGTTTTACCGGGCGGGCATCCGCGCCCGTGGAGATCGCGCCTTGTTCCGTCGTATCCGTCATTCGTTCGTCCTTCTGGAACATCAAAAACTGAGGCCCGGCCGATCAACAGCCGGGTCTCACTTTTCCAGTCGGAACGATCACTGCGCCCAGGCTTTCCAGTCGGCTTCGTGGGCGGCGATCCAGGCGGCGGCGACGTCTTCCGGTGTCTTGCCGTCGAGATCGATCTCGCCGCTCATCTTGTTGAGCTCGTCGGTATCGACCGTGAAGGCTTTCGCCACCTTGTAGGCGACCGGCCACTTGTCCTTCATGCCCGACCAGGAATACTTCCAGATCTCGCCATGCGGCTTGCCGCAGTCATATTTGGCATCGGGGTTGGTGCCCCATTTCGGGTCGTTGTAGCACTCGGGCGTGTATTCGGGGAATTGCACCCATTCGCCCTTGTACTTGGCCGGCGCCCAGTGCGGCGAATAGATCCACAGCATGATCGGCGCCTTGCGCTGATAGGCCGAATCCAGTTCGGCAAACATCGCTGCGTCGGTGCCGGCATGGATGACGGTGAAGGGCAGTTTCAACGCTTCGACGCGCTCGTCGTCAAAGCCTTCCCAGGTTACCGGGCCGCCGAGATAGCGTCCCTTCGGCGCCGTCTCCGCCGTCGAGAACGACGCCGCGCATGTCGGGTCGAGCAGTGCATGCCAGTCCGGCAAGGTCGGGCATTTTTCTTTCATGTATTCGGGAAACCACCATTCTTCCTTGGCCTTCGGTCCGAGCTTGCCGAGACGTTCGGTCTGTCCGGTCGCGTCGGACGCTTTCATGGCTTCGCCGGCCGTCGTGTCCCAGAATTCCAGGCCGACATCGAGATCGCCATTGGTCAGGCCGGTGGTCAGGCTGGAGAGATAATCGGCGGTCGGATATTCGACCGTGTAGCCGAGCTTTTCCAGGATGCCGCCGAGGATCTTGGCGTTCAGATTGACGCTGGTCCAGTCGAACAGCGCGATCTTGATCGGGTCGTTGGATTCAGGTGCGGCCGCCTGGGCCGAAGATGTCAGTGCGCTTGCCGCGGCAAGCGCCAAGGCTCCCATTGATAGTTTCGAAATCACACTCCGAAATGACATGCATGTTCTCCTGTCAAACCACGTGGAAGTTTTCAGTCGTTCCCTTCTTGCGTCTTTTCTTGATTGTGTTGGGAAAGCTCGTCGTTGCGCAAGGCCGTCGGCACCACAATGTCGCAGGCGTTGACGCCGGCGCAAAAAGGTTGGTGCTCAATCTTGTGAAAATGCGGTGCCGGAGGGATCGCGTCATGGCATCAGATGGATTGCTGCGCATCCGCGGATCGATCGCCGCGCATGCGGCGCTCTGAGACGTGCGAGCCATCAAGGTCCCATGATCTCGGCTGTCGGCCTGGCAAGCCCCATCTGGCCAAAGCCGTTTCATGGGATGAAATTATATATACCAACGTTCATCTTGCGCAACGCACAATGCCGTTCGCAACGCGAAATTCGAAAGGCATCGGCTGATCGCCGGGCTTCGAAGCATCGGCCCGACAGGTATTGCTCACGGCGTGAACAGCCTGCTCACGACATGATCAGGCCGCCATCGACATTGATGGTCTGGCCGGTGATGTAGGTGGCGTCGTTGCTGGCGAGAAAGCTGACCAGGCCGGAGACGTCCTCGCCACTGCCGGCGCGGCCCATCGGGATGTTCTTCACCCATTCGGCCATCAGCTCGCCGGGCTTGTAGTCGCCCATCAGTCTGCCCCATGCCGCGTCGTTATAGGCCCACATATCGGTGTCGATGATGCCGGGGCAGATCGCATTGACGGTGATCTTTTCCTTGGCCACTTCCTTGGCAAGGCTCTGGGTGATGCCGACGACGCCGAATTTCGAGGCCGCATAATGCGGCGTGTAGATGAAACCCTGCCGTGCCTGGCCCGACGCCGTGTTGATCAGCCGGCCGCCATCGCCATGCTTGCGGATGCGCGCGATGGCCTCCTGGCAGCACAGGAACACGCCCTTGGTGTTGACCGCCATCACCTTGTCCCATTCGGCCTCGGTCATCGCCTCGATCCGGGCGATGGTGATGACGCCGGCATTCTGTACCGAGATGTCGACGCGGCCGAATTGTTGCTCGGCCAGATCATAGAGAGCGACGACCTCATCCTTCCTGGTCACGTCCATCCGCATCGACGCCACCTTGGCGCCGGCTGCCTTCAGGTTGTCGGCGACCTCGTCGACACGCGGGTCGATTGCGCTGATGACGACGGCAGCACCCTCAGCCGCGAAGCGTTTCGCCATCGCCGCCCCGATGCCGCCGCTGGCGCCGGTGATGACCGCCGTCTTTCCCTCGAAACGCTTCTGCATTTTTCCTCCTACCAACAGACAAAACCGCCATCGACGATCAGGTCGATGCCGGTAACGAAACTCGCGGCGCGGCTGGCCAGGAAGACGGTCGGGCCGACCATTTCTTCCGGTGCTGCCATGCGGCCCATCGGCGTGTCGCGCTTGAAAATCTTCACCTGTTCGGCGACCTCCGGGCGCTTGTTCATCGGTGTCAGTGTGTAGCCGGGGCTCACCACATTCACCCGCAGGCCGCGATCGGCCCACTCCATGGCGAGGCTCTTCGACATGTGGATGACGGCGGCCTTCGACGAATTGTAATGCGCCTGGGTCAGGCCGCGATTGACGATCGAGCCGGACATCGAGGCGATGTTGATGATCGAGCCCTTGCGCCGCGCCAGCATGGTGCGCGCCTCGGCCTGGCAGGACAGGAACACGCCGCTGACATTGACTTCGTAGACCTTCTGCCACTTCTCCAGCGACAGCGTCTCGGCGGCCTCGGCGCCAGCAATCCCGGCGTTGTTGACGGCGATGGTCAGCGCGCCGAGCTCTTTCTCGGTGCGCTCGATCGCCGCCGCAAGATCGGCCTCCGAAGTCACCGTGCCGGTCAGTACCAGCGCCTTGCGGCCAAGTGCCGTAATCTTGTGCGCCGTCTCGTCCAGCCCGCCCTTGGAGGTATGGCCGAAACAGACGACATCGGCGCCGGCCTCGGCCAGACCAATGGCGATCGCCTGGCCGATGCCGCTGCCGGCGCCGGTCACCAGCGCTACGTCTCCGTGAAGATCGAATAGTTTCATCGTCGGTTCCCTCTGCTCCAACCGCCGGCCGTCTGAAATGAAGGGGCGCCAGTCTTTGCTGGCGCCCCGCGCGGTCCGGTCCTTGGGAGGATATCACCTGGAGCGCATTGTTCCGATATGTTGCTCTAGCTCGTGGCGAGTTCCATCACCGCGACGTTGCTGGCTTCGCTGCGGTCGAGAATGCCGCGCTGCCGACCGCGGCTCAGCACCAGCACGCGATGCGACAGGCCGAGCACTTCCTCGAGGTCGGAGCTCACCACTACCACCGCCATGCCCGAGCGGGCGAGATCGGCGATGACATCATAGATCGCGGCACGCGCACCGACATCGATGCCGCGCGTCGGCTCATCGAGGATGAACACTTTGGGCGGGCGCGACACCCATTTGGCGATGATCACCTTCTGCTGGTTGCCGCCGGACAGCTTGCTCACCGCCTGGCCAGGTTTGCCCTTGACGCCGAGCCTGGCGATGCCGGCCTCGGCGAATTTCTGCACGGCCTTGGGGAACACCCAGCCATTCGGCGCGACATGGTCGAAATTACCGAATGCCAGATTCTCGCCGATGGTCTGGTCGAGCACGACGCCTTGTGCCTTGCGGTCTTCCGGCACCAGCACGACGCCGGCCTTGATCGCCGCCGCCGGGCCGCTGAGATGCACCGGCTTACCGGCAACGCGCACCGACCCCGATGAAATCGGGTCGGCGCCGGCGATCGCCCGCACCAGCTCCGTGCGCCCGGCGCCGATCAATCCGGCGATGCCGAGGATCTCACCTGACTTCACCGAGAAGGAAATGTTGTTGAAGCTGTGTTCGGGCGAGGACAGGTTCTCGACTTCGAGCAGCGTGTCCGCTCCCGGCGGCGACAATGGCGGAAACATCCGCTCGACCGAGCGGCCGACCATCTGCTCGACCACGGTGCGCACCGGAATATCGGCGCGCTCGTGCCGGGCGACGATGCGCCCGTCGCGCATCACCACCACGCGGTCGGCGATCTGGGCAATCTCGTCCAGCCGGTGGCTGATATAGATGAAGGACATACCTTCCGCCTTGAGCTTGCGGATCTGCTGGAACAGCAGCTCCGTTTCCTCGCCGCCAAGGGCTGCCGTCGGTTCGTCGAAGATCAATAGCTCGGCATTGAGGGCCAGCGCCTTGGCGATCTCGACCTGCTGCTGGGCGGCGATGCGCAGCGTGCGCACCTTGCGCTCCGGCGAGACGTCGAGGCCGAGGCGCTTGAGCTGTGCCGATGCCTGCGCGTTCATGGCCGCGCGGTCGATGCGGCCGCCGCGCATCGGCAGCCGCCCGACATAGACGTTCTCGGCCACCGACAGGTCCGGCAGCAGCTTCAGCTCCTGGTGGATCATGCCGACGCCGGCTTCGATGGCCGCGGCGGGAGAGGCGGGGGAATAGGATTTCCCCCGCCACATGATGGTGCCGGCATCGGGTTTGGTCGACCCGGCAATGATGTTCGAAATAGTGGACTTGCCGGCGCCATTTTCGCCAAGCAGCGCCACGACCTCGCCCGGGCGCACCTCAAAGCTTGCATCGGCCAGGACCTGGACCGGTCCGTAGCTTTTGCAGAGGCCGCTGACGGAGAGCCCCAGATGGGGGCTCTCCGTATGGCGTGGATTCAGGGACATCGTTGCGCTCGTCTGGTCAGGGATGCCAGCTCTTAAGGATGCTTGGCGATGAACTGCTCGACATTGTCCTTGGTGGTCAGTGTCGCATCCTGCAGATCTTCGGCGGGGACTTTCTCTCCGGCCACCAGCTTGATCGCCGCATCGACGGCCAGCCGGCCCATGCCTTGCGTCTGCTGCGTCGCGGTGACGTCAAAGACGCCGTCCTTCAGCGCCTTGAGCGCCGCCACGTCGCCGTCGAAGCCGGCAACCCAGACCTTGTGGCCGGGATTGGCGACCTTGACTGCCTGCGCCGCGCCGAGCGCCAGCGCATCGGCCTGGCCGATGACGATCGACACGTCGGGATGCGCCTGCAGCAGGTCCTGCGTCAGCTTGAAGCCTTCGTCCTGGTGCCAGCCTTCACTCCACAGTTCGCCGACCACCTTGATATCGGGGTAGCCCTTGAGCGCTTCGCCGCAGCCCTTCGAACGGTCGACTTCAGGTGTCGTGCCCTTCTGGCCGTGGATGATGATCAGCTCGCCCTTGCCGCCGGCCTGCTTGGCGATGTAGTCGCAAACCGCCTGGGCCGAGGCGACGCTGTTGGTGGCGATGAAGGTGTCGCCAGGCGCGCCATCGGCGTTGCGGTCGACATTGATGACCGGGATGCCGGCTGCCTTGGCCGTCTTGGTCGGCACGGTGGCGGCGGTGGCACCGGCCGGGATGTAGATCAGCGCGTCGATGTTCTGCGTGATCAGATCCTGCACCTGGCTGACCTGCGTCGCCGAATCGCCCTTGGCGTCGACGGTAACGATTTCGATGCCCTTTTCCTTGCCGTAGGCTTCGACCGACTGCTTGATCTGGTTGAAGAAATCGGCCTGCAGATTGGCGACGGCGAGGCCGAGCTTCTTGGCGTCCTTGGCCGAGGCCATGTCGGTGAGGCCGAGCAGCGGGATGACGGCCGCGGCGGCGAGCAAGAGTGAACGTTTGGTCAGCATGTTATTCCTCCGTTGATAAGGTCAATCAGTTCTGCCGGCGCACCCTTGGCGCCCTTGGCCGAACACTCCCAGTTTCGGATCAACCGATCCGTATTCCGCCCGAATATCGGGCGAATCTCATTGCGCCCCATTCTTCATTGTGCCCCCGTCCTTCATTGCGCCCTTCGCCGCCATGTGTCGGTGGCGACCGCCAGCGCGATCACCACGCCGATCACCACTTGCTGGATGAAGGGCGAGACGCCGAGCAGGTTCAGGCCGTTGCGCAGCACGCCGATGATGAGGACGCCGACCACGGTGCCGCCGATCGAGCCGACGCCGCCCGACAGGCTGGCGCCGCCGATCACCACCGCGGCGATCGTGTCCAGCTCGTAGCCGAGGCCGGAGCTTGGCTGGACCGAATCGAGCCGTGCCGCCAGCACGATGCCGGCGAGCCCGGCCAGCACGCCGCAGACGACGTAGACCCAGTTGGTCAGCGACTTGACCGGTATGCCCGAGAGCCGGGCGACCTCGGCGCTGCCGCCGATCGCATAGAGGCTGCGGCCGGTGGCGCGGTAGTTGAGGAAGATGGCGAAGATGATCGCCAGCACGATCATCAGCCCGACCGTGACTGACAGGAAGCCGAAATGGCGGATGATCGACAGGTTGGTGAACCAGTCGGGAAAGCCGACGATCTGCGAGCCGTCGGTGATCATGTTGGCGAGGCCGCGCGCCACCGACATCATCGCCAGCGTCGCGATGAAGGGTGGCAGCCTGGTGATGGTCACCAGCATGCCGGAAACCAGCCCGCAAAGGCCGGCGACGACAAGGGCCGCGACGACACCCGCCGCAAGGCCGAGATTGAGATAGTCGGGATGGGCGACATAGCCCATCACCATGGCGGCGAGCGCCAGCACCGAGCCGACCGACAGGTCGATGCCGCCGATCAGGATGACCAGCGTCATTCCGATCGCCATGATGCCGAGCACGGTGATCTGGTCGAGCACGTTGAGGATGTTGCGCATGGTCAGGAAAGTGTCGGTGGTCAGCGTCAGCGCCAGGCAAAGCAAAAGCAGGCCGATCAGCGGTCCCATGGTTCCGGCAAACAGCGCAGAAAGCCTGGCGCCCGCCGGGGCCTGCGCACCGGTGCCGGCTTTCAACTCGCTTGTGTCGTTGCTCACAGCCAATTCGCCTCCTCCACCCAGCAAAATGGCGATGCCTCGCCATCCGCCTTGTTCACCAGGCACCTCCCTGTGAACAATTTATCTTTGATATGCAATTTTGTTCAGCTAAACCGGTCATCGGAAAATTGTCAAGGCCTGCCGCTTCATTCGACGCCGGTTTGCGCTGCAGTTCGGTTTGGCTTACGAAAGGGCGCGGAATGTCGAGTTTTAAGTGCGGATTTTCTCTTTCGATCATTTTAGCCGGCTGAACAGCGGCGGGCGGCCAAGACAAAGTAAATGTTGACTATTTCGGGTTTCATTTCGCGCGGCGATAGGTCGAGGGACCCCAGACGGTTGCTCCGTTTGCAAATGCCGGTTGAAAAGCATGGGGCCGCTACGCACGGCTGCGGGAGGACAAAAAGATGGCGGTGATGGAGAACGAGAAGGCCTCGCGCTTCCCGGACGCCGAGCTCAAGGCGCGGGCGGCGTGGCACTATTATGTCGAGGGGCTGACGCAGGAGCGCATTTCCGAAATCCTCGGCATCGGTCGCATCAAGGTGCATCGAATTCTTTCAGCCGCCCGCGAGGAGGGCATCGTCCAGTTCCGCATCCGCGACAGCGTCGTCGAATGCGTGGTGCTGGAGGAGAGCCTGAAGCAGCGTTTCGGACTCAGCCAGGCCGTCGTGGTGCCGTCGGCCGCCGACAGGAGCAATGCGCCGCTGATGATCGGCCACGCCGCAGCCACCTATCTGGCCGACAATGTGAATGCCGGCGATGTCATCGCACTCGGCTGGGGACGGACGCTGAAATTCGCCATCAAGGAACTGCCGCGGCGGCCGATCGCCAGGACGACGGTGGTGTCGATGCTGGGTGGCCTCACCCACGCCCAACCGCTCAACCCGACCGAAAGCGCCTGGGAGTTCGCCGAAAAGATCGGCGCCGAGTGTTTTCTGCTGCCGGTGCCGGTCTATGCCGACAGGCCCGAGCAGCGCGACGCCTTTATGAGCCAACGCAGCGTTCAGGATGTCGTCTTTCGCGCGCGCCGGGCAAACATCGCCGTGCTCAGCGTCGGCTCGTTTTCCAACGAGAGCCCGATCGCCAACTACGGCTTCATCAAGCCCAGCGAACTCGAGGAATTGCAGGCCGCCGGCGCCGTTGGCGATATTCTGTGCCATTTCGTCGACGCCGAGGGCCGCCCGGTCGACCATGAGGTCAATCGGCGGGTCTGTGCCTATCCGCTGCAGGATCTGTCGGAGATTCCCAACATCATCCTGGTTTCAGGCGGCCAGGAAAAAATCGCCGTCATGCGGGCAGCGCTCGCCAGCAACAAGATTTCGGTGCTGATCACCGATGAGGATGCGGCCAAGGGCCTGCTCAACGGCTGAGCGTTGTCTTCCGCAGAGGCGCTTCAAAATTCGCAGGGCTTGGGGCGCTTGTCAGCCGACCAGTTTGCCAGAGACTTCAGCGGGAACTTTCCTGCGATCGGCTTGCCGTCGCTCAGATCCTGCGAGGCGACGCCTTTGCCGGTGAGGTAATTGATGTCGCAACTGCCGAGCGTGGTTTCGACGCTGCCGTCGGCCTTTTGCACGTTCCAGTCCCAGTAACGGCTGAAGCCGGCGACCAGAAATTTGCCGCCGCGATAGACGATCGTCAGCGTCTCCTCCCATGATTTGCCGGCGCCACAGCCGAAACAGGAGGTGACGGTCAGCGAACCCTTGCCCTTGGCAGCGAGCTCGAGAACCCGGCCCTCGGTAACGGCTTTCTTGACGAAGGTCGGCTTGCGCGACGGACCGAGCTTTTCGTCACCAGCGCCTAGGTAGATGGTAAGCACCGCTTCGCCGCTGTCGGGATCCTCCACCGCCACGGCGCGATCCATCCGGCCGTCATGGTCCATATCGAGCGAGACCTGCAACGGCGCGTCGGCCGGCGGCTCGTCTTGCGCGAGCGCCGACATCGGGACTGCGGAGAGGGCAACAATCCAAAACAGGGCCGCAAGATGAAACGCTGTCTTCATGAGCCAGCGATTCTAGCATTGGCTGGACAACACGCAATATCGGCGGCGAGCGGGGCTCACGCCGGGGCGTTGGCGAGCCTTGTGTGGATGTCGCGCGTCGCCTGATAGAGGTCGCGGTAGATCGCCTTGCGGGCGCGGTAGAAGGGCACGAGATCATCGACAGGGTCGACATGCCTGGTGGGGGCAGCCGTCATCGCTTCTGCCGCCGCCTCGGGCGAAGCAAACCATCCGATCGCGTAAGCCGCCAGCATGGCAGCGCCAAGGGCGGCGGCTTCGTTGACCGGCGAAACCGAGATCGGCCGTTCGAGCACGCTGGCCATGATCGCCATCAGCAGCGCCGAATTGGTGCCGCCGCCGGCGGCGATCATCGCTGTCGGCTTGCCGCCGGTCTGCGCTTCCATCGCCTCGGTGGCGATGGCTTGCTCGAAGGCGATGCCTTCCAACGTCGCGCGGAACAGATGCGCGGGTTGGTGATCGAGCGACAGGCCGACAATGGCGCCGCGCGCCGCACCGTCCCAATAGGGGCTCATCACGCCGGCCCAATAGGGCATGACCAGCAGGCCGTCGCTGCCGTTGGCAATATCGACCGCCGCCTTCTCCAGCACTGCCGCGGATGGCGAGCCGGTGGTGCGGACGATCCAGTCGACCAACTGCATGCCCGAGCGCAGCACGGTCTCCAGCATGAACCCTGAGCCGGTGGGCGAAACCAGCGTGCGAAACGCATCCGACGTGGTAACTGCGCCGGAATAGCAGCCGCTGACGACGCCGGAACCAAGCGAAAGATAGGTCTTGCCCTCGCCATGGACGCCCATGCCGAGGCCCATCGCCTGGCCATCACCGGCGCCGGCGACAACAGGCGTACCGGCCTTCAGCCCGGTCAGTCCGGCCACGCTTTCATCAAGGCCGCCACAGACGGCGCCCGGCGCGATAAGGTCCGGCAGTTGCTCCGGCCGCAGCCCCGCGGCCGCGACAAGCTTGGGATGCCAGGTGCCATTCGCGACGGCGAGAAGCCCGAGCGGGTCGGCACTTGCTGTGCTGGTAACCAGCCGTCCGGTCAGCCGGTGAACGAAGAAGCCGTGCACGTCGACAAGTGCCGCCGCCTGGCTCAGCGCTTGCGGCTGGTGTTCGGCGAGCCACGCAATGGCATAGAGCGCCGGCGTCGGGTCCGGCGGCTTGCCGCTCCAGTCGCGGATGGCCTCGCGGCCGAGTTCGGCCGAGAGCTTGGCCACCTGCGGGCGGGCGCGTTCGTCGAGCCACAGGATGGCGGGAATGAGTGGCTTGCCGGCATGGTCGATCAGCGTGAAGGTCTCGCGCTGATGGGCGATGGAAATCGCCGCCACACGCGCAGCACCAACCCCCTCGGTAACCTGCTTCAGCGCGCCGAGCAGCGCCGTCCACCAGTGCTCGGCATCCTGCTCGAAATGGCCGGGTCTCGGATTGGAAAGCGGATAGGACTCACGCGCCTGGAACAGTTCTTCGCCGTCGCGCGTGAAAGCGATCGCCTTCACGGCCGTCGTCGAGGCGTCGATCCCGATTACGACATCGTTCATCAGGCGGAGATCCGGCGGCGTCAGGCGGCGTTGGTCACGAACCGTCCATCCGACTGGTCGAGACGACGGCGGATCTGGGTTATCACCATCGAATCGTCGGGTACACAATTTTCATAGGTCAGGAACTCGCCGGTCTTGACCGGCTTGACCACCTTGGCGCGTTCGGCAAGGCCGAGCGGCAGGGCGCCCTTGGCGCGCGCGTCCTCCCAGGTCATGGCGAAGCCACGATAGTCGTTCTCGCCGATCATGCCGAGCGAATGTCCCTGGCCAAGATTGCTCTTGGCCACAGCCACCGCCTCGGCGACCGGATGGTCGAGCGGCTCCATGTCGGCGCGCTTGTAGACCACGGCGCGCGCCGCCGACAGCGGCACTTCCAGGCTGGTCAGATGATAGGGGCGGAAGATCGTGAAATAAGGGCCTTTGCCGACCTTGAGGTCGACCATACGCTCCAGCACGCGCGGATGCCTCGTCTCGATGATGCAGAACACGCCGGGCGCGACGCCCTTGCCGATGGAGTAGTCGACCACGCCCTTGCGGTGCAGCACGCCGCCATCCTCGCGCGGGCAGAGCACGCTGGCGAGTTCGTCGAGCGTTGCCGTCGGGCCATGCATGCCGGGCACGTCGGGCACCAGCCCGGTGGCGTTGGCGATCGCCACCATTTCGATCGCTGTCTTGGAGCCGTCGACGAACTCAACCAGCATGCGCGCATTCATGTTGCGCTCGGCCGCTTCCTTCTCGTAGTCGGCCGGCATGGCGTCGATCTTCAGCGGATTGTTCTTGCCCTTGCCGGCGGCGATGATGTTGAAGCCGAGGCTCTTGGCAAAGCCGATGATCTCCAGCGTGCAGGCGGGTTCGTCGCCGGCCGCCCCGGTGTAGACGACGCCGGCCTTGCGCGCTTCTTCCTTGAGGAAACGGCCGATGGTGATGTCGGCCTCGACATTGAGCATGACGATATGCTTGCCGTTCTTCATCACTTCCAGTGCAAACAGCGTGCCGATGTTGGGATTGCCGGTGGCGTCGATGATGACGTCGATGCGGCCGGCCGACGCCAGCGCATGCAGGTCCTCGGTCACGGCGATCTTGCCGGCCTCGATGGCGCGGTCGATCGCTGAGGCATTGGCTGCCTGCACGATGTCGGAGCGATCATGGCCGGCGAGCAGTGCGGCGTCGATCGCCGCTTGCGGCCTGACCTCGGAAATGGCACCGATCCGCATGCCCGGCATCAATGCGACCTGAACGACGATATCGGTGCCCATCTGCCCGGCGCCGGCCAGCCCGATGGTGATCGGGCCTTGGCTTTCAGCGCGCTGCAAAAGTTCCGCTGCAAATTGCGGATGGGACATGT
This sequence comes from Mesorhizobium sp. P2_E10, assembly GCF_056404235.1. Taxonomy (NCBI): domain Bacteria; kingdom Pseudomonadati; phylum Pseudomonadota; class Alphaproteobacteria; order Hyphomicrobiales; family Phyllobacteriaceae; genus Mesorhizobium; species Mesorhizobium sp. P2_E10. The sequence goes on from NZ_JBFUEK010000003.1 coordinate 259,167, forward strand.
CGCTTCCTCCAGTTCCTGACGCGCCGCAGCGTCGAGATCATCATTTTGAACATTCCTATTTCCAAATGAACAATATTTCAACCAGCAATTTGGCAGTAGCGGCAGGATTCAAATCTGGGTTGGACTCTACGCGGCGATGGAAAGCCTTTGATGCCGGCAGGACAGAGGGGGGCGCGACAGAGCGCTACGGCCTGTCGTTTTCGGAAGGCGACCGTGCCTTCATGATGGCCGATTGAGCCGCGTAGGGATCGCGGTCAGGCCGGCTCCGCTTGCACCACCTGCTTCTGCAGTCTCGCCAGTTCCGCATACGGAATGTGGCAGCGGATCGTATGGCCGGGCTCAGCCTCGGCCAATGGCGGTTCCTGCTGTTCGCAGATCGCGCCGATCTTGCGCGGGCAGCGTGTGTGGAACACGCAGCCCGATGGCGGGTGGGTTGCGCTGGGAATTTCGCCGTCGAGGCGAATGCGCGACGTCTCCGTCTGGTCGAGCTTGGGCACCGCCGACAGCAGTGCTTCCGTATAGGGGTGATGCGGGCCGGCAAAGACATTTTCGGAAGGCCCGAGTTCCATGATGCGGCCGAGATAGAGCACGGCGATCTGGTCGGAGAGATATCGCACCACCGCCAGATCATGCGAGATGAAGATGTAGCTGACGTCTTCCTTCGACTGCAGGTCGGCGAGCAAATTGAGGATCGCCGCCTGCACCGACACGTCTAGCGCCGAGGTCGGTTCGTCGCAGACGACGATGCGCGGCTCGCCGGCGAAGGCGCGAGCAATGGCGACCCGCTGCTTCAGGCCGCCCGAGAGCTGGCGCGGCTTGACGGCGAGATGCCGGTCGGTAAGCCGCACCGAACGGACGAGTTCATCGAGTCGGGCCTGCAATGCGGCGCCACTCAAGCCGGCCAGCCGCTTCAGCGCCCGGCTGATCAGATGGCGGATCGAATGCGAGCGGTTGAGCGCCGAATCCGGGTTCTGGAAGACGATCTGCATCGCCTTGATCTGGTCGGCGCTGCGACTGTCCAGACGCGGCGCCAGCGGCTTGCCCTCGAGTTCGATCCTGCCGCCTTCGTCGGGCGGCACCAGGCCGAGCAGCAGCCTGGCGAAGGTGGTCTTGCCGCTACCGGATTCGCCGACCAGGCCGAGCGTTTCGCCGGGCCTCAGGCTGACCGAAACATCCTTCACCGCCCGCAGCGCATGGCCATGGCTGGCAAAGGTCTTGTTCACCCCCTCGACGCGCAATACGGCTTCGGCTGCCGCCTTCGGCGCGGCGACAACCGCATCGCTTGGCGTGGCGCGTGGCAATGACTGCGCCTGTTCGTGATAGTGGCAGCGCGACAGCCGACCACCAAGATCGTAGAGCGGCGGCAATTCGCTACGGCAGCGGTCCGTCGCCAGCGCGCAGCGATCGGCGAAGGCGCAGCCCTTGATCGTGGCACCTAGGCTAGGCAGGAACCCCGGAATGGTGTCGAGGCGGCCCTGATCCTTGCGCTGGCCGCCGCGCGGCAGGCAGCGCAGCAGCGCCACCGTGTAGGGATGGCGCGGATCGTTGAACACGGCCTCCGTCGGTCCTTCCTCGACCAGCATGCCGGCGTAAAGAACGCCGACCCGGTCGCACATGTTGGAGACGACGGCGAGGTTGTGGCTGATGAACAGGATCGAGGCCGACAGTTCCTGGCGCAGCTGTGCGATCAGATCGAGCACTTCGGCTTCCACCGTCGCGTCGAGGCCGGTCGTCGGCTCGTCTAGGATCAGCATGGTCGGGTCGTTGGCCAGTGCCATGGCAATCGCCACACGCTGCTGCATGCCGCCCGACAGCTGGTGCGGATAGCGCTGCATGACGCTGACCGGATCGGAAATCCGCACCCGGTTCAGCATGGCGATTGCCTTGTCGGTGGCGGCCTGTCCCGTAACGCCGCCAAGCTCGAAAATCTCGGTCAACTGGCGGCCGATGCGGATCGACGGATTCAGCGCCTTGCCGGGGTCCTGATAGACCATCGACACGCTTTCCGCGCGGGCGCGCCTGAGCGCTTCGGCGTCGAGCTTCATCACGTCCTGGCCGTCGAGCGAGATCGCCCCGCCGGTGATTGAGCCGTTCCTGGGGAGGTAGCGCACGACGGTCAGCGCCACCGTGGATTTGCCGCAGCCGGACTCGCCGACCAGCCCATAGGCTTCGCCTTGGCCGATGGTCAGGCTGAGGTTGCGCAGCACCGCGCGGTTGCGGCCGCCGACGCGGTAGGCGACGGAGAGGTCTGAGAGTTCGAGTGCGTTGGCGGCCTTCTCAGTCATTGAGCGCCCCTTGCACGCCGTCGGTCACCAGATTGACGCCGATCACCAGCGAGGCGATGGCGAGCGCGTCGAACAACACCGTCCACCAGAAGCCGCCGCCGATCATGCCGTAATTGCTGGAGATCGACAGCCCCCAGTCGGGCGAGGGCGGCTGGATGCCGAAACCCATAAAGCTGAGCGTCGCGACGGCGAAGATCGCATAGCCGAGGCGGACCGTCGTTTCGACCAGGATCGGCGGGATGACGTTGGGCAGGATCTCCACGAACATGGTGTGCAGCGCGCTTTCGTGCCGCAGCTGCGCGGCAGCGACATAGTCGAGCTCGCGTTCGGCCAGCACCGCCGAGCGCACCGTGCGGGCGATGATCGGCGCGAAGCTGAGGCCGATGACCACGATGACCGTGGTCTTGGACGTCCCGAGCGCAACGATGGCAAGCAGCGCGACGATGACCACCGGGATCGCCATGAAGGCTTCGAGGATGCGGCTGATGATGTCGTCGACGATGCCTCTGAAATAGCCGGTGAACAGGCCGAGCGCCGTACCGGCGATGGTGGCCAGCAAGGTGGCCAGCGGCGCCACGGTGAGGATGTCGCGCGAGCCGACGATGACGCGCGAGAAGACGTCGCGGCCAATCTGGTCGGTGCCGAACCAGTGCTCGGCCGAAGGCGGCGCCAGCGCGTTGATGATGTCGTCGGCAAGCGGATCGTAAGGTGCGAAATGCTCGCCGAACAGCGCGCAGGCGACCCAGAACACCACGATGCCGAGGCCGGTGAGAAATGTGCCGGAGCGCAGCAGCGAAAAGAAAACCTCGGCCATGGGTCCGCGCCGGTTGGTATCGTCAGGCGTCGGCAGGCTGGCATCTGTGGTGCTCATTGGTCTGTCCCCAGCCGTATCCGCGGATTGAGCACGGAGTAGAGGAAGTCGGCGGCCAGAGTGGCGACCGCATAGACGATGCCGATGGTCAGGATGCCGGCTTCGAGGATCGGGAAATCCTTGCCGCGCGCCGCGGTGAAGATCAGCGAGCCGATGCCCTGGTAGCGAAACAGCGTTTCGATGACGACGAGGCCGCCGATGAGATAGCCGGTCTGTGTCGCAATGACGGTGATGGTCGGCAACAGCGCATTGCGCAGCACATGCCGCCAGATCACCGTTCGCCATGGCAGGCCCTTGAGCACCGCGGTTCTGGTGTAGTCGGAATCCAGCGCCTCGATCATGCCGGAGCGGGCCATGCGGGCGATGTAGCCGAACAGCACCAGGAACAGCGGCAGCGAAGGCAGAATCAAATAATAGAGCTGGGTAAAGAAGCCGGCGTTGGGCGGCCATGCGGCGGAAATCGGCAACCAGCGCAGCCAGACCCCGAAAATCAGGATCAGGATGATGCCGGTGACGAACTCCGGCAGCACCGTCACCGAAAGACCGCCGAGGCTGATGATGCGGTCGAGCGGCCGGTTGAGATTGAGCGCTGCGATGACGCCGCCGAGAATGCCGATCGGCACCACCAGCACGAAGGCAACCGCCGCCAGCTTCATGGAATTGCCCAGCGCATCGATGACGAAGGGCGCCACCGGCGAGCGGAAAATATAGGACGTGCCCATGTCGCCCTGGATGAAGTTCCAGATCCAGCTGCCATATTGGGTGAGCAGCGGACGATCGACGCCGAGCGTATGATTGAGCGTGTCGACGGCGCGCTGGTCGGCAAACGGCCCCAATATGGCGCGCCCGACATTTCCGGGCAGCACCTGGCCGCCCAGGAACACCATGATCGAGAGCAGGAACAGCGTGACGAACGACAGGAAAACACGCCGGACGAGAAAGGAGAGCATGGCTAGGACTCCTTATGAAGACCGTTCGGCCCGGGCATGCCGGACACGTCGGGCAAACTCACTGTGGCAGGCGGATCGAATGCTGTCACCGGCGGCACAGCTCCCATAAATCGCGACACCTGGACCAGCGTCGAATTGCAGGTTGGCGATTGGGCAAGGCGCGACGTACCCCGGTCGGGTGTCAGGACATTCGGATTACCATGCTTTTCCAGACTGTGCGATTGTGCTGGCTCCGAGGGGTCGAACCATGCCCCGGTGGGCAACTGCACGACGCCGGGGATCAGGCCATCTGTCAGCACGGCGCCCGCGAGGCATGATCCGCGATCGTTGAAAACGAGGACGACCGCTCCGTCCAGGATGCCGCGTGCGGTGGCATCCGCTGGATTTATCAACAACGGCGCGCGGCCCGACACCTTGCCCGCGCGGCTGACCGACCCGTGATCGTACTGGCTGTGGAGTTTGTCGGCTGGCTGCGGTGACAAAAGATGCAGCGGGAACTGCTTGGCAAGATCGCCGCCCAGCCACTCCCGCGGTTCCCGCCACACGGCATGGCCCGGACAGTCGTCATAGCCGAAAGAATCGATCGTTGGCGAAAACAGCTCTATGCGGCCCGACGGGGTCGCCAGCCGGTGCCGATCCGGATCGACACGGAAGGAGCCAAGCAATGTCTGAGAGGTGACATGCCGGGCAAGCTCGGCGTAGCCGTCCTGCCAGAAACGCTCGAACGGCGGCATGTCGACGCCGGCGGCCCCCGCATTGTCCCTGGCCTGGCCATAGAGCAGGCGGATCCACTCTTTGGCATCGCGCCCTTCGGTGAAGGCCTGGCGCACACCAAGCCGTGTCGCCAGGTCGGCAAAGATCCGATAGTCGTCGCGCGCCTCTTCCACCGGATCGATCGCCTGTTTCATGGCGACCACGAGGTTTTCGCGGTTCGAAAAGGCGAGATCGTTTCGCTCCAGCGGTGTCGTGACCGGCAGCACGATGTCGGCATGGCGCGCCGTCGCCGTCCAGAAGGGTTCGTGGACGATGATGGTCCGCGGACGCTGCCACGCTTCGACGAGGCGGTTCAAATCCTGATGATGGTGGAATGGATTGCCGCCGGCCCAGTAGACGAGCCTGATGTCGGGATAGGATAGTGCGGCGCCGTTGAACTCGAAGGGGCCGCCCGGATCGAGCAGCATGTCGGCCACGCGCGCGACAGGGATGAAGCCTGGCACTCGGTTCGTGCCCTGCGGCAGGGATGGCCATCGAAATCCCATCTCCGGTCGTCCGGCGCCGTTTGTGGATGAATAACCGAAGCCAAACCCGCCGCCCGGCAAGCCGATCTGGCCGAGCAGCGCGGCAAGCGTGATCGCCGCCCAATATGGCTGCTCGCCATGGTCTGCGCGCTGCAGCGACCAACTGACCATCACCATCGTGCGCTTGGCGGCCATTTCCCTGGCCAGCGCGACAATCCTCTCCTCGGCAACGCCGCTCAGGGCGGCGGCCCATGCCGGGTTCTTCGGCTGGCCGTCGGTTTCTCCCAGGACATAGGCCCGCACGACCTCGAGGCCGGTGCAGTATCGCGCCAGAAATGTCTCGTCATGACGGCCCTCGTCGATGAGGACATGGCATAGAGCCAGCATCAGGGCGGTGTCGCTGTTCGGCCGAAGCGGCAACCATTCGGTGTTGACGCCGCGCGGCGCATCGTCGCGCACGGGCGAAACATTGATGAGCCGGGCGCCGTTGCCGACGGCCCTTTGCAAGGCGGCCGCTGCTTCGTGACGTGCCGCACCGCCGCCCTGTATCTGCGCGTTGCGCCAGGGCAGCCCGCCAAAAGCAACGATGAGCTCGCTGTGCCGCTCGATCCCGTCCCAGGTGGAATGATTGCCCGTCAGGCCGTCGGTGCCGCCAAGCACATGCGGCAGGATGATCTCGGCCGCGCCGTAGGAATAGCTCAGCACCGAGCTTGTGTAACCGCCGATCGTGTTGAGGAAGCGGTGGACCTGGCTTTGGGCGTGGTGGAATCGCCCCGCGCTCGCCCATCCGTAGGACCCCGCATAAATCGCGGCATTCCCATGCTCGACGCGAACCCGGTCCAATTCGGCCGCCACGACGTCCAGCGCGGTTTCCCAGGGGACTTCGACAAAGGGTTCGCTGCCGCGCCTGCCACTGGCGCCGGACCTGTTTCCCTCCAGCCAGCCGCGCCTGATGGCGGGGCGCGAAATGCGCAGGTCTCCCTGTACGGTGCCGAGCATGGAGCTGCCGATCGGCGATGGATCGGGATCGCCGCTCCATGGCTCGACGCTGACAAGCCTGCCGTTCTCGGCACCGACTTCGTATGTCCCCCAATGCATGGTGGTGAGCAGGGCCTCGGACTCCTTGGGACACGTCAACGATGGATAGTCCCACAACGCCAAAGTTACACGTCAGGCGGGCGCGCCCCGCCTTGCCACTTAACTGCCAGCCCCAACGCCGGGCTGGCAGTTCCGGCTTCCCTCTTTCCGTTCAGGCCTTCGATGCTCCGCTGAGGAAGAGCTGCGACATGGCCGTCGGCTGCACGCCGGCGACGCCTTTTAGTGTCGCCGTCAGATAGTCGTAGAAATAGCCGAACAGGACGGGTGTTTCCTCAAGCAGCAGGGTCTGGATCTTGCCGGCGTCCGCCTTTTGCGCTTCGAGATCAAGGGCTGCGATGTAGCTGGTCGCCAGCGTATCGTAGTCTTTGTTCTTGAAGTGCGCCGCATTCCAGGTGCCGTCGCTCTTCAGCGGCGCGGCCAGGAACACGTTCGGCACGCCACGGTGACCATAGTCGGTGATACCCATCACCGAATCCAGCCAGTTCGATTTGCCGAACACCGCATCGCCATAATAAGCGCCCTGGTCGAGGATGTTGAGTTCGAGCTCGATGCCGATCTCCTTGACCCAATTCTGGATCAGCTGGGCGTATTCGGGGATTTCCAGATAGCGCTCGGTGGTCAGCGTCACCTTGAAGCCAGCACCTGCTCCCGCTGCTTCCATCAATTGCTTGGCCTGGGCGATATCCTGCTTGCGCTGCGGCACGCTCGGATCGGTCGAGGGGTAGGCGGAGGCGAACGGGCTGTCGTTGCCGGCCACGCCCCGGCCCTTCATCAGGCCGGCCACCAGCTTGTCGCGGTCGAGGCAGAGCGCGATGGCGCGGCGCACGCGCGGATCCTTGAACGGATCGGAATCGCAGCGCATGTGCACCTGCTGATGCGCCACCGATTTCAGGCTGATGATGTCGATGTTCGGATCGCTGAGCAGGCCGACGCCGGCCAGCACCGGCAGCTGGTTGATGATGTCGACCTGACCGCCCTGCAGCGCCAGGATCATTGGCTGCGTGTCGGCGAAGAAGGTGAACTCGGTGCGATCGGGCAGCGCCTTCTCGCCCCAGTACCCATCATTACGGACGAACGACGCGCCGACCTTCGGCGTGTATTTCTCGAGCTTGAACGGCCCGGTGCCGTCGAAGCTCTTTTCGTAGTCGCCCTTGTAGCTCGCCGGCAGGATCACGGCGTTGTAGTTGTCGGACGACAGCATGTAGGGGAAGTTGCCGTTCGGCGCATCGAGATGGAATTCCACCGTATAGTCGTCGACCTTCTTGGTCGCGCCCTTCTGCAGGATACCGCTGAACACCGACAGCGCATTGGACGAGTTCGCCGGATCGGCGAGCCGGTCGATGCTGGCCACCACGTCGTCGGCTTTCATCTCGCCGCCTGAGTGGAATTTCACGCCCTTGCGCAGCGTGAAGGTCCACACCGTGCCGGTGTCGTTCGGCTTCCAGCTTTCGGCGAGCGACGGCTGCAGCACCAGGTCCGGGCCGTCGACGCAGAGGAATTCGGCGACCTGCTGCAGCACCACCAAGCCGCCGGCATCGGCGATGGTCACCGGGTCGATCGCCGCGGCGGGCACGCTGCTGGCGACGCGGATGGTGGCGCCGGCTGCGCCCGCGGCACGGGCCAGCGACGGCATGGCGCCGAAGCCGGCGGCAGCGCCGATGCGGCCGAGCAGCGGCAGCGACAGGCCGAGCAGGCTGCCGTGGCGGATGAAATCGCGGCGGCTGACCCGGCCATCGACCAGTCCGTCGATCAGGTGGTTTTCGAGCGGCGAGCGGCTGCGCCGGATGAAGTCGAGAATGCGATAATTGATGCTCATGGGTTTAACCCTTTCCCCTGTGTTTTTTGTAACTACGAACGCTCTTTGTGATTGACGAGTACCGTGGATGTTCTCCGTATCCCGGGCGTCAATGAGGTCTGCTGACCGGGACTGTAGCATGCGATCTTTGCTGGTCCATCCGGTCCTTAGCGAGGAGAGACCGGATTTGCTTAAGGCACTGCTTCCACCCGTTCCGTCCTGCATTCCGGTCGAAATCCGGCAGCAGGCTTCTGTTTTCTGGTGTCCGTCTTCTCTGTGTTTCCTCCTCCTAGTTCAGCGGCAGGCGGCGATAGGTCCCGGGCTTCACCGGATCGTGATATTTGTTGCAGGATCCGTTCTCGGCAAAGTCGCGGTGGCAGGCGGCGAGGTTTGCGCGCGACAGGGTGACGCCGAGGCCGTGTCCCTCGGGCACTCGCACGACATTGTTCCTCGGCGAGAACGGCCCTTCCTCGATGACGTCCATCGGCAGCATGCGAAACAGCGACTGGTTCGGCTCCCTAATCCAGCCAAGTGCTGCGCACAGATGCAGATAGGCGGCGCTGCCAATGCCGCTGTCGCCGCTGTAGCACCAGTAGTCGATGCCGGAATGCTCGCAGGCGCCGACGAAGCGCAGCATGCGGCCGATGCCGCCATGCACGGTCGGGTTGCCGACGAAGGCGTCCGGCACATTGGCTTCCATGGCGCGCGCAATATCGATGTTGTGGGTCGAAAACGGGATCGAGCAATGGCGGCGCAGTTCGCGCATCTCCTCGATGGTCGCCACCGGGTCTTCCCAGTTGCGCACGCCGAGCTCTTCCAGCGGCCGCGCCAGCCGACGCGCTGTCGCCAGCGAATAGGCCTGGTTGGAATCGATGCGGATCATCGCCTCGTCGCCGAGTTTCCTGCGGATCAGTTCGACCATTTTCAGCGAGATTTTCGGGTCCTGCGTCGAGAACTTGCCTTCGAAGAAGGTGGTTCCGTGCGCCTCATGCATCTCGACGCAATAATCAGCGACCGCTTCCGGTGTCGTCTCGCCTTTGACCTTCGGTCCGTCACCGCGCAGCGAGAAATAATCGGTGAACGGGATGTCCTTGCGCACCGCGCCGCCGAGCAGCTGGTAGAGCGGCTGCTTCCACGCCTTGCCGCGCAGGTCCCAGAGCGCCATCTCGATGGCGCCGAAGGCCATGATACGGCTGCGGTCGTTGATCGACTGCACACCGGTCCAGTAGGGCAGGCAGACTTCTTCGGCGCCGGCGATGTCGAAGGCGTCGCGGCCGACAAGCCGCGCCGCCAGCACATCATTGATGATCGCTGCCGCCGCCGGTGTCGGCGCTTCGCCGAGGCCGATCAGCCCGTCCTCGGTTTCGACCTCGACGATGGTCGGCGAGAAGCCGTCGAGCTCGCCGAACACCCAGGCGTAGGGTGCTTCGAGCCGCAGGTTGATCGGGGTGGCATGGATGCGGCGGATTTTCATCTCAGCCGCCAATTTCGAAGAAGGGCTTGCCGAGCAGGTCAGGCAAGACATCGATGCCGAGGCCCGGACCGTCCGGAATGCCCATGCGGCTGCCGGTGACCGGCGGCTTGTTGGAGGCGGTGCGCACCGTCACCCATTCGTGGAAGGCGATGGCGTGCAGCCGGCGTTCCTCCGGCGTCGACAGCGACAGATGCGCCATGGCGGCAGTGTCGATCTCGGCGCCGCCGGTATCCTCCACCGTGATCATGAAGCCGAGGTCGACGGCAACGTCGCGGATCTGCCGCGTCTTGCTGACGCCGCCGAGCCGCGAGATCTTCAGCGTCAGCCCATCGGCCGCGCCCAGGCGATGTATTTCCAGCATCGCCTCGAGCGACGTCACGGATTCGTCGAGCACCATCGGCTTGTCGAGCATGCGGCGCACCGACATGTTCTCGTCAATCGTGGTGCAGGGCTGCTCGAACGTGTAGTCGATGGCGCGCGTCGCATCGGCGAACTGGCGCGCCTGGTAGGGCGTCCATCCGGCATTGGCGTCGCAGAAGATGACGGTGCCTTTCGGCACCGAAGCGGCGACCGCGCTGACGCGCTCGATGTCGTCATGGACGTTGCCGCCGACCTTGACCTGCAGCCGGTGAAAGCCCTGAGCGACGATGCGCTTGGCGAGGGCCGCCATGGCGTCGACGCTGCCATGGGTGACGACCTTGTAGAGCTCCGCCGTCTCGCTCTCGCGTCCGCCGAGCAGCGTGACCAGCGGCACGTCGGCGGCACGTGCCGCGAGATCCCAGCAGGCCATGTCGAGCGCCGACTTGATGTAGGGATGGCCCTTGAACACCGTGTCCATCAGCCGGCCGATGCTGGCCAGTCCGCGCGGATCCTGGCCGATGAGATGCGGCGCGGTTTCCACGACGCCCGCGCGCGTGCCGGCAGGGAAGGCGGCGGAATAAAAATTGCCCAGCGGCGCCATCTCGCCCCAGCCGGTGACGCCGCTGTCGGAGGTTATGGCGACAATCACCGCGTCGAAGGCGTCGGCCTCGCGCCCCTTGGACATGCGGTAGGGCCCGTCCACGAAGGGCTGCACGACATGGTAGGCTTTTATGGTTTTAATCCGCACGTGTCTGTCCGTTGTCTACGATGGCTGGTCAGGCGCCCCTTGAGGGGCGCTGTTCGAGGCTGCGTGCATAGGAAAGCAGCTGTTCGTAATCGAGGTGGATATGCTCGCGGGCATGGCGCTGGGCAGCACGCATGTCCGTGCCCTTCAGCAAGCGCACATAGGTCTCGTGCACATCTTCGGCCGGCACCGGCTCGTTGCGCGCATGCTGGTGGAGGGCAAAATACATCTGAAGCCGACTGGTCAGCCGCTGCCAGGTTTCCAGAAGCACCGAATTTTCGGCCCATTCATAGATCAGGCTATGCAGTTGCAGCGCCGTTTCGATCTGCCTTGTGGTGTCGAGGTTGCGGGTCGCCTGCTTCACCGCTTCGTGGCGCCGGTCAAGCTCATCGAAGAAACGCTGGTCGCGCTGTGGCCATGTCCGTTCGATGGCGAACTCGTCCAGCACCTGGTTGAGCGAATACGCATCATCGATGTCCTTGGCGGTGACATCGATGACGAAGGTGCCGGCATAGGGGATGCTGGTCAGGATGCCTTCCTGCACCAGCTCGCGCATTGCCTCGCGCAGGGGCGCGCGGCTGACGCGCATCTGTTCGGAAATCCTGAGCTCATTGAGCTTCTGGCCTGGTTGCAGTTGGCCGGTCAGGATCGCGCGTCGCAGCAGCGCCACGATTTCGGCGCGTCGCGTCGTGTCGGCAATCGGGCTGAAATCCGTCGTCACCATCCGGCCCACTCCAGCGAGAACAGAAGGTAAGACAATCAGATTGTCGACAATCTAACAAGAGGTCATTTTTGGATTCTTTTCGTTCGGTGGCATGCCGGCCTCTTTGGCCTCAAGCCGCCCGGCCGTAGAAGCCGACCCGCTCCTCGTTGCTGAACATCACACCCGGCTTCTCGTAGTAGGAGAACACCGCGATCATCCGCTCGCGTTCGCCCTCAACGGTGGTGACGCGATGCGCGGTGTTCTTGCCGCGGAAGACATTCAGCGTGCCCGCCTTCATGCGAAGGATTTTTGCCTCGGGGTCGCGGCCTTCGAGCAGTTTCGCCACGCCGTCATAGTTGGGATTGTCGTCGGAACGGAGGTCGGTGCGGTATTCGAGATCGCCGCCGCCCTCGGCCGCCTGCAACAGCAGCGTGGTGGTGAATTCCGAACGGTCGAAATGCCAGTTCAGCGCCTCGCCGGCGCGGTAGCCCATCACATTGGTGCGCGCCAGCGGATCCTCCATCACATGCAGCTTCGTCTTGCCCATCGCCGCTGCCAGGAAGCGCAGCAGCGGTTCGTACTCGTAGATGGCCAGCACGACGCTGCCGGGGATCTGGTCGGCGCACACCGTATGGCTGACCGTCTCGACCTTGCGCAGCGCCGGATGGTCGGGCGCAAGCTCCGGAAGGTCAGGCTTGAAGTAGATGTTGTGCTTGCGCTTGTGCACGTGCGAGTGCGTGTCCATCACCGGCTGGATTTCCCAGACCGCCTTTTCGGCGACGCCGGGCCGCAGAAAACCTTCGAGATTGAACATGCCGTCGGCTGCCAGCGCCGCTCTGGAGGTTTCCAAAAGGTGTTTCCATTCGGCGCTGCCTTCACGGTCGAGCGGGTAGCGGTCCAGGTCGAGAATGTCTTTCATGTCTCTTGCTCCAAGGCTGAGACCGCAGAAGACGGCAAAAAAATCTTTCTCTCAACGCGGAAAATTATTAGGGTTGCGAAAGAAAAACCTATGGTGACAAGGTGGAACGATTGCCGCCCCTCAATGCGATCAAGACCTTCGAGGTGGCGGCGCGCGCCGGCAGCTTCACGCTCGCGGCCACCGAACTCGGTGTTTCCTCCGCCGCGGTCAGCCAGCAGATCCGCAATCTCGAGAACTGGTTCGGCAAGCAGCTGTTCGTGCGCACCGGCAACCGCATCGCGTTGACCGATGCCGGCCACGCCATCTATCCGCAGACCGCGCGCGCCTTGGGCGACATCGCCGCGATCGGCCAGCGCATGCTGGAAGGGACTTTGAGAACCCGCCTTGTCGTCAGCGTGCCGTTTTCGCTGGCCGAACTGTGGCTGGCGCCGCGGCTGGCCGTGCTGCTCGAAGCCTTTCCGCATATGGCGATTGACGTCCGCGTCGAGGATGACCCGGTCGATATTGCGCGCCAGAACATTGACCTGCGCATCTCCTATGGCGACTATCACTATCCCGGCTTGAAACTCGTCCGTCTCGTCCATGACGACGTGCTGCCGGTCTGCGCGCCGGAATTCTGGCGTCGGCATGGCAGCGGCGCGCCCGACCTGACCGAGCTGCACGAGAGCCTGTTCATCCACACCAACTGGGGCCCGAACTATGCCACGCATCCGAGCTGGGCCGACTGGTTCGCTGCCTCGGGAGGCAGCCGTTCGCCCGATCCTTCGCATGGACGGCGCGTCGGCCTGTCCAGCCTGGCGATATCAGCTGCAAGGCTGGGTCTGGGCATAGCCCTTGGCCAGCGGGTCATGGCCCGCGCCGATCTGGAATCCGGGCGCCTCATCGCGCTCTCATCCGTGTCGGTGCGTCTCGGCCATCCCTATTGCGCCTTCATGCCTGCGGCCAAAGCCGAACGCGCCGATGTCGCCGGCCTCGTCGCACTCCTCAACAAAAAGGCGCCCTCGGTGTGGGAACCGAGGGCGCCACACGACCTTGTCTGATGGGGGTTATCAGCTGGCCGGTTTCTCCTGGGGCAATGGCGAGATCGGCATTCCGGGTCCGATCTTCTGCAGATTGCCTGTGATCACCTGGTCGCCTTCGGCCACGCCGCTGAGGATAGCCACCAGATCGCCGTTGATCGGGCCGAGCGAAACGATGCGCTGGTCGACCGTGTTGCCCTTGCCGACGACGTAGAGATATTTGCCGAGCTGACTCGAGCCCAGCGCCGTCTGCGGCACCATCAGCGCATCGGGCTGCTGCTTGATGTGCAGCCTGACCCGGACATATTGGCCGGGCAGCAGCGTGAACTTGCCGTTGCCGATCGTTGCCCGCGCCGTGATGGTGCCGGTCGAGGGATCGATCGTGTTGTCGATGAAGGTAAGTTCGCCCTTCTGGCGCGCTTCGGTGTCGCCGGGCAGCAGGATGTCGACGTCGATCGGTCCCGCGGCGCGAGCTTCCTCGATCTGCGCCAGATCGGTTTCGCTGGGATTGAAGGTGACGTAGATCGGGTCGAGCTGCACCAGCGTGTTGAGCACGGTGCCGGCGACACTGACCAGCGTGCCGACGGAGGCCTGGTTGCGACCGATGCGGCCGGCGAACGGCGCCTTGATTTCGGCGTAGCTCAAATTGAGCTCTGCCGTCCGCACGGCGGCCTTGTTGACGGCCAGCGACGCCTCGGCCTCGCGCAAGGTGCTGGTGCGCTGGTCGAACGCGTCCTTGGCGATGTAGCCGCTCTTGGCGAGCTCGCTGCCGCGGCCGAGATTGGAGCGGGCATAGTCAAGCGTTGCCGTGTCACGCTGCACCTGCGCGTTGGCCTGGTCGAGAGCAGCCTGGAAATCCTGCGGGGCGATCCGGTAGAGCAGGTCGCCTTGCTTGACGTCGACACCGTCGGCAGCAGCCTGCTCCTGCAAATAGCCCGGCACGCGCGCCTGCAGCGTGATGCTGCGGATCGGCTCGGTGCGCGCGGCATAGTCGAGATAGATCGGGATCGTCTTCTTGACGACGCTGACCACCGGCACCGGCATGACAAACGCGGCCGGAGCCGGCGTCGCTGCTGCCGTACCGGCATTGAGGCTGAGATTGCCCATGTCGAGCCAGTGAACGCTCGCCACCGAGATCGCCCCCAGGGCGACCGCCGCACCCAACGCGATTTTCCATTTACGCATGATCAGTCTCCAATCCTATTCGGCCGCTTGCGCCAAGGGCGCGTAGACGGGTTCGGCAGTTGGTTCAGTTGGTTCGGAAACGGCTTCGCCGTTGCTGCGGCGCTCGCGCAGCTGTTCGATCACCGCGTAGAAGACCGGCACGAACACCAGCGACAGGATGGTCGCCGCGACCATGCCGCCAAAGACGGTGGTGCCGATCGACTGACGGCTTGCGGCACCTGCGCCGGTGGCAAACATCAGCGGCAGCACGCCGAGGATGAAGGCAAAGGCGGTCATCAGGATCGGCCGCAACCGCAGCCGTGCCGCTTCCATCGCGGCGTCGACGATGCTCAAGCCTTCCTCGCGTCGGCGCCGCGCAAACTCGACGATCAGAATGGCGTTCTTGGCCGCCAGCCCGATCAGCATGACGAAGCCGATCTGCGAGTACACGTCGATCTGCATGCCACGTACCCACAGCACCGCGAAGGCGCCGAACAGGGCCAGCGGCACCGCCAGCAGCACCATGAACGGCATCGCCCAACTCTCATACTGCGCGGCGAGGATCAGGAAGACGAAGACGATGGCGAGGCCGAACACGACGGATGCAATCGATCCCGCCTTGAGCTCCTGATAGGTGATGCCGGTCCACTCGTAGCCGAAATCCCTCGGCAGGGCCGTCGCCGCGGCGCGTTCCATGGCCGCCACCGCCTGGCCAGAGGAGAAGCCGGGTGCGGCTCCGCCGTTGATCAGCGCCGATGCATTGTTGTTGTAGTGCGGGACGGTCTCCGGACCGACGATCGGCACCAGCTTGCCCAGCGTGCTGAGCGGCACCATGCCTCCGGAAGCGTTGCGCACGTAGAGCCGCGAAATGTCGGCCGCACCGGCGCGCGCATCCTTGTCGGCCTGCATCGTCACCCGGAAGGTGCGGCCGAACAGGCTGAAGTCGTTGACGTAGAGCGAGCCGAGATAGATCTGCAGCGTGTTGAACACATCCGGCAGGTTGAGGCCGAGCAGCTTGGCCTTATTGCGGTCGAGCTCGTAGTTGAACTGCGGCGTCGAGGTCGAGAACGACGAGAACAGCTGTTGCGGGTTGAGCTCGGGCTGCTTGCGCGCTTCGGCAAGCACCGCCTGCGTTGCATCGTTGAGCGCAATGGCGCCACGGCCGGTCAGGTCCTCGACCTGGAATTCGAAGCCGCCGGTGGTGCCGATGCCGGGGATCGACGGTGGATCGAAGCTCAGCGCAAAGGCTTCCGGTATCTGCAGCAGCTTGTTGCGCACCTCGGCGACGAGCTTCGAGGCGCTCTGGTCCGGTCCGCGTTCATCCCATGGCTTGAGGATGGCGAACTCGACCGCCGAGTTCGATTGCGCGGCGCTGGTCAGGAAGTTCAGGCCTGAGATCGAGCCGACGATATCGACGCCGGGCGTCGACTGCAGGATGTCGCGCGCCTTCTTCGCCACCGCGTCGGTGCGCTCCAGTGCGGCACCATCGGGCAACTGGATGACGACGAAGAAGTAGCCCTGGTCCTCGACCGGAAGGAAAGTCGAGGGCAGGCGCTGCCAGACGAAATAGGTGGCGACCAGTCCGGCCGCAAACAGGCCGAGCATGATCCAGCGCAGACGGATGAGGATGCGCACGCCATGCGCATAGGCATGCGACAGCCGGTCGAAGCCTGTGTTGAACCAGCGGAACGGGGCGAACCGCGTCTCGCCGCGATGGCGCAGGAAGGCGGCGCTGAGCGCCGGGCTGAGCGTCAGCGAGTTGAAGGCGGAAATGCCGACGGAGATCGCCACTGTTAAAGCAAACTGATTGTAGAGGCGCCCGGAAACGCCGGGAATGAAGGCGACCGGCACGAACACGGCCATCAGCACGGCGGTGGTGGCGATGATCGGGCCGGTGACTTCGGCCATCGCCGCCTTTGTCGCGGCCAGCGGCTTGAGGCCGGCCTCGAGTTGTCGTTCGACGTTTTCGACCACGACGATGGCGTCGTCGACGACGAGGCCGATGGCCAGCACCATGCCGAGCAGGCTGAGCATGTTGAGTGAGAAGCCGAGCATCTCCATGACCACCAGCGTCGCGATCAGCGACACCGGGATGGCAATGGTCGGGATGATCGTGGTGCGCCAGCTTTGCAGGAAGATGAACACCACGGCGACAACCAGGATCAGCGCTTCGCCGAGCGTGATCAGCACGTCATGCATAGAGGCCGAGACGAAGCGCGTTGTGTCATAGTGCATGGCGTAGCTGACGCCCTTGGGGAAGCGGCCTGACAGCTCCTGCATCTTGTCCTTGACGCGCTGCTGCAGATCGAGCGCGTTGGAACCAGGCATCTGGTAGACGGCGAGCACCACCGTCGGATCCTTGCCGAAGAAGGCCGACGACGAATATTGCAGCGCGCCGAGTTCGATGCGGGCGACGTCGCGCAGCCGTACCAGCGAGCCGGAAGCCGCATTGGCGCGCACGATGATGTCGCCGAATTCCTTCGGGTCGCTCAACCGGCCGACGGCGTTGACTTGCATTTCGAAGGCGGTGCCGGCCGGAGCCGGCGACTGGCCGATCTTGCCGGCCGCCACCTGGACGTTCTGCTCGGCGATGGCGTTCTGCACGTCGACGGCGGTGATGCCGAGATTGGCGAGCTTGTCAGGGTCGAGCCAGACGCGCATTGAATAGCGCCGCTCGCCGAAGATCTGCACGTCGCCGACGCCGGGCAGGCGCTTCAGCGGATCGACGACCTGCAGATAGGCGAGGTTGCTCAGCGCCACCGGATCGACGGAGCCGTCCGGCGATGTCAGGTCGACGATCAGCACGAAGTTCGGGTTCTGCTTCTTGATCGTCACGCCGCCCTGGTTGACGATCGCCGGCAGCGAGGACGCCGCCTGCGACACCCGGTTCTGGACGTCGACGGCGGCAGTGCTGAGCGAATAGCCGACGTCGAAGGTGATGGTGATCGTCGACGAGCCGTCATTGGAGCTCGACGACGACATATAGGTCATGCCCTGGACGCCGTTGATCTGCTGTTCGAGCGGCGTCGTGACGGTGTCGGCGACGACTTGCGCACTGGCGCCGGGATAATGGGCGCTGACCACGACCTGGGGCGGGGTGATGTCGGGAAACTGCGAGACCGGCAGCAGGAAATAGCAAATCGTCCCGGCGAGCACCATGATGATGGCGATCGCCGAGGCGAAGATCGGACGGTGGATGAAGAAGTTCACCATGAGACGCACGCCTCGCCAAATGCCTTCGCTTCACCAAACGCTCTGGCAACCTTGGACAGTCGCCGGCTGCGCCCCGAACCCGGGTCCGCCAGAAAACCCGACGGCGCCTTGCGGCTCAGGCCCTGCTCATCGGCCAGGGACCGCAGCATCGTTTCGAACGACTGCGGGTCGACACGGTCCGCCTTCATCACCAGCCGGATCATCGGATCCCGGATGGCTTCATCGATCGTCAGATCCTTGCGCTGCAACATTGGAGCGGCTCCTTGGCTGGCGATTCGCATCGGATGATCGCGAACCGTTTTTGTCGTTCTCACCGGCCAAAGCCGCATGACTTGCAGTTTTCCTGCCCTATTTCGTCTCGGCAGGGCCCTGCGGCGATACTGTCGTTGACGAGAGGCAATATGGGTGTTACCAGTAAGTAACATTCATGACGTTACAGACCGGTAACACCCTAGTCAAGAGGCGTACCGGATTTTTAGGGAGACAAGGAGACTTTCGATGGTAGACGGCACTTCGGAACGCGTGCGCCCCCGGGATCGAATCCTGGAGACGGCGCAAGACATGTTTCACAAGCATGGCATCAAGGGCGTCGGCGTCGACGCCATCACCGAAGCCGCCGGCACCAACAAGATGACGTTGTACCGTCATTTCGAATCCAAGGACGATCTGATCATCGAATGCCTGCGCGCCACCGCGTGCAAGGCCGGCGCGATGTGGGATGCATTTGAGGCTCAGCACCCCGGCGACAAGCTTGCGCAGCTGCACGCCTGGGTCAGCAAGGCCGCCGATATGCTCAGGGCTGATGGCCGCGGTTGCGACATGGCCAATGCCGCCGTCGAGTTGAGCGAGACCGACCATCCGGCAAGACGCGTGATCAAGGAGCTCAAGGAAGCCCAGCGCGATCGCCTTGTGACGCTGTGCCGGGATGCCGGCATCGGTCAGGCGGAACTGCTCGCCGATACATTGTCGCTGTTGCTTGAAGGCGCGCGCGTCAGCCAGCAAAGCGTCGGCGCCGAAGGCCCCAGCGCGCAGTTCGTGCGCATGGCGGAAGGGCTCATCGCCTCTTTCAGGGGCGCCGCGGCAAGGTAATTGCCGCCAAAGGCTCCGACTTTCCCGCCCTCTTGCCGCTGAAACTTCAGGCCAGAACGAAAAAAGCCCGCTGCCGGGAGGAGGTGGCAGCGGGCTCGATTTCGAATGAGACGCGGGAGGAGGTGCGCCGCATTCAGCGTCGGCATCGCATCTGGGAGGAGTAGATGGCCGACACCCGTATGATTACGGGCTGCTTAATGATTCGGCAACCATAAAAGTTGCATAGCAGCTGTGCAGATTTGCGGCATCTGCCCCGATATGTCGTACAAATCCGCAAAAAGCGGCCTTCGCCGCGAATTCACTGCACCGGCACGTTTTCCTTGAAGATCAGCCGTGGCTCGATGAATTTCTTGGTCAGATAGGGCGCCGATGAGGCGATTGAGCCGAGCAGGCGAATGACCGATTGCTCGGCGATCAGCCGCGCATTCTGGTCGATGACGACATCGAGCAGGTCGTCGACGAGGTAGCCGCGCGTTTCCCTGGTCAGATCGTGGCAGATGAACACCGGCTTCTTCTGCGGCTTGGCTTCGCGCAGCGCTTTCGCCACGCCCGAACGTCCGGCGCCGACGCAATAGATGCCGAGCAGTTCCGGCTCGTTGTGCAGCGCCTTCATCGTCGCGGTGTAGCTGCCCTCCGGCTCGTCGTTGATCTCGACCGCGCTGGTGATGGTCAGGTTGGGGAATTCCTCGTTCAGCACCGAACGAAAGCCCATTTCGCGCTCCTCGTGTCCGCGATAGGAGCGCGAGCCGACGACCATCGCCAGATGACCGGTACGCCCCGCCAGGAAGCGCCCCATCAACAATGCCGCGGTGCGCCCGGCCACCCGGTTGTCGATGCCGACATAGGCCGAGCGCGGTGCTGCTGGAACGTCAGACACCAGCGTGACGAGGCGTATGCCGGCGTCGACGATCTCGCGCAGTATGTTGCGGGTTCTCGGATGGTCCACAGCAATGACGCCGACGCCGTTCGCCCTGAGCGAGAGGTTTTCGACGGCCGCCTGCAATGCGCCGGGCGAGATGCCGGCGAGATTGTGGATGCGGCAGGAAGCGACAAGCGGCAGGCGCGCCGCATAGTCCTCGATGTGGCTGGCCAGGTCGATCATGA
Organism: Mesorhizobium sp. P2_E10; assembly: GCF_056404235.1. Classification (NCBI taxonomy): domain Bacteria; kingdom Pseudomonadati; phylum Pseudomonadota; class Alphaproteobacteria; order Hyphomicrobiales; family Phyllobacteriaceae; genus Mesorhizobium; species Mesorhizobium sp. P2_E10. Next base: position 279,194 of record NZ_JBFUEK010000003.1, read on the forward strand.
AGGCGTTGCTGCCGATCGGCAGGAAGAATTCGAGATGCGCCGGCCGCGACGGCAGCGTCACCTGGTCGACGACAGGCAGATAGCCGAGCTGCTTGGCCGCCTCCATCACCCGTTGCCGGTTGGCAGCGCTGGCGCCCGGACGATTGTTGAGCACCCGGTCGACGGTCGCCGTCGACAGGCCGCAGCTCCTGGCGATGTCCGAAACGGTGGCTTTCATGGTCACAGTCATAGAGCATGATCCCGAAAAGTGGGAACCGGTTTACTCGGACAAACGGGAACCGTTTTGTCCCAAAGATCATGCTCAACAAAGAGTTAGAGCTGATGCGATCCCGTGCCAGACAACGATGTAAGCAGCCGGGATGACTGCTCAGCCCGGCCGCTGCGTGCCTTCGACGACGGCGTCGTGGATCTCCTTGTCCGACATGCCAGTGATGATCCGTTCGACCTCGGCGACATTGGTCTTCTTCGGGTCGATGTCGTCGGCGACCACCTTGCCCCGGCGCATGACGACGATGCGGTCGACCACCTGAAAGACGTGATGGATGTTGTGGGCGATGAAGATGCAGGAATGACCGGAATCACGGGCGCTGCGCACGAAGCTCAGCACGCCTTGCGTCTCGGCGACGCCAAGATTGTTGGTCGGCTCGTCGAGGATGATGAGGTCGCTGTCGAAATGCATGGCGCGTGCGATCGCCACCGCCTGCCGCTCACCACCCGACAGCGAGCCGATCGGCGTCGTCGGCGGGATGTTTTTCGAGATGCCGACCTGCTTGAGCAGGTCGCGTGCGACCACGTTCATCGCCTCCTGGTCCATCCGGTTGAGGAAACGCGGCGGCTTGATCGGCTCGCGCCCGAGAAACAGATTGCGGGCGATCGACAATTGCGTGACCAACGCCGAATCCTGATAGATCGTCTCGATGCCATGGGCGATGGCGTCGCTGGTGCTGCGCAGGTTCACCTTCTTGCCGCGGATGAAAATGTCGCCGCTGGTCAGTGGCACCGCACCCGACAAAACCTTGATCAGCGTCGACTTGCCGGCGCCATTGTCGCCGAGCAGGCCAACAATCTCCCTTTCATTGACATGGAAATTGGCGTCCTCGAGCGCCTGTACGCGCCCGTAAGACTTGCGGATGTTTTCCATGCGGATAAGCGGTTCAGCCATGGTTCAAGTCCCTGCCTGATGCCGGCGTTCCAGCCATGAATGAAGCGCCATCATGCCGAGGATGATGGCGCCGATGAAGATGTTGTAGGCAAGGCCGGGGACGCCGATCAGCACGATGCCGTTGCGCATCACGCGCAGGATCAGGATACCGAGCACGGTGCCGATGATGGTGCCGCGTCCGCCGGTCAGCGCCGTGCCGCCGATCACCACCATGGCGATGACTTCGAGCTCGTAGCCGGTGCCGCTATTGGGGTTGGCCGCCGAGGTGCGCAGCGAAGAGATGACGCCGGCGAATGAGGCCATCAGTGACGACAGCACGAACAGGCCGATCTTGACGCCGCTGACATTGACGCCGCGCGCCCGCGCAGCACCTGGGTTGCCGCCCGCCGCCTGGATCCAGTTGCCGGTCCGGCTCTGCGTCAGCACATAGCCGAGCGCTATTGCTGCGGCGATGAACCAGAACAGCGACATGTAGATGCGGAACGGGCCGATGAAGAAATCACCGACCAGCGCCTCGGCCAGCCAGCTGCCCTCCGCGCTCCAGGTGCGCTGCGGAAATCCGTCGGTGACGAACAAAGCGGTGCCGCGCACCACCAGCAGCATGCCGAGCGTTACCAGGAAGGACGGGATCTTGAGCTGCGTCACGAACCAGCCATTGATCAGCCCGATGAAGGCGGCGACCAGCAAGGCAACGACGAAGCCGACCTCCAGCGAGGTGACGCCGCTGTTGAACAGCGTCCACATCAGCACCGGCGAGAAACCGAACAGCGATCCGACCGAGAGGTCGAATTCGCCCGATGTCATCAGCAATGTCATCGCCAGCGCAATCAGGCCGAGCTCAACGGTGAAGGCCAGTATGTTGGAGATGTTCTGCGGCGACAGGAAGTCATGATTGAACCCCCAGAACACGGCGAGCTCGATGACCAGCAGCACGAAAGGCCCGAATTCCGGCCTCGCGATCAGGCGTTGGATGAGGGAACGATTTTCCAATTGGGACCCGCGACACAGGATGGGAATTGGCTGAGACCTGCACATTGTGTGTGCAGCCCGGCGGATGGACAAGACAGCCGCGACCGCGGATACGGTCGCGACTGTTGCGTCTCGGATTTTACTTGCCGGACAGGATGTCGTCGTAGACCTGCGCGGTGTCCTTTTCGTAGAGCGCGCCGGTTATGACATTGAAGCCCGGAGGAATGCCGCCGGCGGCCATGGCGGCGAGCGAAAGCGCCACATAGCTGGTCGCTTGCGGGTCCTGCCACTGCCCGGCATTGACGTAGCCGTTCAGCACTTCTTGTGTGGTGTCGAGCGAGTTGCCCCAGCCGACGACCGGGACCTCGCCCGGCTTGATGCCGACCTGATCGAAGACCCGCTTGATCGAGCCGGTCACCAGATCGCCGAGGCCGATGATCGCCTTGACCTTGGCCTTGTTGGCGGTGAGGTAATCGACCATGCGGCTGATCACTTCGGCCTGGTCGAGCGTGGCTTCGGTGATTTCATAGGTGATGCCGAGCGGGCCGAAGACGCTCTTGATGCCTTCTTCTTCCTGAACGCCATAAGTGGCGCCCGGGACTTCAACCGGCATCCAGACGAAATCGCCTTTCTTCACCAGGCCCTTGTCGACCAGATATTGCGCCCAGTGCTTGCCGAAAGTGACGTTGTCGCCGCCGACATAGGCGTTGAAGTTCGCCTTCGGGTCGGGCGTGTTGAAATTGATGATCGGGATTTTCGCCGTCCGCGCTTCCTTGACGATCTCGACCAGGCTGCCCGGATCGGGGCTGGTGGTGACGATGCCGTCGGCCTTAGCGGAGATGGCGGCACGAACAGCTTCCTGCTGCGATGCCACGTCGCCATTGTGGAACGAGGTGTTGACGGTGTTGCCGGTGTCCTTCGCCCATTGCTTGGCGCCGGCGAGGAAGTAGGTCCACACCGGGTCAGCCGGGCCGCCATGCGAAATCCAGTAGAAGGTCTTGGCCTGCGCCGCTGCCGGAATGGCCAGCGCCACAATCAAGCCAAGCACAAGTAATCGTAGCCTCGTCAGCATTTGCTTTCCTCCCATGTTGAAATGGCCTCCGCATCCGGCGTTTGATCACGGCAAAGCCCTGATCGCATTCTCTTGCCAGCGCCGATCTGGAACGCAGCAGAGCATTCCCTTTTTCGACGGTTGGCAAGCCTCCATCGATCAGTGGAAGTCAACGCAATCGCCGGCGCCATCAGCGGTCCCATCAGATTGCATCAGTTTGGGTGATATTTGTGTGAGGTTGGCGGCGGCCGGCCTCAGCCGCGCGCGCCGTTCTGCCTGCGCTCAGCGCGCCAGCCGCGCCATGTCCTGCCCAGCCGGTCGACCGCCAGCGCCAGCACCAGCAGCGCGCCGACGGCGAAACTGGTCCATGTGGCATCGATGCCGAGCAGTGCGGCCCCGCTCAGCACCGCCTGGATGACCAGCATGCCGATGGCGGCGCCGATGACGCTGCCGTGGCCGCCCGACAGCCTCGTGCCGCCAAGCAGCGCTGCGGCGATTGCCAGCAGCGCAAAGCCATTGCCATCATTGGGCGAAATCGAGCCCTGCGCACCGAGATGGACGACGCCGGCGAGCCCCGCAACTGCGCCCATCAGCGCCAGCGCCGTCAGCCGGACCTTGCCGGTCGCGATGCCGGCATGGGCGGCGGCTTCCGGATTGCTGCCTGTCGCCTGTACCCGGTAGCCGAAGCGGGTCCGCTGCAGCACCACCTGCAACGCAAGCGCCAGCAGGACAAAGATCACGACCGTCGCCGGCACGATCCCGAAGGCCTTGCCGGAGAGCGTCGCAAAGAGGCTGCTGTCTCCCGCCGGCGGGGCAATCGCCTGTCCTTTGCCGAGCACCAGCGACAGCCCGTCGATCATCCACCAGGTGCCGAGCGTGACAATGAGGACCGGGACGCGCAGTGCCAGCGCGAGCAGCCCGTTGACGAGGCCGATGCCGGCGCCGAGCGCGACGCCGGCCACAGCGGACAACCAGGGATCGACGCCAGCCCGCATCAGCAGCGCGGCAAGCAGTGCCGTGATGTGGAACACGGCAGCCACCGACAGGTCTATCCCGCGAACGGCGAGCACGAACACCATGCCGATGGCGAGCAGGCCGGGCAGGGCGGCCTGCTCCAGCAGCGCGACGAGACTGGCGGGCTCCAGGAAGGGGCGGTGCAGCAGGCCGAGCAAACCGATGACCACGGCCAGCATAAGGACCACGCCCGTCGTCCCCGGCAGGCGAAAGCTTCGCCCTGGCTTGGGCACGGCCGACCCCGCCAGCCGCGGGACGGTGACGGTTTCGGTCATGCCGCATCCCTCCGGCCTGTGGTCGCCTGCTCGGCCGGCGCGGCTGTCTCGTCGCCGGTGATGAGCCTGCGAACGGCAACCGCATCCATATCCGCGCCCGCCACCTCGCCGGCAAGCCGGCCGCGATGGAAGGCAAGCACGCGGTCGCAAAGCCCAGCCAGTTCGGACATCTCGGTCGAGTGCATGAGCACGATGCAGCCGCTCGCCGCCATCTGGCGGATCAAGCCGTAGATCTCCTGCTTGCTGGAAATGTCGATGCCGCGCGCGGGATCGTCGAGCAACACCACCTGCGGGCCGATCTCCAGCCACCTGGCGACGGCCACCTTCTGCCGGCCGCCGGCCGACAGCGTGCCGGCAAGTTCATCGGGACCGCTGCGGACACGCAGTGCCTCGATCTGCCGCGCCGCGCGCTCGGTTGCCGCCGCCGGCGAATACCAGCGCCGCCCCCAGTCGCGCGCGCCGACAACCACGCTGGAGAGGTTGAAGGCGATGGATCTGTCGGGCATCAAGCCGTCGCCGCCCTGGTTCGAGATCAGGCAGATGCTACGGCGCGCCGCTTCCGTCCGGTTCTTAGGCAGGCCATCGCCATCCGGAAAACGCACCTTGCCCTTGCGCTCCTTGCGTTGCCCGAACAGCATGGCAAGCAGATCCGACACGCCGGAACCGGCGAGCCCGGCAAGGCCGACGATCTCGCCGGCACGGGCGCTGAAGTTGGCATCGGCAAGCCGGCCTCCGCTCAAGGCTGTCACTGTAAGCTGCGGCCGCAGCGTGCCGGCGATGGTCGACAATGAACGCAACGGCACCGGGAACAGCGCGTGGCGCAACCGGCCGATCATGGTTTCCTCGGATGCCGTCAGCTCCTGCCGCGCCTTCGACAGCACGTCGCGGCCGTTGCGCATCACCGTCAGTTCGTCGGCGAGGCCAAGCGCTTCCTCCAGCCGGTTCGACACAAAGAGCATGGTCATGCCCCTGGCCTTCAGCCCGTTGAGCACCGAAAACAGCCGCTCGCTCTGGCACCGGTCGAGCGTTTCGGTCGGCTCGTCGAGCAGGAGCAGCCTCGGATTCTCCAGAAGCGCCCGGGCGATGTTGACCAGTTGGCGTTCGGCCGCATCGAGTTCGCCGAGCGGAGCGCGGACGTCGGCGGAAAGGCCGAGCTGGCGAAGCAGGTCGAAGCTGCGCGCCGCCATCTCGCGGCGGGAAACAAGGCCGCTGCGCAGCGGCTCCCGGTTGACGAAGAGATTGGCCAGCACGGGGCGGTCGGGAAAGAGCGCCGACTGCTGCAGCACCACGCCGATGCCGTGCTTGCGCGCGGCATTCGGACTGTCGAGGGCCACCTTCCGGCCGTTTATCTCGATCGTGCCGCTGTCCGGCCTCAAGATGCCGGCCAGGAGCTTGACCAGGGTCGATTTGCCGGCGCCGCTTTCCCCGACAATGGCGTGGATGGTGCCGCGCCTGGCGGCAAGGCTCATGTCTTCGAGTACGATGGTGCCGCCAAAGCGTTTGGCGACGTTGCGTACCAAGACCAGCGGCGTATCTGACATATGAACGGCCCCCCGACCGCGCGGCGATCTTGGAGTGATTTGCGTCCGCAGTCACCGGGGTACAACATAAAATTGTGTTGATTGCCGCCGGTTCTTCGCCGCTGCTAGAGTAGGTCGGCCCGGGCGAGGTCGCGCATGAGATGGCTGGCGCCATACGTCCAGTGCGGGCAGTCTGGCGACAGCCGCACGCGGTTGACCAGCGCGCCGAATTTCTCCGACGAGATGGTGACGATGTCGCCGACCTTGTGGGTAAACCCCTTGCCCTTTTCGCCGCGATCCTTCGACGGCACGAACATGGTGCCGAGATAGAGCGCAAGGCCGTCCGGATATTGGTGATGCGGCCCCATGGCGGCGGCGACCAGTTCTTCCGGCGAGCGGCTGATCTCTGCCATCGAGCTTGCGCCCTCCAGCGAAAACCCGTCCTCACCCTCGACCTTCAGGCGCACGATTGCCTGCTTGACGTCGTCGATCGAGAAATTGTCGTCGAACAGCCGGATGAACGGTCCGAGCGAGGCCGAAGCGTTGTTGTCTTTGGCCTTGCCGAGCAACAGTGCAGAGCGCCCTTCGACATCGCGCAGATTGACGTCGTTGCCGATCGTGGCGCCGACGATCCTACCGCTGCTGGCGGCGATCATGGCGATCTCCGGCTCAGGGTTGTTCCAGGTGGAAACTGGATGCAGGCCGACATCGGCGCCGAAGCCGACCGACGCCATCGGCTGGCATTTGGTGAAGATCTCGGCATCCGGGCCGATGCCGACTTCCAGATATTGCGACCAGGCTCCGCGCGCGATGAGTTTGGCCTTGATCTCCATCGCTTCCGGCGAGCCGGGTTTCAGCTTCGACAGATCATGGCCGATCAGCCCGGCAATGTCGGCACGAATGGCATCTGCCTTCTCCGCCGAGCCGCGCGCCTGCTCCTCGATGACGCGTTCGAGCAGGCTGACGACGAAGGTGACGCCCGACGCCTTGACCGCCTGTAGGTCGACCGGGGAAAGCAGATACGGCTTTTTCGGATCGCGAACGGCCTGAAAACTGTTGGCGGCGGTCGCGTCGAGCGAACCGACCGGTCTGCCCTTGGCCGAGCGGACATGGCCGGCTGGATCCGGCAGCTCGCAAACGTCGCGTACAGTGGGTGCCGCGCTTGACGTGATGTCGAAGACCCTGCCGTCGCGCACCGTGACCACCAGCGGATGCGAGGCATCGCTGGCCCTGGCGCGGCCGACGAAAAGGCCCTCAGTCGGCAGCTGCGTCGGGTTCGTCATGGCTTGCAGTCCTCTGCGTGATGGAAAGGCGGCGGGGTCGGCGGCGGCACTTTCAACAAATTCCCGGCAAAGGTCTACCCGTCCTGGCGATCCAGACGCGCCCTGTTTTTCAGCCACATTTCGCTTCGCGGGCTGCCCATACGCAGCAATCTGTCGACCCCGGGGTGAATACCCTCTTTCAAAATAATGAAATCGTCACTAGGATTTTCATTTCGTGACATGCATTCCAGGTGATCCCTTGTCCATGCCGTTTTCCGATCCGATCTGGCAGAAGCCGCAAACTGCAGCCAAATTCCAGTCGTTTTTCCCTGGCGGCCAAACTGCCGATGTCGTCATTGTTGGCGGCGGCATTCAGGGCCTGTCGACGGCCTTGCATGCCGCCCGTCTCGGCATGTCCGTGCAGGTGTTGGACGCCGGCGACATCGGCCAGGGCGCGTCCGGCCTGAATGGCGGCCAGGTCATCCCTGGCCTCAAATACGATCCGGAATGGCTGCTGCAGAATTTTGGTCCCGAACGCGGTGAGGCGCTGGTCAACTTCGCAGCCTCGACGGCGGACGCCGTCTTCGATTTGATCCACGACGAGAAGCTGGCGGTGCCGTTCGTTCGCAACGGCTGGATCCAGGCGGCGCATACCGAGACGGCGCTGAAGGCCGCAGCCAACCGGGACCGGCAATGGCGGGCGCGGGGCGCCGATGTCCGGCTTTTGAGCCAGAGCGAGATCGCAGCTAAGACCGGCGCAAAGGGCTATCTCGGCGGCTGGCTCGACCGCCGCGCCGGTGTCATCGATCCGCTCGCCTATACCTCGGAACTGGCTCGGGCCGCCACGGCGGCGGGCGTGAAGATAGCCGAGCGCCAGAAGGTGGTGCGGCTTGGCAAGAATACCGGTGGTTGGCGCATCTCGACCGAAAACGGCACGGACTTGCAGGCCAAGGCGGTTGTCCTGGCGACCAACGCCTATACCGGCGGTCTGATCCCAGGCTTGGCTCAGACGATCGTTCCGCTGCATTCATTCCAGATCGCCACCGCGCCGCTGTCGTCCCATCTGGCGGCCACCATTCTGCCGGTAAGGCAAGCGGTGTCGGATTCGCGCCGCATCCTCGTCTACTATCGCAAGAGCGCCGATGGCCGGCTGGTGCTTGGCGGGCGCGGCCGCATGGCGCTGCCGACCAGCCCGGCCGACTGGGCGCATCTCGAGCGCGCCTTGCGGCGGCTCTATCCGGCATTGGCCGATGTCGCCATCGAGAAGCGGTGGTTCGGCCGGGTGGCGATGACGCCGGACCATCTTCCGCATATCCACGAGCCGGAGCCGGGCCTGTTGGCCGTGGTCGGCTGCCAGGGTCGTGGCCTCGGCCTGATGACCGCGCTTGGCGCGCGCCTTGCGGGCTACCTCCACAGTGGCGATGCCAGGCAGTTGCCGTTCCCGATCTCGCCGATCCGGCCGATCCCGTTCCACGCCTTCCGGCAGGTCGGCGTTGCCGCGACGATCGCCTGGTACCGCATGCTGGATGCGTTCGAGCGCTGATTTATCTTGACAGTTTCATGAATATGAAAAAAGCTTAGATAATTTCAAAATTCCGATGGACAGTCCGATGTCGACCATCGTTGCAACAGAAGCGCCGGCAGCATCCCGATCGTCTTCGGGGTTCCGCTTCGCCATGCTGCTGCCGGGCGCGCTGGTCACCTTCCTGCTGATCCTGTTTGCGCTTGGCCTCGTGCTTTTCCTTGCCTTCCGCAACAATGACGGTTCGCTGCTCGGCGCCGGTTTCACTTTGGCGAATTTCGTCACCGTGGTGTCCGATCCTCTCTACTGGACGGTGACGCTGCGCTCGCTGACGATTGCCGGACTGGTGACGCTGGCAACGGTCGTCACCGCCTATCCCGTCGCCTACTACCTTGCCTTCCATGCCGGTCGGCGCCGCGGCCTGCTGCTGTTTCTGGTAACGCTGCCGTTCTGGACCAGCTACCTCCTGCGCGTCTTCGCCTGGAAGATCGTGCTTGCCTATAATGGCGTGCTGAACTCGGCGCTGATCGAAAGCGGTATCTGGTCCGAGCCGACGCTCGCCTTTCTCAATACGCCGGCTGCGGTGGTCGTCACCCTCGCGCACGCCTATGCGCCCTTCGCCATCCTGCCCATCTATGTGGCGCTGGAGACGATCCCGAAATCGCTGCTCGAAGCCGCGTCCGACCTTGGCGCAAAACCTTTCACCAGCTTCCGCCGCGTCGTGCTGCCGAACTCGATGCCGGGCGTGCTGGCGGCAGCCCTCGTCGTCTTCGTGCCGACGATCGGCGACTATGTGACGCCGGCCATGGTCGGCGGCCCGGCGAGCACCATGATCGGCACGCTGATCCAGTCGGAGTTCGGCAAGGCCAATGACTGGCCGTTCGGCGCCGCACTCTCGGTCGCCGTCATGCTGGTCATCCTCTGCGTGGTGCTGGTCGTGCGCTTCGCCGACCGCCGCTTTGGCAGCCGCACATGAGCGCGGCGCGGACAGAAGATGGCGGCCGCTGGCTCGGCGTCTATGTGCTTGTCTATCTGGTGTTTCTCTATCTGCCGGTGTTGCTGATCCCGCTGTTTTCCTTCAACGATTCGATCCAGGCGGCGTTTCCGCTGCAAGGTTTTACCTTGCAATGGTATGCGACCCTGCTTGGCAATCCGACGCTGTCCGGCGCGCTCGCCAACAGCTTGGTGATCGGTGTGATCGCTGCCTCTGGCGCCACGCTGTGCGGCATCACCGTGTCCTATATGGACCTCTACGGCCGCTCGCCGCTGGCCGCCACGATCAGCGCCATCGCCCGGCTGCCGATCCTGATCCCCGGCGTCATTGTCGGCATATCGCTGCTGATCCTGGTCAATCTCGTCGGCTTCGGCCCGTCGCGCATCGCCATCGTGCTTGGCCACATACTGGTGGGGTTACCGACGACGGTGGTGGTCATGCGCAGCCGCTTCGCCGTCATCCCCAAGACCATCCGCGAGGCGGCCCTCGATCTCGGCGCCTCCGATTGGACGACGTTCAGGCGGGTGATGTTGCCGCTCAGCCTGCCGGCGATCGCCTCGGCCTTCATGCTGTCGTTCCTGATCTCCTTCGATGAGTTCATCGTCGTCTTCTTCCTCGCCGGCACCGAGCCGACACTACCGCTCTACATCTGGGCCCAGCTGCGTTTCCCGAAATCGCTGCCGACCGTCATGGCACTGGGCACCGCGATCCTCGCGGTATCCTTCGTCATCGCTGGCCTTGCCGAATTCCTGCGCCATCGCGGGCTCTCCGCCGCTCAACGGCCGGCGCCCGCCAATCCATCCAAACCAGAAGAAACCAAGAGAGGAGAACTGCAATGGCATTCGACCTGAAATCGATAACCGGAAACAAAGCCCGCGCCGGACTGGCCGCACTGGCACTGGCGCTGTCGACGACTGTCGCGTTGGCGGGCGACAAGCTGCAATATTTCACCTGGTCGGGCTATGAACTGCCCGACTTCAACAAGAGCTTCCTGGCAGCACACCCCGATGGCGTCGAGGCCTCGATGTTCGGCGATGACGATGATGCCTTCACCAAGGTCAAGGCCGGCTTCCGTCCTGACATAGCGCATCCCTGCTACGACAAGGTGGCGCGCTGGAACAAGGAAGGTCTGCTGCAGCCGATCGACACCAAGCGCATCAAGAACTGGGATTCGATCTTCCCGGTGTTCAAGAACCTGCCTGACATTCAGGCCGGCGACGGTAAGGTCTGGATGGTGCCGTGGGACTGGGGCAACACCTCGATCCTCTACCGCACCGATCTGGTGAAGAACCCGGAAGCCAGCTGGAACCTGCTTTGGGACAAGCAGTATGCCGGCCGCATGGCGACCATCGACGCCGTGCATGACACGCCGGTGGTGGCCGCACTTCTGGCCGGCGTCAATCCGTTCGACATGACGCCGGAGCAAATGGACAAGGTGGCGGAAAAGCTGCGCGAGCAGCGCCCGCTGCTCTCCAACTACACCACCGACATGACCTCGGTGGAACAGGCACTGTCGAGCGGCCAGCTGGTCGCGGCCATGACCTGGAACGCATCGGCCACCTCGCTGAAGAAGCAGGGCGTGCCGGTCGAGTTCATGAAGCCGAAGGAAGGCATGCTGACCTGGTCCTGCGGCTTCGTCATGCTCAAGGACGCCAAGAATGTCGACCTTGCCTACGACTTCATCAACAGCCGGCTGGAAACCGATTCCGGAAAATACCTGATCGAGGCCTATGGCTACGGCGCGTCGACCAGCTCGGCCTTCGCCGCGGTGCCGAAGGAGGAGCTGGACAAGCTGCAACTGCCGTCGGATCCCGAAGTGATGCTGAAGACCACCGTCTTCACCGGACCGATGAAACAGAATGACGACCTCGCCAAGATGTTCGAGAAGGTCAAGGCGGGGGGGTGAGTTGATCTCCCCTTCTCCCACAAGGGGAGAAGAGGAGCATATCGACGCTGCGCCGCGCCGATGAAGAGACTGCAACGAGGATGTATGCATGGACATGCTTGACGAGACAGCTGGAAAGCCCAAGGACGACGCTGACGTTCGCGTCGGCCGGCGCGTGCGGGCGTTGCGGCTGGAGCGCAATCTGTCGCTGGCCGATCTTGCCGCCAAGGCCGGTGTGTCGATCGGGGCGCTGAGCCAGATCGAGCGCGGCATGTCGTCATTGCGTGTCAGGGTGATCTGGCCGCTGGCCGCCGCCCTCGACATCGAGCCGTCGGCGCTGATCGCCGACGGCAACGATGCCGTCAACGATCTCTATTGCGTGCGTGCCAACAGCCGGCGGCAGATCCCGGTCAAGTCGGAAGGCATCGCCAAGGCGCTGCTGTCGCCGCCGGCCGCAACGCTCACCGGCATGCTGGTCAGCGTCGATGCCGGCGGCGGCACCGCCGAAGCCTACGCCCATGCCGGCCATGAATTCGGCTTTGTGCTGTCGGGGGAGGTCGAACTGGTTGTCGATTCCACCACCTACGGGCTGAAGACCGGCGACAGTTTTGCCTTCAAAAGCACGCTTTTGCACGCCTTCCGCAATCCGGGTTCCAAGCGCTGCCAGATCCTCTGGGTCAACACGACAAAACCCTCAGAGGTTCGCGATGGCGCTTGATCCTCTCGTCCAGCTGCAGGCTGTCTCCAAGGTCTTTCCAGGTGGCATCGTCGGCCTCGACGCCGTCGACCTCGACATCGCCAGCGGCGAGTTCCTGACCTTGCTCGGCCCCTCCGGCTGCGGCAAGACCACCAGCCTGCGCGTCATCGCCGGCTTCGAAAGCCCGTCGAGCGGCAAGGTGTTGCTTGACGGCCGCGACATCACGGCGCTGAGACCCTTCGACCGGCCGGTCAACACCGTGTTCCAGGACTATGCACTATTCCCGCATATGAACGTCGCCGAAAATGTAGGTTTCGGTCTGTCCTTGCGAAAACTGTCCGGCACGGAGCAAGCCAAGCGCGTCGGCGAAGCCCTCGACATGGTCGGCCTCGTCGACAAGATCGGCGCCCGCGTCTCCGAACTCTCCGGCGGTCAGCGTCAGCGCGTCGCGCTCGCTCGTGCCATTGTCTGCGAACCACGCGTGCTGCTGCTCGACGAGCCATTATCGGCGCTCGATGCGCATCTGCGCGAACAGATGCAGGTCGAGTTGAAACGGCTACAGTCGCGGCTCGGCACCACCTTCGTCATGGTCACTCACGACCAGACCGAGGCACTGTCGATCTCCGACCGCATCGTCGTCATGAACAAGGGCCGGATCGAGCAGATCGCAGCACCAGCGACGCTCTACGACCGGCCCGCCACCAAATTCGTCGCCAGCTTCATCGGCACGATGAACCTTTTGCAGTCGCGCTTCGTCGGCCGCGATGGCGATCGGCTGCGCTTCACCGCCGGCGCTCTGCCGCTGGAAGCCATTTCGGAAACCGGCGATGCGCCTGCCGAAGGCGCCGTGCGCACCATCGGTGTGCGCCCGGAAGATCTGCTGGCGGCGACCGAAGCCTCGACCGGCACGGCACCGGTGCGGGTCAACAGCATCGTCTTTCACGGCCGCACCTTGCGTCTGCATGCCGAACTCGGGCAGGGGACACCAGTGGTGATCGACGCACCACGCCAGGCCGAGGGCTTTCAATTCAGCGTCGGCGACGTGGCGCATATCAGCCTGCGGCGTGGCGCCAACTGCCCTATGCTCTCAGCTTGAACCGATCGTCATCTTCCAGAAAAACCGGAGCGTCCCCCGTGAGCAATCATCTGAACTTCTTTATCGACGGCAAATGGGTCGCCCCCGTGGTGCCGGCAACGCTGGATGTCATCGATCCGTCGACAGAAGAGACCTACACCAGGATTTCCGTCGGCTCGAAGGCTGATGTCGACAAGGCGGTGGCAGCGGCCAAGGCGGCCTTTCCGTCGTTTTCGCAGACCAGCAAGGCCGAGCGCCTGGAGCTCCTGAAGCGTATTCTCGAAGTCTACAATGAGCGCTACGAGGATATCGCCCAGGCCGTCAGCCAGGAAATGGGTGCGCCAATCACCTGGGCCCGCGAGGCGCAGGCCTGGGCGGGCAGGGCGCATATGGAAGCCGCCATCAAAGCGCTGGAGGATTATGAATTCTCAGAAAAGCGCGGCGGCACCATGGTGGTCAAGGAGCCGATCGGCGTCTGCGCGCTGATCACGCCGTGGAACTGGCCGCTCAACCAGATCGTCTGCAAGGTGGCGCCGGCCATCGCCGCCGGCTGCACCATCGTCTTGAAGCCCTCCGAGATCGCGCCGATCAGCGGCATCGTCTTCTCGGAAGTCATGCAGGCCGCCGGCGTGCCGAAAGGCGTCTACAACATGATCAACGGCAACGGCCCCGATGTCGGCCAGGTCATGGCCGGCCATCCCGATGTCGACATGGTCTCCTTCACCGGCTCGACCCGGGCCGGCATCATCGTCGCCAAGACGGCGGCCGAAACGGTCAAGCGCGTGGCGCAGGAGCTCGGCGGCAAGTCCGCCAACATCGTGCTGCCCGATGCCGATTTCGAGAGAGCGGTGCGCAAGGGCGTCAACGCCTGTTTCGGCAACAGCGGCCAGTCCTGCGACGCGCCGACACGCATGACGAAGCACTCGCCATCGCCAAGAAAGCCGCCGAAGCGCACAATGTCGGCGATCCCCGCTCGGAGGACACCAAGCTCGGACCGGTGGTTTCCAACATCCAGTACGACAAGATCCAGCGGCTGATCGAAGCCGGCATCAAGGAAGGCGCCACACTGGTCACCGGCGGCCCCGGCCGGCCCGAACACCTCAACCGCGGTTACTATGTCCGCCCGACCGTGTTCGGCCATGTCACGCCAGGCATGACCATCGAAAAGGAAGAAATTTTTGGCCCGGTGCTGTCGGTCATTTCCTACAGCGACGATGACGACGCGGTGAAGATCGCCAACGATACCGTCTACGGCCTCGCCGCCTATGTGCAGTCGCAGGATATCGAGCATGCGCGCAAAATTGCAGGACAGCTGCGCGCCGGCCAGGTCTCGATCAACTATCCGGAATGGGACACCTTCGCCCCCTTCGGCGGCTACAAGCAGTCGGGCAACGGCCGCGAATATGCCGATTGGGCGATCCACGACTTCCTCGAGGTCAAGGGCATCATCGGCTACGGGGCTTAGGGTTCAGGCCCTGCATCGACGGGCGAACGGTTCCGGCAATTGAAACTTGCCGGGCGCTTGCGCTGCCCCTCATTGTCCTGCCGGACATTTCTCCCCCTATAGTGACGGGGAGAAATGGCTTGCGTCGGGTGATTTCGCCAATCACCAGCGTTGCCGGCAAGGGCGCCGAGGCTGCGGCCAGTTCCCTTCTCCCCGAGCGTGGACGCTGGCAATTGACGGGCCAGGACGATTCCCTGGCCGGCATATGAGAAATCGTCGTCACAGAGCCGCGCTATATCAATCGTCCTGACACGGTCTGTCAGCTGTCGTGCGGGCAACGGTGGCGGGCTGGCAAGCGCTTCCCTACTTCAGCCCAGTGTGAACAGGAGGAACACAAATGACCATCACGGAAATCGCCAAGGATTTCACCGAGCTGCTCCAGCAGGGCGATAACAGGGGTGCTGCCGAGAAGTACAATGCCGACGACATCGCCAGCTACGAAGCCATGGAGGGGCCGATGGCAATCGTCCATGGCAAGGAGGCCATCAGGCAAAAGGGCGAATGGTGGCAAGCGAACAATGAAGTGCATGGCGGCTCGATCGAGGGCCCCTATGTCAACGGCGACCAGTTCGCATTACGCTTCAAGTTCGATATTACGCCCAAGGCCACCGGCGAACGTGTCACCATGGACGAGGTTGGCCTGTACACGGTCAAGAACGGCAAGATCACCGAAGAGCGCTTTTACTACTAAGCCGGAATTCCGCCGGCTTCCGGCTAGCGTGATCAAAAATGTGGCGGCCGGGACACCGTCCTGGCCGCCAAGCGAAAACTCAAATCGTCTTCACGTACTGCGCCAGCTGATCGGCCACCGAGGCTCATCACATAGGCGTCGAACTGGTCGAGGCGGGCGCTCCCAAGGCGGGCTTTCCTCAAGATCAAACATCTAGAATAGATTTCGGCATAGGGCCGGTTTGTTTTCGGGCTGCCAGTTCCCCTGTTTCGCGTATGCAGTGAAATTCGCCGCCGATTCGCGTCTGGCATAATGGGAGAATGTCGCGCGGAACGCTTCATTCTCGCTGAAGAACGCGACGAGATCGAAAGCACCGGCCTTTGACCTGCTCAGATCATCCACAAGGATCACGTCAGGAGGATTGCACATGAGATCGTCGGCCGTTTGAGTTCGGACTTTATCGGCCATTGCCTGCAGCGTGGGCGTCAGCCGGCCAGTCGCTTTCAACTGCTTCGCCATCACGATCGTCATCCAGAAGCTGAAGTGCCTCGAAGGCCAGACGAGGCCTTGGTTCTCGATCATGGGCCAGATGTTGCTTGGAGTTGCAGTGAGCATGATCACCGGAGAGCCGGGCGGGACCGCGTGAAGTAGAGCCAGGACCGGTTCTTCATTGGAATTTTTGTATGGGCCTACAAAAACGGCCAGGAGAAATGGTATTGATCCAACGACTATGATCGCGGTTTGTCGGATCGCCGCGGCGACTGTGCGTTCATGCATGTTCAGCATTGCGCAAAGCGCGAAGAAAGCCAGCCCGGTCACCGGCACCGTATGATACCGAAATCCTTTCTGCTGTGCGAAATACGCCAGGGCAAATCCAATGGCCGCCAAGCCTGCCGCAATCGATTCAGATGGTGCCCGCTTCCGGAGGCAAGCGATGACGATCGCCGCGAGGCCCCAGAAAAGGACGCGCGGCGTGAGCAGTTGCGCCTGGAGTGAACTGTTGTAGCCGTCGTAAGCCGCTGCAAGCATAGGCAAGATCGTTCGGAAGTATTCTTGCGCAAAGACCAATATCGCTACCGCATAGGCCGAGGCGGCGGCTCCCAACACCAACGTTTCGGGTCGGAAAAGTCTCCAGGCTCCTCGCAGCCGGAATCTGAGCCAGAGCTCCAGCAGGATCGGCACCACGACAAAATAGTGCTTCAGAGCGAAGCCGGCTGCAGCCAGGGCACCGGCAGTTGCGGCTGTCTTCCAAGACACCACGGCGCCGTCCGCCCGCCGCGCAATGAGAAAGGCATATGGCAATGCCCCAATGAGCGCCAAGTGCTCGCGTTGTCCGAAGTCGGCCAGCGGGATGAGCAGCATCGAAAGACCCGCCGCACTCAACAGGACCATTCGTCGGCCGGTTGTGTCATCCGATGTGATTGCGGCAAGGGTCGTCAAGGCGAGCGTCGCGAACGCCGTGACAGCGGTTACGACTGCAGCGCCGGCGGTTGCGCCGAGAATTTGAGCCATGCGCTCAATCGGAACCGTCATCCAGAACCAAAGCGGTGGATTCAGCTCGACAATCTCGCCGTAGAGTTTAGTGCCGCCGATCAACTGTCGGGCGACCCACATCTGGTAGACTACATCATGCGAAAGCGGCATCCTGAGCATCAGAGCCCAGCCGACAAGCAGCGAAATTGCCAGGATGCCTTCTGGCCAACGGCGACGCATGGTGGCTGTTCGGCTGCCGTAGACAAACATCGCAGACCTTGGGAGGAGGGAACAGTGTCGAGATTTGACGATGAACGGGCGGTCACTTGGCCCCAAATGCATCCACCCGAGATGACCACTCCACCTTAGCATCTTGCCAACCCAGACGCAAAACGGGATCAGGTGCGCCACTGATCGCGCTGGTCGTGTCGCATGTCGGCAGCTTGCCGAGATGCCGTCCATCAAGCCGGCCTCAAGCAGAAGACCCAGTTGTGGCAAGAAACAATGAAGTGCGTGGCGGCTCGGTCGAAGGCCCATATGTCAATGGCGACCAGTTCGCAGTGCGCTTCAAGTTCGACATAACGCCCAAGGCGACAGGCGAGCGTGTCACCATGGACGAAGTTGGCTTGTACACGGTCAAGAACGGCAAGATCACCGAAGAGCGATCTTATTGTTGAGACCGCAAGCCCCCTCGTTTCCGGGAGCCTGCTCTTGCCGCTGTAGGGTCGAAAAATGAACATGGCGGCCGGCACGATGTTCTGGCCGCCATGCGAGAAGAATCAGATCGTCTTCACATACTGCGCAAGCTGATCGGCCACCGTGCCCCAGCCGTCGAAGAAACCCATCTCTTTGTGGTTGTTGCGGGTGGCCTCGTCGCGGTGAATGGCGGTGGCGGTATAGCGCGTGCCTTTGCCGTCCGGCTGGAGGGAAATCACCGCGGTGATGAAGGGCTCGCCTGACGGCCGGTAGCCCGGCAGCAGCGCATCCGTCCACACCAGCCGCTCATTCTCCACGATTTCGAGATAGCAGCAATGGCGGTCGTTGACCTCCTTGCCGTCGGGCGACTGCATGCGCGTCCGGAACAGCCCGCCCGGCCTGAGGTCGATCTCGCAGTCGGTGATCATCCAGGGCTTTGGCGTGAACCACTGCTTGACATGCTCCGGCATCGTCAAGGCGCGCCAAAGCAGTTCGCGCGGCGCGTCGAGTACGCGCTCCAGCACGAGGTCCAGTCTTGGGTCGGGCTTGAAGGGATAGCTCACTTGTCTATCTCCTTGAGGGTCATCACATAGGCGTCGAATTGGTCGAGGCGGCGCTCCCACAGCGTACGCTGCTCGGCCAGCCAGTTTTCGGCGAGCTGCAGCGGCTCGGGCGCCAGCTGATAGGTCCTTGTGCGGCCGATCTTTTCAGAACGCACCAGCCCGCAACCTTCCAGCACCTTGAGGTGCTCGATGAAGGAAGGCAGGGCCATCTCGAAAGGCTGCGCCAGTTCGCTGACCGAGGCCGGGCTGCGGTTCAGCCGTTCCACCACGCGTCGTCGCGGCGGATCGGCAAGTGCGCGGAAGATGCCGTCGATCGGCGGGTTCGGGTTTGCGGTGTGGAGGCTTGTCATCGGTCGGTCCCGAACCATTGTCAAAGAGTGGTTGGGTAATACTTAGGAAAATTCCTTAGTATTGGCAAGTCCCAAAAATCCTGAGATGTCGGCCAGGGTGCTGGCAAAGCGGGAAGGGCGGTTTTAGGCTGCAGAACGGATTCGACTGTCAGCCAAGGAAGCACGCCTTTGACCACGATGTACGGCATCACCACCTGCGACACGATCAAGAAGGCCCGCCTCTGGCTGGAAGGTCATGATGTGCCTTACCGCTTCCACGACTACCGGGCAGAGGGGCTGGACGCCAAGCGGCTGGATGGCTGGGTCGGCAAGGTTGGCTGGGAGATCCTGCTCAATAAGGCCAGCACGACGTTTCGCGAACTGTCGGACAAGGACAAGCAGAGCCTCGACGAGAAGAAGGCCAAGGCACTGATGCTGGCCAACCCGACCATGATCAAGCGGCCGGTGCTGGAGCTGGGAGATCGGATGCTGGTGGGGTTCAAGCCGGATGTCTATGAAGCCGCGGTGAAGTAAGCCTTCACCGCCGCGATCCTTCGCGCCCCCCTCTGTCCTGCCGGACATCTCCCCCTCAAGGGGGGAGATTGGCAGTTCAGGCGCCTCCATTCATCTCGCTACGATGTTGTTGGCGAAGGCCGCGACAACAGCTGATCTCTCCCCTTGTGGGGAGATGTCCGGCAGGACAGAGGGGCGCTGCCCCGCCGACGTCTAAAAGCCAGCGCTGCGCCGAAACCTCAGGCCCACTCGCCCTTGCGCATCACCGGCACCTTGCGGCCGTCCTTGTGCACGCCGTCGATGTCGATCTTTTCCGAGCCGATCATCCAGTCGATGTGGATAAAGCTCTTGTTGCCGCCGCGTGCCGCGATCTCATCCTGGCTGAGCGAGGCGCCGTCGACGAAGCACTTCGAATAGCACTGCCCGAGCGCGATGTGGCAGGCGGCGTTCTCGTCGAACAGCGTGTTGAAGAACAACAGGCCGCTGGCCGAGATCGGCGACGAATGCGGCACCAGCGCCACCTCGCCGAGCCGGCGCGCGCCTTCATCGGTGTCGAGCACTTTCTTCAGCACGTCCTCGCCCTTTGAAGCCTTGGCCTCGACGATGCGGCCGCCCTCGAAGCGCACCGAAATCTCGTCGATCAGCGTGCCCTGGTAGGATAGCGGCTTGGTCGAGGAGACATGGCCCTCGACGCGCCTTGCGTGCGGCGTGGTGAACACTTCCTCGGTCGGGATGTTCGGGTTGCAGGTGACGCCGTTCTTGGCGGTCGAGGCGCCGCCCATCCATTCATGGCCGTCGGCCAGCCCGACGGTGAGGTCGGTGCCCGGACCGCTGAAATGCAGTGCATGGAAATTGTGGCCGTTCAGCCATTCGGTACGGCCGCGCAGCGCTGCATTGTGCGCTTTCCAGTTGCCGATCGGGTCTTCGACATCCACCCGCGACGCCGCGAAGATCGCATCGGCGAGTTTGGCCACCGCGACATCGTCGGCATCATCAGGGAAAACCTGCTTGGCCCAGGCGAGATCAGGATAGGCGACGATGTTCCAGTTGATATCAAAGCCGGTGATCTTTTCCAGCGCCGGCTGGTAGGCCATCGAATTCGCCTTGTTGGCGCGCGCCACCTTCGACGGGTCCTGCGCCGACAGCAGCGACGGGTCCTCGCCGCGCACGGCAAGCCGCGCGGCATTGTTGGCAAAGGCTTTCGCCATGCCCTCATAGAGCCAGCCGGCGGCGCGGTCGAAGCCAGCATCGGCGCCAAAGCGGTAGCGCGCCAGCGTCATCTCGTCGTCGTTGAAGATCGGCGTTACCAGGCCCGCACCGGCCTTGTAGGCATGCTCGACGATCCGCCGCGTCAACGGCAGTGCTGCGATCGACGAGGTCAGCACCAGATCCTGTCCAGGCTGCAACTGCAGCCCGACCTTGATGGCGACCTCGGCCAGCCTGTCGAGTTTCACCGGGTCTATCGATGCGGAAACGCCGCGCGAATGTGTGGTCATGAATTTGCCTGCCGTGATGTGTGGGTCCGACACTTTACATAGACCGGCACCACCGACCTTTCCACCGCGATTGCGCTGGCTCAGAACTACGCCGCGCTTTCGAGCGACCTGAACTGTGCCATCGTCGCCTCGATTTCCTCGCGCACCCAGACCTTGAAATCCCGGACCTTGCGGCTTTCGCTCTTGGCGGCGGAAGTCACCATCCAGTAGCCGAGCCCGCTCTGGGCGCGGATGCCGAAGGGCGCGACGAGGCGGCCGTCTGCCAGCGCGTCGGCGGTCAGCAATTGCCAGCCGAGCATGACGCCGTGGCCGGCAATCGCCGATTCCAGGCACAGCATCGGGTCGGTGAAACGCGCGCCTTTGAGGAAAGTGACTGGTTCGACCCCAGCAGCCTCGAACCAGCTGTCCCAATTGATCATCGCCCGTTCGTCGGTGATGGCGCAAGTCAGAGCGAGATCGTCGATCGACTTCAGCTTCTCGGCGATCACCGGGGCGCAGACCGGGAAGACTTCTTGCGCCAGCAGCAGTTCCGCCCGTCCGCTTGGCCATTTGCCGTCGCCAAGCCGGATGGCTATGTCGATGTCGGAACGGTCGAGATCGGCGAGCCGCACCGAGGCGTCGATGCGCAACAGCACGTTGGGGTGCCGGGCGAAGTGGCGCGACAGCCTGGGCAGCAGCCATTTCGAGGCGAAGGCCGGCGCCACCGAAACCACCAGCGTGCATTCCGACCCTTCGTCGGCCAGCGCCACCGCTTGGGCGATCTCGCGAAAACCCGCGCCCAACCGGGCCATGAAGACAGTGCCGAATTCGGTCGGCACCAGCCCGCTCGCCGTTCGCTCGAACAGGGCCTGGCCGAGCTGCTTTTCAGTCCGGTTGATCTGCTGGCTGACGGCGCTGACGGAAACGTTGAGCTCTCTGGCCGCCGCCGCAAGCGACCCCAGGCGGGCGACGGTTTCGACGGCGCGCAGGCCGTTGAGATGGACGCGGTTCAAAATTGCCATACAGTTTTTCTAAACTGGCGCGGCCGAAATCTCAATTGAAAGACAGGCCGGAAAGGCAGACCTTATGGAGGCCAGTCAGACCGAGGAGGTAAGGATGGTGAAGATTTTATCGTTGCTCAGGGCCTTTTTCGTCGCCAATCAACGGCATGGCCGGCGGCACGAAGGCGAAACCGCCAACTGGGTGACCGATCCGCTGTCGCATCCCGTGCTCGACACCATGTCGGAGCGCGAACTCGGCGACGTGCCGTTTCGGCTCACGGCCCGACGCACTGCCTATGAGACGGCGACTGTACAGGCCGGGTGCCGTTGAATTGCTGAAGCGATAGCTGCAGGCTCCTGGCCGGGGCGAGCCTTGCTGGCCCAACAAAAGCGGATTGTTTCGGCGCCCGGCAAATCTATTGTGCGCCGCGATGAAAGCCGCTTCACCCTTGCGTCTCGCCGTAGCCGGCATGATTGCCATGGCCGTCGCCATGGGCATCGGCCGCTTCGTCTACACCCCGATCCTGCCCGGCATGATGGAAGAGCTCGGCCTGTCGACGGCCGATGCCGGCTGGATCGCGTCGGCCAACTACCTTGGTTACCTCGTCGGGGCACTTGCCGCCGCCGGCGCATGGGCGCATGGGCGCGAGCGCCTGCTGATGTTTTCCGGCCTTGCCGCCAGCGCCATCCTCGCCGGCGCGATGGGCCTGACCGAGAGCATGGCGGCCTTTCTCCTCTTCCGCTTTCTTGCCGGTCTGGCCAGCGCCTTCGTCATGGTGTTCATGTCAAGCATCGTCTTTGGCCATCTGCTGGCGGCCGGCCGCAACGATCTGCAGGCGCTGCATTTCGGCGGCGTCGGCCTCGGCATCGCAGCGTCCTCGGCGCTGATGGCGTTCCTCGTCACCGAACATGCCGGCTGGGCGGCGGGCTGGCTGTGGTCGGCGCTGCTTTCGGCCTGCGGCTTTGCCGTGGTGGCCTTGCTGGTCGGCAGCACGGCGCCCGCCAATTGCGTCACCGGGCGCGAGCCGGCGCTGCCGACGGACCGATCGCTGCTGAAGATCATCGTCGCCTACGGCCTGTTCGGCTTCGGCTATGTGGTGACGGCGACGTTCCTGGTCGCCATCGTCCGCCAGGGTGGCGGCGGCCGCGTCTTCGAGGCCGCCGTCTGGTTGGTCACCGGCCTTGCCGGCTTTCCCTCGGTCTGGCTCTGGCAGAAGATCGCAGCACGGATCGGCCTCTACGCAGCTTACGCCGTGGGCTGCCTCGTCGAGGTGATCGGCGTCACCGCCAGCGTCGCCATGGGCGGCACCGTCGGGCCGTTGCTCGGCGGCCTCCTGCTCGGCCTAACCTTCATCGCCATCACCGCGCTTGGCCTGCAGACCGCAAGGCAACTTGTCCCACAAGCGCCGCGCCGGATCTTTGCGGTGATGACGGCTTCCTTCGGCCTCGGCCAGATCGTCGGCCCGATCGTCGCCGGGCTGCTGGCGCAGGCATCGGGCAACTTCTTCCTCGCTTCGATCGTAGCTGCTGCTGTGTTGCTCGTCTCGGGCGCGATCACCTGGTCGGCTGCGCCAAAATCGCCATGATTGTGGTCTTGCTCGATGCCGGGCATCGGGCACGGGCATTTTCTTTCCAACTAATGTGTGACCTTATGCCCGCCGAACCCAGCTGATTTGCCCCCCGACCCGAGGATTTCACCACAGTGTTCGTATCGTTTTTTCCGCAGCCGAAGCTGTTTTTCACTTCGGTGATCGTCTGGAGCCTTGCCGCGGTTTTGTTCTGGTTTTTGGGCGGCGAGCAATTGGGCGCGGTCTTTGGACTGCCACCAGCCCTTCCGGATGCCGAACCTATCATTGGCGTGACGGCTTTCTGGTCGAAGCCATTCCTCTGGTTTTACATCTATTTCGCGGCGGTAGTGCTCATTTTCTATGCGTTCTGGGCGCTCTATCGGCCTCATCCCTGGCAGAACTGGGCGATCCTCGGGTCGGCATTCATTTTGTTCACCACCAACTTTTCGGTCCAGGTCAGCGTGGTGCTGAACGAATGGCGTGGACCTTTCTTTAATCTGGTGCAGAAGGCGCTTACGCCGCCACCGGGCTCCGTCAGTCCGGGCGAACTGTTCGCTGGCATATTGATCTTTATGGAGATCGCATTTTGCTGGATCGCGGTGCTCGTCGTGACGCGGTTTTTCGTCAGCCATTTCATCTTTCGCTGGCGCATGGCGATGAACGATTTCTACATGAGCAATTGGACGAGGCTGCGGCACATAGAAGGCGCATCGCAGCGCGTTCAGGAAGACACGATGCGGTTCTCGACAAACGTGGAGGATCTTGGCGTCAGTCTTGTCAACTCCGTCATGACCCTGATCGCCTTCTTGCCGGTGCTGGCAGGGCTCTCGCATCACATAACCGAGCTCCCGATAGTCGGCCAGATTCCGTATTCGCTTGTTGTCGCGGCTTTGGTCTGGTCAGCTTTTGGAACAGTTCTCCTCGCTACGGTGGGTGTCAAGCTCCCGGGTTTGGAATTTCGAAACCAACGAGTTGAAGCAGCGTATCGGAAAGAATTGGTATACGGTGAAGATAATGCTGATCGCGCTGAGCCGGTTACTGTAAAAGAGCTTTTTAGAAATGTGCGCTTGAATTATTTCAGGCTGTATTTCCACTACTCATATTTTAACGTAGCAAGATATTTCTACGGGCAAGCTGATAGCGTTTTTGCGATCGTCATTCTTATTCCGACGATTGCCGCTGGTAAGATAACGCTGGGAATTTTTCAGCAGATTGTTTCTGCATTTTCAGAAGTGGCTTCGTCGTTCCAGTATCTGGTAAGTTCATGGAGCGACATCGTTGTGCTTATCTCCATCTACAAGCGTCTTCGCGCCTTCGAAGCAACGCTAGACGGCGGACCGCTGCCCGACATCGATCGGCGATTCCTCGAACGCCAGGCTCAGGAACCCGACCCGGCCTGATTGCGCGCTGGAAAATGGTGGGCGGCTCAGCCGCCTACCTGCGCCTGTTTCTCGCCTTGCCGCGAAACATAGTCGCTAAAACTGATGCACTCGACATCAGCCTTGACGCAGACCTCGCCGGCGAAGCGCTCCAGCGCGTTCCAGTAGGCGCCGTTGTTCATCTGCGTGAAATGGAAGCCGAGTTCCAGCGGAACGCGCTTGCCCCGATATTGCGCATCGAAGGCGGCGCGGAAGGCTTTATAGCTCCGCTCAGCGAATTCCGTCGCTCCGCTCGGCCGCTCGAAGCCACCGGAGTGGCGGACAAAGAGATTGTAGTCCATCGCGATCACCGGCCTTGAACCAGGACCTTCCGGAATCTCCGGCAGCGAAAAGCGCGTGATACCCTTGCGGGTCGGTGGCACCGCTGGCCCTTGTGAGACGCCGCTGGCGTCGAACTGGTAGCCGGCCGCCGGCAGCGCCTCGTAGAGCGCCTTGTTGGCCGACAGATAGGGTGCGCGAAAGCCGATCACCGCGTGCCGCGCAAAGTCGCGCCAGCCCTTGGGTTCGGGCTCAATACCGTTGATCGCATAGGCGTTCTCGAAAATATGCTTGAACGAGGTGAACTCGCGCAGCCAGTTGGCCTTGCTCCAGTCCTTGCCGTCGAAATGGCCGCAGCCATGGCTGGCGATGTCATGGCCTTCCGAGGCGGCGAGCCCGATCTGTTCGAGCCGATCCGCCACCTCCTGCTTCGAAGCGGCAAAGCCGATGTTGGATTTCCCCGCAGTCTTGCCGGGCGCCGTGTATTCCGCGCGTGTCTGCTGCGACAAAAGGAAGACGCAGGACAGAAAATAGGTGAAGTGGGCGCCCGTGCGCCGCGCCAGCGCGCGGCTGCGCTGCCATTGCGAAATCTCACGGGCGCTGTCGAACGAGATCATGACGATCTGCTTCGGCTTTGCTGGCGATGGCGCCGCTGGCGGATCGGCGTAAGCAACATCCGCCGTGGCGAGCGCGGCAACGGAAAACGCAAGAACGCGGGACAAACGGGGCATCGGCAATCTGATCTGCATCTGGAAGGGTCAAAGGCCGGCTATCGCCAAAATGTGGCGTGGGTGCGGTCGCACCCATCGTTGCCCTTTAAAGCGGCCGGAGCGGCGATTAGCCGATTTTCCTGCCGAACCCCTTCCATGCCGACAAAATTTCGCTAAAACGCGGGCTCAAGGACGGGCCCGGATCGGGCAGGAATGGTTTTGATCGATGTCGGACGACAGTTTTATCCGCGAAGTCAACGAAGAGATGCGGCGCGACCAGGCGCAAGCGCTGTGGGACCGTTTTGGCCCTGCTCTGCTTGTCCTTGCCATCCTGGTGGTGCTCGGCACCGCCGCCGTCGTCGGCTATCGCTATTGGGACGAGACCCGCGCCAACCGCTCGGGCGATGCCTTCTCGCAGGCGCTGAAGCTTGCCAATGACGGCAAGAGCGACGACGCGCTGACCGCGCTCGCCGCGCTGGAAACGGATGGCTACGGCGCCTATCCGCTGCTCGCCCGCATGCGCGCCGCCACCGTCAAGGCGGACAAGGGCGACGTCGATGCCGCCGTCAAGGATTTTGACGGCGTCGCCGCCGACACCGCCATTCCGTCCGGCATTCGCGACATGGCGCGCCTCAGGGCAGCACTCCTGCTTGTCGATCATGGCTCCTTCGCCGATGTCTCCAGCCGTGTCGAGGCGTTGACTTCCGACACCAACACGCTGCGCCATACGGCGCGCGAAGCACTCGGCCTTGCCGCCTGGAAGGAAGGCAAGACCCAGGATGCACTCAAACTGTTCGACCAGATCGCTTCGGATGACGGTGCCCCGCGCAACACGCGCGAACGGGCGACCTTGATGTCCGAATTGATCCGCGGGTCGGGCAGCGCGTCGTAGTGCATGTCGCCCAAAAGTGCGCAGCGGTTTTGGGACAACGACATGCATGATAGATCGTAGGGTCGGATGACATTCAAAGTCGCCATCATCGGCCGGCCTAACGTCGGCAAATCGACCCTTTTCAATCGGCTGGTGGGAAGGAAGCTGGCGCTTGTCGATGACACGCCGGGCGTCACCCGCGACCGCCGCGTCCATGCCGCCAAGCTCTACGACCTGCATTTCGACGTCATCGACACCGCCGGCTTCGAAGATGCCGCGGCCTCGACGCTGCCGGGCCGCATGCGCGCGCAGACCGAGATCGCCATCCGCGAGGCCGACCTGATCTTCTTCACCGTCGATGCCAAGTCCGGCCTGATGCCTGATGACAAGACCTTTGCCGAAATCGTGCGCAAATCCGGCAAGCCGGTCGTTCTCGTCGCCAACAAGGCCGAGGCCAAGGGCTCCCAGGGCGGTATGCTGGAAGCTTGGGAACTTGGCCTTGGCGAGCCGATCCCGATCTCGGCCGAACACGGCCAGGGCATGCCCGATTTGCGCGACGCGGTGATCCTGGCCCTTGGCGAGGCCCGCGCCTTCGACGAAGAGGACGACAGTGGAGAGGACGTTGCTGCCGGCGAAGTGCTGATCGGCGAGGACATCCTCGACCCGGACGCTGAAGATGTGCCTGCCTATGACGACACCAAGCCGATGCGCATCGCCGTCGTCGGCCGCCCGAACGCCGGCAAGTCGACGCTGATCAACGCGCTGATCGGCGAGGAGCGGCTGTTGACCGGACCGGAAGCCGGCATCACCCGCGATTCCATCTCCGTCGACTGGGACTGGCATGGCCGCCGGCTAAAACTGTTCGACACCGCCGGCATGCGCCGCAAGGCCAGGATTCATGAAAAGCTGGAAGTGATGTCGGTACAGGACGGCCTGCGCGCCATCCGCTTTGCCGAGATCGTCATCATCGTGCTTGACGCCACCATCCCCTTCGAGAAGCAGGATCTGCAGATCGCCGACCTGATCATCCGCGAGGGCCGCGCGCCGGTCATCGCCTTCAACAAATGGGACCTGATCGACAACCCGCAGGAACTCTTGGCGGAACTGCGCGAGAAGACCGAGCGGCTGCTGCCGCAAGCCCGCGGCATGCAAGCGGTAACGGTTTCGGCCGAAACCGGACGCGGTCTCGACAAGCTCATGGATGCCGTCATCCGGACGCACAAGGTTTGGAACAGCCGCGTTTCCACCGGCAAGCTCAACCGCTGGCTGGAAGGCATCCTGGCGCATCATCCGCCGCCCGCCGTTGCCGGGCGCCGGCTGAAGATCAAATATGTGACGCAGGCCAAGACGCGGCCGCCGGGTTTTGTTGTCCAGTGCTCAAGGCCCGATGCGATGCCGCAATCCTATGTGCGCTATCTCTCGAACAGCCTGCGCGAGGCCTTCGACATGCCCGGCGTGCCGATCAGGATAGCGCTGCGCACCTCGGACAATCCGTTCGCGGGTCGGGCGAACAAGCGCAAGTGAGTTGCGCGGCTGGCCGACGGCCCTCGGCTTCGTCATCCTAGGGCGGAGCAGGAGCGAAGCTCCGTCGCGGAGACCCTAGGATCCATTCCGTTACCCTTGCCGAAGGATACAGCGGAGCAGAATTTCTGCACCGCAGCAGCGCTTTGAAGTCGCGGCATGGATCCCGGGGTCTGCGCTGCGTCGCTTCGCTCCTTGCTTCGCCCCAGGATGACGAAGAGATGGCGTTACGGCCAAGAACCTAAGCGACCTCTCTCAACCTCTCATTTGCCCGAGAGCCTTCCGGTAGCGCCTCTATCGCCGCCTGCAACAATATGTCCGCCAGCCGCGCCGCCACCGGATCGGGCTCCGCCTCCTTGCGATGCAGGACCAGCGCCATTTTGGGCAAAGCCGGCAGCCCGGCAATCCCCGGCGTCATCGCCCTGACAGTGGCCGGCAGTCCGATATCGGTGCGGATCGTCAAGCCCAGCCCCGCCGCGACCGCCGCCCACACGCCGCCAAGGCTCGGGCTGGAGAAGGCCATCCGCCACGACAGGCCGGCGCGGTCGAGTGCTTCGGTCGCCACCGTGCGCAGCAGGCATGGTGCTTCCAGCGCCACCAGCGGCAGCGCCTCGCCGTCGCGCAGGCTGGTCTCGATCAGCTTTGCCGGGCCGACCCAGCGCATCTGAACATCGGCGACATGCCGGCTGTAAGGCAGCGTCGTGCCGTTGTGCCAGGCCAGTGCGATATCGAGGCTGCCTGAAGTGATCCGTTCGGCGAGTTCGTGGCTGCGCGCGATCCTGGCCTCGATCTTGACCTTGGGGTGGGCGCGGGCGAAGCGCCCGAGCACTTCGGGCAGCACCGCCTCGCCGAAATCCTCCTGCAGGCCAAGCCGGACCCAGCCTTCGAGCTCGACATCATGGATGGCTGATAGCGCTTCGTCATTGAGCTCAAGCAGCCGGCGCCCATAGCCAAGCATGGTCTCGCCGGCCTCCGTCAACGCCAGGCCGCGTCCGGACTTGCGGAAGATCGGCGTCGCCGCCTGCTCCTCCAGCTTCTTCAACTGCGCGCTCACCGCCGAGGTCGAACGACCGAGCCGGTCGGCCGCTTTGGCGAAGCTGCCCAGCTCCATGCCGGTGACGAAACTGCGGAGAACGTCGAGATCGAGAGTTATGCGTCGCACGGAAATAATCCTGATTTTCGGGACTTTATATCAAAAACTTCCTGATATTCGGGACAAAGCTATGGCGGTAGAGACAGTGCGTCAAGGTCCGGCCTTGCCGGTCCATCTGGAGCCTGTCCCATGTCAGCTGTCGTTTCCGATTCCCATTGCACCCCGGGTATGATCGTTGCTCCACCCGGCGCGCCGGCATTGCGCAGCAATCATCGCTGGAAGGTGCTGGGCATCGGCGTCGCCGCCAATGCCTGCTTCTCCGCAACCTTCGCCGGCATTCCGGCCACCGCGGTGTTCCTGCGCTCCGGCTACCATCTCGGTAATGGCCAGCTAGGTCTGGTGCTGGGGCTTATGGGCCTTGGGGTGATGCTGAGCGAACTGCCATGGGGGCTGCTCACCGATCGCTGGGGCGACCGCCGCGTGCTGTTGACCGGGCTCGGCGCCACCGCGATATGGCTCCTGTTCATGGCCTTCCTTGTCGTGCCGTCAGTTGCACATATTCCGAGCGTTGCGCTTCTGGCGGCAAGCCTCCTGGTCACCGGTCTGCTCGGCGGCAGCGTCAACGGCTCAAGCGGCCGCGCCATCATGGCCTGGTTTCGTGAAGGCGAGCGCGGCTTTGCCATGAGCATAAGGCAGACGGCGGTGCCGCTCGGCGGCGGGCTCGGCGCCCTCATCCTGCCGTCGCTGGCCTCAGTCCATGGCTTTGCCGCGGTCTTCGGTCTGCTGGCGGCGGCGTCCGCTGTCTCGACTTTCTTCACCTGGCTCTGGCTGCACCAGCCGCCGCAGGGTGACGATGCACATTCGGCCCAGGCCGCAACACCGGCCGGCACCGCACCGCTGCGCAATGTCGAAGTCTGGCGCATTGCCATCGCCATCGGCGTGCTCTGCGTTCCGCAAGTGGCGGTGCTCGCCTTCGCTTCCGTCTTCCTGCACGACTTCGCCGGCATGGGCACGGCCGTGATCAGCGCAAGCCTAGCTGGCGTCCAGGTCGGCGCCATGGTCATGCGCGTCTGGAGCGGCCGCTTCACCGACCGCCGCGGCAACCGCAGATCGTTCCTGCGTCTTTGCAGCGTCTTTAGCTCTTTCGCCTTCGCAGCCCTTGGATTGCTGGTGATGGCATCCGCCGGCACGCCTGCACCGATGCTCTCGCCGGCGCTCGTCGCCCTGCTGGTTGTCGCCGGCATCTGTGTGTCCTCATGGCACGGCGTCGCCTACACCGAACTGGCCACGCTTGCCGGCGCAAGCCACGCCGGCACGGCGCTCGGCCTCGCCAACAGCTTCGTCTTCGTTGCCTTCTTCCTGGTGCCGATCGCCATTCCGGGGCTGCTGGTGGTCGGGTCGTGGACGGGTGTTTGGCTGGCGGGCGCTGCATGCGCGCTGATTGCCTGGCCGATCTTCCTTCGGCCCGCCTGATTTTCTTCGAACGGACCACCGCCGCAAAAGCGCCCGACTTGGCAACGACAGGGAAAACTCGATCAAACCCGTTAACGCCCCATCAAGGTTAATGCATCATTGTCCCTCTCCAGTGGGTCGGTTCTGCGTTTCTGGAGAGTTCAGTGCATCGACGTGTTTTGAAGCGGCTTGTCGCCGCCGCCGGTGAGAAAAATCGTTCCTTCCTGTCTCCGTTCATTATCGGGCTCGGCATCTGGGTCGGCTTTCCCACAGATATTGCCTACCAGGATATGACGAGCCTGGTTTCCGGCCTCGAGGCGCCGAATTCGCGCTGGAACTCCTATGTCGAGAAATCCGTCGCCGGCTCCGTCCATGCCGCCGAAATGCCGTTCGTCGATTCCATCAGCACCGGCTCGATCTCGGGCTCGGGCGTGCGCTTGCCCGGCATCGGCACCGTCTCGTTTCGCGGCAAGGGCAGCGTCGCCGGCGTGACGCCCGACGAGGAGCGCGTCATGCGCGCCGACAAGAAGGGCCGCATCATCCAGGTCTCGCCGGTGTCGCCGCCAAAGGACTTCAACGCCGGCTCGATCTTCCAGCGCACCTCCTCGCTGCTGCGCCCCAGCATGGACAGCGGCCTCAAGATGGCTTTCGCCAGGCCGCAGATCAAAGGCAAGGAAATCCAGATCGCCCAGGCGTTCCATACGCGTGAGGACAAGAAGCCCGATCCCGGCATGCCGGCCATGCTTGCCGCGCTGGTCAACAACGATCGCCCGGACGTTCTGGCGACCGCCTATGCACAGGCCGAGCCCGACTATGCCAAGGCCTCGCCCTTCGAAGCCCTGCTGCAGGACGAGGAGCCGAACAACGGCCGCTTCATTCCACCGATGGCCAAGGGCGATCATTCGTGGATCCAGAACCCGCTGCCGGCGAGCGTCTTCTCCGCCAAGGAGCAGACATGCCTCGCCAACGGTATCTATTTCGAGGCGCGCGGCGAGACCGTGCGCGGCCAGGCGGCTGTCGCCCAGGTCATCCTCAACCGCGTCCGCAATCCGGCCTATCCGAATTCGATCTGCGGCGTCGTCTACCAGAACGACAACTGGCTCAACCGTTGCCAGTTCTCCTTCGCCTGCGACGGCAGGAAGAAGCGTATCGACAGCCCCGCTCACTATAAGACCGCGCAGGAAGTCGCCATGGCGGTCACCGCCGGCAAGATCTTCATTCCGGAAGTCGGGTCGTCGACGCATTACTACGCCAATTATGTCCATCCGGGCTGGGCGCGCACGATGCAGAAGATGACCAAGATCGGCCTGCACATCTTCTACCGCACCTATGGCGGCGGCTGGAGCTGAGCGCTCGCCAACCGCCCTATCTTTTCCCCGATGCCCGGTCGGTCAAACCGCCATTGCCTGGAGGATTCGGGGCCTGTATCCCCGCTGCCGCGCCGGGCACGATGTCGCACCTTTACAAGTCATTGATTTCACTATAGAAAATACATGGCTTTGAAGTTCCGCCCGTGGCTTGACGGGCGCAAACCCTCTAACTATGTTGCCGGCGACTTTAGAAGCGGACGGACGGCGACGTTCTGACCGGGCAGGGGGGTTCGATGGCCGACAAGAACGGGCCAGACGGAACCGGAGAAACCGGCCGCGGCAAACAGCACGATGCCGACATCCGCGACGACGAACTCGAGCGCCGCCGGCGCGACCTTGAAGCAACGCTTGCGACAAGACGGCCGGACCGGAGCGAGGGGAAAGACGACGCGAAAGCGGTGGCCGGATATGGCCAGGCCCTGAAGCTGTCCAGCGAGTTTATCGCCGGTATAGTGGTGGGCGTGGGCCTTGGCTGGTTTCTGGATCGCGTGGCGGGAACATCGCCATGGGGTCTGGTCGTGGGTCTGCTGCTGGGATTTGGCGCCGGTGTGCTCAATGTCCTGCGTACGGCAGGCGTCGTGGCGGAATTCGGACAGAGCGGCAAACCGCGCGATCCGAAAGAATGAAGGCGCTGCTTGCCGGCGCAATGAACAAGACACTCAAGCCGCGCGCGGCTTTGACGGGGATGTAAAGTGGCTGCTGACAAGGTCGATCCGATCCACCAGTTCCATATCATCAAACTGCTTCCGATCAACATCGGCGGCTATGACCTGTCCTTCACAAATTCGGCATTGTTCATGGTCGCGACCGTGGCCGTCGCATCCGCCTTTCTCTACCTCTCGACGTCGAGCCGCAGCCTGGTTCCCGGCCGGTTGCAGTCGGTTTCGGAAATGGCCTACGAGTTCGTCTCGAACATGCTCAGGGATGCCGCCGGAACCCAGGGGCTGAAGTTCTTCCCCTTCGTGTTTTCGCTGTTCATGTTCGTGCTGGTCGCCAATCTGCTCGGGCTTTTCCCCTATTTCTTCACGGTTACTAGCCACATCATCGTCACCTTCGGCCTCGCCGCCCTGGTCATCGGCACCGTGGTCGTTTACGGCTTCATGAAGCACGGCCTCGGCTTCCTCAAGCTGTTCGTGCCGCATGGCGTTCCTGTCTTCCTGCTGCCGCTGGTGGTGCTGATCGAAGTGATTTCCTTCGTCTCGCGCCCGGTCAGCCTCTCGGTTCGTCTGTTCGCCAACATGCTGGCCGGCCACATCACGCTGAAGGTGTTCTCGGGCTTTGTCGTCAGCCTGAGCGCGCTCGGCGCTGTCGGCATTGCCGGCTCGATCCTGCCGTTGGCCATGGCGGTGGCGCTGACGGCGCTGGAACTGCTGGTCGCTTTCCTGCAGGCCTACGTCTTTGCCGTCTTGACCTGCATGTACCTGAACGACGCCCTGCACCCGGGGCACTGAGCAAGAGTTTCCGGCAGTCGTGCCGGATGGAATCGCAACGGAATTTCAGATCCAAAGGAGTTGAACAAATGGACGCAGAAGCAGCAAAGTACATTGGCGCCGGCATCGCTTGCCTGGGCATGGGTGGCGCAGGCATTGGCCTGGGCAACATCTTCGGCAGCTACCTGGCGGGCGCGCTGCGCAATCCGTCGGCCGCCGATGGCCAGTTCGGTCGCCTGATTTTCGGCTTCGCCGTGACCGAAGCTCTGGGCATCTTCTCGCTTCTCATCGCGCTTCTGGCCCTGTTCGGCTGAGCCCCTATCGGGCAAGCGTTGAGAAGATTGGACAGGCCGGCCGCAACTCTGCGGCCAAGCCTGAATTTCGGGGATAGTCCATGTTCGTGACATCTGCCTTTGCGCAAGAGACAGCGCCCGCCGCGACGGAAGGCGACACGCATTCCGGCACCGGCGTGCCTGCCGAAGCGCACGGCGCGTTCCCGCCATTCGATCCGGCGACGTTCCCGTCGCAGCTTCTGTGGCTGGCGATCACCTTCGGGCTGTTCTACCTGTTCCTGAAGAAAGTGGTGATGCCGCGCCTTGGTGGCATCATCGACGTGCGCAACGATCGCATTTCGCAGGATCTCGACCATGCCGCCAGGCTGAAGGGCGAGGCTGACGCCGCCGTTGCTGCCTATGAGCAGGAACTGGCGGAAGCCAAGGCCAAGGCCAACGCGATCGGCCAGCAGGCCAACGACGCGGCCAAGGCGGAAGCCGAGACCGCGCGCAAGAAGGTCGAAGCCGCCCTCGACAAGAAACTCGGTGAGGCCGAGGCCAGCATTGCTTCCATCAAGGCCAACGCCATGAAGGAAGTCGGCAGCATCGCCGAGGACACGGCTTCGGCCATTGTCGAGGCGCTTGTCGGCGGCAAGACCAGCAAGGCCGAGATCGCGGCTGCGGTCAAATCCGTGGCCCGGTGAGGAGCGCATTATGGACGCCACATCTCTCGCGACGCTTTGGGCCACGGTTGCCCTCGTCATTTTCCTCGGCGTTGCCGTCTACATCAAGGTGCCGGGCCTGATCGCCAAGGCGCTCGATGCCCGCGCCGCCAAGATCAGCAACGAGCTTGAGGAAGCACGCCGGCTGCGCGAGGAGGCTCAGCAGCTGCTCGGCCAATACCAGCGCAAGCGCAAGGAAGCCGAGCAGGAGGCAGCAAGCATCGTCGCTGCCGCCAAGCGCGAAGCAGAATTGCTTGCCGCCGAGGCGCACAAGAAGACCGAGGACTATGTTGTCAGGCGCACAGCACTTGCCGAGCAGAAGATCGGCCAGGCCGAGCGCGATGCGGTCGCCGAAGTGCGCGCCAGCGCCGTCGACATCGCCGTCGAAGCCGCCCGCGCGCTGCTCGCCGGCAAGATCGACGCCAAGGCCGGCGCGGAGCTTTTCAAGGCCTCGCTGCAGGACGTGAAGTCCAAGCTGAACTAGACGATCGCATCAATCGGATCATCGAAAGCCGCCCGGGCAACCTGGCGGCTTTTTTGTTGTTGGCGGATAATCTCCCCCCTCGAGGGGGAGATGTCGCCGAAGGCGACAGAGGGGGTCGGTTCGACCGGGCGCGACCTCCTGTCCGGCGAAAGAAAAGGCCAGCACTTCACGCGAGGCGACCCCCTCTGGCCTGCCGGCCGTTCACCGCTCGGAAAGCCAAGCAATTGGCTTTCCGTCCGCTTTGCGGAGCGCTCCTCAACCCCCTCGAGGGGGGAGATCAGCTGGCGCGACCGTCGCGCTATTCCAGCCCGGCAAAACTCTCCTCTTCGACCACCTCAACCCCGCCCAGCCTGAACGGCGCAAACGACACCCGATGCAGCCGTGCCACCGGCCCATGCGCCTCGATCGCGGTGCGGTGCCGAACCGTCGCGTAGCCCATATGGACCTCGAAACCGTAGTTCTCGTGGTGGCTGCCGCAGCCGCACATCATGCGGTCGCGCATTACCTTGGCAACGATCGAGGCGGCGGCGATCGATTGCGAGCGCTGATCGCCCTTGATCAGCGCGCGGCCCAGGCAAGGCAGGCCCGGCGGCACGTCGCGGCCGTCGGCCAGCGCCAGTTTTGCCTGTATGGGCAGGCCGACAAGCGCGCGCCGCATCGCCTCTAAGCTGGCCTTGAGGATATTGCTGCCGTCTATGCCTTCCGCGCTGATCGAGGCCATCGACACGCCGAAGGCGGAACCGAGGATTTTGAGGAACAGCGCCTCGCGCTGCAGATGGCTGAGCCGCTTGGAATCGTCAAGCCCTTCGGGAATGTTGGCGGGATCGAGGATGACGGCTGCCGCCACCACCGGCCCTGCCAGCGGCCCGCGGCCGGCCTCGTCCATCCCAGCCACCGGCCAAAGGCCTTCGGCCATCGCCTTCGTCTCGAAGGAGAAGTCGGGCTTCTCTACGATTTCAAAAAGAAGCGGAGAATCGGAACGCGCGCGAGCCATGTTGCGGCGAGGTTCGCATCGGCTCCGATTCTCCGCAAGTCCCTCCAGGGTCAGGTGGGGCAAGACCGGGAGGGCACCGTCTGCAGGCCGGGGGACAGGCCGGACGGGATTTCTTCGTCTGCCGGCCGGCAACGGCAAGCAGATGATAATTTCAAAGCAGCATCAACTGCTCGGTCGCGTTGGCCGCGGCGACGAACTGGTCCGTCCGGAGCGTGCGCCGCTCGGCATTGAGGCCGAGCCGCTTGGCGGTGATCTCAAATCGCCGGCCGATCTGCCAGGCATAGGGGCCAGCACCTTTCATGCGCTTGCCCCACTCCGAATCGTAATCCTTGCCGTCGCGCATCGAACGGATCAGCGACATCACGTGGCGATAGCGGTCGGGATAATGGCGCAGCAGCCAGTCCTTGAAGATCGGGCTGACCTCCAGCGGCAGGCGCAGCACGACATAGCCGGCCTCTCGCGCTCCGGCAGCGCGTGCCGAATCGAGGATGCGTTCCATTTCCTGGTCGGTCAGGCCGGGGATGATTGGCGCCACCATCACCGAAGCCGGGATGCCGGCGTCCGAAAGCTGCCTGATCGCCTCCAGCCGCTTGGTCGGCGTCGAGGCGCGTGGCTCCATAGTTCTGGCCAGCATGCGGTCCATCGTCGTCACCGACAGCGCCACCTTGGCCAAGCCCCGTTCGGCCATGCGCGACAGGATGTCGATGTCGCGCGTCACCAAGGCGGATTTGGTGACGATGCCGACCGGATGGCCGCGCGCTTCCAGCACTTCGAGGATCTCGCGCATGATCCGGTACTGCTTTTCGATCGGCTGGTAGGGATCGGTGTTGGTGCCGATGGCAATGATGCGCGGCTGGTAGCCGTCCTTCGACAGTTCCTTGTCGAGCAACCGTGCCGCATCCGGCTTGGCAAACAGCTTCGATTCGAAATCCAGTCCCGGCGACAGCCCCATGAAGCTGTGCGTCGGCCGCGCGAAGCAGTAGACGCAGCCATGCTCGCAGCCGCGATAGGGATTGATCGAGCGGTCGAAGGAAATGTCGGGCGATTCGTTGCGGGTGATGATGGTGCGCGGCTTCTCGACCTGCACCTCGGTCTTGAAAGGCGGTAGTTCCTCAAGCGAATTCCAGCCGTCGTCGAAGACATGCCGGCTGACCGGCTCGAAGCGGCCGGACGGATTGATGCCGGCCGAGCGGCCGCGATTGCGGTCCGGACGGACACGCATGCCGCTCTGTTCGATCATCGCATTGGCCATCTCGGCTCTTCCTGCCCCGAAGGCTGCAATGTCCGCACGCACGATATGTTCCATTTCGCCCTCTCCCAGGGACTGTCGGTCGGCTGTCGAATCGCTCTGTTCATGAAACTATTCCTATTTTGTCGATGAGAACAAAGCAAGAACTTTTTATGCCGCGATGCGAAAACTGGCGTGGAGCGCAGCTTTCCGCTATTCGGCTAACCATGCTCACCGTCCTGATCGAAACCCTTGATGACGAAGAGGGCCTTGCCCGCACGCTCGCCTCGCTGATCGGCGGCGCGGTCGAGGGCGTGGTGCGCGATGTCATCGTCTGCGACACCGGTTCCACCGACCAGACGCATCGCGTCGCCGAACATGCCGGCTGCCATTATGTCAGCGGCGGCATTGCGGCCGGCATCAGGCAGGCGAAAGGCGAGTGGCTGCTGTTGCTGGAACCGGGCGCGCGGCTGGCGGAAGGCTGGATCGACGAAGTCGTCGCCCATACGGCCAGGCAAACCATGCCGGCGCGGTTCTCACGCGCCCGCGGCAACCGCACGCCGTTCCTGTCACGGCTCTTTTCGGGAAACCGGGCGCTCGCCGAAGGGCTGGTGATCAGCAAGCGACAGGCCACCGCCTTGTCGAAAAACGCGCGCAGCGCCGAGGCCATCGCGCGCGGCCTTGCGACCAAACGGCTCAATGCCGACATCTGGGTGGCGCCGGCGAAGTGAGGGCCTGCGCCTCCTCCAGATTTTGCAGGGCACACATTATTGTGCATTGCACAAAATATGACGTGAGGCTAACATTTCATCGATGCGGGACATCAGGGTTTGGGTAATGCCGGAGCGGTGAGCACCGACGCGCGTCAGTGCCGCGTTCATACCCGAGGACCCGATGACCTTTACAAGCCCTGACAAATCCGGCGCCGCCAGCCTTGAGGCAATTGCGCGAAACGGCAGCCTGCTGCGCCGTATTGCAGCGCGTATTCCGACCTATCTGACCGATCTTCGCGAGAACCCGGCCTGGCTGCCGATGTTCATGCTGGCCCGCACCATGCCGGGGCGGCGCCTGCACTGGCTTGGCGCCAAAGCGGCCAAGCCGGCAGGCGAGGCAGGGGATACGATGTTTACCGGCGTCGACCGCACCGCCGTCGTCAACGCGCTGAAATCGGATGGGTTGTTTTCCGGGTTTGTCCTGCCGCAGGCGATCCATGAGGAAATCACCAGCTTTGCGCAGCGCACGCCTTGCTTCGGCAATTTCGACCGCCGTCTCGAGTTCTTGGCCGACGATCATGCCGAGGCTGAAAAGCGTTTTGGCCGCTCCTTGCTCAGCGGCCACTTTTTCGAGCGCATCCTGGACTGCGACGCAGCTCTTGCAATCCAGCGCGATCCGCTGCTTCTCGACATTGCCGCGAACTATCTCGGCGGCCAGGCAAAACTGATCACCACGCGCGTCTGGTGGAGCTTTCCGACCGGGGCTGCCTCGGACGCCGACAAGAACCTGGCGTCGCTCGGCAAATACCATTTCGATCTCGACGACTGGCGGATGCTGAAATTCTTCTTCTATCTGAAGCCCGTCGATGCCGGCACCGGTCCGCATGTCTATGTCAGGGGCAGCCACAAGCGCCGCGCCCTGAAGCATCAGCTGACGCTGCTCGTCGGCCATCCGGCGCAAGACGTGCTCGGCGTCTATGGCGACGAGAGCCCGGTGACGCTGACCGGCGAGGCAGGTCTCGGCTTTGTCGAGGACCCGTTCGGTTTCCACATGGGCACCGTGCCGACGCGCACGCCGCGGCTGATGATGGAAGTCGGCTTCGGCGTGTCACCGCCCTCGCGCCGGCGCTTTCATGGCGAACCGGTCATTCGCTGATCTGGGCTCTTATCCGCTCTTGCCGCGCCGCAGATGCTCGTCCAGGCGCGGCATGATCTCGACGAAGTTGCAGGGCATGTGCCGGTAGTCGAGCTGCGGCTTCAAGATGCCGTCCCAGGCATCCTTGCAGGCGCCGGGCGAGCCTGGCAGCACGAAGACGAAGGTGGCGTTGACGACGCCGCCGGTCGCCCGGCTCTGGATCGTCGAGGTGCCGATCTTGTCGTAGGAAATGCGGTGAAACACTTCGGAAAAGCCGTCCATGCGCTTTTCGAAGATCGGCTCCAGCGCTTCCGGCGTCACGTCGCGGCCTGTAAAGCCGGTGCCGCCGGTGGTGATCACCACATCGATATCCTTGTCCCGCGACCAGCCTAATACCGTGTCACGGATCTTGTCGCGGTCGTCGGTGACGATGTCGCGGGCGGCCAGGATATGGCCGGCCTCGGCGATGCGATCGGCCAGCGTCTGGCCGGATTTGTCGTCGGCAAGGCTGCGCGTATCGGAAACCGTCAGCACCGCGATGCGCACTGGAATGAAGGAACGGCTTTCGTCAATTCTGGCCATCAGCTCCCTCCGATGCGATGCTGCGCGTCGCGGCGACAAACCAGTCCGGTTCGCGGCTGCGGATTTCGGCAGCCGCGCGCTTGGCCACATTGCCGGTCTCGAACAGTCCGAAGCAGGTTGCACCGGAACCCGACATCCGCGAGAATCCCGATCCGGCTCTGTTCAACACCGAGAGCGCCCTGCCGATGGCGGGCAGGATGGCGCTGGCCGCCGGCTCGAGATCGTTGCGGGTGATCTCCAGCCAGTTGCGGACGCTGTGAAAATCGAAATTACGCGGCAGCGGCGGCAGCGCCGCATTGTCGCGACGGGCAAGGGCTGCGAACACCTCGGCGGTGGAGACGGCGGTGCCGGGATTGACCAGAACCAGCCCAAGGGCGGGAAAGCTAGGCACCATCGACAGCTCGTCGCCAACGCCGCGCGCGATCAGCGGTTTTGCCGCAAGGCACATCGGAACGTCGGCGCCAAGCGAGAGACCGATCCGCGCCAGTTCGGCGTCGTCGATATCCAGTCGCCATGCCTGCGCCAGACCGCGCAGCACCGCCGCGGCGTCGCTCGAGCCGCCACCGACGCCGGAGGCGACCGGCAGGTTCTTTTCAAGCCGGATGGTCACCGGCGGCGTGTGCTGCAGGCCGGCCGCCTTGCGCAGCGCGTCGCGCGCTTTCACCACCAGATTGTCGCCGTCGAACGGCACCGCGGCTGCGTACTTGCCAGACACCGAAAACTGATCACTGTCGGCAAGCGCCGTCTCCACCCTGTCGCCGAAACGGGTGAACACGGCCAGGCTTTCGATCAGGTGATAGCCATCCGGCCGCCTGCCGGTGACGTGCAGCGCAAGATTGATCTTGGCATGCGCAGGCCACGTCCGGGCGTCGGAATTCACGGTCTCGGCGGCGAGGGAGATGGCGGTCAGTCCTTGGCCAGGCGGTATTCGCCGGTCTTCGGATCCTTGACCAGCGTGCCCATCGTGCCGTTGGCCGCCTGCTTTTCGGTGCGCCGTATCTTGGCCGTCACGCGCTGCGCTTCCCTGACGAAAGAGCGGTATCCGACATAGGCCAGCGCCCCGACGGCGGCGAAGAAAATGATCTGTGGCATGTCAAAACTCCTCCCTCGCAGGGCTGGCAAACGCGGCCGGTGGGGTCGGTCAACCACTCATGCTAGCCGTTTTCACCGGCTTTTCAAAGCCCGAAGCGCGCCCACAGCGCGCGTTCTTCCGCCGCGTCGACCACGCCGGTCGCGGCGGCGGCGGCGATGTCGGGGGCGGAAAAGCCCTGGCTCGAGCCGAACAGGCCGAACCGGCTGAGGAAGCCGCGCGGCGTGGTGATCAGCTTGAGCTGGGTCTTGGCCCCGAAACGCGTCTTGAGCACGGTGCGCATATCGCCCAGCGCATCGACGAGGCCAAGCTCCAGCCCTTTCTTGCCGGTCCAGAACAGGCCGGTGAACAAGTCCGGGTCGTTCTTGAGCTTGCTGCCGCGCCGGTCCTTGACCAGGTCGATGAAGGTGTCGTGAACCTCGAGCTGCAGCGCCTTCAGCCGTTCGACATCTTCCTTCTTCTCCGGTTTGAACGGGTCGAGCACCGCCTTGTTCTGGCCGGCAGTATGGACGCGCCGCTCGACGCCGATCTTCTTCATCAGTTCGGGAAAGCCGAACGAGGCCGACACCACGCC
Organism: Mesorhizobium sp. P2_E10; assembly: GCF_056404235.1. Taxonomy (NCBI): domain Bacteria; kingdom Pseudomonadati; phylum Pseudomonadota; class Alphaproteobacteria; order Hyphomicrobiales; family Phyllobacteriaceae; genus Mesorhizobium; species Mesorhizobium sp. P2_E10. The sequence continues at coordinate 320,350 of NZ_JBFUEK010000003.1, forward strand.
GATCGAACCGACGATGGAGGACGGATCGGCAAAGATCTCGTCGCCGGCGACCGCGATCATGTAGCCGCCCGACGCCGCCACGTCCTCGACGAACACCAGAACTTTCTTGTTCTTCTCGGTTGCCAGGTCGCGGATGCGTTTGAAGATCAACCGCGACTGCACCGGCGAGCCGCCCGGTGAATTGATCGAGATGGCAACCGCGGGCGCGTCGAAGGAAAATGCCTTTTCGATGAGACCGGCGGTCGAGGCCAGTGACAGGTTCTGCCGGAACTGGCCACCGCCCGACATGATGGTGCCATGCAGCCGGATAACTGGAATGGTGACGACGGTGGAGCGCCAGGATTTCGGCAGCAGGCGGTTCAAAAGGCGTTTCACGAGGGCACTATCTCCGGTCAATTGCTCGAGCGCATGTAGGAATTCGCCGGCCAACGGCAATGCCGCCGCACCGGCTGGGCAAAATCAGTCGCCGAACAGCGACGCCAGCCCGTTGTTGATCATCTCGGTCCGCTCCGATGGCCCGTCGCCCGATTGTTCATGCAGCATCAGCGGCGGGCGGATCGACAGTTTGCCGCGCGCGCCGAGTGCCGCCCTGACGACGATGCGGATCGCCGCCGCCTCGGGGCGAGGGTGCACTGCCAGCATTTCGGCATCGCCGAAGCGGCCTGAGATTGCTACGAGCAGGATGCCGAGCTGCTCCGGTCGCGCGATGACGGCAAGCCCGCCGCGCGGCCTGGCGACAGCCGCCGCACTGCGGATCCAGCTCTCGAACAGCCCGTCCTCCATGACATGCGCCTCTTTCCTCAAGCGGTCGGGCGTGGCGCGATCCTCGGCGGCGTTGAAGGGCGGGTTCATGATGACGAAATCGAAGGAATTGTCGGCAAGGCCGGCCAGCGTTCGCGCCCGGCCCGACAGCGTGACATCGGCTGTCAGCACCGAGCCGCGGTCGCCGAGATGCGCGTTGCCGGGGTGGGCAAGCGTGGTTGCGGCAAAGGCTGCCATTTCGGCGGAGCGTTCGACCAGCACCACCTCGGCAGCCGGACAGCGTGACAGCACCGCCAGACCGGCGGCACCCGCGCCGGCGCCGAAATCGGCCAGGCGCCCAGTGAAGGCGGATGGCACGGAAGCCGCCAGCATCATGGCGTCCATGCCGGCGCGGTGGCCTGCCTGTCGCGGCTGCACCAGCCAGAAGCGCCCGCGATGGAAGGCGTCGACCGTGTGGGCCGGCGTATCCGGGACAGAGGCGGCTGGTGACGCGGCCATTATTTTTGACGGATCTCGTTGGCGATGCCGGCATCCGTCAGGATGCGCCGGGCCATATCGGCCTGATCGGCGTCGACCATGATGCGCCTGGGCAGGATGCCGATCGACCCGTCGAGCACGCTCATGTTCTGGTCGGCGACGAAACAGCCGATGCCGGCATCGCGCATCAGCGATTCGACAAAGGAGATGATGACGGCGTCGTTGGTGCGGATGAGCTCTATCATCGGATGAAACTCGCAGCTTGCGGCGTCGATGTAAACGCTGGAGCATGGTGCCGAAAAGTGTGAAGCGGTTTTCGGTCAACGCCATGCTCTCTCTCGAATATTGACACGCCGTCACCGCAACCGCGCCAATTCGCCTCTTGCCGTGCCCGTGGGTGCAGCCCTAGAGTCATGCAGGGACAAGGGCCGTCGCGCGCGTGCTATCAGACGGGAGTGATTGTAGTGGGTGTCGTTCTCAACATCGAAAACGGGAAGCGGGAAGCCGCCTCCATCAAGGATCTCATCGACCTGACGGCGGCCGATATGGGGCGCGTCAATGAGCTGATCCTGTCCAAGGCCGGCTCCGATGTCGAGATGATCCCGGAGGTTGCCAACCATCTGATCTCGTCTGGCGGCAAACGGTTGCGGCCGATGCTGACGCTCGCCGCCGCCCAGATGTTCGGCTATTCCGGCGAGGGCCACGTCAAGCTCGCCACATCGGTTGAATTCATGCACACGGCGACGCTTTTGCACGATGACGTCGTCGACGAGAGCGGCATGCGGCGCGGCAAGAAGACTGCCCGCATGATCTGGGGCAACCAGGCGAGCGTGCTGGTCGGCGATTTCCTGCTCGGCCAGGCTTTTCGCATGATGGTCGATGTCGGCTCGCTCGAGGCGCTCGACATCCTGTCCAGTGCCGCTTCCATCATCGCCGAGGGCGAGGTGATGCAGCTTGCCGCCGCCAAGAACCTCGAAACCACCGAGGATGAGCATTTTGCGGTCATCAAGGCCAAGACCGCGGCGCTGTTTTCCGCCGCTGCCGAGGTCGGCCCGGTCATCGCCTTGGCGACGCGCAACGATCGCGCGGCCCTGCGCTCCTACGGCATGAACCTCGGTCTCGCCTTCCAGCTGATCGATGACGCGCTGGATTATGGCGGCTCCAGCAAGGATCTCGGCAAGAATGTCGGCGACGATTTCCGCGAGGGCAAGGTGACGCTGCCGGTGATCCTCGCCTACCGGCGCGGCACCAAGGCCGAGCGCACCTTCTGGAAACGCGCCATCGAGGACAATGTCACCGACGATGCCGGGCTGGAAAAGGCCATCGGCCTGATGACCCGCCATGGCGCCATTGCCGACACGATCGGCCGTGCCCGCCATTTCGGCGAAATCGCCCGCGACGCGCTGGCGCCGCTGGAGGCGACGCCGCAGAAATCGGCATTGATCGACGTCATCGATTTCTGCATCAGCCGGGTGAACTGACAAGCTTCCCGGTACGTATCGGGTGCGGCATTGCCGTCGCGAGGCGTTCCAGGCTCGAAAGCAGGCCCGGATTGCCCTTTCAAGCGCATCATTTGGCCGTTTCGCGATGGTTTATTAATCGCATGACCCGATTGTGAATTTGAGGCGGATTGAAGCCTGACCCCAAAAAGGCCATGCTTTGTCGGGAAAAGATCGAGTCTACGGCGATCCCGCTGACGCGGGGCTCGCGTTTGGCTGAAAGGGATACGATGCGGCAAGGACGTGTGCGCTGGCTGACAGGGCTGGCAATTGTGACGGGCATGGCGATCTCCAGTCTGCCGGCCTATGCCAAACAGACCACCGAACCGGTCAAGATCACGTCGTTTTCGGGAGCCTATCTGGCCGCGCGGATCGCCGAAGGCGACAACGACCTCGACAATGCCATTGCCTACTACAAGCAGGCGCTCGCCTTCGCTCCCGGCGACACCTCCTTGCAGCAGAGCCTGATGCTGTCGCTGATCGCGCAAGGCCGCTTCGAAGAATCCCTGGCCTATGCCGACAAGCTCAAGGAAGTTCCCGACGTCGAGCGCTTCTCGCGCCTGGCGCTGGCGGTCGATTCCTTCCACAAGAAGGATTTTACCAAAGCCCAGTACTGGCTCAAGCTGTCGCTCGAATCCGATCTCGACCGGCTCATCTCCGGTGTCATGTCCGGTTGGGCGCAGCAAGGTGCCGGCGACGCCACCGAAGCGATGGCCTCCGTCGACAAGCTCCAGGGTCCGGACTGGTTCGGCCTGTTCAAATCCTTCCATCGCGCGCTGATCGCCGACGCCTCGGGCCAGTCCGAAAAAGCCGATGCGATCTACGCCGCGACCTTGGCCGACACCACCGCCGGTGGCGCTTCGCCCGAAACCTGGATGCGCAATGCGCAGGCTTACGCTTCTTTCCTCGCTCGCAAGGGCGACAAGGACAAGGCGCTGTCGGTGCTCGACCAGGCCGAGGCGTTTTCGCCGGGCAAGCTGGAAATAACGGCCCTGCGCGACAAGATCAGCAAGGGCGAGAAGATCGAGCCTTTTGTTGCCGGCCCGTCGGACGGCGCTTCGGAAATCCTGCTCGACCTCGCCACCGCGCTCAACCGCGGCGGCGGCGAGCCGTTCGTCCGCCTCTATCTGCAATACGCTTTGGCGCTGAAGCCTGAAAGCGACGCTGCCCTGGTGCAGCTCGCCGCCGTTTCCGAGCAGTTGAAGGACGGCGAGGGTGCCATTGCGCTCTATCGCCGTATCCCCGACTCTTCGCCGCTGAAGGAGCTTTCGGACCTGCAGCTCGGCCTCAACCTTGCCGATCTCGACCGCCATGACGAGGCGATCGCCCATCTGAAGGCGTTCGTCGCCGCCCATCCGGACGACATGCGCGCCTATCTGGCGCTCGGCGGTGTCTATTCCTCGAAGGACGATTTCCGCTCGGCCGCCGATCTCTACGACAAGGCGGTCGCGGTGCTGAAGACACCGAGCGCGGCCAACTGGAACGTCTACTACCAGCGCGGCATCGCCTATGAGCGGCTGAAGGAATGGCCGAAGGCCGAGCCGAATTTCCGCAAGGCGCTGGAACTGTTGCCCGACCAGCCGCAGGTTCTGAACTATCTCGGCTATTCCTGGGTCGACATGAACATGAACCTCAAGGAAGGCCTGGCGATGATCCAGAAGGCCGTCGATCTCAGACCGAGCGATGGCTACATCGTCGATTCACTGGGCTGGGCCTATTTCCGCATGGGCCGGTTCGACGACGCCGTGCGCGAAATGGAGCGGGCCGTGTCGCTGAAGCCGGAAGATCCGGTGTTGAACGACCATCTCGGCGACGCTTACTGGCGCGTCGGCCGCAAGCTGGAAGCCACCTTCCAGTGGAACCAGGCCCGCGACCTGAAGCCGGACCCTGATGTGCTCGCCACCTTGCAGCAGAAGCTCTTGAAGGGCCTGCCGCCGATCGTATCCAACACGGCGCAGGAAACCCCGAAGGTCAAGCCCGAGCCGGCGACTGCCCCGAAAGGCTGAGCGGCCCATCCTGATTTTTCGTAACAAACGGGGCCGATGTCGGCCCCGTTTTCTTGATCAGAACAGCTTGCGATAGACGACGAAGCCGGAGCGATCCCCGATCTTGTCGTACAGCTTCATCGCCGTGTGGTTGGTCTCATGCGTCAGCCAGTAGACCCGGCCTGAACCTGCGGCTTTGGCAAGGTCGTAGACGCCATTGATGAGGGCCCTGCCGACGCCCTTGCCACGCGAAGCCTCTGACGTGAAAAGATCCTGCAGATAGCAGTTCGGCGCAATCGCCGTGGTGCTGCGGTGATAGAGGTAGTGCACGAGGCCGAGCAACTGCCCGCCGCTCTCGGCAACCAGCGCATGCACCGGCTCATAGGCATCGAAAAAGCGCGACCATGTCATCTCGGTGATTTCGCGCGGCAGGGCCGTCTCGCCCGAGCGGCCGTAAAAGGCATTGTAGCCGTCCCACAGCGGCAGCCATTGCTCGAAATCCTGTCGCGTGACGGGGCGGACGGTGATTGGGCTAGACATTGCTGGACCTGCTGTCGTTGACACTGGCGATGCGAGGGTCGAACAGACCGCAGGCTGCCATGGCCGGCAATGGGCCAGCCGCCCGCAAAGCTTTCAACGTGCCCTTTGCGCCGTCGCAGCGATCCCATGCCGGCAGGCCTTGCCTTGACGCTTGCCGGCCAGGCATCTAGGGAATGCCGCATTCCGCCGCTCCGTCGAGGCCGCCGTGACCGTCAATATTCCCGCCCACATGCATCCCAGCCGCTCCTTCCAGGGACTGATCCTGACCTTGCACAATTACTGGGCGGACTATGGTTGCGTTATCCTGCAGCCCTACGACATGGAAGTCGGCGCCGGCACATTTCATCCGGCGACGACGCTGCGCGCGCTCGGGCCAAAACACTGGAACGCCGCCTATGTGCAGCCCTCGCGCCGGCCCAAGGACGGGCGCTATGGCGAGAACCCGAACCGGCTGCAGCATTATTACCAGTACCAGGTGATCCTGAAGCCCAATCCGCCCAATCTGCAGGAGCTCTATCTCGGCTCGCTAGCGGCCATCGGCGTCGACCCGCTCCTGCACGACATCCGCTTCGTCGAGGACGACTGGGCAAGCCCGACGCTGGGCGCCTGGGGGCTGGGCTGGGAGTGCTGGTGCGACGGCATGGAAGTGTCGCAGTTCACCTATTTCCAGCAGGTCTGCGGCATCGAATGCGCGCCGGTGGCGGGCGAGTTGACCTACGGGCTGGAGCGGCTGGCCATGTATGTGCAAGGCGTCGACAATGTCTACGATCTTAACTTCAACGGCCGCGAAGGCACCGACAAGGTGACCTATGGCGACGTCTTCCTGCAGGCCGAGCAGGAATATTCGCGCCACAATTTCGAATACGCCAACACGGCGATGCTGCTGCGCCATTTCGAAGACGCCGAAGCCGAGTGCAAGGCGCTGCTCGATGCCGGCGCGCCGGCCTCGAACGACAATCTGCCGATGCATCGGATGGTCTTCCCGGCCTACGACCAGTGCATCAAGGCCAGCCATGTCTTCAACCTGCTCGACGCGCGCGGCGTGATCTCGGTCACCGAACGGCAGAGCTACATCTTGCGGGTGCGCAATCTGGCGAAAGCCTGCGGCGAGGCGTTTTTGCTGACGCAGGCAGGTGGCCTGGCCGCCTAGTTCCTTGCTGAGAGAGTAAAGGCGTCCATCGTCTGCAAGGCGCGGCGAACGCCCGGCATCGCGAACGCGCCATGAACCTGCGCGGTAAAGCAGGCGCTGAGTGCGAGGATCTGCAGCAATGTCGATATCGTCTTCATGGTCGTTCAGCCAATAGTTCTCTGCCTGAGCGTGTGTCGCTTCAGCGCTGCGTTCGGTTCATGGAAATCTTTGATCCAAGGACGGGTGGGCTGACCGCAGCCCGACAGCACGGTCAAAATTTCTGGAAAGGGTGACAGCGGCCAGCCGAGTTGCTATGCCCCGCCCGGACCATTGCCGCGTGAGCCCTATCCATGCCTGACCTGCTTCTAGAACTCCGCTCGGAAGAGATCCCTGCCCGCATGCAGCGCAAGGCGGCGGGCGATCTCAGGAAGATGCTGACCGACGGTCTGGTTGAGGCCGGGCTGACCTATGACGCCGCGCGCGAATACTGGACGCCGCGGCGGCTCACGCTCGACATCAGGGGCCTGACCGCGCGCTCGAAGGACATTCACGAGGAGATCAAGGGGCCGTCGACGACGGCGCCGGAACAGGCCGTGCAGGGATTTCTGCGCAAGGCCGGGCTGGCTTCGATTGCCGAGGCGCATGTTCATTCCGACCCGAAGAAGGGGGACTTCTATGTCGCCCACATCTCCAAGCCGGGCAGGGCGGCGGAAGAAATCATCGCCGAACTGGTGCCGGCTATCATCCGCAGCTTCCCCTGGCCGACATCGATGCGCTGGGGGCCGGCCTCGGCGAAACCCGGCTCTTTGCGCTGGGTGCGGCCGCTGCAGTCGATCCTGTGCACCTTCGGCCCGGAGACCGAGGAGCCGGTGGTGGTCGATTTCGAGATCGACGGCATCCGCGCGGGCAATGTCACCTACGGCCACCGCTTTCATGCGCCGGATGCCATCACCGTGCGCCGCTTCGATGACTATGTGACCAAGCTGGAGGCGGCGAAGGTCGTGCTCGATGGCGACCGGCGCAAGGAAATCATCCTTGCCGATGCCAGGAACCTCGCCTTCGCCAACGGGCTCGACCTGGTCGAGGACGAGGGGCTGCTGGAGGAAGTGTCAGGCCTGGTCGAATGGCCGGTCGTGCTGATGGGCGAGTTCGAGCAGGATTTTCTCGCCATTCCGGCCGAGGTGATCCGGCTGACCATCCGCGCCAACCAGAAGTGTTTTGTGACGCGGCCACAAGGCACCAGCGAAGGCCTTTCCAACCGCTTCATCCTGACAGCCAACATCGAGGCCAGGGATGGCGGCAAGGAGATCGCGCACGGCAACGGCAAGGTGGTGCGCGCCCGCCTGTCCGATGCGCTGTATTTCTGGAAGACCGACCAGGGCAACGTGCCTGATCTCGACCAGTTGCAGGCGTCGGCGGCAAAGTTCGGCCTCAATCTGAACAAGCCGCTCGACCAGCGCATGGCCCGCCTCGACCATCTCGGCGTCACCTTCCACGCCAAGCTCGGCACCCAGGGCGAGCGGGTGGAGCGGATTGCCCGGCTTGCTGAAGAATTGGCGCCGATCGTGGCGAAGTCGCTCTCCCCCCTCGAGGGGGAGATGGCCGGCAGGCCAGAGGGGGTTGCCGCGCGTGAAGCGCCGACGTCTTCTGTCCGCGAGAAGGAGTCGCACCCTGTCGTGCCGACCCCCTCCGTCGCCTTCGGCGACATATCCCCCTCGAGGGGGGAGATTCCCGCACTCGCCAAGCGGGCCGCTGTGCTGGCGAAGGCCGACCTCACCACCGAAGTGGTGGGCGAGTTTCCGGAATTGCAGGGCGCCATGGGCCGCAAATATGCGCTGCTCCAGGGCGAGCACGCGTCCGTCGCCGCGGCGATCGAGGAGCACTACAAACCGCAAGGTCCGTCTGACCGTGTGCCGACCGATCCGGTCTCGATTGCCGTGGCGCTCGCCGACAAGCTCGACACGCTGGTCGGTTTCTGGGCCATCGACGAAAAGCCGACGGGGTCAAAGGATCCTTACGCGCTACGAAGGGCGGCGCTGGGGGTGGTCAGGATCGTGCTCGAAAACAGGATCAAGCTTTCCTTTGGCGTTGCCATTGCAGCGACGGTTTCATCGGCGCTCGCGGCATATGAACGTCTGGGTGAGGGCGCCGAAAGCCGAGGCGTGGTGGCCATGCTGGATACTCGTATTCACGAGTACAGAGGCACGAGCCGTCTCTTACCGGAAGCAGGTCTTGTCGCTGAACTGGTGAAGAACGGCCTCGAGAAGGCAATTGCCGAAACCTTTGGCGCTTCCGATCCAGAGCGAGAATTCTTCGATGGCCAGCGCGTAATGGAGCTGGAAGCCTCCTTGGTCCCATTCATTGGCGACCTCCTCGCCTTCTTCCATGACCGCCTCAAAGTCTACCTCCGCGACCAGGGTGCGCGGCATGATCTGATCGACGCCGTCATCACGCCGCAGTCTGACGACCTCTTGCAGATCGTCAGCCGGGTCGAAGCGCTGGGCTCCTTCCTCGATACCGAGGATGGCAGGAACCTGCTCGCCGGCAGCAAGCGCGCGGCCAACATTCTTGCCGCCGAGGAGAAGAAGAAAACGGCGATTGCAAGCACTGTTGTGCCGGCTCTTTTCAGGGAGGATGCCGAGAAATCGCTGTTTGCGGCGGTGAATCAGGCTGAGAGGCAAGCCGGCGAAGCGATTCAGAATGAAGACTTTTCCGCCGCCATGCTGGCGCTTAGCGTGTTGCGTGAACCGGTTGATTCATTCTTTGAGCGTGTTCTCGTGAATGATGAGGACCAGACCGTGCGCGCCAACCGCCTGGCGCTGCTCGCCCGCATCCGCGCGGCGACCGATCAGGTCGCGGATTTCTCGAAGATAGCTGGCTAAGAGCATGATCCCGAAAAGTGGGAACCGGTTTTCGGACAAGATCATGCTCAAACAAAACAGCTGAAAAAAATCTGCCGGCCGGGCGTTCGAGCCGGCTTACAGTCATATGACGATGATCTCTCCGTGGCAAAAGGGACATGTTCTCCAACCCCACGGAGGCTTCCATGAATTCCGCTCACGAAATCGAAGTGACAGAAGAAACCTCGGGCGACGCCGAGGCGCTTGAATCCGCTTCCGAAACGACCCTCGATCAAACCGCTGCCGCTGCGATCGAAGCTGCCGATCTGTCGGATGACGACGAGGATGGCGATGACGAAGGCAGCGAAGACACCGACGAAGACGACGACAAGGCTGCCGTCCTCTCAGGCGACGACGAGGACGAAGACGACGACGAAGAAAATGACGACGAGGACGACGACAGCGTGAAGGCCGAAGGCGACGACGCTGACGAGAAGGACGAGTCCGACGAGGCCGCCGACGACAAGGATGAAGCGGCCTGAGATTTCTCGACCGACTGCAGTGACGAAACAGGGCGGCTCATCAGCCGCCCTGTTTTTTCAGTCCCGGATGCTGACCTTGTCAGTCTTCCCGAGGTTGACGAAGTCAATCCTCCAGAATGCTGACGTGCACGCTGTCTTCGTAGACGTCGACCTGGATCAACGGCTCGCCATTGACGATGGCGCGCTTGGTCGAGGAACTCATCGCGCCGCCGCGCTGCAGCATGCGCTGCAAATTCGCGCGGTCGTCATTGCTGCTGAACCAGTCGTCACCCTGATCATCGGCGTCGCGCCGGTGAAACTTGTGCCAGTTGGCGCGGTCCTGCCGCACCATCTGCGCGGCACTGTCCAGTTCGTAGCCATCGCTGGCATGGTGGTCCCGATCGGAAATGCGCGCGACATAGGACCCCAGCATGTCATCGGCGCGGGCAGCTCCCGTGCCCAGCAATGATGCCAGCAACAGGCCGGCGACGGTAAATGATCTAGCCTTCATGATAGCCCCCTGTGTCCTGAGCCGGGAAACCCGGCGCGGCGCTTTGGCATGATGGTGCGCCGGCCGGCGGATCGGCGTCAAGCCGAACAGTCTACATGAGTTTCTCTGCAGGGGGTCCCGGCGGTGTCGCTGGCGGAACCGTCGCTGCCGGTTGAGGCTGCGATTGTGTTTCAGGCTGTGGCTTGCCGTTCGTTGCGGTCGTTTCTCCTGCAGGCTTGGTATCAGCCACAGGTTTGGTGCCGGTTGCCGGCGCGGCCGCTGTCGTGGCCTTGGCCGGTGCGGCGGGCGACGCGAAGGCGCCGCCGACAACGCCGCCACGAATGATCATCGGAGGTTGCGTGGAGCCGGATTTGTGTTTGGGCTTTTCCGGGATCGCCGCGACCTTTTCAAAGGTGACATCCGGCTCAGGGTCGCCGAGTGCCACGATCGATGGCGTGGTGTAGGCAGCGATCTTCACCGGTTCGGCCGAGCCAAGCCTGACCACGGACGGCGTCGACGTCGATGCGCCGAGAACGAGAATTGAAGAGGCCTGTGCCCCGCCGGTCATCGCCGCCAGGGTAAAACCAAGCGCTCCAAGCATACGCACCGACACCATGATACTCCCCTTGCCCATGAAGCCGACACCATAGCGTTAGGGAATTGATGCCGGCTTGCGAGGAAGCATAGCATTTTAGGGATTGATAATTCGCCAACGCCCGGACTTGCCCCATAAGCGCCAGCGTACTACGCACCCGGCATCTGCGAGGTGATGACAGTGGCTGAGATAGTTGCCGCCGGCGAGGCGATGGAGCGGGCGCTGGCGTTGCTCGAAGGTGGCGACGTCGTCGCCATCCCGACCGAAACGGTCTATGGGCTGGCCGGCGACGCGACCAATGGCATCGGCGTGGCGCGCATTTTCGAGGCCAAGGGCCGCCCGCGCTTCAATCCGCTGATTGCCCATGTCGCCGATCTGGCGATGGCCGAGCGCATTGCGCTGTTCGATCCCCTGTCGAAAAGGCTGGCGCAGGCCTTCTGGCCCGGGCCACTGACGCTGGTGCTGCCGCAGCGGCCCGGCAACGGCATCCATCCGCTGGTCACCGCCGGGCTGGACACGATCGCACTGCGCATGCCGAAAGGCTTTGGCGGCGAATTGATCGCCAGGCTTGGCCACCCACTGGCGGCGCCCAGCGCCAATTCCTCTGGAAAAATCAGCGCCACCACGGCTGAGGCCGTGGTCGCCGATCTCGGTGCCAGGATCAGGCTGGTGGTCGATGGCGGCGCGACGCCGGTCGGGCTGGAATCGACCATCGTCAAGGTCGAAGGCGCAACAGTGCGGTTGCTGCGACCGGGCGGCATCGCCGCCGAGGAGATCGAAGCGATCGCGGGGACAAAACTGCTGCGCGGCGCGACAGCGGGCATTGAGGCGCCCGGCATGCTGGCCTCGCATTATGCGCCGGGTGCGGCGGTGCGGCTCAATGCCGAAAAAATCACCAGGGACGAAGCACTGTTGGCCTTTGGCGGCCGCCGTGCCGAAGGCTGGCAAGGCGCGGCGGCTGTGCGCAACCTCTCTGTATCAGGCGATTTGCGCGAAGCCGCCAGCAATCTCTTCGCACACCTTCAGGAGCTCGACCGCAGCGGCGCGACAAGCATTGCCGTCGAGCCAATCCCTTTCGACGGGTTGGGCGAAGCGATCAACGACCGGCTTGCGCGCGCCGCCGCCCCGCGTGACATCTCCGCATCCGAGACATAGCTTCCAGCCATGACCAAAATTCTCGCAGATCTCGACCCCGCCCTCATCGATCGCTTCGCGTCCATCGTCGGCGACAAATATGCGCTGCGCGACCAGCAGGATATCGCGCCTTACCTCACCGAGCGGCGCGGACTGTGGCACGGCAGGACAGCACTTGTGCTGAGGCCCGGCAGCGTCGACGAGGTCAGCCGCATCATGCGCCTGGCGAGCGAGACGGGAACGCCCATCGTGCCGCAGAGCGGCAACACCGGCCTGGTCGGCGCCCAGGTGCCGGACACCTCCGGTCGCGAAATCGTGCTGTCGCTGTCGCGGCTGAACCGCATCCGCGAGATCGATGTCCTCTCCAACACGGTGACCGTCGAGGCCGGCGTCATCCTGCAGACGCTGCAGGAAGCGGCCGATGCCGCCGACCGGCTGTTTCCACTGTCGCTCGCCGCGCAAGGCTCCTGCCAGATCGGCGGCAATCTCTCCTCCAATGCTGGCGGCACCGGCGTGCTTGCCTACGGCAATGCGCGTGAACTCTGCCTCGGCGTCGAAGTGGTGCTGCCGACCGGCGAGGTGTTCGACGACCTGCGCAAGCTGAAGAAGGACAACACCGGCTACGATCTGAAGAACCTGTTTGTCGGCGCCGAAGGCACGCTTGGCGTCATCACCGCCGCCGTGCTCAAGCTGTTCCCCAAGCCCAAGGGCCGCGAAGTGGCCTTTGCCGGCCTGTCGTCGCCTGAAGCAGCCCTTGCCCTGTTCAGCCTGGCGATGGGCCATGCTGGCGCCGCACTCACCGCCTTCGAGTTGATCGGCAGGCGGCCCTACGACTTCACACTTCTTCACGCGCAAGGCGTTGCAAGGCCGCTGGCCGAGGATTGGCCATGGTACGTGCTGATGCAGGTTTCCTCCGGCCGTTCGGCCGATGATGCCAAAGCGCTGATCGAGGAGGTACTGTCAGCCGGCCTCGAACAAGGCATCGTCGGCGATGCGGTGATCGCCGCAAGCCTTGCGCAGGGTGACGCCTTCTGGAATTTCCGCGAGGTGCTGCCCGAGTCGCAGAAGCCCGAGGGGGCCTCGATCAAGCATGACATCTCGGTGCCGGTGGCATCGATCCCTGGGTTTATCGAAAAGGCGGCTGGCGCCGTGGCGTCGGTCAGCGCCGGTGCGCGCGTGGTCTGCTTCGGCCACATGGGCGACGGCAATCTGCACTACAACATCTCGCGGCCTATCGACGGCGACGACGAGGCCTTTCTCGGCCTCTACCACGCCATGAACCATGCGGTGCACGATGTCGTGCGCTCCTTTCACGGTTCGATCTCGGCCGAGCACGGTATCGGCCAGTTGAAGCGCGACGAATTGATCGCGAGCGCGCCGCCGATGGCGATCGATTTGATGCGCAGGGTGAAGGCGGCCTTCGACCCGGCCGGCATCATGAATCCCGGTAAGGTTATCTGATCCTTTCGACATCTTGTGTTCGGTCTCATTCCGATAACCATCCCCTGAGATCAGCAAAATTTAACCGACTTTCTTAAGCCGGGCGGTAAGAAGCCCGGCCTAATATTCTCCACAACGAGGCAGGGAAAACCGGCCCGGAGAGACCCGCAAAACGGCTCTCAGGAGAAGACAGGAAGGCGTTAAATGAACAGTGTACTGAAGCCCGTTTGGGCTGGGCGCAACATGCGTCTCGACCCATTCCGCCTGCCGCAAGTGGTAAGCTATGCCACCCGCGACGACTATGGCGACGTGACCTTCACCATCGACCAGCGTGGCGCCGTCATCCGTCGCACGCTCGAGATGAGCGGCGTGCCGGCGATCATCGCTCTGCCCGCCAACGCGTTTCGCGGCGTCGCCGCCCGCGCGATGGAGGATCCGGAAGGCAATGTCACGGTGACGCTGGAACTTCTGCACAATGATCCGATGCTGTCGGTGCCGCTGCTGGTCGCCGACGATCTCGACGATGTCGCCGCCGACTGGCGCGCCTGGGCCGACGCCTATCGCCTGCAGATGCTGCTGATCGAAGCCGACGGCATCGCCCGCACGCTGGAGGAGTCGCTCGGCGCCGCCATCAAGGCGCTGCCGCCGCAGGACCGCCGCAAGGGCCGCGTCTCGACCACGCGCCGCCCGCGCTTCCTTGCCCGCCGCAGGGCCGGCGACCTCGGCCTCAGGCTGGTCGTCGACGGCCTGGAGATTATTTCCAGGGAGTGAGAGAAGCGGTCCGCGACAGCGGACGAAAAGCCAATTGCTTGGCTTTTCGAGCTTCGAGCGCCCTGAGCCTGCGAAGGGCCCGGGCGCCGCTACACCAGCGGCTTCAGCGTCACCCATAGCGCACCGCCGAGCAGGCCGAGAAAGATCAGCCAGCCGACCTGGTTGTTCGATTTGAACAGAAGCAGGCACTGGTCCGGATTGTTGATATCCAGCCTGGCTATCTGGCGCGCCATATGGGCGCCGGCGGCAATCAGCCCGGCCAGCGCCGGCACCGGCGCTTGGGCCGAGGCGAAGGCGATGGCAAAGCAGACCAGCGCCCCGCCATAGAGCCCGACGAGCCAGCTCTTGGTGTTGTCGCCGAACAGCCGCGCGGTCGAGCGTACGCCGACGATGGCGTCATCTTCCTTGTCCTGGTGCGCATAGATCGTGTCGTAGCCGATCACCCACAGGATCGAGCCGACATAGAGCATGACGGCAGGGCCATCGAGATCGCCGAACTCCACCGCCCATCCCATCAGCGCGCCCCACGAAAAGGCGAGGCCAAGCACCAGCTGCGGCCAGTTGGTGAACCGCTTCATGAACGGATAGACGGCGACGATGACCAGCGAAGCGATGCCGAGCGGGATGGCGAAGTCGTTGAATTGCAAGAGCACCGCCAGGCCGATCAATGCCTGGATGACGAGGAATATCCAGGCCTGCCGGCGTGTCGCCTTGCCTGATGGCAGCGGCCGCGAGCGCGTGCGCTCGACCTGGTTGTCGATGTCCTGGTCGACCAAATCGTTGTAGGTGCAGCCGGCGCCGCGCATGGCGATGGCGCCGATCAGGAACAGCAAGAGATACCACGGCGCCGGCAGCAGCGAGAGCAGCGGATCGCCGGGTCGGGGATAGGCAGTCGCGGCAAGCGCGGCGGACCACCAGCATGGCCACAACAGCAACTGCCAGCCGATCGGCCGGTCCCATCGGGCGAGCTGCGCAAAAGGCCATAGCCAGCGCGGCAGAACGCGGTAGACCCAATGGCCGCTCGGCGCGTCGGCGACACGGCCCTGAGCTGCTTTCGATTGCACGGTTTCCATACCGCTGGAGTGGCAGCAGCGGCGAAAGCCGTCAAGACCGATCTGATCAGGTGAAAATATCGTGGGCGGAGAACCAGCCTTTCGCCACATCGATGAAGGCCAGCGCGACATTCGACAGGCGCTGGCGCGTATCATGGGTCAGGATGATGCGCTGCATGGGCAGCGGATCGGCGAGCGGTTTGCAGATCAGCGGCAGGCCGTCATAGCTCAAGTCGCCATGCGGGCGGGTGTAGCTGACGGCGACGCCAAAACCATTGGCCACCATGCTGCGCTGCAGTTCGAACGAACTTGTCCTGGTGTCAGCCACCGGCGAAAGGCCACGGCTGCTGAACAGGTCGAGCATGTGCTGCCAGCTGTGCGGTTGGTCGGTGGTAATCAATGGATAGGCCGCGAGGTCCGCCAGGCTGACGGCCGCACGGCTGGCCAGAGCATGGCCGGCCGGCAGCAGTGCATGCGGCCTGAGCTCATGCAGCAGGATGCGGGCGAAATGGCTGGGCAGGCCGAGATCATAGCTGAGGCCGAGATCGATGGCAGAGTCGCTCAGCCGCCGTCCCAGCGTCTCGAACGTCTCGTCGCGGACGACGATCTCGACGCCCGGACACCGTTCCGAGAAGGCGCGGATCAGCGCCGGCGCGAAATAGGGCGCCAGATCCTCGAAACAGCCAAGCACCAGCTCGCCGGCGACAGCCGCCTCGCGCGATCCCAAGCTGGCAAGCTCGTCCGCCTCGGCCAGAACCTGTTTAGCCTTCGCCACCGCTGTCCGGCCGAACGAGGTCAGCGAGATGCCGCTGCCACGCTGGCGGACAAACAGTTTCTGGCCGAAATTCTTCTCGACATTGTCGATGGCCACCGAAATCGACGGCTGCGAGACGTTGAGCGTTCGCCCCGCCGCGGTGACGCTGCCGTGACGCGCCACGGCGACGAGATAACGCAGCTGTATCAAGGTCAAATTCATAGTCTGTTTCTATGTGTTGCATGGAAAGTAATTATTTTACCTGATGGGCGGTGGCTGCGATAGTCGGCCATCCCTTGAGAAGGAAGCGAACCGATGGCCACCCAACACATCGATGCCGAGACAATTGCCGACTACCAGCGCGATGGCGCGGTTTGCATCCGTGGCGCCTTCAAGGACTGGGTCGACACCATCGCCGCCGGCATTGAGCGCAACATCCAGAACCGCAGCACCACCGCGTCGGACATTGCCGATGGCCGCGGCAGTTTCTTCGACGACTATTGCAACTGGGAGCGCATCCCCGAATTCGCCAAGGTGGTGCGGGAATCGCCGGCCGCCGAACTGGCGGCGGCGGTGATGCAATCGCGCTCCGCCCAGTTCTTCCACGACCACGTGCTGGTCAAGGAACCCGGCACGCAGAAGCCGACGCCCTGGCATCAGGACATCCCCTACTACTTTGTCGACGGCCAGCAGACCGTCAGCTTCTGGATTCCCATCGATCCGGTGAAGGAGGCGACGTTGCGAGTGATCGCCGGCTCGCACAAATGGGACAAGATGATCCTGCCGGTGCGCTGGCTCGACGACAGCAATTTCTACGCCGGCGAGGGCGACTATCTGCCGGTGCCTGATCCCGACAACGATCCTTCCCTGAAGGTTCTCGAATGGGAGATGGAACCGGGTGACGCCATCTTGTTCGACTTCCGGACCGCGCATGGCGCGCGCGGCAACATGACCGCGGCCCGGCGCCGGGCGCTGTCGCTGCGCTGGGTTGGCGACGATGCGCGCTATGTCGAGCGACCCGGCCGCACCTCTCCGCCCTATCCCGGCCACGACATGAAGCCGGGACAGAAACTGCGCGAGGACTGGTTTCCCACCATCTTCAGCAGCTAAGCCGTCTTCCAGAGCTGACGGAAGCTGGCCGGTTCGACGCATCGGGGACGTTGATGCCCAACGTTCCCGTGCGCAATCGGTCTTGAGGGTCGCAAAAGTCTTGACCCGTCGCCCGGCGGGCAATAGCGCAGTCCTTGTCTTGGAATGGCAAGGGATGTTGGCATGCGCGTTTTATTGATCGGCTCCGGCGGCCGCGAACATGCCCTGGCCTGGAAGCTTGCCGCATCGCCGTTGCTGACCAAACTCTACGCCGCGCCCGGCAATCCGGGCATCGGCCGCGAAGCCGAGCTGGTGACGCTCGATATTGCCGATCATGCGGCGGTGACCGCGTTCTGCGCGGAGAAGAAAATCGACCTCGTCGTGGTCGGACCGGAAGGGCCGCTGGTCGCCGGCATTGCCGACGACCTGCGCGCCGCAAACATCCGCGTCTTTGGCCCTTCGAAGGCTGCGGCGCGGCTGGAAGGCTCGAAGGGCTTCACCAAGGATCTTTGTGCGAAATACAACATCCCGACCGCTGCCTATGGCCGCTTCGGCGATCTGGCGTCGGCCAGGGCCTATGTCGAAAAGATGGGTGCGCCGATCGTCATCAAGGCCGACGGTCTCGCCGCCGGCAAGGGCGTCACCGTCGCCATGACGCTGGATGAGGCGCTGGCCGCACTCGATGCCTGTTTCGACGGCTCCTTCGGCCAGGCCGGCGCCGAGGTCGTGATCGAGGAGTTCCTCACCGGCGAGGAAGCGAGTTTCTTCTGCCTGTGCGACGGCGTTACCGCCTTGCCCTTCGGCACCGCGCAGGATCACAAGCGCGTCGGCGACGGCGACACCGGCCCCAACACCGGCGGCATGGGCGCCTATTCGCCGGCGCCGGTGATGACGGCTCAGATGATCGACCGCACCATGCGCGAGATCATCGAGCCGACCATGCGCGGCATGGCTGAACTTGGCGCACCGTTTTCCGGCGTGCTGTTTGCCGGGCTGATGATATCGGACCAGGGCCCGAAACTGATTGAATACAACACCCGCTTCGGCGACCCGGAATGCCAGGTGCTGATGATGCGGCTGAAGGACGATCTCCTGGTTCTGCTCAATGCTTCCGCCGACGGCCAGCTTGCCCATACCTCAGTGCGCTGGCGCGACGAGGCCGCGCTGACCGTGGTGATGGCGGCGAGGGGCTATCCCGGTGCACCGGAAAAGGGCTCGGTCATCCGTGGCCTCGACGAAGCCGCAGGCGATGGCGTCGAGATATTTCACGCCGGCACCGCCATCAACAGCGGCGCGCTGGTCGCCAATGGCGGCCGCGTGCTCAACATCACGGCGACAGGCAAGACCGTCGGCGAGGCGCAAGAAAAAGCCTATGCCGCGCTCGATCGCATCGACTGGCCGGATGGATTCTGCCGCCGCGACATCGGCTGGCAGGCTGTGGCTCGTGAAAAGGTTCGCTGAACCTCGACACGGCTCTAAAATGGGCGGGACAGACCTTTGCCGCTGGTGCGGTCGAGTCCCGTCGAAGCCGTGCTGACCGGGTCGGCCGCCGCGGTGAAGGCGGCCTCGAGCTGTGCCGGCGAACGCTGCTCGGTCCGCTTCCAGGCGACATATTGGACAATACCGAAATTCGGCCGCCGCGGCACCGTCTTCACCACCGGCATGCGGAAGCCGTCGCGGAACCTCGACCAGCGTGCGCCGATGACCGCGACCATCTCCTCGACCGTCGGCGGTGTCGCCACCGATGCGTAGGTGATGGTGACATTGCCGGCCAGGCCCGCCTCGCGCGAAACCGGCACCGGTATCGAGGCGAGATAGTCCGCCGGCACGTCGATCAGCCCGCCGAAGGACCATTGCTGGCGCAGCGCAGCTGCATCCATCGGCGCCACATTGACATCGATGTCGTTGGGCGTGCCCGCGACCCGATAGGGGCAGTGCAATCGGCCGCAATTGGCCTGCGCCGAAAACTGCCACAGCGCATAGCCTTGCCAGTTGCCCATCGGAAAATGGACGTCGATGTCGGGCTTGTAGCGCGCGTACCAGAGCGGCAGCCGCGACAAGAGCCGGTACCTGTAGCGGTTGTCGGCGATGTACTGGGCTGTCTTGCCGTTGGTGTAGAGCACCGGGAAGCGGCCAACGCGTCGATGCACCTGGCGCACGAACTCCTCGGCATCCTCGAGCGACATCCACTGCGTCGGGTCATTGCCCTCGACATCCAGGGCCATCAGGTCGTCCGGCGCCGGTTCGGCGAAATCGATGAAACTGTTGGCCTGATCGACCGGATTGCCGGGGCGGGCGAGGTGATAGGCGCCCCATTTCAGCCCGAGCGCCTTGGCCACCACCTTGCGCGTCTGGAACAGTTCGCGCGTCACCGCATAGCGTTTCCACAGCGTCTTGCAGAGCCGCACCTCGGTCTCGTCGCCGGTGCAGAAATAGGGCGGCGGCAGTCCGTCGGAGGCCTTGTTGATGAAGCCGACGACGCGCTTGTCGGTGGCCATTTGCGCCCAGTCGATGGAATTGTATTCGTAGGCGTCGATGACCAGCGCGCGGTCGGCGTTCTTCCACGGCTCGGCGAAATCCGAGGCCTGTGCGGCCGATGTCAGCGCCACCATCGCCGCGAGAGCGAGCGCTGAGCGGCGAAAAAGATGCGCCGGCGTTTTCAAACAGGGTGTCCCCGCTGACCAAACACCGATGGTGAACCGCTATGGTTAAGGAAATGCTTATCGGCGGATCAGCAGAGGAGGGGGCCGTTCAGAGCACGGCGACGTTAGCCAAAGAGCTTCAACGCTGTGGCTATGGGCAGGAACAGCGACAGCGGGCGGCTCTCAAATGGCATGAAGCCATGCTTGCGATAGAAAGCGGCAGCCTGATCATCCTTGGCATCAACGATCAACGCAAAGGACGCAGGCGCTGCCTGGACGCTGCGTCGAAACGCGTCCACGATCAGCGCCGTTCCGACTTGCCGTCCTTGGTATCGGGTGTCGACCGCCAGTCTGCCGATCAGTATCGCGGGCAGGACGGGATAGCGGGGCAGGCGCTTCGTCAAGTCTTCCGGCAACGATGCGATGGGCACGCTTGATGCCGCCAGGGTGTAGTAGCCCGCAACAGCACCGCCGTTGCCATCAACGGCAACGAAGCAATTGCTGACCCGGCGTTTGATGTCTTGGTTCGCTTGTTCACTGAGATAGCGGTCGAGCGCCAACACACCACAACTGAAAGTCGTGCGATCATGCGATCCGCTGAGCGGCTCGATGATCAGCTTGAGACTCACCGGGATTCGACGACAAGTCGCTTGTAGGCGGCGGCCGCTTTACGCAACGCTTCATTGGGTTCGGGCGGATTGAGAATGGCCTCTACCAGAGCGCGCTGATCCTCGATGGACAGGCGGATGATAGCAGTCTCCTCAATGGTGCGTTGTGCAGCTTCTTGTGCCGCGAAGACCACGAAGTCGCTGACGCTGCGGCCCTGGATTTCGGCTGCACGTTTCACCACACTCAGCATATCTGGCGAAATACGAGCTTCAAGACGGGCAGTACGGGTCTGTTGGTTTGGCATCATTTCACCTCTTGGGCATGAATGTACGGTGATTGACCGTACATTTCAAGGGAGGCTTCTTTTGCAAAATCCGCGTGACAAAGTTTGACGTTTACGTAAAAAGAAGATGGGAGACCGCCCAAAGGCGGATGGTTTTGCGGCCGCGCTGGTCCTAGGGTCGGCCCGCAAAGGTAGGGAGGAGCAAGCGGCATGTACAAGGCACCGGTCGAGGATATTGCCTTCACGCTGAAGCACGTCGCCGGGCTCAAGCCGGCGCTCGATGCCGGCACCTTTGGCGATCTCGGCGAAGATCTTGTCGACGCCATCCTGGCCGAGGCCGGCCGCTTTGCCAGCGAAGAGGTGGCGCCGCTCTACAAGATCGGCGACGAGCAAGGTGCCGCGCTGAAGGGCGCCGCCGTTACCATGCCGCCCGGCTGGAAGGCGCTCTATCGCCACTGGATCGACGGCGGCTGGAACGCGCTGTCGGGGCCTGAAGAGTTTGGCGGCCAGGCGCTGCCGACCATGCTCGGCGTCGCCGCGCTCGAAATGTGGAACTCCGCCGCCATGGCCTTCGGCATCGGCCCGACGCTGACCATGGGTGCGGTCGAAGCGCTGGACAAGCATGCTTCCGAGGCGCTGAAGGCGAAGTATCTGGCCAAACTCGTGTCCGGCGAATGGATGGGCACGATGAACCTGACCGAGCCGCAGGCGGGTTCCGACCTCGCTGCCTTGCGCGCCCGCGCCGAGCCAGTCGGCGACGGCACCTATCGCATCTTCGGCCAGAAAATCTTCATCACCTATGGCGAGCACGATTTCACCGACAACATCATTCATCTGGTGTTGGCGCGGCTGCCCGATGCACCGGCTGGCACGCGCGGCATATCGCTGTTCCTGGTGCCGAAATTCCTGGTCGGCGACGATGGGTCGCTCGGCGCCCGCAACGATGTCTTCTGCTCCGGGCTCGAGCACAAGCTGGGCATCCATGCTTCGCCGACCTGCACCATGATCTATGGCGATGGTTTCCAGGGCACGACGCCCGGCGCCATCGGCTGGCTGATCGGCGAGGAGAACAAGGGCCTCGCCTGCATGTTCACCATGATGAACAATGCCCGGCTTTGCGTCGGCATGCAGGGCGTCGCAGTCGCCGAAGCCGCGACGCAAAAGGCGATCGCCTATGCCAATGACCGCCGGCAAGGCAAGGCTGCAAGCTACAACGGCGCCGGCATGGCGCCGATCGTCCATCACCCGGACGTGCAGCGCACGCTGCTGACCATGAAGGCACTGACGCAGATCGCGCGCGCCATCAGCTATTCCTGCGCCCACGCCATCGACAGCGCGCGCGTGTCCACCGGCGACGCGGCGACGCATTGGCGCGACCGCGCCAATCTGTTGACGCCTTTGGCCAAGGCCTTTTCCACCGATGTCGGCGTCGACGTCGCCTCGCTTGGCGTCCAGGTGCATGGCGGCATGGGTTTCATCGAGGAGACGGGTGCGGCAGCGCTCTATCGCGATGCCCGCATCGCCCCGATCTATGAAGGCACCAACGGCATCCAGGCGATTGATCTGGTGGCGCGC
Organism: Mesorhizobium sp. P2_E10; assembly: GCF_056404235.1. NCBI lineage: Bacteria > Pseudomonadati > Pseudomonadota > Alphaproteobacteria > Hyphomicrobiales > Phyllobacteriaceae > Mesorhizobium > Mesorhizobium sp. P2_E10. The sequence goes on from NZ_JBFUEK010000003.1 coordinate 342,537, forward strand.
AAACTGCCGCTCGGCGGCGGCGAGCATGTGCACGGCTACATCGCCGAACTGGCAGCTGTCGCTAATGCGGTACGGACCTCCAACCTTGAGGGGTTTGGCCGCACCGCCGATATGCTCGACAAGGCGCTCGAGGATCTCACGCAAGCCACGCGCTTTCTGCAGCAGCTGACGGCCGATGGACAGAACGACGCAGCGCTTGCCGGCGCCACGCCCTATCTCAGGCTGATCTCGCTTGCCGCCGGCGGCGCCTATCTGGCGCGGGGCGGGCTTGCCGACCAGAACCGCATCGCCCTTTGCCGCTTCTTCGCCGAAAACCTGCTCGGCGAGACACATGCTTTGAAGGCACGCATTCTCGACGGCGCCGAAAGCCTTGCTCTTGCCGGCCAGACGTTGATCTCCGCCTGAATTCTCCGCTTGACGTTCACCAGGGAAAAAAGACCGTGACAGACCATATTCTCGTCGAGCGCCAGGGCGCCATCCAGATCATCCGCATGAACCGTCCGGACAAGAAGAACGCGCTGACGCGCGCCATGTACGCGACGATGTCGGCGGCCCTGGCGTCGGGCGATGCCGATCCGGCGGTCCGCGTTCATGTCTTCCTCGGCGTTCCCGGTGCCTTCTCGGCCGGCAATGACCTCGCCGATTTCCTGGTCGTCGCCACTGGCGGCGACGGCGGCACCGAGGTCTGGGATTTCCTGATGGCGCTGGCCAAGGTGGAAAAACCTCTAGTCTCCGGCGTCGACGGCATCGCCGTCGGCATCGGCACCACGCTCAATCTTCATTGCGACCTCACCTTCGCCACGCCGCGCACGGTCTTCCGCACGCCCTTCGTCGATCTCGGCCTGGTGCCCGAGGCGGGATCCAGCCTGCTCGCCCCGCAGATACTGGGGCGCCAGGGCGCCTTCGCGCTGCTTGGGCTCGGCGAGGGTTTTTCGGCCGAACGGGCAAAAGCCGCCGGACTGATCTACGAAGTGGTCGAGGAAGACGCGCTCGAGGTTTCGGTTCTCGCCGCTGCCGGCCAGATCGCGGCCAAGCCGCCGCAGGCGCTGAAGATTGCCCGCGACCTGATGCGCGGTTCGCGTGAAGACCTTGTCGCCCGCATCGGCGAAGAGAGCGCCCATTTCCGCGAGCGGCTCAAATCCGACGAGGCGCGCGCTGCCCTAACCGCCTTCATGACGCGAAAAAAAGCCTGAGCCTGTTTTCTCAGGGATAAAGCCCCGTCTTCTCAGGGATAAAGCCTGGTCTTGTCCCAGCCGCCCCTGGCGTTGCGGGAAAAGACGACGCGGTCATGCAGCCGGAACGGCCGGTCGTGCCAGAACTCGATCGTCTGCGGCACGATGCGGAAGCCCGACCAGTGCTTTGGCCGAGGTATCTCGCCGATCGGATAGCGCGCCGTGTATTCGGCAACGGCCTTTTCCAGGGCGAAGCGGCTTTCCAGCGGCCGCGACTGTTTCGAGGCCCAGGCACCGATGCGGCTGCCGCGCGGACGCGTCGCGTAATAGGCATCGGCTTCCGCGTCGCTGACGATCTCCACCGGCCCGCGGATGCGCACCTGCCGGCGCAGCGATTTCCAGTGGAAACACATAGCCGCCTTCATGCTGCCAAGAATCTCGCGGCCCTTGGCGCTCTCGAAATTCGTGTAGAAGACAAACCCCTCCTCATCGAACCCCTTGAGCAGCACCATCCGCACATCCGGCATGCCATCGGCATCGACGGTCGCCAGCGCCACGCCGTTGGGGTCGTTGACTTCGCTCTTCGTCGCATCGTCCAGCCATGCGGCAAAGAGGCGGAAAGGTTCGCCGGCCTCGGTAAAGTCACCGCTTGTTAACTCTGAGTCGCTCATAGTTTTCCCAAATTCTGTCGCTGGCTGGGGGAGATTGCCGATTGTCGCGTATCGCGCAAGCTTTTGACAGCAGGCAATGGAGCGTTATCGCTTCGGCCAGCGTCAACGCTGCGATCATGAGGGTTGCGATCGTGGCGACTGCTTTGCCGCTCGCCGCTTGCGGGGCAGGCGGCTTCAGCCTCGAAAAGGCCGAGGTCGATCGTTCGCTCCTCACCTCAAGTGCGCCTGACCCGACCGCGCCGCTAGATCAGGATCGCGCCTCCGACCAGACCACGATCCGCAACGCCGTGTCTTCCGCCGACATCGAGGAACTTGCCGGACAGGCCGTGCCCTGGGCGAATTCCGGCACCGGGTCGCGCGGTTCGATCACCGAGCTGGTCGAACTCGAGGACAACGGCCAGACCTGCCGTCGTTTCAAAGCCTCGCGCGAAAGCTTCGATGGCGTCGCGATGTTCCAGGGCGAAGTGTGCCTGGCCGGCGCCGGCGCCTGGCGCGTGCAGGACTTCAAGGCGCTCTGATATTCACGTCGATATCAGGTTCACGGCACTGGAATTTCTTCCTATACAGACGCATATAAAAGGCGACTGTAAATTCACCCCTCTTGCAGGCAGGAATCATGCGCGACCCCTATGAGGTGCTGGGCGTTGCCAAGAACGCATCGGCCAAGGACATAAAATCAGCGTACCGCAAACTCGCCAAGAAGCATCATCCGGACCAGAATCCGAATGATCCCAAGGCGAAGGACCGTTTTGCCGCTGCCAACCAGGCTTACGAGATCGTCGGCGACGAGAAGAACCGCGCCGCTTTCGATCGCGGCGAGATCGACGGCGATGGCAAGCCGCGTTTTCAGGGCTTTGAGGGTGCGGCGGGCGGTGGCGGCGATCCCTTCGGCGGCTTTCGCCGGCAGCAAGGCGCCGGCGGCTCGCGATTCGAGTTTCGCTCGGGGCGTCCAGGCGGCGATCCGTTCGATGGCAACAGCGACATCTTCAGCCAGATCTTTGGCGATGCCTTCTCCGGGCAGCGCGGCGCCGGCGCGGGCGATCGCCGCCAGGCGCCGACCGGCGCCGACCTCAACGTGACGCTTGACGTCACCATCGAGGAAGCGGCGACTGCCGAGAAGGTGACGGCGATGTTCCCGGACGGCCGCAAGGTCGCGGTCAAGCTGCCCACCTATGTCGAGGACGGCCAGACCATCCGGCTGAAGGGGCAGGGCGAGCAAGGGCCTGGACAGCCGGGCGATGCGCTGGTCAAGATCCACATCCGTCGCCATCCACGCTACCGCGTCGAGGGCCGCGACCTGCATGCCGACCTGCCGGTGGCGCTGGCCGATGCGGTGCTGGGCGCCAAGGTGCCGGTCGAGACGCCGACCGGCAAGCTGGCGGTCAACGTTCCCGCCTGGTCGAGCTCGGACAAGGTTTTGCGGCTGAAGGGCCGTGGCCTGCCGGAAAAAGCCGGTGGTCACGGCGATCTCTATGCCCATGTGCGGCTGATGCTGCCGGAGGGCGGCGACAGCGAACTTGAGGCGCTGATGCGCGGCCGAAAAGGCTAGAGCCGGCGTTTTGTCCCCCGAACTGTCGGTTTTGTGCGCTTGAAGGGACTCTGTGCCTGTGCGATAGGCTCTCTCCACAAAGCAGAAAATCTTGCGGAGAGCGCTCACATGGCGGGTGGACAGGGCATTATGGCCGGCAAACGCGGGCTTATCCTTGGCGTCGCGAACAACAGGTCGATCGCCTATGGCATCGCCAAGGCCTGCGTCGACCATGGCGCTGAGATCGCGCTGACCTATCAGGGCGAGGCGTTCAAGAAGCGCGTCGAGCCGCTGGCAGCGGAACTCAACGCCCATGTCGCCGGCCATTGCGACGTCACCGATCCGGCAAGCCTCGATGCGGTGTTCGCCGACATCGCCAGGCACTGGGGCAAGCTCGATTTCCTCGTCCACGCCATCGCCTTTTCCGACAAGGACGAGCTGACCGGCCGCTATGTCGAGACGACGCGCGACAATTTCCTGCGCACCATGGACATCTCGGTGTTTTCCTTCACCACTATAGCCAAGCGCGCCGAGCCGCTGATGACCGATGGCGGCTCGCTGCTGACGCTGACCTACTATGGTGCCGAAAAAGTGATGCCGCATTACAACGTCATGGGCGTCGCCAAGGCGGCGCTGGAAGCCAGCGTGCGCTATCTCGCCGTCGACCTTGGCGGCAAGAAGATCCGCGTCAACGCCATCTCCGCCGGGCCGATCAAGACGCTTGCCGCGTCCGGCATCGGCGACTTCCGTTACATCCTGAAGTGGAACGAATACAATTCGCCGCTGAAGCAGACAGTGACGCAGGAGGAGGTCGGTGATTCCGGCGTCTATTTCCTGTCCGACCTGTCGCGCGGCGTCACCGGCGAGATCCATCATGTCGATTCCGGCTATCATGTCGTCGGCATGAAGGCGGTCGACGCACCGGATATTTCGACCGTCAAGGACTAGCCCTCCGCCTCCGCCTGAACGACGTATCTCCGAAAGACCTGATGTATCCGCTCGTCTACATCGTGCGCCACGGCCAGACGCAGTGGAACGCTGACTTCCGGCTACAAGGGCAGGCCGATACAGACATCAACGCGCTCGGCCGCGAGCAGGCGACTGAAAATGGCCGACATCTGGCTGAATTTGTCCATAACCCCGAAGATTTCGACTTTGTCGCCAGCCCGATGCGCCGCACGCGCGAGACGATGGAGCGCATCCGTGCGGCGATGCATCTCGATCCGCACGGCTACCGCACCGATCCGCGGCTGGTCGAGGTGCACTTTGGCGACTGGCAGGGTTTCACCTTTGCCGAACTCGAGGCCAGGAATCCCGGCTCGACCAAGGCGCGCCGTCGGGACAAATGGAATTTTCAGCCGCCGGGCGAGGGCGCTGAGAGCTACCAGATGCTGCTCGAACGGATAAGGCCGTGGCTCTATGCGCTCGACCGCCAGACGGTCTGCGTCACCCATGGCGGCGTCATACGGACCTTGTTTCGTCTGGTGGAAGGTGTTTCCGAACGAGAGGCGGCGCGCCTAGAAGTGCCTCAGGATCGGCTGCTCCGGCTGGATGGCCGGAGCCTGGAGTGGCTGTAGCTGTCAATCGATGTAGGTCACCTCACCCGTTTGTAGGTCATAGATCGCCGCGACGATCTTTAGCGTCCCCGCCGCGGTGAGACCGGCCAACAGCTTGCTCGAAACGGTCAGCCGCCGCGCGGTCCTGCGCGCGCTCTCTTTGGCGGCGTTGTCGACGAAATCGCCCTTTTCGCTTTGCACGGCGATCGCCGCCGGCAGGATTGGTTCGATCATTGGGCCGATCGCGCCCGGATAGGTGGCGTTCTTGGCGACCACGTCGCAAGCCGCCTTGACGGCGCCGCAGCTTGTGTGCGCGAGGACGACGATCAACGGCGAGCCGAGCACCGCCGCGCCGTATTCGACCGTGCCGAGCGTGGCTGTGTCGACGAGATTGCCGGCATTGCGGGCGACGAACAGTTCTCCAATGCCGTGGCCGCCGAAGATCAACTCCGGCGGAACGCGACTGTCGGCGCAACTGATGATCGTGGCCCAGGGCGCCTGATGTGCGGCGACTGCGTTCCGCTGCGCGGCAAGGTCGATCGAGCAGAGTTCCGGGTGGCTGACGTAGCGTTCGTTGCCGGATTTCAGCGCAGCAAGCGCTTCATCGGGGGGCAGTGCGGGCGCAGCTTCTGCGGCGCGTGCCGACCAGGAAACCCCACCAAAACCGATCGCGACGAGCCCCGCGCCGACCTTGAGAAAATTCCTCCGGTCGACCCCTTTGCGCTTGCAGTCGCTGCACATTGTTCGGCTCCATCGCCGATCTTCTGATGGTGGTCGAAATCCACCGTGGCTTTATCTGCGAACTGAGATTGCGCCCAAGAAACGGCGCTGGCAAGGGTCAGCCTTTACCCAAGCGCTTCAGCGCCGGGAGTCGAAACGGGGTGATGACAGACGAAGGCTCAGCCGTTCCAAAATGGCGCAAGCGCCTTGCAAAGGCTGGTGTCGGAAAATCTTACTCGGTATCCGGCAGTTCCATGTCGGTGACGACATTCTCGCCATTGCTCACGTCATAGGCGATGACGATATCCATGCCCGGCTTCAGTGCATCGAGATCGGTTTCAGCGTTCAGCTTGTAGGATTTGCCGTCCTCCAGCGTCAGCGTCAGCGCGTCCTTGTCGATCGTCTTGATCAGGCCTTCGGTCTGGCCGGCATAGGCGGCGGTGGAAATCAGCAACACGGCGGCAACAGCGCCAATCAGGCTACGCATCATCGTCCTCTTGTCATTGCGCCGGCACGATGGCGGCGAGTGTCCAACGGGTGAATGGAACAGAGCAGAAACCAACCGAATGTGTCAAAACTAAATCCGCCAGATCACAGTTTGACCCCTGTGGAAAACGCCAATAGAAGGCAGGCTTGAGCCGGCTCCGATGCCGGGCAGGGCTGTCTTCCATGTCTCACAACACGTTTGGCCATCTTTTCCGTGTCACCACCTGGGGCGAAAGCCATGGCCCGGCGCTCGGCTGCGTCGTCGACGGCTGTCCGCCCGGCATCCGCTTCACCCGTGCCGAAATCCAGGCCGATCTCGACAAGCGCCGCCCGGGCCAGTCGCGTTTCGTCACCCAACGTCGTGAACCCGACGAGGTGAAAATCCTGTCCGGCTTCATCCTCGATGAGGATGGCGAGACGATGATCACCACCGGCACGCCGGTGTCGATGCAGATCGACAATGTCGACCAGCGCTCCAAGGACTATGGCGAGATCGCCCGCCAGTACCGGCCGGGCCATGCCGACTACACCTACGACACCAAATATGGTGTGCGCGATTATCGCGGCGGCGGCCGCTCCTCGGCCCGCGAGACGGCGGCGCGGGTGGCAGCCGGCGCGCTTGCTCGCAAGGTGGTGCCCGGCATGGTGGTGCGCGGCGCGCTGGTGTCGATGGGCGTCAAATCGATCGACCGCGCCAACTGGAACTGGAATTTCATCGGCGACGCCGAAAACCCGTTCTTCACCCCCGATCCGGCCTCGGTCGCAGTCTTCACCCAATATCTCGACGGTATTCGCAAGGCTGGTTCCTCGGTCGGCGCGGTCATCGAGATCGTCGCCGACGGCGTTCCGGCCGGCCTCGGCGCGCCGATCTATGCCAAGCTCGACCAGGACATCGCCTCCGGCCTGATGTCGATCAACGCCGTCAAGGGCGTCGAGATCGGCAACGGTTTTGAGGCCGCCCGCATCACCGGCGAAGAGAATGCCGACGAGATGCGCATGGGCAATGACGGCAAGCCGGTCTTCCTGTCCAACAATGCCGGCGGCATCCTTGGCGGCATCTCGACCGGCCAGGCGATCATCGCGCGTTTCGCGGTCAAGCCGACCTCGTCGATCCTGACGCCGCGAAAGTCGATCGACAAGGACGGAAACGACGTCGATATCATGACCAAGGGCCGCCACGATCCCTGCGTCGGCATCCGCGCCGTGCCGATCGGCGAGGCGATGGTTGCCTGCGCCATTGCCGATCACTATCTGCGTCATCGCGGCCAGACCGGCCGCGTGTGACCTTCAACCTTGCAATTCGAGCGGAAGCGGGACGACATGCCTTACGACCAGAAGAAAATTGTCGAAGCCCTGCGCGCCTTCGAACGCGGCGAGATCGTCGTCGTCATGGATGATGACGGGCGCGAGAACGAGGGTGACCTGATCGTCGCCGCCGTCCACTGCACGCCGGAAAAGATGGCCTTCATCGTCCGCAACACTTCTGGCATCGTCTGCACGCCGATGCCGCGCGAGGAGGCCAAGCGGCTGAACCTGTCGCCGATGGTCGCCGACAATGATTCAGCCCACACCACAGCCTTCACCGTGAGCGTCGATTTCAAGCACGGCACCACGACCGGCATTTCGGCCGACGACCGCACGCTGACCGTGCGCAATCTCGCCAACGGCAACGTCGGCGCCTCCGATTTCGTCCGCCCCGGCCATATCTTCCCGCTGATCGCCCGCGAAGGCGGCGTGCTGATGCGTTCTGGCCATACCGAAGCCGCGGTCGACCTATGCAAGCTCGCCGGCTTGCCGCCTGTCGGCGTCATCTCCGAACTGGTCAACGATGACGGCACCGTCATGCGCGGGCCGCAGGTGCAGGCCTTCGCCGAAAAGCACAGTTTGAAGCAGATTTCGGTCGCCGACCTCATCGCCTATCGCCAGCGCAAGGAAACGCTGGTCGAGCGTGTCGCCTGTTCCGACATCGACACGCCCGGTGGCAAGGCGCAGGTCTTCACCTACACGCTGCCCTGGGATTCGATGCACCATGTGGCGATCGTCTTCGGCGATATCCGCGACGGCGAGGATGTGCCGGTGCGGCTGCATTCCGAGGACGTGGTCAGCGACGTGTTCGGCACCAGCCACAAGCTCGACGGCATCATGCAAGCGATGGGCGACCGCAAGCGCGGCGTCATCGTCTATCTCCGCGAGGGTTCTGTTGGTGTTGCGCATCAGGAGCGCAAGCGTCCCGCTCCCGCCGATCGCGAGGATCACGAAGAGGCGCGCCGCCGCGAAAACGAATGGCGCGAGATCGGACTGGGCGCGCAGATCCTGAAGGATCTCGGCATTTCCTCGATCAACCTGATCGCCTCGCGCGAGCGCCACTATGTCGGCCTCGAGGGCTTTGGCATCCATATCGCCAAGACCGAGATTTTGTAGTTCGTGCAAGAGTGACGCATCGGAAGGATTGCGGGCAGGTCGCATGCGTTGGCGATTGGCTGAAGCCTCCGTGCAGTCGTCATCCTATGGCGAAGCAAGGAGCGCAGCGACGCGGCGCAGACCATAGGATCCATGCCGTGAACTCGACACGCTGCGACGGTTCAGAATTCTGCTCCGCTGCACTCTACGGCAAAGTTCGCGGCATGGATCCCAGGGTCTCCGCGACGGAGCTTCGCTCCTGCTTCGCCCTGGGATGACGACGTCCCGGAGGCCGCTGCCAATTCTGAACGTCGGCACTATCGAGACAAACGGCTGGATGCTTGTCTACGTTATTCCGCAGGAACGGCGGCCGCGTTGCATTCGTCCAGATCGCATGTGTGGGTTGCCAAGCTGTGCTGGCCCGCGAGCACTGTGACCAATGCGATGACCCCCGACGCCACCGAGACCCAGAACCCGTTCTGGGCGCCATACGCATCCACCACCGCGCCGGCGGCGAAGGAACCGAGCGCCATGCCGATGCCAATGCCGGTGGTGACCCAGGTGATGCCCTCGGTCAGCATCGCCTCCGGCACGTGCCGCTCGATCAGGCCGAATGCCGTGATGAAGGTCGGCGAGATTGCTAAGCCGCTGGCGAAGACCGCCAGCGCCAGCAGCGGCACCGTGTCGGCAACCAGCAGCGGCAGCGTGGTGAGCGCGATGACGGCGACGGCAAAGGCAAGCTGGTGCTGCAGCGGCGTTCTCAGGCTCAGCGTGCCGATGATGATGCCGACGACGAACGATCCCAGCGCGTAGACGCCGATGACGAGGCTGGCGGCGCCCGGCAGGCCAAGCGCCTTGGTGATCGCCACGGTGCTCACTTCCGTGGTCGCGAAGGTGGCGCCGATGAAGATCAGGGCGAAGGTGATGATCTGAACCGCGCGCAGGCGGATTGCCGAGCCGCGCGAACCTTGTCCCACCGGTCGCACCCGTGGCTCGGTCGAGCGCTGCAGGATGAAGGCCATCGAGCCGAAGGCGAGGAACAATGTGCTCGCCAGCATGCCCGCTTCCGGAAACAGGGCGACACTCAGACCCACCGATAGCGATGCCCCTGCGACATAGACCAGTTCGTCCGCCGCCGACTCGAAGGCGAAGGCGGTGTTCATCTCGGGGCGATCGCGAAAAATCTCGGTCCAGCGCGCGCGCACCATTGCCGGGATGCTGGGCATGGCGGCGGCGAGCAGCCCCGACACGAACAGCGTCCATATCGGCCAGTGCTGATTGGCGGCCGCAATCAGGATCACGAAAGCGAGCACGGAAAGGACCGTGGTCGGCACGACAATGCGGGTCTGGCCAAGGCGATCCACCAGCCTTGATATCTGCGGCGCGAGAAATGCGTTGGCCAGTGCGTATGTCGCCGAGACGGCGCCGGCCAGCCAGTATTCGCCATGTGTCTGCGACAGCATGGCGACGATCCCGATCGGCGCCATGGCGATCGGCAGTCGGGCAACGAAGCCAGCGGCGGCGAAGCCTTTGGCGCCAGGGGCGCGAAAGATTTCCGAATAGGGGTTTTGCATGGTCTGGCTCCTCGACAAAGGCAGGTTCGACAATTACATACGTGGCGTATGATTGTTAAATAGAGCATACGCCACGTATGTCAATTGGCATACGCAGTGTATGTCAGTAGGGCCAGAACCATGCACAGACCCCGCAAGGAGATGATCGCAGAGACGCGTGCCAAGCTGGTGGCGGCCGCGCGCCAGGCTTTTGGCACCGTCGGCTATGCCGAGGCCTCGATGGATGATTTCACCGCATCGGCCGGGCTGACGCGCGGCGCGCTCTATCATCATTTCGGCGACAAGAAGGGACTGCTGCAGGCGGTGATCGCCGAGATCGACGCTGAAATGTTCGCCCGGCTGAAAGTCGTTTCAGCCAAAGCGGACACGCTCTGGAGCGGCTTTGTCGATGAATGCACGGCCTATATCGAAATGGCCCTGGAGCCGGAAATCCAGCGCATCGTGTTGCGCGACGGGCCGGCGGTGCTTGGCGATCCTTCGCAATGGCCGAGCCAGAACGAATGCATCCGCTTGATGACGGAGAACCTTCAAAGGCTGAGCGACGAGGGAACCATCGTCGGCGTCGATGCCGAAGCTGCGGCAAGGCTGATCAGTGGCGCCTCGCTGCATGCGGCGCAGTGGATCGCAAATTCGGACGATCCCGAAGCCACGTCGAAAAAGGCGGTGAAGGCCTTCAACATCCTTCTGGAAGGGCTGCTCAAGCGAACTGGCGATTTGCCGGGATAATTGGCAGTCGCCGGTCGGCCCGAGATTGACAATCGCCCGCCTGAGTTCATCCTCTGCGACCATCTCTGAGGGGAGATTCGGGACATGTGGGATTTCGAGATCGGCAGGTCGGTGTCCATCATGATCAGGACATGGCCCTTCATCGTCTTTCGCATGATCGTCTATTTCGGCATCACGCTGGCCTACATCGTGGCGACCGGTACTGGTGCCAGCGTCGGCTATGGCGTCGGCCATATCTCGACGGATCCTGACGGGCCGATGTCGTTTGCCCTGTGGGGCGGCGTGGTCGGTATCGGCGTCGTTTCGATCGCCGTCTACTGGATCCGCGAATACATCCTCTACATCGTCAAGGCCGGCCATATCGCGGTGATGGTCCACCTGATCGACGGCCGCGACGTCCCCGGCGGCCAGAGCCAGATCGCCTATGCCAGGGAAGTCGTGACTCAGCGTTTTGCCGAAGCCAACATCCTTTTCGTGCTCGACCAGTTGGTCAAGGGCGCCATCCGCGCCATCACCGGCCTGATCGGCGGCATTGCCGCCTTCCTGCCCATTCCCGGCTTGAGCGGCCTGGTCAGTTTCATCAACACCGTCATCCGCCTGTCGCTGACCTATGTCGACGAGATCATCCTCGGCTACAACATCCGCATCAATTCCGCCTCACCCTTTGAGACGGCGCGGCAAGGGGTCGTGCTCTACGCGCAGAACGGCAAGACCATGGTCAAGAACGCCGTCTGGCTGGCGGTGATCATGTGGGGTGTGTCCCTGGTCATCTTCCTGCTGATGCTGGCACCGGCCGGCGCCATTCTGTACCTCATGCCGGGGCAACTCGCAGGCTGGGCCTTCGTGCTCGCCATCGTCTTCGCCTGGGCCTTCAAGGCCGCCTTCATCGAACCCTTTGCCATCGCTTGCCTGATGCAGGTCTATTTCAAGACCATCCAGGGCCAGGTGCCGAACCCCGACTGGGACCGGCGGCTGGCCGAGGCGTCGTCGAAGTTCAGGGAACTGAAGGACAAGGCACTGGCCTCGTTCGGCGGCTCGCGCTGGACCCAGCCGACGCCCAACAGCTAAACCCTGTTGACCGTCGCCCTTTCCGGGCGTGAAAACATGGTCAAAGCGGCCGGGCGCGCCTATATCGGGACATGGTCACACGGCTCTACACCCACCCGATCTTTCTCGAACACCTGACACCGCCCGGTCATCCCGAGCGGCCCGACCGTTTGCGCGCCATCGAGCGCGTGCTCGACGACGAGGCCTTTGCCGCCCTCGATCGCGTCGAGGCGCCGGAAGGCGACGAGGCAACCATCCTCTATGCCCACCCGCAGGATTTCGTCGCCCGCGTCCGCGCCGCGATCCCCGAGACCGGCATCGTCTCGATCGATGCCGACACCAGCGCCAGCCCGAAAAGCTGGCAGGCCGCGGTGACGGCCATCGGTGCCGCCAACGCCGCCGTCGACGATGTCTTCCAGGGCCGTGCCGACAACGTCTTTGTCGCCGCGCGGCCTCCCGGCCACCATGCCGAAAAGACCACGGCCATGGGCTTTTGCCTGTTCAACACCGCGGCGATTGCCGCCCGCTATGCGCAGAACAAACACGGCGTCGAGCGCGTCGCCGTCGTCGACTGGGACGTGCATCACGGCAACGGCACGCAGGATATTTTCTGGGACGATCCGTCGGTGCTCTACTGTTCGACGCACCAGATGCCGCTTTACCCCGGCACCGGCGCCAAGGGCGAAACCGGCGCCGGCAACATCGTCAACGCGCCGCTGGCGCCGGAGACTGGCTCGGAGGTGTTCCGCGATGCCTTCCTGTCGCGGGTTTTGCCGGCGCTCGACAATTTCGCGCCCGACCTGATCATAATTTCCGCCGGCTTCGACGCGCACCATCGCGATCCGCTGGCACAGATCAACCTGACCGAGGACGATTTCGACTGGGCGACCGGCCAGTTGCTCGAGCGCGCTGCACGTCACAGCGGCAACCGCCTCGTCAGCCTGCTCGAGGGCGGCTACGATCTGCAGGGACTGGCATTTTCGGTCGCCGCCCACGTCGGGCGACTGATGAAAGGATAGAGGATGGCTGGCGAAGTGAACGAAGACGTCAAGGCGATGAGCTTCGAGCAGGCACTCGACGCGTTGGAAAAGATCGTCGATGATCTGGAACGCGGCGACGTGCCGCTCGACCAGTCGATCAAGATCTATGAGCGCGGCGAGGCGCTGAAGCTGCATTGCGACCGGTTGCTGAAGGCGGCCGAGGACAAGGTCGAGAAGATCAGGCTGTCGCGCGACGGCAAGCCGGTTGGCACCGAGCCACTCGACGCGGAATAGGTTGCAAAACGGGGCGGGCAGAGAAAGCAGGTAAGGAGTTCAAGCATGTGCAGAAACATCAAGACCCTGTTCAATTTCGATCCGCCGGCAACCCATGACGAGATCCGCGACGCCGCGCTTCAGTTCGTGCGCAAACTAAGCGGAACGACGCGGCCCTCGCAGCGCAATCAGGCGGCCTTCGACCGTGCCGTCGAGGCGATTGCCGAGTCGGCGCACGAACTGCTGCATTCCATGGAAACCAATCATCATCCGCGCAATCGCGAGGAGGTGGCGGCCAAGGCAAAGGCCAAATCGGCACTGCGCTTTGCCTGAGGACATCCGATGAGCTTCTTCCCCGGCAACGACCCGCAGCCTGGTGACGCCTTCGCCAGCGACCAGATCGAGCTGATGGTCATTCCGAACGCCAAGGACATTGGCGGTTTTCAGGTTCGCCGTGCCTTGCCGACTGCCAAGCGCCGGCTGGTCGGGCCGTTCATCTTCTTCGACCGCATGGGACCGGCCATCCTGCGCGCCGGCCAGGCGCTCGATGTCCGTCCGCATCCACATATCGGCCTGTCGACCGTCACCTATCTGTTCGACGGCAAGATCAGGCATCGCGATTCGCTCGGCACCGAAATGGTGATCCAGCCCGGCGACGTGAATTTGATGACCGCCGGCCGCGGCATCGTCCATTCCGAGCGCACCCCGGAAGAGTTGCGCGGCGCGCCGATGTCGGTCTCCGGCCTGCAGACCTGGCTGGCACTGCCGGATGGCAAGGAAGAGGTCGACCCGGTGTTCGAGAACACGGCGGCGCTCCGTCTGCCCGAAATCGACGCCGAGGGCGTCAACGGCCGCGTCGTCATCGGCGCGTTTTCCGGGCTGCGGTCGCCGGTAAGAGCCGACTCCGAGACGCTCTACGCCGATCTGAGGCTGGCGCCTGGCGCCAGTGTGAAGATCCCGGCCGACGCCGAGGAGCGCGCCATCTACACGCTGGAAGGCGAGGTTTCGATTTCCGGCGATCGCTTCCCGGCCGAGCGGCTATTGGTATTCAAGCCCGGCGACGAGATCATTGTCTCGTCGGAAACTGGTGCCCATTTCATGCTGTTCGGCGGCGCTTCGCTCGGCTCGCCGCGCTACATCTGGTGGAATTTCGTCTCCTCGTCGAAAGAACGCATCGAACAGGCCAAACAAGAATGGAAGACAGGCCGCTTCGATATCGTTCCTGGAGATGAGGAAGAGTTCATTCCGTTGCCGGACAATTAAGACCATGATCCCGAAAAGTGGGACCCGGTTTTCGGAAAAGATCATGGTCAAACAGGAGGACAGAGCCCCATCCCGGCTCTGTTGGGATGGATCAGGCTCTGGATCAGAACCATCCGCGTCACTGACACGCATTTACATTCGCTGGGCGGAGGCATATTTCGCCCATGATCGACGTGCATGAACATCATATCTGAGCAGGCCCCTTAACAGTGAACGCAACGCTGCACACACCGCTTCTCGACAAGGTCCGCATTCCGGCCGACCTGCGCACGCTTGCCGAAAGCGAGCTGCCGCAGCTGGCTGCGGAGCTTCGTGCCGAGCTGATCGATGCGGTGTCCCACACCGGTGGACATCTCGGCGCCGGCCTTGGCGTGGTCGAACTGACGGTGGCGCTGCACTACGTTTTCAACACACCGGACGACCGGCTGATCTGGGATGTCGGCCACCAGGCCTATCCGCACAAGATCCTCACCGGCCGCCGCGACCGCATCCGCACGCTGCGCCAGGAGGGGGGCCTGTCCGGCTTCACCCGCCGCGCCGAGAGCGAATACGATCCGTTCGGCGCCGCGCATTCGTCGACCTCGATTTCCGCCGGCCTCGGCATGGCGGCGGCGCGCGATCTGTCCGGCGGCCGCAACAATGTCATCGCCGTCATCGGCGACGGCGCCATGTCGGCCGGCATGGCCTATGAGGCGATGAACAATGCCGGCGCGCTTGATGCGCGCCTCATCGTCATCCTCAACGACAACGACATGTCGATCGCGCCGCCGACCGGCGCAATGAGCGCCTATCTGGCGCGTCTGGCCTCCGGCAAGACCTATCTGGGACTGCGTGATTTCGGCAAGAAGCTGACCTCCTATCTCGGCAAGCGCGCCGATCGCGCCATCACCCGGGCGGTCGAGCATGCACGCGGTTACGTCACCGGCGGCACGCTGTTCGAGGAGCTTGGCTTCTATCACATCGGCCCGATCGACGGGCACAATCTCGAGCATTTGATCCCGGTGTTGAAGAACGTCCGCGACAATGGCGACGGCCCGGTGCTGATCCATGTCGTGACCCAGAAGGGCAAGGGCTACGGGCCTGCCGAGGCCGCGCCCGACAAATATCACGGCGTCAACAAGTTCGATGTCATCACCGGCGCGCAGGCCAAGGCGCCGGCCAACGCCCCGAGCTACACCAAGGTCTTCGCCGAAAGCCTGGTCCAGGAAGCCCGTGTAGACGACCGCATCGTCGCCGTCACCGCCGCCATGCCGAACGGCACCGGCCTTGACCTGTTCGGCGAGGCGTTCCCGACAAGGGTTTTCGATGTCGGTATCGCCGAGCAGCATGCGGTGACCTTCGCCGCTGGCCTCGCCACCGAAGGCTTCAAGCCGTTCGCGGCGATCTATTCGACCTTCCTGCAGCGCGCCTACGACCAGGTCGTCCACGACGTGGCGATCCAGAAATTGCCGGTGCGCTTTCCCATCGATCGCGCCGGTTTCGTCGGCGCCGATGGCGCCACCCATTGCGGCGCCTTCGACACCACTTTCCTGGCGACGCTGCCCGGCTTTGTCGTCATGGCGGCGGCCGACGAGGCGGAACTGCGCCACATGGTGCGCACCGCGGCAAGCTACGATGATGGCCCCATCGCCTTCCGCTATCCGCGCGGCAATGGCGTCGGTGTCGACATGCCGGAACGCGGCTCGATCCTCGAAATCGGCAAGGGTCGCATCGTCAGGGAAGGCACCAAGGTTGCGCTGCTGTCCTTCGGCACGCGGCTGCAGGATTGCTTGGCTGCGGCTGAGGAGCTTGGCGCGGCCGGGCTTTCGACCACGGTTGCCGACGCCCGCTTCGCCAAGCCGCTCGACGAAGATCTGATCCGGCGGCTGGCCCGCTCGCACGAAGTGCTGGTGACGGTGGAAGAGGGCGCGGTCGGCGGCTTTGCCAGTCACGTGCTGCAGTTCCTCGCCCATGAAGGGCTGCTGGAAAGCGGCCTGAAGGTGCGCCCGCTGGTGCTGCCCGACGCGTTCACCGATCACGCCAAGCCTGAAAAAATGTATGCCGATGCCGGGCTGGATGCGGCCGGCATCGTGCGCACCGTTTTCGTCGCCTTGGGCCACACCGCTCGCGCCCAGCGCGCCTGAATCAAAATCTTAAAGCCCTGAATCGGTTTGTCGGCTGGCGATCGTAACGCGCTGTTTACGTTGCCGTTTGTTGTTTTGCTTACCGTGTCTCTTGGCCGTTTTTCAACGGCGCCCTGCTATAGAACGTGCCCAAGGCAGGGAGTTAAGAACAATGAGAACGCTTCTGTGCGGCGTGGCCCTTTTGGCCGCTATCGCTGCGCCGGCTATGGCCGAAACGCGCTATGATCGCAACCTCGAAAAGGCGGTGATGGGCATCGTCGCCGGCAAGATCGGCGGCATCCGTGGCGGCTTTTCCTACAAGCAAAGGCTACAATTCGTCGTCATTCCGGACGCCGTATCAGTGGCACCCGGCCCCGCTGAGCCCCCGCGCAAGCAGGCTTCTGGCGACAGCAATGACAGTCTGACGCCGGCCGTCGAACGGCAGGTCTCGCGCACCATCTTCTGACACTCATCGACAGCTACGGTCGACCGATGATTGCCGATCGGCCCCAAGGTGCTTGCCATCATCGCCGGCTTTCGCCATGAAGGCCGATGAATTCCCCTCTGCCAACCAGCACACGCCAGCGGCTCGACGAACTGCTCGTCGCTCGCGGCCTGTTCGCCAGCCGTTCGCGCGCCCGTGACGCGGTCGAGCGCGGCACGGTGACGGTCGACGGCACCGTCGCCCGCAAGCCTGGCCAAGCCGTCTTGCCGCAGTGCCAGATCGCTATCGACGATCAGGCGCGGGGCTATGTTTCGCGCGCGGCGCTGAAGCTGATTGCCGGGCTCGATCATTTCGGCCTCGATCCAGCCGGCAGCGAAGCGCTCGACATCGGCGCCTCGACCGGCGGCTTCACCCAGGTGCTGCTCGAACGCGGTGCGGCCCATGTCACCGCGATCGATGTCGGACATGGCCAGATGCATCCCGACATATCAGGCGATCCGCGCGTGACGGCGATCGAAGGGCTGAACGCTCGCGAGCTTTCCGTCGCCGATCTGGCCGGTCGCATTCCGGATTTCATCGTTTCCGACGTCAGCTTCATCTCGCTAAAGCTGGCGCTGCCGCCGGCGCTCGCCTTGGCCCGAAGCGGCGCGAAAGCCGTGTTCCTGGTCAAGCCGCAATTCGAGGCCGGCCGCGAGGCGATCGGCAAGGGTGGGCTGCTGAAAGATCCTTACGATGCCGCGCGTGTTGCCGGCCTGCTGCAGGAGTGGCTCGAAGGCGTCGCCGGCTGGCGCACGCTGGGACTGCATCTGTCGCCGATCGAAGGTGGTGACGGCAATCGCGAATTCCTGCTTGCCGGTATCAAGGACGCCAAGGGCAGCGATCCCAAGGGGCGCGACCAATGAGCGCGCGCTTCACCATCGCGAGACTGGGCTTCCAGGGCGACGGCGTCGCCGAGGCCGAAACCGGCGAGGTGTTCATTCCCTTCGCCCTGCCTGGCGAAATCGTCACCGCCGCACGCGAAAAGGACCGTGCCACGCTGATGGCGGTGCTGGAAACGTCGCCATTGAGGATCGATCCCGCCTGCCGGCATTTCACCGAATGCGGCGGCTGCGCCCTTCAGCATCTGGAAGCCGAAGCCTATCACCAGTGGAAGCGCGAAAAGGTCGTGCAGGCGCTGAAGAGCAAGGGCATAGCCAGCGATGTAGGCGCGCTGGTGCCATGCGCGCCGCATACGCGCCGCCGCGTCGTCTTCACGGCCCGGCGCAGCGAGGCCGGCATGAAGCTGGGTTTCGTTCGCGCGCTGTCGTCGGAAATCATTCCCATCGAGGAATGTCCGATCTCCTTGCCCGAGATCGTCGCAGCGCTCGATCGTCTGAGGGCACTCGCAGAACTCGTATGCGCAACCACCAAATCGTTCCGCATGACGGTGACGTTGACCGGCTCGGGCCTCGACATCGCGGTCCACGAGTCCGGCAAGCTCGGCGAAAACCAGCGCCGCGTCGCTTCCAATTTTGTCATCGGCGAAGGACTGGCCCGGCTTTCGGTCGATGACGAGATCGTCGTCGAGCCGAAGAAGCCGGTGGTCATGTTTGGCGGCATCGCCGTCGCGGTGCCGCCGGGTGCCTTCCTGCAGGCGACGCAGGCCGCCGAGCAGGCGATGGCCGATATGGTCGGCAAGCATCTGTCGCGGGCCAAGAAGGTCACCGATCTTTTCGCCGGCTGCGGCAGCTTTGCCTTGCGCCTGGCGGCGAAATCGGAAGTCCATGCGGTGGAAGGCGATGCGGCAGCCCTTGCGGCGCTCGACCGGGGATTTCGTTTCGCCTCTGGGCTGAAGCGGGTGACCGCCGAACGCCGCGACCTGTTCCGCCGGCCGCTCACCTTCAAGGAGTTGAATGCCTTCGACGGCCTCGTCTTCGATCCGCCGCGCGCCGGTGCCGAGGACCAGTCGAAGCAGATCGCCCGTTCCGACGTGCCGCTGGTCGTCGCCGTCTCCTGCAATCCGGTGACGCTGGCGCGCGACCTGCGCATCCTGATCGATGGTGGCTATACGCTGAAGAGCGTCACCCCGATCGACCAGTTCCTGTGGTCGTCGCATGTCGAGGCGGTGGCGCTGCTGGAGAAGCCGAAACGGCGGCGTTAGCCGTAGGCTAGCTTGGCGACATCCGTTTCGGCGTGCCGCCCCGTTGGTTGATCGATACCCAGGTGTTTGGGTTCTGCTGCGACTGGCGTTTCAGGAAGTAATAGCCCGTCGCGTTCCACGGCCTGATCTCATCGACCAGATTGTCCAAGACAAGATCGCCCTTGTCGGTTTTCACCGTCAGGATGGTGTGGCCTTCATTGTTCAGGTCGCGCACGACCGTCATCAGCAGCGCCTGCCGCGGGAATCCTGCCTGCAGAAGCAGCTTGCGCTTGTAGAGCGCGTAGATCTTGCAGTCGCCCTTGCCGTCCACCGGATAGTCCCAGTGGTCCATCATCGTGCCCCAATGATCGAAATTGCTGACCGGTTTGATGGAGCTGTTCGCCTTCTGATTGACCCGCTTGAGGGTGCGCAGGTTCTGCGCGGTCAGCTTGATATCAGCGGCCGGCAGGGCAGGCACCTTGCACTCTTTTGGCCGGCGATGGCAGAAATCGATCCAGCCGTAGGGGACACTGGTGCTTCCGCCAACGACGGCAGATTGCGTCGGTCGCGACTTGAACCATGTCGACTGTGCTGACGCCGGATTGGCTTGCAGTGATGTCGCGCCAATCAATGAAACCAAGCCAAGCAGGAAAGCCAGGACGCCGGGGGAACGCTGCATTGCCAACACCACCGCAACGAGAAGGCTGGTACAGCGTTTGCGCGGAAACGTGGCCCAGGCGGTTAAACAGTTACCAATTTCCTAACGCCGATTGTGTTCACTTCAAGGTATGGCTGAGATTTAGGCTTGTTGCCGGAACACGGCGGCATCCTCAAACCCTGGTGCCGCCGACCGTCATCTGGTTCATCCTCAGATGCGGCTGGCCGACGCCGACCGGTACGCCCTGTCCGGCCTTGCCGCACATGCCGATGCCGTTGTCGAGCTTCATGTCGTTGCCGATCATCGACACCCGATGCATGGCGTCCGGCCCGTTGCCGATCAGCATGGCGCCCTTGATCGGCTGCGTCACCTTGCCGTTTTCGATCATGTAGGCCTCGGTGCAGCCGAACACGAATTTGCCCGAGGTGATGTCGACCTGGCCGCCGCCGAAGGACACGGCATAGATGCCGTTCTTGACCGAGGCGATGATCTCGTCCGGCTCCATGTCGCCCGAGGTCATGTAGGTGTTGGTCATGCGCGGCATCGGCTGGTGCGCATAGCCTTCGCGCCGCCCGTTGCCGGTGGCCTTCATGCCCATCAGCCGGGCGTTCTGGCGGTCCTGCATGTAGCCGACGAGCTTGCCGTCATCGATCAGCACGTTGCGGGCCGAAGGCGTGCCTTCGTCATCGACGGTCAGCGAACCGCGCCGCTCGGGCATGGTGCCGTCGTCGACGACGGTGACGCCTTTGGCGGCGACCTGCTGGCCCAGCAGGCCGGCGAAGGCCGATGTCTTCTTGCGGTTGAAGTCGCCTTCCAGCCCGTGGCCGACGGCTTCGTGCAGCATGACGCCTGGCCAGCCGCTGGACAGCACGATGTCGAAGGTGCCGGCGGGCGCCGGAATGGCGTCGAGATTGACCAGCGCTTGCCGCAGTGCCTCCTTGGCCGCGAGCTTCCAGCTGTCCTCGGCCAGGAATTCACCAAAGGCCTTGCGTCCGCCCATGCCGTAGGAGCCGCTCTCCTGGCGGTCGCCATTGCCGACGATGACGGACACGTTGATCCTGACCAGCGGCCGGATATCACGCACCATCTGGCCGTCGGCACGCACGATCTCGACATGCTGCCAGGAAGCAGCGAGCGAGGCCGTCACCTGGCGCACGCGCGGGTCCTCGGCGCGCAGCCAGGCATCGATTTCCTGCAGCAGCTTTGCCTTGACCTCGAATGAAGGCGAGGGGATCGGGTTGTCGTCGCCGTAGAGATGGCGGTTGGTGCGCGCGGGTGCCGCGGCGAGCGTGCCGGAATAGCCGCCCTTGACCGTTGCAACGGCGTCGGCGGCGCGCAGCAACGAGTCTTCCGAGAGGTCGCTGGAATGCGCGTAGCCGCTGGCTTCGCCGGCGACAGCGCGCAGGCCAAAGCCTTGGTCGGTGTTGAAATTGGCGGTCTTCAGCCGGCCATTGTCGAACATCAGCGCTTCGCTTTCGCTGTATTCGAGGAACAGCTCGCCATCGTCGGCGCCGTTGAGGGTCTCGGCGACGATCTGCTTGATGCGATCGTCGGAAATGTCGAATTGGCCGATCAGGCTGTTCATGGCAGGCCCGTTCGTGGGAAGAAGAATTGTCTCCCACGATGTAGGCGCGAAGCCGCGCCCAGACAATCGGCAAGATCGATATTGCCGATTGCCGGCGGCCGGCCAGGGCCGCGCTACTTCTGGTTCACGAAATCCTTGATATCGCTGGTCAGCGAATCCCAGGTCGAGAACTGTTTCCTCGAGATTGCCCTTGGTGATGCCGCCGACGAAGCTGACATCCATCTTGAAGTTGGATCCGTTGCCGGAATAGGCCTTGATCCAGCGATATTTCTTGTTCCATTCGTTGGCCTGGTCGGCCGTGAACGCATCTTCCGGCGTCTGGAAGACGATGAACGTGGCCGACGTGCCGGTCTTCAGCGTGTCGAGCAGCGGCTTTTGGAGAATGACCTTGGCATAGCAGCCATCCCGGAAACAGCGCACGAAATAGGCGCGGCCGATGAACGCGGTGGATGCTAAATCAGGCGCCGCGCCATCATGATTTCGTCGATCTCCCGGCCCTGGTGAAGAAAGCCGGCAGGGATGCGACCGATTTCATGAAAACCTTCGCGTTGATAAAATCGTATGGCGGCGGGATTTTCCGCGCTTACGGCCAGTTCAACCTGCCTGATGCCCAGTGCGCGGGCGTGTTCGAGCAAAAGATTGAGCATTGCGATGGCGCGTCCGTCGCCGCGCTCGGTGTCGCGCAAGTAAACCATGATGATGGTGGCGCGGTGCGCCATCTTGCTGGCCTGCTGTCGCATCAGGCCCATTATGCCGACAGGTTCATCGCCGCTAAAGCTGACGACAACCGGGTTGTTCGTCAGGCGCCGACGCCACTCCTCGTCCGGCAGACCTTCCCAATCCGCGAGGCTGCTGGCGAAGGCTTCGGGAGCGGCGCGCAACGCCTCCAGGCGAATTCGCTTGAAGATCTCGAAGTCGTTGGGATGGAGCAGTTTCTGGGCCAAAACAGTCTCAGGGCAGGGCGGCGAAACCGTCGGCGAACCCCTTGAGGTCGACGGGAATGCCGATGCCTTCTTCCGGTGTCTGGAAGACGATGAAGGTGGCCGAGGTGCCGGTCTTCAGCGTGTCGAGCAGCGGCTTTTCGAGAATGACCTCGGCATAGCAGCCATCCTGGAAGCAGCGCACGAAGTAGGCACGGCCGATGTCCTTGCCGTCGACATTGAGGCCAAGTCCGTTGGGCAAAAGCACGCCGAGCGGCGCCAGCACGCGCAGGATCTCGGCCTTGTTGTCGGCGGTGCGCAGCACGACGACGGAAAGCCCCATCTCGGGACGGTCCTCGGCGACGACGTTCTGCATCATCACGCATTGTTCCGACGTGGCGCCTGCTGGTGTGTCGCAGATGATCGACCACGCCCCATGCGTTGACCGCACCGTGCCGCTTGGCTGCGCGGCATTGGCCTGGCTGATGCCGGACAAGCCACCAGACAGCCCGATGCTAAACAGCGCGGCGACAAAGATGACCTTCGCCAAGTTTCTCGAAAGCCCAAAATCTGCCGAAAGCCAAGCGTTCATGACGGCTCCATTGCGAATCACGGCACTTTAAGCCGCGCCAAAGCCAAGTAAAGGATGAGACCGCCGCTGGTCTGCCCCGATAGCGGCCACAATCCGCTTTTCCCTAGCAAATTCGCCCGAATTGCGACCGTCAGGCGCATTCTGCCCGCATGCCTGCGCCGCCCGTCCATCCCCGATCCGCGCAAGGCAAAAAAGCCGCTATGGCACTTGCGCGCAAAAATGCCGCACGGTTTCCTCCGCTCCTTTCTTGCGGAGGCAAATAGAGTATGGTTTGAACCAGCCTTGGGACTGTCCGGGATTCCCATCCCGGCTTTATCAGATATTCTTGCGCTCCGATCGCGAGGAACCGGGAGATGATGAGGGCGATGAGAAAATTCCTAGCTAGCGCCAATTTTCTAGCAAGCGCCAAATCTCTGGCTGGCGCCGCCGCCGCCACAGTCTTTGCCGGTGCGTCCGCCCATGCGGCCCAGCCCCAGCCGTGGGAGACAGGTTTTCAGCCTCCGGCGACCGATATGATGCGGCAGATCGAGTGGTTCGGGAACTACACGCTTTGGTTCATCGTCATCATCACCGCCGTGGTGCTTTTCCTTCTCGCCTATTGCATCTGGAAGTTCCGTGCGAGCGTGAATCCCATCCCTTCGAAGACCAGCCACAACACGTTGATCGAAGTGATCTGGACCATCGGGCCTGTCATCGTCCTGCTCTTGATCGCCATACCGTCGTTCCAGCTGCTGACCGCGCAATACACGCCGCCGGAAGAAGCCAAGCTGACCATCAAGGCGACGGGAAATCAGTGGAACTGGGACTACGAATACCAGGTCGACAAGGCGCTTACCTTCAACTCGGCGATCCTCCAGGACGCTGACCGCGCCGCCGCCGGCAAGGACGATCGCAAGGTCTACCCACGCCTGCTCGCCGTCGACAATGAGATGGTGGTGCCGGTCAACACCATGACCCGCGTGCTGGTCACCGCAACCGACGTCATCCACTCCTTTGCCATGCCTGCGTTTGGCATCAAGATGGACGCGGTTCCCGGACGCACCAACGAGACCTGGTTCAAGGCGGAAAAGGAAGGCCTCTATTACGGCCAGTGCTCGCAGCTCTGCGGCAAGGACCATGCCTTCATGCCGATCGCGATCCGCGTCGTCTCCGATGCGCAGTACACGACCTGGCTGGCAGCAGCCAAGACCGACCTGCCCGGCGCCAACAAGGCGCTGATGGCCGAGGTCGATGGCACAAACAAGGTAGCGGCCGCCGGCAACTGACGCCGCGACCATAAGAGATCAGGGAACGGAGCGGAACATGGCAGACGCTGCAGCTCACGACGATCACGACCACAAGCCGTATCACGGCTGGGTCCGGTGGGTGTATTCGACCAACCACAAGGATATCGGTACGCTCTATCTGATCTTCGCGATCTTCGCGGGCATCGTCGGCGGGGCGCTTTCTGTCGTCATCCGCATGGAGCTGCAGGAGCCGGGCATCCAGATATTCACCGGCCTGGCGCAGATGGTCTACGGCATGAACGGCGATGCCGCCATCGATGGCGGCAAGAGCATGTACAATGCCTTCGGCACTGCGCACGCCCTGATCATGATCTTTTTCATGGTCATGCCCGCGCTGATCGGCGGCTTTGCCAACTGGATGGTGCCGATCATGATCGGCGCGCCGGACATGGCGTTCCCGCGCATGAACAACATCTCTTTCTGGCTGCTGCCGCCGGCTTTCATCCTGCTGATCACCTCGGCCTTCATGCCGAGCGCGCCTGGCGCCTACGGCGTCGGCGGCGGCTGGACGCTCTATCCGCCGCTGTCGACCTCGGGCCAGCCCGGGCCGGCGATGGATCTGGCGATCCTGTCGATCCACATTGCCGGCGCCTCGTCCATCCTCGGCGCAATCAACTTCATCACCACGATCTTCAACATGCGCGCGCCTGGCATGACCATGCACAAGATGCCGCTGTTTGCCTGGTCGGTGCTGATCACCGCCTTCCTGCTGCTTTTGTCGCTGCCGGTTCTGGCCGGCGGCATCACCATGCTGCTCACCGACCGCAACTTCGGCACCACCTTCTTTGCCCCGGATGGCGGCGGTGACCCGATCCTGTTCCAGCATCTGTTCTGGTTCTTCGGTCACCCGGAAGTCTACATCCTGATCCTGCCGGGCTTTGGCATCATCAGCCATATCGTCTCCACCTTCTCGAAGAAGCCGGTGTTCGGCTATCTCGGCATGGCCTATGCCATGGTGGCGATCGGCGCGGTCGGGTTCATCGTCTGGGCCCACCACATGTACACGACCGGCCTGTCGCTCGACACGCAGCGCTATTTCGTCTTCGCCACCATGGTCATTGCCGTGCCGACGGGCGTGAAGATCTTCTCCTGGATAGCGACGATGTGGGGCGGCTCGATTTCGCTGAAGCCGCCGATGCTGTGGGCGCTCGGCTTCATCTTCCTGTTTACGATTGGCGGCGTGACCGGCGTTCAGCTCGCCAATGCCGGTCTCGACCGGTCGTTGCACGACACCTATTTCGTCATCGCCCACTTCCACTACGTGCTGTCGCTCGGCGCGGTGTTCGCCATCTTCGCCGGCTGGTACTACTGGTTCCCGAAGATGACCGGGTACATGTATTCCTTCGCCATCGCCAACACCCACTTCTGGGTCACCTTCATCGGCGTCAACCTGATCTTCTTCCCGCAGCATTTCCTCGGCCTTGCCGGCATGCCGCGCCGCACCATCGACTACCCGGATGCGTTTGCCGGCTGGAACATGGTGTCGTCCTACGGCTCGTATATCTCGGCCGTCGGCGTGGCGATCTTCCTCTATGGCGTGTTCGAGGCTTTCCAGAAGAAGCGGGTGGCCGGCGCCAATCCATGGGGCGAGGGTGCCACGACGCTTGAATGGCAGCTGCCTTCGCCGCCGCCTTTCCACCAGTGGGAACAGCTGCCGAAGATCAAGTAAGGCAGCTTGAATACGAAACCGCCGGCGCGTCCGGCGGTTTTGGCCAACGGAATGATGGACTTAAGTACGCATGGCCCTAGTCGACGACCCATTGATTGACGAAGCGGGCTTTCGCATGTCGGAAGCCACGGCGGGCGATTTCTTCGCCCTGCTGAAGCCGCGCGTCATGTCGCTGGTGGTGTTTACCGCCTTTGTCGGCCTGGTTGCCGCACCGGTGACCATCAATCCGTTGCTGGCGGTGATCGCCATCCTGGCCATTGCCATCGGTGCCGGCGCGTCGGGCGCGCTCAACATGTGGTACGACGCCGACATCGATGCGGTGATGACCAGAACCGCCGGACGTCCGGTCCCGGCCGGCCGCATCCGGCCCGGTGAAGCCCTGAGTTTCGGCCTCGTGCTTTCGGTGCTGTCGGTGATGACGCTCGGCGTCCTGGTCAACTGGCTGTCGGCGACGCTGCTGGCCTTCACCATCTTCTTCTACGCCGTCGTCTACACGATGTGGCTGAAGCGCTCGACGCCGCAGAACATCGTCATCGGTGGCGCCGCAGGGGCCATTCCGCCTGTCATCGGCTGGGCCGCGGCCACCGGAGCGGTCAGCCTCGAAAGCCTCATCCTGTTCCTGATCATCTTCCTGTGGACGCCGCCGCATTTCTGGGCGCTGGCGCTGTTCAAGTCCGAGGACTATGCGAAAGCCGGCATCCCGATGATGCCGAACGTTGCCGGCCAGGCATCGACCCGGCGCCAGATCTTCGCCTACGCGCTGATCCTTGCACCGGTTGGCGTGCTGCCATGGATCCTCGGCTTCACCACATCGGCCTATGGCATCGCCGCATTACTGCTTGGCGCCGGCTTCGTCTGGTATGCCTGGAAGGTGCTGCAGATGACGGACGACGACCGCGTCATGAAGCCGGCCAAGGCCCTGTTCGGCTACTCGCTGCTGTATCTGTTCGCCATCTTCGCGATCTACCTTGCCGACTGCGTCGTCGGTCGCGCGCTCGCCATCGGTGGAGCATGACCATGGTCGACAAGAAGCTTGACCTAGTTACGTTGACGGATCGCCAGCAGAAAGCCCGGCGCAACCGTTCGGCCGCCATCGGCCTGGCGCTGGCCGTGCTTGTCGTCATTTTCTATGTCGCGACCATCGTGAAGTTCGGTCATTCCGGATCGATGTGAGGCTGACGATGAACCGCCAGACAGTCACCGATCCCGGGAAGAAGAACACCAACCGCATCGTCGCCGGCGTCTGCATCGCCTTTTTCGGCGGCATGATCGGCATGGCTTATGCCGCGGTGCCGCTCTATGCGATGTTCTGCAAGGCGACCGGCTATGGCGGCACCACAAGGCGCGCCACGCAGCAATATGCCGATCGTGTGCTCGACCGCGACGTCACCATCCGCTTCGACGCCAACACAGCCGGCGTTCCATGGCAGTTCGAGCCCGTGGCCCGCTCCATCGTCATCAAGATCGGCGAGACGGTTCAGGCGCACTATAGCGCGACCAACAAGTTTGACCGCGCCGTCACCGGCCGCGCCACCTTCAACGTGCAGCCGGAGCTGGCCGGCCCGTACTTCAACAAGGTTGAGTGTTTCTGCTTCACCGACACGACGCTGAAGCCCGGCGAGACGCTGGACATGCCGGTCATGTTCTATGTCGATCCCGACATCGTCAACGTGCCGGAACTGAAGGACTTGAAGACGATCACTCTATCCTACACGATGTTCCCGGTCGAAAAGAGCAGGCCGGTTGCGTCATCAGCGCCGATCGAAGGCAGCAGTAACAAAGTTCCAGATACCGAAGCAAATCTCGGGGGTTGATATGGCAGACGCGCACGCAAAACCACAACATGACTACCATCTCGTCAACCCGAGCCCGTGGCCCTTCCTGGGGGCCATCGGTGCACTGGTCATGGCCATAGGCGGCGTCGCCTGGATGCAGTATCTCAAGGGTGGCGATTTTCCGCTTTTCGGCCACAACATTGCCAATCCGTGGTTGTTCTTCATCGGCCTGGTCATCGTCCTTTACACCATGTTCGCCTGGTGGTCCGACACCATCAAGGAAGCGCATGAGGGGCATCACACGCGCGTCGTGTCGCTGCATCTGCGCTACGGCATGATCATGTTCATCGCCTCTGAAGTGATGTTCTTCGTCGCCTGGTTCTGGGCCTATTTCGACGCCAGCCTGTTTCCGGGCGAGGTCCAGAATTATGCGCGCACGGCGTTTACTGGTGGCGTCTGGCCGCCGAAGGGCCTCGAAGTCCTCGATCCCTTCCATTTGCCGCTCTACAACACCATCATCCTGCTTCTGTCGGGCACCACGGTCACCTGGGCGCACCACTCGCTCCTGCATGGCGACCGCAAGGGGCTGATCAACGGCCTGGTGCTGACCGTTGGCCTCGGCATGCTGTTCACCATGGTGCAGGCCTACGAGTACATACACGCTCCGTTCGGCTTCAAGGACTCCATCTATGGCGCCACCTTCTTCATGGCGACCGGCTTCCATGGCTTCCACGTCATCATCGGCACCATCTTCCTGCTGGTCTGCCTGGTCCGCGCGATGAAGGGCGATTTCACCCCCAAGCAGCATTTCGGCTTCGAGGCCGCCGCCTGGTATTGGCACTTCGTCGACGTGGTCTGGTTGTTCCTGTTCAGCGCGATCTATGTCTGGGGATCGTCCGGCGCTCTGATCGAAGGCCATTGACCGACTTCGCCGGGAGAATCGACCCGAGAAATCAGAAAGGCGGTTGCGACAACGCAGCCGCCTTTCTTCTTTTCGGCGCCATCTTCTTTCCGGCGCAATGATCGCCGATCGGTAGCCAATGCGGCTGACGATTTTCTGGACGATCTGCACATTTCTGTTCGCCGCCTTCCCGGCCTTTGCCATCGAACGCATCGACCTCGTGCGTGTCGACAAGTCGGAACGGCGGCTCCATCTGATCGGAGGAGGCAAGGTCCTCCGCAGCTACAGCATTGCACTGGGTGGCGACCCTGTCGGGCAAAAAAACCGGGAAGGCGACGAGCGCACGCCCGAGGGGCGCTACATTCTCGACTGGCGCAATCCCGGTAGCGTCGCCTACAAGTCGATCCACATCTCCTATCCCAACGCCGCACAAATCGAGGCCGCGAAGGCCGCCGGCATCGACCCCGGCGGCATGATCATGATCCATGGCCAGCCCAACGGCTTCGGCTGGTGGGGCTGGCTGCTTCAATTGGTCGACTGGACGGACGGCTGCATTGGGGTTACCGACTCGGACATGGATGAAATCTGGACTAGGGTGCCGGATGGAACGCCGATCGAAATCGAGCCGTAAAGCATGAGCGAAGACAAGGCTATCTGGCCACCGATCGATCCGATTTCGGCCGGCCTGCACGGCCGCTGTCCGCGCTGCGGCGAGGGAAAGCTGTTTTCCGGATTCCTCACCGTCGGCAAGCGCTGCAGCAATTGCGGCCTCGACTATTCTTATGCCGATGCCGGCGATGGGCCGGCGGTGTTCGTCATCCTGATCATCGGCTTTATCGTCGTTGGGCTGGCGCTGTGGATGGAAGTCACGCTGAATCCGCCGCTCTGGCTGCATTTCCTGCTGTGGATACCGCTGGCGCTGGTTCTGTGCCTGACGGCGCTGCGGCTGATCAAGGGCGTGCTTTTGACGCTGCAATACGCCAACAAGGCGGCCGAGGGCCGGCTGGACAGCGGGCAATGAGCCAGGCATCCGGTTTGGTCGCCGGCCGTTCGCGGCCAAAGACGGTATTGCTGCTCGGCCTTGGCCTGGTGCTGTTCTGTATCCTGCTTGCGCTCGGCACCTGGCAGATCCAGCGCCTGCATTGGAAGGAAGTTCTTCTGCAGACCATCGACCAGCGCACGCATTCCGCGCCGCTGCCGCTGGCGGAGGTCGAGAGACAGTTCACCGCCACCGGCGATGTCGACTACACCCCGGTGACGGTGACCGGCACGTTCCTGCATCAAGGCGAGCGCCACTTTTTCTCGACCTGGGAGGGCGCGTCCGGCTTCGACGTCGTCACGCCGCTGCAGCTGGACGACGGCCGCTTCGTGCTGGTCAACCGCGGTTTCGTTCCCTACGACCTGAAGGACGCGGCCAAGCGCACGCAGGGCCAGGTGGCGGGCAAGGTGACGGTGACCGGGCTCGCCCGCAATCCGCTGTTGGCCAAGCCGTCGATGATGCTTCCCGACAATGATGTGCAAAAGAACATCTTCTACTGGAAGGACCGCGACGCCATGGCCTCGAGCGCCGGCCTGCCGGCTGGTGCTGCGCTGGTGCCGTTCTTCGTCGACGCCAACGCCGCGCCGAACCCCGGCGGGCTGCCGGTCGGCGGCGTCACCATCATCGATTTGCCGAACAGCCACCTGCAATATGCCCTCACCTGGTATGGCCTGGCGGCTGCTCTGGCGGCGGTTCTCATCATCAGGTTGCGCCGTCCGGCGAAAGAGGAATGATCGTCGCCGCCCTTGACAGGGCAGGGGTGCACACCTCATTTCGGCTCTGAACAACGGCCCCGGATTCATGCTTCACACCAAGACCAAGCCACCGCTGACGATCAGGCTCTGCCAGCCGCGCGGTTTTTGCGCCGGCGTCGACCGCGCCATTCAGATCGTGGTGCTGGCGCTGAAGAAATACGGCGCCCCGGTCTATGTCCGCCACGAGATCGTGCACAATCGCTATGTCGTCGAGGGCCTGCAAAGCCTCGGCGCGGTGTTCATCGAGGAGCTGTCCGAGATCCCGGCTCAGCATCGCCAGTGCCCGGTGGTGTTCTCGGCGCATGGCGTGCCGAAATCGGTGCCGGCGGACGCCCAGGCGCGCAACCTCTTCTATCTCGACGCCACCTGCCCGCTGGTGTCGAAGGTCCACAAGCAGGCGATGCGCCATCAGCGCCTTGGCCGCCATGTGCTGTTGATCGGTCATGCCGGGCATCCCGAGGTGATCGGCACCATGGGCCAGTTGCCGGAGGGCGCCGTCACCCTGATCGAAACCGAGGCCGACGCCGCAACCTTTACCCCGGCCGACCCGCAGGCGCTGGGCTTCGTCACCCAGACGACGCTGTCGGTCGAGGATACCGCCGGCATCATCCGCGCCTTGCAGGACCGCTTTCCGCAGTTGCATGCCGCTGCGGCGGAATCGATCTGCTATGCCACCACCAACCGCCAGGAAGCGGTCAAGGAGACCGCTGCCGGTGCCGATCTCTTCCTGATCGTCGGCGCCCCCAACTCCTCCAACTCGCGCCGTCTTGTCGAAGTGGCGGAGCGTGCCGGCGCGACGATGTCGCTTCTCGTACAGCGCGCCTCCGAGATTCCATGGGATGACATCACCGGCATCTCGACGCTCGGCCTGTCGGCCGGCGCGTCGGCGCCGGAAATCATCGTCGACGAGATCATCGATGCCTTCCGGCAGCGCTTCGAGGTGACGATCGATCTGGCGGTCACGGCGACCGAAACGGAGGATTTTCCGGTAATGCGGGTTCTGCGCGATGTCGAACTGACGAAGGCCGACATGGCCTTCGTCAACGGAGCCGCGTGAACAGCCCATGGCGGTCTATACCGATGTCAGCGAAGGCGAGCTTGGCGCGTTCCTGAAGGCCTATCCGGTCGGCGATCTCCTGTCCTACAAGGGCATCGCCGAAGGCACCGAGAATTCGAATTTCCTGCTGCACACCACCAGCGGCGCCTACATACTGACGCTCTACGAAAAGCGCGTCGACAGGGCGGATCTGCCGTTCTTCCTCGGTCTGATGGGCCATCTCGCCAGGAAGGGGATTTCGTGCCCGCTGCCGGTCACCGCGCATGATGGCGGCGTCATCGGCGAGCTGGCCGGCCGTCCCGCGGTCATCATCACCTTCCTCGAAGGCCTTTCGCTGCGGCGGCCAACGGCAGGGCATTGCGGCGAGGTCGGCAAGGCACTGGCTGCACTGCACCTTGCCGGCCAGGACTTCGCCATGACCCGTCCCAACGCCTTGGCCATCGACGGCTGGCGCAAGCTGTGGAACGCGGCCCGCAACCGCGCCGACGAGGTCGAGCCGGGGCTGGCGGCCGAGGTCGATGCCGATTTCGCCGATTTCGAACGGAACTGGCCGACGGGCCTGCCGGAAGGCATCATCCATGCCGACCTTTTTCCAGACAATGTCTTCTTCCTCGGCGAGAAATTGTCGGGGCTGATCGATTTCTATTTCGCCTGCGACGATCTCTACGCCTACGATGTCGCCACCTGCCTCAACGCCTGGTGTTTCGAGAAGGACTTTTCCTTCAACCTGACCAAGGGCACGGCGCTGCTTGCCGGCTATCAGAGCGTGCGCCCGTTGAGCGGCGACGAGAAAGCGGCGCTGCCGATGCTGGCGCGCGGCTCGGCACTGCGCTTCATGCTGACCCGGCTCTATGACTGGCTGAACGTTCCCGATGGCGGGCTGGTGATGAAGCGCGATCCGACCGAGTATATCCGCAGGATGCGATTCCACCGGGCGATCCAATTTCCCTCCGAATATGGGCTGACATGAGCAAGCGCGTTGAAATCTTCACCGACGGTGCCTGTTCGGGCAATCCGGGTCCGGGCGGCTGGGGCGCGATCCTGCGCTTCAACGGCAAAACCAAGGAGCTGTCGGGCGGCGAGGCCGAGACCACCAACAACCGCATGGAATTGCTCGCCGCCATCTCGGCGCTGAATGCGCTGAAGGAGCCTTGCGCGGTCGACCTGCACACCGACAGCAAATACGTCATGGATGGTATTTCCAAGTGGATCCATGGCTGGAAGAAGAACGGCTGGAAAACCGCCGACAAGAAGCCGGTCAAGAACGGCGAGCTGTGGCAGGCGCTGGACGAGGCCAACAGACGCCATCAGGTGACCTGGAATTGGGTCAAGGGCCATGCCGGTCATCCCGAGAACGAACGCGCCGACGAGTTGGCGCGGGAAGGCATGGCGCCGTTCAAGAAAGGCTCGGCGAAGCTTGCGCCGGCTGCTGCCGCGCCGAAGGAAAGCGCGCCGGCCGGGAAGCCTTCGCCAAAGACCGTCAGGCGTTCGACCCAGAGCTACTAGGCCGGTCATGCCGGCTTTGCGCCGCGTCATCTTGCTGAGAAGCATGCAAGTCTAGGCTTTGGCTTAAATCAATCTTACACCCTGCGTGATAGACAGCCGCAATCGACCTGGTGTGAGGTATTGCGGCAATGTTCGGGCGCAGGACTTTCGGCAAGCAGCAGCACAGCTTTGCCGATCTGAAGAAAATGATGCGTCCGACGCCGGATACTGATGGCGTGACGCGCGTTTTCTCAAAAGAGCTTTGGGACGATCCGAAGATCGGCTCACTCCTGCGCGAAGTCGGCTTCGCGCCGGACGATGCGCGCAACATCATGCGAACGGCAGACGACTACATCGCTCTTTTCGCCGCGGCCAAATACCGGCTTCAGCAGCGCACCGAGGCCTTCAACAGCGAGATGGCGGCACGCCACGGCTATTGCCGTGCCACGCCCTTCCTGGTCATCGACGGCACGATCTGGGACGGCGAGCATGGCGCATTCCTCTATGCCCAGATGGATCTCGTCAGCTTCGACGACTGGAACGTCGTCATGTTGGCGGCGGATGCACGGACCACGCAATCATGCGGCCTGCCGGCCCATCCGGGCTCGGTTCCGGCGCTCAACCAGGCAATGACCGGGCACGTGATCCGGTGGAAGGCGCGCTACGAATCAGCACTCGAGGAATTCGGCGTCACCGCCACCGGCGGCCGGAGCATCACGCGGGAGCAATTCGAGGCGGAGAAAGACGCGCTGCGTCAGGAAATCATCGATACCGTCGCCTCGATGAAGCCGCGCACGGTCAGCGAATAGAGTGCCTCAGCGGATCAGTAGGGCCGTGCCGTAGAGGCCGAGCGCAAACACCGTGTGCGACACCAGGTTGAGGGCGCGGATCTGCATCGGATTGGGACGCTTGGATGCGGCCCAGCCGGCGCCCATGCCAGGGGCTAGCAGGAACCAGCCGGCGCCGACCGTGACCATGCCGAGGATGAAGGCGGGCAGGAAGGTCGGCGCGGCCAGCCACGCCGTCCCGGCCAACGCCACCAGGATAATGCCGTAGACGATGCCGACGAGATAGTGGAAGGCCCAGCCGAGCGCCGATTCATGCGCGTAAGGTGCGGCGTCACCGATGTCGTCGTGAAAAACCTTGCTCCTGAGATGCCAGACCCAGCGGCCGACCGGCCCCCAGTTCGGCCGCGGCTGAGCGAACGCCAAGTGCAGGAACATCGCCCAGATATCCATCAGCACCGTGGCGCCGATGCCGATCGCTATCGCGCGCCAAAGGACATCGGCCATGATTGATCCCTAGAGCTGTCCCAGAATGTGGGCCGCACCGGACTCGTCGACACCGGGCTTGGTCTCGACATTGACCGCGGTGACCTTGCCGTCATCCACGATCATCGAGAAGCGCTTCGAACGCAGCCCCATATCGGCGCTGATGTAGTCGAGGCCGATCGACTTGGCGAAATCGCCGGTGCCGTCGGCGAGGTAGAGGATCTTGCCTTCACCGCCGCTGAAGCGCGCCCAGGCGCCCATCACGTGCACGTCGTTGACCGAGACGACAGCGATGGTGTCGACGCCGCGCGCCAGGATGGCGTCATGGTTTTCGAGATAGCCGGGCAGATGGTTGTTACTGCAGGTCGGCGTGAAAGCGCCGGGAACACCAAACAGCACGACCTTCTTGCCCGAGAAAATCTCGGCGCTGGTGATGACCTTGGCGCCATCGGCGGTCATTTCCTTGAAAGTCGCATCGGGTAGTTTGTCGCCAACGGCAATCGTCATGAAATTCCTCGTTCGAAAAGCTGGAAGGACTTGGTCTTCGAGATAGCGAACTCAGGCGTTTCCCGCAACCGCTGACAAAGCCTGGATCAAGGGAAAGGCAAGAGGCCTTCGACGGCACCCTCGGCACTGGTCAGCGTGTAGTGAAGGCCGCCATCCGTCGGCGTCGTCGACGGCCGGTCGAGGATCGGCACCGTAAACACCAGCCTGCCGTCCTTCTCGCTGCGCACCGGGGCGCCGAACATGTAGTCGCGCTCGCCGGCGACGAAGAAATCGGCAGCGTCCGGATTGCCCGGAAAACTTGCCTCAACAACCAGCGTCTCATGGTCGCCCGGCAAAACAACGATGCCGAAATCGGGCTTTGCCTGGGTGGGCAGGGCTGCAAGCGCTGCCGCCACCTGCGCCGCGTCCTCGGCATTGTCCGGGTCAGAGGCAGGATCGACGCTCAGCCTGGTCTGCACCGGAATGCAGATCGTCTCGCAAATACCGAGAAAAATATCGGCGTCGATGACGGTCGCCTCTTTTGGCGCCGACAGCGTGAACGTCACCGGCAACGAAACCGGATGGTCGTAGCCGGCCCATTTGCCGTAGCCGTCATCGTGGCGCTGCGGCGGCGGAAACGACAGCGCGGCGTCGGCAATGTTGGTGCTGGCCGAGATGTCGAGTTGCGGCGGCACGCCGGCGTCACCCGGATCGCGCCAATAGGTCTTCCAGCCGGGCTTCAGCGCAATGTCGAGGACGCCATGGATGCGGCCGGCTTCGTCGGGTTTGCCTGATGTCACCAGCCGCACCTTGCCGCCTTCGCTGTCGTACCAGGCTGACGACGAGGCAGCGGCGGGCAAGCCGGTTCCGCATCCAATGACCGCAGCGAGCAGCATGATTTTCAAGCGTTGCATGGCGGTGATTTGATCGTCCGTTCGTGTCTGCGCAATGGCGTCATGGGATCGCCCGTATCATATTTGCGTGACCTGCGGCAGGGCGGCCAAATCCGAATCGCGCGTGTCGCATCTTTTCGGCGCTTTGGAAACGCGTTACGCTCCTGTCCATGGACTTGTTGCGGCACAAGAAGACGGCGGCCCAGCGCGGCTTTCTCGACGACCAGTTCCTGATTGCCATGCCTGGCATGAAGGACGACCGCTTCACGCGCTCCGTCATCTACATTTGCGCGCACAGCGACGAAGGCGCGATGGGCCTGATCATCAACCAGACGCAGCAGATGCTGTTTCCGGACCTCCTGGTGCAGCTCGGCATCATGAACGAGCAGGAGGCGATCCGCCTGCCCGCGCAGGCCCGCGATTTCGTCGTGCGCAATGGCGGCCCGGTTGACCGCAGCCGCGGCTTCGTCCTGCATTCGGGCGACTACCGGGTGGAATCGTCGCTCACCGTCTCCGACGACATCTGCCTGACGGCGACCGTCGACATATTGCGTGCCATCTCGTCGGGCCGCGGTCCCAGGCATGCGCTGATGGCGCTTGGCTATTCAGGCTGGGGCGCCGGCCAACTGGAAACCGAGATCGCCGAGAATGGCTGGCTGACCTGCCCGGCAAATGCCGAGCTTCTGTTCGACACCGATATCGAGCGCAAATACGACCGCATCCTCGCCTCGATCGGCATCGATCTGGCGCATCTCAGCCTGGCTGCCGGTCACGCTTGAAGTCTCGCTTTCGTCAAACCTCCGAGATTGGCCGAAGCCTCCCCAACTTCGTCATCCTAGGGCGAAGCAGGAGCGAAGCTCCGTCGCGGAGACCCTAGGATCCATTCCGTGAACTCGATCGAAGAGCGCAGCGGAGCAGAATTTCTGAACCGTTGCAACGCCTTAACCTCCCGGCATGGATCCTAGGGTCTGCGCCGCGTCGCTGCGCTCCTTGCTCCGCCCTAGGATGACGAAGGGATAGGCGTCTCGGCCAATCGCCGAACTCCGCGCCCAGGCAACGCGCCTGAACGCGTCACGCCTGCGTCATCGGATACTGTTCCTTCAGCGTCTTCAGCACCTGGTCGGCGGGCATCGGGGCGCCGAACATGAAGCTCTGCACATATTCGCAGCCCATCTGGCGCAGCTCCAGCGCATCGCTTTCGTCTGAAATGCCCTCGGCCACCACCGACAGGCCGAGTTCATGCGCCATGTTGACCATGGACTTGAGCAGCACGGCGCGCTTCGGCGTCGCGTCGTCGACAAAACTCTTGTCAATCTTGATGGTGTCGAAGGGGAAGCGCGTCAGATAGGCCAGCGACGAATAGCCGGTGCCGAAATCGTCCAGCGACAGGCCGATGCCGAGCTGCTTCAGCTTGGTCAGCACATGCGAGGTCTGCTCGGGATTGTCCATCACCAGCGATTCGGTGAGTTCGAGGCGGAAGCAGCGCGGCTTCAGATTGGCGCGCGCGATGACGGAGCGCACATCGCTGACCAGATCGCGGCGGATCAGCTGGCGGCTGGACAGGTTGACCGAAACCGACAGCGGCGTGTCGCCGATCTGTTTTTGCCAGCCGGCGAGGTCTTCCGCCGCCTGCTGCATGGCGAACAGCCCAAGCTGCACGATCAGGCCGCAGCTTTCTGCGACCGGGATGAAATCGCCCGGCGGGATCATGCCGCGGCGTGGATGGTCCCAGCGCAGCAACGCCTCGAAGCCGGCCGTGCTGCCGTCCTCCAGCCGCACGATCGGCTGGTAGGCAAGCGTGAATTCGCGCCGCTCGATGGCGCGGCGCAAATCGGACTCGAATTGCAGCCGGTCTGTGCCGACGGTGCGGAAGGCCGGCCGGAACGGCTCGATCCTGTCGCCGCCGAAACGCTTGGCCTGGTGCATGGCAAGCTCGGCATCCTTGACCATGTCCTCGGCCGAGGTCTGCGCCGAGGTCCAGGTGATCAGCCCGATCGAGGCGGTCAGCACGATCTCGCGCTTGGCGAAGGTGATCGGGTTGTTGATCGCATGCTTGATGGCGTCGGCAACGCCGGCGATGCGGGCCGGGTCCTGTTCGGACAGCAGCATCAGCGCGAACTGGTCGCCGGCAAAGCGCGACAGCGAATCCTTCGGCTTGAGCAGCCGGTGCAGCCGGCGCGCAATGGTCAAAAGGATGGTGTCGCCAGCCGAGATGCCGAGCCCGTCATTGACCTGCTTGAAGCGGTCGATGTCGATGACGAAGACGGTTGGCCGCACCTTCTCTTCGGTGCGGGCGATCGAGATGATCGCCTCCAGCCGGTTCATCAAAAGTTCGCGGTTGGGCAGCCCGGTGAGATTGTCGTGCACGGCGTCGTGCAGCAGCCTTTCCTCGGACTTCTTCTGCTCGGTTACGTCGATCATCGTGCCGACGCAGCGAATCACCTCGCCGTCCGAGCCGATCACCGGCCGGGCGCGCAGCGAAAACCAGTGATAATGGCCGTCGGCGCCGCGCAGGCGGAAATTCTGCGACACCCGGCCGCGCCGGTGTTCGAGCACCACGTCGAGCGTGGTGCGGAACGTGTCGCGGTCGTCGGCATGCAGCACCGGCAGCCAGTTGCGGGCAGCGCCGCCAAGGCTGTTGGGTGCCAGGCCAAGCTGGATGCTGACGTCGGGCTTGGTGACGACGCGGTCGCGCAGCACGTCCCAGTCCCACACCGTGTCGCCCGAGCCGGCAACGGCCAGCGCCTGCCTCTCCAGGTCGGAAAACAGGCCCTGATGCAGCGCGCCACCGGCAAAGGCGTGCTGCATGACGGTGAAGCCGATCAAAAGGATGATCAGGATCAGCCCGCCGCCAAGTGCGGGCTGGGCGATATCATTGTCGAGCATGCCGGTGATCGCCATCCACGACCCGCACAGCCACAACAGCACCATCACCCAACTGGGCACCAGCATGATCGCACGATCGTAACCACGAATACCGAGGAAGATGATCAGGCCAAGTCCGGTCAGCGCGGTGGCGGCAAACGAGATGCGGGCGATGCCGGCGGCAACCGCCGGGTCCACGATGGCCACACCGGCGATCAGCACCAGCCCGAGGATCCAGACCAGTGCACCGTAGCTGAAATGGCCGTGCCATCGGTTGAGGTTGAGATAAGCAAACAGGAACACCACGAAGGTCGCCGCCAGCGCCACCTCCGTTCCCGCCCGCCACATCTGCTCATTTCCGGGTGATATCTCTATGATCTTGTTTAGAAAGCCGAAATCGACGCAGATATAGGCCAGCACCGCCCAGGCAAGGGCCGCGGTTGCCGGGAACATCGAGGTTCCCTTGACGACGAAAAGGATGGTCAGGAACAGCGCCAGCAGGCCGGCGATGCCGATGACGATGCCGCGAAACAGCGTGTAGGAATTGACCGAGTCCTTGTATTTTTCCGGGTCCCACAGATAGACCTGCGGCAGCTTGGGGGAGGCGAGTTCCGCGATGAAGGTGATCACCGTTCCGGGGTTCAGCGTCACCCGGAACACGTCGGCGTCGGGGCTGGTCTGGCGGTCGAGCGCGAAGCCTTCGCTGGGCGTGATCGCGGCGATGCGGGTCGAACCGAGATCCGGCCAGAAGATGCCGGAATTCACCAGCCGGAAATGCGGCGCGACGATCAGCCGGTCGAGCTGCTGGTCGGTGGTGTTGGCCAGCGCGAACACCGCCCAGTCGCCGGTCGAGCGCGCATCATTGGCCTCGACCTCGATGCGTCGCACGATGCCGTCCGGCCCAGGCGCGGTCGAGACCTGGAAATTCTCGCCCTGGTTCCGGTAGATCTCGACGGCGCCCGAAAGGTCGAGCGCCACGTCGTCGCGGGCAATCTTGATCGGTTCGACGGCGAAGGCCGAGACCGCCGCACACAGCGTGACGATTGCCGCCAGGGCGAAGGCCAACAGCGACCTGTTTCGCAGGATATTCGTCAAAAATCAGCCCTTCGTTCCAGCGCCCGGCGGATCGTCCGCGATCCGGGCGTAGAGGTAGTGGTCCTGCCAGATGCCGTTGATCCTGAGATAGGATCGAAGAAGTCCTTCGCGCCGGAATCCGGCTTTTTCAAGCACGCGGATCGACCGGGCGTTGTCGGGAATACAGGCAGCTTCGATCCGGTGCAACCTCAGCGTATCGAAGGCAAAGCGCGACACCACCTTGACCGCGTCGGTCATCAGGCCACGGCCGCCAAAGCGCTCGCCGATCCAGTAGCCGATATGGCCGCTTTGCGAAACGCCGTGGCGGATGTTGCCGAGGGTTATGCCGCCGGCCAGCTTGCCGCTGCTCTTCTCGAAGATGAAGAAGGCGATCGCGGTTCCCTGCGCATAGTCTTCGCGGTAGCGGCTGATGCGAAGCCGCCATGCCGTGCGGTCGAGCTCGTCAGGCGTCCAGCGCGGCTCCCACGGTTCGAGGAAGCCGCGGCTTTCGCCGCGCAGTGCCGACCACTCGCGGTAGTCGTTGGTGAACGGCACGCGCAGCGTGACGTGGTCACCTTTCAGCGCCGGCAGGTCTCGGCGAAAGAAAGGGAGCGCGAACACAACGCCTGGACTGATTTAGACGGCGAGCTTGCGGGCCGTGGTCTGCGTGCCCGAGAGCGAGTCGAGGATAGACTCGTAGGGTGCAAGCGTACCCACCGGTCCGACAGCGGTAAGCGTCGGCTTGGTCGAAAACAGCCGCGACGAGAGATCAGTCAGTCGCTCGATGGTCAGCGCCGACAGCCGCTCCATCAGCTCCTCCTTGGCGATCGGCCGGCCGAACAAAAGCAGCTGCCGGGCGATCTGCGAGGCACGGCTGGCCGGACTTTCGGCCGACATGATCAGCCCGGCGCGGTATTGCGCGCGCGCCCGGTCGAGTTCCTCCTGCAGGATGTTTTCACCGGCTTTCTGCAACTCGTCGATGATCACAGGCACCAGTTCGGCAATGTCGCTCTGCCCGGTCGCGGCGTGGACGCCGAATATGCCGGTATCGGAAAAGCCCCAGTGGAAGGCATAGACCGAATAGCACAGGCCGCGTTTTTCGCGGACTTCCTGGAAAAGCCTGGACGACATGCCGCCGCCAAGGATCATCGACAGAACCTGCGAGGCGTAGAAGTCGCGCACATGATAGGCGCGGCCCTCGAAGCCGAGCACGATCTGCGCGTCCATCAGGTCGCGATCCTCGCGGAAATCGCCGCCGACATACTGCGCATATTGCGGCATTGTGCTGTCGGCCTTGCTGCGGAAGCCGCCGAGATGCTTCTCGACCTCGCGCACGAAATTGTCGTGCTTGATGTCGCCGGCAGCGACGACCACCATACGCTCGGCGCCGTATTGCCGCTCGATAAAATCGTGCAACTGCTTGGAGGTGAAGGATTTGACGGTTTCCGGCGTGCCGAGGATGGAGCGGCCGATCGTCTGATGGCGGAAGGCGGTCTCGGTGAAGCGGTCGAAGACGATGTCGTCGGGCGTGTCGTGCGCGGCGCCGATCTCCTGCAGGATCACATGCTGCTCGCGTTCCAGCTCCTGCGGGTCGAACTCGGATTCCTGCAGGATGTCGGAGAGGATATCGACCGCCAGCGGCACGTCGTCGGAGAGCACCCTGGCATAATAGGAGGTGGTCTCGACGCTGGTCGCGGCATTGATCTCGCCGCCGACATCCTCGATTTCCGAGGCAATCTCGAATGCGGTTCGCCGCTTCGTTCCCTTGAACGCCATGTGCTCGAGCAGATGGGCCATTCCGTGCTCGTCGTCACGCTCATTGCGTGCGCCTGACTTGACCCAGGCACCAAGGGCAACGGATTCAAGACTTGGAAGGGTTTCGGTGGCGACTGTCAGGCCGTTCGACAGACGGCTTACCTCAACACCCATATGGCTAGTACTCCCTAACGCGCCGCCCGCGTGTGGCGGCCGACATAATCTTCCACCATTTTCAGGTCGGATGGAAGTACCGTGTATTTTTCCTCCGCTGTCATCAACCCGCCTAGCCATGCGGGCAGGGCGGGCGATACGCCGCAGGCGGCTTCGACGGCGGCCGGGAACTTGGCCGGATGGGCGGTGCCAAGCACCACCATCGGCACCGCGCCGTCGGCCTTGCCGGCGGCAACATGCATGGCCGCGGCCGTGTGCGGGTCGAGCAGATAGTTGCTGGCGCCAAGCGTCGAGCGGATCGTGGCGGCGACTTCGTCCATGGTCGAACGGCCGGCGTCGAATTCGGCGCGGATTTTTGCGATCTCGCCGTCTTCGATGGTGAAGGCGCCGGACTGCTTGAGGCCGTTCATATAGCGCCGCACCGTCGCCGCATCACGGCCGGCGGCCTCGAACAGCAGGCGCTCGAAATTCGACGAGACCTGGATGTCCATCGACGGCGACGTGGTCGGGAACACGCCTTTCATGCGGTATTCGCCGGTCGCAAGCGTGCGCGCCAGAATGTCGTTGTCGTTGGTGGCGATGATCAGCCGCTCGATCGGTAGGCCCATCTGCTTGGCGGCGTAGCCGGCGAAGATATCGCCGAAATTGCCGGTCGGCACGGTGAAGGAGACCGGCCGGTCGGGAGAGCCGAGCGACAGCGCCGACGAGAAATAATAGACGATCTGCGCCATGATGCGGGCCCAGTTGATCGAATTGACGCCGGACAGCGCCACTCGGTCGCGAAAGCCGTGATCGTTGAACATGTCCTTCAGCAGGCCCTGGCAATCGTCGAAATTGCCCTCGATCGCCAGCGCATGGACGTTTGCGGCGGCCGACGTCGTCATCTGCCGCTGCTGCACCGGCGACACGCGGCGATCCGGGAAAAGCACGAAGATGTCGGTGCGGTTGCGCCCGGCAAAGGCATCGATGGCCGCCCCGCCGGTATCGCC
Organism: Mesorhizobium sp. P2_E10; assembly: GCF_056404235.1. Classification (NCBI taxonomy): domain Bacteria; kingdom Pseudomonadati; phylum Pseudomonadota; class Alphaproteobacteria; order Hyphomicrobiales; family Phyllobacteriaceae; genus Mesorhizobium; species Mesorhizobium sp. P2_E10. Next base: position 384,828 of record NZ_JBFUEK010000003.1, read on the forward strand.
CGATGTGGCGCCGACGATGGTGGCGCGCTGGTCGCGCTCGGCCAGCACGTGGTCCAGCAGCCGCGCCAGAAGCTGCATCGCCACATCCTTGAAGGCCAGCGTCGGGCCGTGGAAGAGTTCCAGGACGAAGATGTTCGGGCCGGTCTGCACCAGCGGACAAACGGCGTCATGACGGAAAGTGGCATAGGCTTCGCGCACCAGGCGCTCGAACACCGGCATCTCGATCTCGCCGCCGAGAAACGGCGACAGCACGCGGATGGCGAGATCGGGATAGGCAAGGCCACGCATGGCGCGGATTTCGGCGGCGGAGAACTGCGGCCAGGTGCCGGGCACGTAAAGTCCGCCGTCGCGCGCCAGTCCAGCCAGCACCGCGTCGGAAAATCCAAGCACGGGCGCTTCCCCGCGGGTACTCACATATTGCATCGTCACATTCCGTTGATGCCGCGCGGTTTCGTTCACGGCAAGGTGGTTAATTTCTACGCTGGCTCAGTCGCATTTTTGCCGCGTCGCTGATATAGGGCACCAGCTTTGCGAGAGGGAAGTGCAGTTTCATGGCGTTTCATTCGTTAAACAACCGCTTTGTCGCGGGTCTGGCGCTTACCGGCTTTATGCTTGCCGCCGCCGGCTGCCAATCGAGCGACAATGGCGTTCTCAACCTCGGCTTCGGCAAGAAGGACACGACGCCTCCGCCGCCGCAGGATCCCAAGGTTCTCGCCAGCCAGCTGCAGGCCTACTGCCCGAAAGTGACGCTGCGCGACGGTACGGCCTACTTCAACACCTATGGCAAGGGTAGCCAGAAGCCGAAGAAGAAAACCGACGCCGCCGCTGCGGATGCTGCTCCTACGGCGCCGGACGGGACCATCGTTGACCCGAACAAGGATCCGACGAAGATCATCTACCAGGCCTCGATCACCGATGTGACCCGCGACTGCAGTCGCGCCAACGGCCAGCTGTCGATGAAGATTGCCGTCGCCGGCAAGGTTGTGCCGGGACCGCTGTTTGCCCCCGGCACCATCACCATGCCGATCCGTGTCGCCGTCATGCACGGCACCGAGGTTCTTTACTCGCAGATCCACCCGTATCAGATCCAGGTCAGTGACCCCTCGACCGCCACGCAATTCGTCTTCACGGATTCCAATGTCGTCGTTCCCGAGCCCACCGCGCCGGACTATCAGGCCTTTGCCGGCTATGACGAAGCCACGCCGAAGGCGGTGACGGACAAGTCGAAGAAGAAGCCGGGGCGGAAGAAAGCCAAACCCGCTCCTCCTCCTCCTGCTGCTCCTGCTGACGACAACACAACCCTGATCCCGCGAGGCTAGCATTCGGGCCGTGCGCCAGCCAGGCGCGCGGCTCTCAGGCGTCCGACCATTCCGACAGGGCCGCAATCACTCTTTTCAGCTCGGCCCAGCGGCGGATGACGGTTTCGGCGCCGGCCTCGGTCAGCGTGTCCGCATGGCCGGGATAGCTGTGTGATGCGCCGATAAAGCCGATCACCCGCATGCCCGCGGCCCTGGCGCCGGCAACGCCGTGCACGGAATCCTCGATGACGAAGGTGTTGGCCGGATCGGCGTTGAGCTTTTGCGCCGCAAGCAAGAACACGTCGGGCGCCGGTTTGGTCTTTTTGCTCGGTATTTCCAGCGCGGAAAAGATCCGGCCGGCAAAGAACGGCAGCAATTGCACCTTCTCCAGCATGAATTCGATCCGCTCGGATCGCGAATTCGAACAGATGCAGCGCGGCACCGTTACCGCGGCGACCGCCTCGCGTGCGCCGTCTATGGCGCGCACGTCGCTGCGCAGCTTGCGGTCGACCAGGTCTTCGGCGCGGTCGATCAGCGAGGCCTGGAAGGGGATGCGCGACTTTTCCTCGACCCGCATCATGATGTCCTTGAAGGTCAGCCCGGCATAGGTCTCGGCAACCTCCTCAGCCGAGATTTCGAATCCCGCCGACGTCAACAGCTCGGCCTCGATGCGCGCGGCGATGATTTCGGAATCGACGAGCACGCCGTCGCAATCGAAGATGACAAGTTCAGGCTGGGGCATGGTGATCCGCAACAAGGGAGGGGAAGGGCCCCAGGGGACCCAGTAAGGCTCAGGCGGCGCGGCATACACCAACAGGCCGGACTGCGCAAATCGAGAGGGTTTCGACCGTCGCACCGATCCCCTTCACTGAATATTTACGCTGATCGGTAACCATAACGGGGAGTAAACAGTAACGCGTGCTTTGGGTGTATCAATGTCTGCCGTGCGTCTTCTCGACGACCTTTCCCACGCTCCCCAGCAATCCGAGTGGCTGGATACGATCCTCAAGGGCGATTGCGTCGCAGCACTCGACCGGCTGCCCGAAAAATCCATCGACGTGATCTTTGCCGATCCGCCCTACAATCTGCAGCTCGACGGTGACCTGCACCGGCCCGACCAGTCCAAGGTCGATGCCGTCGACGACGACTGGGACCAGTTCGAGAGTTTTGAGGCCTACGACGCCTTCACCCGCGCCTGGCTGCTGGCGGCGCGCCGCGTCTTGAAACCCAACGGCACCATCTGGGTCATCGGCTCCTACCACAACATCTTCAGGGTCGGCGCCAAGATGCAGGATCTCGGCTTCTGGATCCTCAACGATGTCGTCTGGCGCAAGACCAATCCGATGCCGAATTTCCGCGGTCGCCGCTTCCAGAACGCCCATGAGACAATGATCTGGGCCTCGCGCGACCAGAAGGGCAAGGGCTACACCTTCAACTACGAAGCCATGAAGGCATCGAACGACGACATCCAGATGCGGTCCGACTGGCTGTTTCCGATCTGCACCGGCGGCGAGCGGCTGAAGAACGACGATGGCGACAAATTGCATCCGACACAGAAGCCGGAAGCGCTGCTCGCCCGCATCATGATGGCCTCGACCAAGCCCGGCGATATCGTGCTTGATCCCTTCTTCGGTTCCGGCACCACCGGCGCGGTGGCAAAACGCCTCGGCCGCCATTTTGTCGGCATCGAGCGCGAGCAGGCCTATATCGACGCCGCCAATGAGCGCATCGATGCGGTGCGGCCGCTGGACGAGGCCGACCTGACGGTGCTGACCGGCAAGCGCGCCGAACCGCGTGTTGCCTTTGTCAGCCTCATCGACACCGGGCTGATGCAGCCCGGCGCCACGCTCTACGACGCAAAAAAGCGCTGGGCCGCCAAGGTGCGCGCCGACGGCACGGTGGCGATCGGCGACAGCGCCGGCTCGATCCACAAGATCGGCGCCGAGGTGCAGGGCCTGGACGCCTGCAATGGCTGGACCTTCTGGCACTATGAGCGCAGCGGCGGCCTGACCCCGATCGACGAGCTTCGCCGCATCGCGAGGCTCGGCATGGAGCGGGCAGGGGCCTGATTGCCCCTCCTGCAAGCGCCTGAGATCAGACTTTGATCCCCAAACGCTCGAGGTCCGCCTCGAGCGTTTTTGCGTCGGTGAACAGCACCGCCTGCCAGCCGGCCGCCTTGGCGCCGTCGACGTTTTTCTGGCTGTCGTCGATGAACAGCGTGGCTCCGGGTTCGAGGCCGAACGCGGCGACGTGATGATCGTAGATGGCGCGGTCCGGCTTGATCTGGCCGATATCGCCCGACACCGTCACCCCGCGCGGGCGGTCGAGAAAGTCAAAGCGTTGCCGGGCCTCAGTAAGCGTGTCAGCGGCGAAGTTGGTCAGCATGGTCACATCGTGGCCGGTTTCGATCAGGCCCACCATGATGGCGACGCTGTCGTCATAGGCATGCGGCACCATTTCGTGCCAGTAGCGGCGGAAATTGCGAATGTTTTCAGCATGATCGGGATGCTCGGCGATCAGCAGCGCCTCAGCCTCTTCCCATTTGCGGCCACGGTCCTGCTCGATGTTCCAGTCATGCGTGCAGACATTGTCGAAAAACCACTTGCGCTCTTCGGCATCGGGAATGAGGCGGCTGAACGGAATGTTCGGGTCGTAGTGGATCAGCACGCGGCCGATGTCGAAAACGATGTGGCGGACTTCAGTCATGCAGGCCTCTTTGCACTCTGTGGCGACGGCTTTTTCGTCGCCCCCGGTATCGCTGCTTCAATTGCCTTTTTCATGACAGTCGGCAGCGCTTCCCCGGAAATTTCATGGACCAGCGACCAGAAATGCCCCGCAGGCGCGGCGCCGTTCACCTCGGCACGAAAAACCTCGAGCTCAAGCGCGAAATGGGTGAAGACATGCCCAATCTGGCCGGCACGCCGCCAATCGGCGGTGAACGGCGCGGCCGCATCCGTCGTCGCGCCGTCGTTCCGCGCGGTCCAGCCCGTCGTCGGCACCTCGGTCATGCCGCCAAGCAGGCCTTTGTCCTGGCGCTTGCGCAACAGGATGGCGCCGTCGCTTCTCACCGCGACGAAGGCGGCGCCGCGCCGCAATGGCTTTTCGGCCTTCGGCAAGCGCACCGGGAAGTGTTCGGGATCGCCCGAGACAGTCGCGCTGCAATCCTCGCGCAGCGGGCAAAGCATGCAGCGCGGCCGCCGCGGCGTGCAGATCGTCGCCCCCAGATCCATCATCGCCTGGGCGAAATCGCCCGGCCTTTCCTCAGGAACCATGCCTTCGACATGGGCGCGTATCTCGGCCTTGGCTTCGCTCAGCGGCGTGGCGATCGAATACAGCCGTGAGACAACCCGCTCGACATTGCCGTCGACGACCGCGGCCGGGTGGTCGAAGGCGATCGCCGCTATCGCCGCCGCCGTATAGGCACCGATGCCTGGCAATTCCCGCAGACCGGCTTCCGTTTCGGGAAATCGGCCGCGTCGAAGTGCCACAAGATCGGCGCAAGCCTTGAGATTGCGCGCCCTGGAATAGTAGCCGAGCCCAGCCCAAGCCTTCATGACGTCTTCGGTCTCAGCCTCGGCAAGGGCGTTTACATCAGGCCATTTCGCGACAAAAGCGCGGAAATAGGCCTTTACCGCTTCAACCGTGGTCTGCTGCAGCATGACTTCGGACAGCCAGATGCGGTAGGGGTCGGGCCGTGCCCCACGCGCATGCTCGCGGGGCGTGATCCGCCACGGCAATTCGCGGTGATGCACATCGTACCAGGCGAGGAGCCGGGACGCGATGTCGCCATCATCCGGAGATGCAACCTTGCGGGTCTGGTCGTGCAGTGCCATTGATCGAGAACTGGCCCTAAGCTTGGTGAGGGGCGTGGCTGGAGAACGCACATGGCAGGGAAAAGGCCCTACGGCAATCCCGTTCCGGTGAGCGATCTGGCGACCGCGATCCTCGATCCGGTGCTGCGCAAGCGGGCTGGCATTTCGATCGGGCTGGTCCAGTCCTGGGAAGAGATCGCCGGGCCAAGGCTCGCCGGCCATTCGCGCCCCGAAAAGATCCAGTGGCCGCGCCGCATGCATGAGGACGATCCGTTCGAGCCGGCGGTGCTGGTCATCGCCTGCGAGGGCATGGCGGCTCTGCATCTGCAGCACGAGACCGGCGAGATCATCAACCGGGTCAACGCTTTCCTCGGCTTCAACGCCGTTGGCCGCATCAGGATCGTGCAGAAGCCGGTGACGAAGGACAAGGGCCGGCCCAAACCAAGCTTCCGGCCGCTGACCGCGGCCGAAAAGACAAAACTGTCTGATACCGTCGGACTGATCGAGGATGACGGGCTGCGCGCCTCTCTGGAGCGGCTCGGCGCTACCATTCTTGGCGAAAGGAAGTGACAATCTCGCGCATTCGTGATCATGCGCATCAAGTTTGGCGATTGGAATGGGGACGGCGATGCCTTAATTCGCGCCAACTCTCGCCTTTTCTAGCCTTTGCATTGCAAAATCCAACCATAGTCAGGTGATTCGCATGAACCGTCCCCCGTTTGACAAAAGCTTGTCTCGCAGAACAATCCTGTCGTCGCTGGCCGCCGTCCCGGTGGTGGTTCTGCTCGCCGCATGCAGCGACTCGGACGAGGAAGCCAAGGCGGCGGATGTGAAGCCTGCAGCTCCGGCAACGCCGGCAGCCCCTGCAAACCCGGCCAAGCCGGCCGCCGTCACGGCGCCGGAATCCACGGGCGCGGTGGATATGGCGACATTGCTGAAGCCGGGTGCGCTGCCCGACAAACAGTTGGGCAAGGACGACGCCAAGGTCACCATCGTCGAATATGCCTCGATGACCTGCCCGCATTGCGCGCATTTCGCCGCGACCACCTTCCCTGAGTTGAAGACGAAATACATCGACACCGGCAAGGCCCGCTACATCCTGCGCGAATTCCCGTTCGATCCCAGCGCCGAGGCCGGTTTCATGCTGGCGCGCTGCGCCAAGGATAACTATTTCCCGATGGTGGACGTGCTGTTCAAGCAGCAGCCGGCCTGGGTGGGCGTCAACAATACCAAGGACGCGCTGCTGCAAATCTCGAAGCTCGCCGGTTTTACACAGGAGTCCTTCGAGGCCTGCTTGACGGACCAGAAACTTCTGGACGATGTGAGATCGGTCCAGAAGCGCGGCGCCGACGAATTCAAGGTCGACTCGACGCCGACCTTCTTCATCAATGGAAAGACCTACAAAGGGGCGATGTCGATTGAGGAAATGTCGGCCATCATCGACCCTCTGCTCTGACGTCCAGGCGACGCCGGAGCGGCTGCGCTTCGGCGTGCGCGTCGCTATGCCTTGCCGTGGGTTCTCTTCGCAAAACCGCGCAACACTTTTGCGGAACCCACCTGTGGAGCGGCGCGAATGAAGTTTTCGCGCCTTCGCCTCCTCGGTTTCAAGTCTTTCGTCGAGCCCGGCGAGTTCGTCATCGAGCGCGGGCTGACGGGCATTGTCGGGCCGAATGGCTGTGGCAAGTCGAACCTGGTCGAGGCGCTGCGCTGGGTGATGGGCGAAAGCTCCTACAAGAACATGCGCGCGTCCGGCATGGACGACGTCATCTTCTCCGGTTCGGGAACGCGCCCCGCTCGCAACACCGCCGAAGTCACGCTTTTCCTCGACAACAGCGACCGCACGGCGCCCGCCGCCTTCAACGACGCCGATGAATTGCAGGTGTCGCGCCGCATCGAGCGCGAGGCCGGCTCGCTCTACCGCATCAACGGCAAGGAAGCTCGAGCCAAGGACGTGCAGCTGCTGTTCGCCGACCAGTCGACCGGCGCCCGCTCGCCGTCGATGGTTGGCCAGGGCCGTATCGGTGAACTGATCCAGGCCAAGCCGCAGGCGCGCCGCGCGCTGCTCGAAGAAGCCGCCGGCATTTCCGGCCTGCACACCCGCCGCCACGAGGCCGAGTTGCGGCTGAAGGCGGCCGAACAGAATCTCGAACGGCTGGACGACGTCGTCGGCGAACTGGAAAGCCAGATCGAAAGCCTGAAGCGCCAGGCGCGCCAGGCCTCGCGTTTCAAGAACCTTTCGGCCGATATCCGCAAGGCCGAGGCGACGCTGCTGCATCTGCGCTGGACGCTGGCCAAGACACAGGAAGGCGAGGCGCGCTCGGCGCTGGCGATCGCCACTGCCCTGGTCGGCGACCGCGCCGCGTCGCAGATGAATGCCGCCAAGGAGCAAGGCATCGGCGCGCACAGGCTGCCCGATTTGCGCGACGCGGAAGCCGCCGCTGCCGCCGCCTTCCAGCGGCTGTCGATCGCCAAGGCGCAGATCGAGGAGGAAGCCGGCCGCATCCGCGCCCGCCAGGCCGAGCTCGACCGCCGGCTGCAGCAGCTCGACGGCGACATCGCCCGCGAAGAGCGCATGGTCCGCGACAATGCGGATATCCTTGAGCGCCTGCGCACGGAAGAGGCCGCGCTCAATTCCGAAAACGCCGGTGCTGCCGAGCGCGAGGCCACCACCCGCGCGGCTTTCGAGCAGGCGGCATCAACGCTTTCGCAGAGCGAAGCCAAGCTCGCGGCGCTGACTGCCGAACGCGCAGAGGCCGCCGCCTCGCGCAACCAGATCGAACGCACACTGCGCGACACAGCCGAGCGTCGTGATCGCTTTGCCCGCCAGCTCGCCGATGTCGACCGGGAACTTTCCGAGATCATTTCGAAGGTCGCCGGCCTGCCCGATCCCGTCGAGAAGCGGCAGCTGGTCGAACAGGCGCTGGCGCTGCTGGAGGAAACCGAGGCTGCCGCGATATCAGCCGAACAGGCGGTGGTGGAGGCGCGCGCGGCGGAAAGTGCCGCTCGTCCGCCGCTCCAGGACGCCAGGGCCGAACTAGCGCGCATCGAAACCGAAGCCCGCACGCTGGCCAAGATCCTGAACGCCGCCAGCGGCGACCTGTTTCCATCGGTGCTTGAACAGATCAGCGTCGAGCGTGGCTACGAAACAGCACTTGGCGCTGCCTTGGGCGAAGACCTCGACGTGCCGCTCGACCGCAGCGCCCCGGTGCATTGGGGCGAGAGCGAAGTCCGGCCCGGCGATGCGGCTCTGCCTGAAGGCCTTAGGAGCCTTGCCAGCGTGGTACGCGCCCCGGATCAGCTTGCCCGCCGCCTGGCGCAGATCGGCATTGTCGAGGCCGGCGACGGACGACGGCTGCAGACGCTGCTGGCTCCCGGGCAGCGGCTGGTCAGCCGCGAAGGCGCGCTCTGGCGCTGGGATGGTTTTACCGCCAGCGCCGACGCGCCGACTGCGGCCGCGCAAAGGCTGGCGCAGAAAAACCGGCTGGCCGAGCTCGACGCCGAAGCGGTCCATGCCACCCTCATCCTGCGCGAGGCCGAGGCGGCGCTTGCCCAGGCCGAACAGGCGCTTGCCCGCGCCAGCGAAGCCGAACGCCGCGCCCGCCAGGCCGGGCGCGAGGCCCAGCACGGACTGGACGCCGCCCGCAACGTGCTGGCCGATGCCGAAAAGGCCGGCGGTGAATTGGCGAGCCGGCGCGCCGCGCTGGACGAGGCGCGGGCGCGCATTGTCGACAGCCACGAGGAAACCGCGACGGCCTTCGTCGAGGCCGAGATGCTGCTGCAAAGCGCACCGGATCTCGGCGACCTGCAATTGCAGCTCGAACAGTCATCGGCCAATGTCGCCCGCGACCGCGCCAGTCTTGCCGATGCCCGCGCCGTTCATGAAGGCTTGAGGCGCGAAGCCGAGGCGCGTGTGCGTCGCCTCGATGCCATCGACGCCGAGCGCCGCAACTGGCTGGAGCGCGCCGAAAACGCCTCGACGCAGATCGCCTCGCTTGGCGAACGCAAGGCCGAGGCCGAAGCCGAGCGCGAAAGGCTGGCCGACGCCCCTGACGAGATCGACGCCAGGCGGCGCGCGTTGCTGTCGCAGCTGGCCGAGGCTGAAAGCCTGCGCCAGACGGCGGCCGACCGCTTGCAGGAAGCGGAAAACCGCCAGTCCGAACTGGACAAGGCCGCTACATCAGCCATCCAGTCGCTGGCCGAAGCCCGCGAAACCCGCGTCCGCGCCGAGGAGCGGCTGACCGCCGCCGACGAGCGGCGGCTGGAGGTCGAGGCGCGCATCCAGGAAACGCTGAACACGCCGCCGCATCTGGTCATCCGCCATACCGGGCTGGAAGTCGACAGCCCGATGCCTGAGATGGCCGAGATCGAGCGCCAGCTCGACCGGCTGAAGATCGAGCGCGAGCGGCTTGGCGCCGTCAATCTGCGCGCCGAGGAAGAACAGAAGGAACTGTCCGACAGGCTGGAGACCATCGTTTCCGAGCGCGAGGACATCATCGAGGCTATCCGCAAGCTCAGGCAGGCGATCCAGAGCCTGAACCGCGAAGGCCGCGAGCGGTTGCTGGCCGCCTTCGACGTCGTCAACGCCCATTTCCAGAGGCTGTTCTCGCATCTGTTCGGCGGCGGTACTGCTGAACTGCAGCTAATCGAGTCCGACGATCCGTTGGAGGCCGGCCTCGAAATCCTCGCCCGCCCGCCTGGCAAGAAGCCGCAGACGATGACGCTGCTGTCCGGCGGCGAGCAGGCGCTGACGGCGATGTCGCTGATCTTTGCCGTGTTCCTGACCAATCCGGCGCCGATCTGCGTGCTCGACGAAGTCGACGCGCCGCTGGACGATCACAATGTCGAGCGCTTCTGCAATCTGATGGACGAGATGGCCGCCACCACCGAGACGCGCTTCGTCATCATCACCCACAATCCCATCACCATGGCGCGCATGAACCGGCTGTTCGGGGTGACCATGGCCGAGCAAGGCGTCAGCCAACTGGTCTCGGTCGACCTGCAGGCCGCCGAGGCGATGCGCGAGGCGAGCTGACGCGTCAGCGTGGCCAGTGGCCTCAATTCAGGCTTTCGACTATAGCACGAACTGAAAATCGTCGGCTCCATAGAGGGAAGGCCGACCTGACCGTGCCTATGGAGAACCCTGTTGCCTGTACTCGTCACCGGAGCCGCGGGGTTCATCGGAAGCCATGTCTGCCATCACCTGCTCGACAGGGGAGAAGCGGTCGTCGGCGTCGACAATATGAACGACTACTACGATCTGGCGCTGAAGCAGGGGCGGCTCGCCCGCCTCCAGCCCCACAAGGGCTTTTCATTTCATCAGCTCGACATCGCCGAACAAGGAGCGCTGAGCGCGGCTTTGGCCGGGCAAGGCATCACCAAAGTCGTCCATCTGGCCGCGCAGGCGGGGGTGCGTCATTCGCTCGAAAATCCCAGGCTCTATGTCCGCTCCAACGTCGTCGGCCATCTCGAAGTTCTCGAATTCTGTCGCGCGGCAGTCGGCTTCGAGCATCTGGTCTATGCCTCGTCGAGTTCGGTCTATGGCGGCAACACCAAGGTGCCGTTCTCGGAGACCGATCAGGTCGACCGCCCTGTTTCGCTCTACGCCGCGACCAAGAAGGCCGACGAGCTGATGAGCCATACCTACGCCCATCTGTTCGGCGTGCCGCAGACCGGCCTGCGGTTTTTCACCGTCTACGGTCCCTGGGGTCGGCCCGACATGGCTTATTGGATGTTCACCAAGGCGATGCTCGAGGGCAAGCCGATCCGGGTGTTCAACAATGGCGAGATGTGGCGCGATTTCACCTATGTCGACGATGTGGTGCGGGCGGTCGTTGCCGTGCTCGACAAACCGCCCGTGACGGAGGTTCCGCCGAGCCGGCTCTACAATGTCGGCAACAACAGCCCGGTGCGGCTCGCCGACTTCATCGACACGCTGGAAAAGCTGCTCGGTGTAAAGGCGATCCGCCAGTATGAGCCGAAGCAGGACAGCGATGTCGAGCAGACCTTTGCCGACATGACCGCGCTTGAGAGCGATTTCGGCTTCAGGCCGAGCGTCTCGATCGAGGCTGGGCTGAAGAAGTTTGTCGACTGGTACCGCTCGGAATGGACGGCGGGATAAGCGACATGTGATGGCAGCTGCCGGCGCGACCCGACCTATGATGGATCACGGAAATCAGTCAGTGGTCGGATTTTCGCCAACCGGCTGCTGGGACGCATGGCGCCCCAGCGCAAACTCGCCATACGAAAAACGGGGCCGCGTGTTTGTTGCCGATTCCGCCGAGGCCGCCTTTATCGGAGGCCAAGGAAGCTCAGTATCGCAACCACGATGACGACTGCTCCGACGAGCCAAATAATGCTGTTCACGATATCTCTCCCAAAATCAGTTGCTGGGAATGAACTCGTTAGAGCCTACTAATGTTCCCACATTTTCTGCTGTCGAAAGAATGGCCCGCCATGCCTTTCGTCGGCCGGCGGGCTAAGGTCCGAACAGGGTACGACTGAAGTCCTAGCGTCAGAGCCATAGGTCTGAGGGCAGGCAACCTATGCCCTCCCGACACATTGGAGCCGGGCTGCCGAGTATGAGTCCCTTCATCGGCGGTCAATCGGGTGCCCGCAATTCTCCAGAGACTGGCGGGCACCCGGTTTCGGTGGCACCGCCAAACGGCATGGCGTTTTCGACAGCGAGGCTAACAGTGACCTTTGTCCAGAGATCAGTGCATGACGACGCAACCCGACCCGCAAACGACAACGATAGTCGTGCGCCCGAAGTCTCTTCGATCCTTGACCTCATACCGTCGACTGACGACGACAAGGTCGCTGAAATTGTCAGGCGAACAGAGCGCCAGGCAATCGCAGTGGTTATTGGTATGGCGATTTTGCTGATCTTGGCACCGGTGGTCTATTTTGCACTCATTTACGGGATCTGAGACGGCCTGAATGGTCGTCCTGTCGGAAATCCTGAAAAGATGCGTGTCGACGGTCTTCCCCACACCGCAGACGCTTCACAGCACAGACCCGGAGACCGTGGTCGTGCGCGGCGCTTCGTTGTCGACTTGCGCAGCCCCGACACATGCCCTGTGGCGCGGGAATAGCCGCCACTGATGGCGCCGCGTGAACTGACGACGCCAGTCGGAACCAAAGAGATGGGAAGCGGTTATCCCCACGAAGGGAAAATTAGCAGATGGAGATATTGCAATGAAAACAATGATCGTGAGCGCTTTGGCGCTGTTCATGGCGATGCCGGCGATAGCTTCGGCGGCCGAAGCTGACGTAGTCATCAAAACCCACCATCGGCACCATCACACCAACGTCAAGATCATCAATGACCAAGGTCAGCGCCTTCATCACCGTAAACACGGCACGGTTGCCTTCTACGACCACGGCCGCCGGCACCGTCCGGACACTGTTGTCGTGACCGGCTCGATCGATCGTCGTCATCATCGTCATCATCCCGTCGTCATCCTGGACGACAGCGATTACTGATCCTCATCGCACGGCCCGGCTCTGTGGATGGAGTCGGGTCGCGCGCCCCTAAAAAGAGTGAAAAGAATGAGATAACGGCTGACGGCAGCCATTCATGGCGTCAGCACATTACAGGATTGAAAGGCATATGGATTGGCTGGGGCGCCAGGATTCGAACCTGGGAATGTCGGTACCAAAAACCGATGCCTTACCACTTGGCGACGCCCCAATAGCCATAAGAGTCGCTTGCGCGGCGCGTTATTAGCAGAGCAGCCGAAAAGCACAATGGCAATGAAGCGCGGTTTTTGGCCGCCTGATTTCGCGCCCGACAAAGCCCGTCGAGGGGCGTGCTACTCGCCCCAGACCGCCATTTCATTGCCGGCCGGATCGACGAAATGGAACCGCCTGCCGCCTGGGAATGAAAAGATCGGCTTGACGATGGTGCCGCCAGCGCTTTCGACAGCGCTCACCGTTTCTTCCAGATCTTGCGAATAGAGTACCGGCAGCGGCTTGGCGGGCGCTTCCGCGGCATCGGCCTGAAAGCCGCCGTCCAGTCCCTCGGCAAAGGCCGAATAGGTTGGCCCATAGTCCGTGAACGACCAGGAGAAAGCGGCGCTGTAGAAAGCTTTCAGCCTGTCCAGCGTGCCGCCGGTAGCCGGCAATTCGAGATAATCGAGCTTTCCGGGCAGTTTCATAACGTCACTCCATACAATGTTCTTGTTATGTTCTATTCCGTTGCCTGCGATGCCGCAAGTCTTTTTGACGCAGCTTTTGCTTAATCGATTGTAGAGGCCGGCGGGCTTTGCCGACGCCTTGCCTTTCGCAGTGCAGCATCATATCGCTCGGTCTCGACACTGGCGGACCTCGCCAATCCTTAGAGTCTCCCGCAACCGGAGAGCAGGCATGACCAAGTGGGTTTACACCTTTGGCGATGGGGCGGCGGAAGGTCGCGCCGGCGACAAGAATCTGCTGGGCGGCAAAGGTGCGAACCTGGCTGAAATGTGCAGCCTCGGCCTGCCCGTGCCGCCTGGTTTCACCATCACTTCAGAGGTTTGCAACGCCTACTACGCCAATGCCCGCACCTATCCCGGCTCGTTGGAAGCGGATGTGGCTGTCGCTCTCGACCATATCGGCCGGCTGACCGGACGCCGCTTCGGCGATCCGTCGAAATTGCTGCTTGTGTCGGTGCGTTCCGGCGCCCGCGCCTCGATGCCGGGCATGATGGACACCGTGCTCAATCTTGGCCTCAACGACGAGACGGTCGAGGCGCTGGCCGCCGATTCCGGCGATGCCCGCTTTGCCTATGACAGCTACCGCCGCTTCATCCAGATGTATTCCGATGTCGTCATGGGCCTCGACCACGAGGTGTTCGAGGAAATCCTCGAAGACCAGAAGGGCGGGCTCGGCCATGAGCTCGACACCGAACTGACGGCCATCGAATGGCAGGGCGTCATCGCGCTCTACAAGGCCAAGGTCGAGGAAGAACTCGGCAAGCCGTTCCCGCAGGATCCGCACGAGCAGCTGTGGGGCGCGATTGGTGCCGTGTTTTCGAGCTGGATGAACAACCGCGCCATCACCTATCGGCGCCTGCATGACATTCCCGAAAGCTGGGGCACCGCGGTCAATGTCCAGGCCATGGTGTTCGGCAATATGGGTGAGACCTCGGCCACCGGCGTCGCCTTCACCCGGAATCCGTCGACCGGCGAAAAGATGCTCTATGGCGAGTTCCTGGTGAACGCGCAGGGCGAGGATGTCGTCGCTGGCATCCGCACGCCGCAAAACATCACCGAGGCTGCGCGCATTGCCGCTGGTTCCGACAAGCCGTCGCTGCAGAAATTGATGCCGGAAGCGTTCCAATCCTTCGTCGCCATCTCCGACCGGCTGGAGCAGCACTACCGCGACATGCAGGATCTCGAATTCACCATCGAGCGCGGCAAACTCTGGATGCTGCAGACGCGATCGGGCAAGCGCACCGCCAAGGCGGCGCTCAAGATCGCCGTCGAAATGGCGCGCGATGGACTGATCACGAAGGAGGAGGCGGTTGCCCGCATCGATCCCGCCTCGCTCGACCAGCTGCTGCACCCGACCATCGATCCGAAAGCGGCGCGCGATGTCATCGGCATCGGCCTGCCGGCCTCTCCGGGTGCCGCCACCGGCGAGATCGTCTTTTCCTCCGGCGATGCCGAGGAATTGAAGACGCAAGGTCGCAAGGCGATCCTGGTGCGCATCGAAACCAGCCCGGAAGACATCCACGGCATGCATGCGTCGGAAGGCATCCTGACGACGCGCGGCGGCATGACCAGCCACGCGGCCGTCGTCGCCCGCGGCATGGGCAAGCCTTGCGTGTCCGGCGCCGGCTCGCTGCGCGTCGACTACAAGGCCGGCACGCTGATGGCGATGGGCTCGACCTTCCGCAAGGGCGACATCATCACCATCGACGGCAGCAATGGCCAGGTTCTGAAGGGCGCCGTGTCGATGCTGCAGCCGGAACTGTCCGGCGATTTCGCCGCCATCATGGAATGGGCCGACGCGGTGCGCCGCATGAAGGTGCGCACCAATGCCGAAACGCCGCTCGATGCGCGCATGGCGCGTTCCTTCGGCGCCGAAGGCATCGGGCTTTGCCGCACCGAGCACATGTTCTTCGACGGCGAGCGCATCGTCGCCATGCGCGAGATGATCCTGGCCGACACCGAGAAGGAGCGGCGCACAGCCCTTGCCAAGCTGTTGCCGATGCAGCGCTCGGATTTCCTCGAACTGTTCGAGATCATGGCCGGCCTGCCGGTGACGATCCGTCTGCTCGATCCGCCGCTGCACGAATTCCTGCCCAAGACCGAGGAAGAGGTGGCCGAAGTCGCCGCTGCCATGAAGGTGTCGCCCGAGAAGCTCAGGCAGCGCACCGAGGCCTTGCACGAGTTCAACCCGATGCTTGGCCATCGCGGCTGCCGGCTTGCGGTTTCCTATCCCGAGATCGCCGAGATGCAGGCGCGCGCCATTTTCGAGGCCGCCGTCGAGGCGGGCCACAAGGCTGGCGCGCTGGTGGTTCCCGAGATCATGGTGCCGCTGGTCGGACTGAAGAAGGAGCTCGACTACGTCAAGGCGCGCATCGATGCCGTCGCCAAGAGCGTCATGGAGGAGACCGGGGTCAAGATCGAATACCTGACAGGTACGATGATTGAGCTCCCCCGCGCGGCCATCCGCGCCCATGTCATTGCCGAGTCTGCCGAATTCTTCTCCTTCGGCACCAACGACCTGACCCAGACCACCTTCGGCATCTCGCGCGACGATGCGGCCTCGTTCCTGGAAACCTATCGCCAGAAAGGCATCATCGAACAGGATCCGTTCGTGTCGCTCGACATCGAGGGTGTCGGCGAACTGGTGCGCATGGCGGCGCAAAAAGGCCGGGCGACGCGGCCCGACATCAAGCTCGGCATTTGCGGCGAACATGGCGGCGATCCGGCGTCGATCCGCTTTTGCGAAGAGGTCGGCCTCGACTACGTCTCGTGCTCGCCCTACCGCGTGCCGATCGCCAGGCTGGCCGCCGCGCAAGCGGCGGTGCAGGTTGCAAAGGCTGGCCGGACGTAGCGATCCAGCCGTCCGGATTTCGTCTTACCGATTTGTAATGAACCTCACGCGAAGTTGCGCGTGAGAGCGCGCAATCTCGACATCGTTTCTGCCCAATTTTGCGGCCCCGAACCCCCGGTGCCCAGAACAGATGTTACAGATCTCGCCCAAACCCTTCCGCTCGATCCTGATCCTGCAAACCAAGTTCATCGGCGATATCGTTCTCGCCTCTGCACTCGCCAGGAACCTGCAGCTCGAATATCCCGGCGTCAGGATCGTCTTTCTTTGCGAGGCCCATCTCGGCAAATTCGTCACCGCGCACGGCATCGCCTCCGAGGTTGTGGCCTTCCGCCGTGCCAAGATGCGCGGCAGCCTGCTGGAGCGGGGTCGCGAGCTCTACGCCACGATACGCAAGCTGCGCGCCTTTCGCTTCGACCTGACGATCGATCTGACCGATTCCAAGACGTCGCGCATCATCGTCGGTTTCATCAATGCCAAAACCCGGGTCGGCTACAATCCGCCAGAAAGACCTTTGCGCTGGCTGGAACGTCAGCCCGCCAATGTGTTTGCCAAACCGTTCGGCTTTGGCGAGCGGCATTTTCTCTATCGCTATCTGTCGCCGCTCGAGGCGCTTGGCGTCGATCTGCGCGTGCGCGTTCCGTCGATCCGCCCGTTGCCCCTGGAGACGGCGAAAGCTTTGGCGTTGCTGGACAAATACCGTCTCAGGCCAAAGGGCTTCATCGCGGGGCATGCGGGAGCGAGCTTCAGGGGGCGGCGATGGCAGCCGGAACGCTTTGCCGCCGCGATCGACACCATTTCGCGTGAGACCGGGCTGGATTTCGTGCTTGTCGGTGGTCCCGATGAGCGCGAGCTGGCCGAGCAGATCGTTGTCGGGACCGCGGCGCCGGTCGTCAATCTCGTCGGCGCCTTGTCGCTCGAAACGCTGCTGGCGGCGCTGAAACAGGCGCGGCTGTTTCTCGGCAACGAGAGCGGCCCGATGCATATGGCAGCCGCCGCGGGAACTCCGGTTGTCGGCCTCTTCGGGCGCACCAAGCCGTCAAAATGGGGGCCGGTAGGCGTGCCCAGCATCACGCTCCAGCCTTCCATGCCTTGCACCTGCGTGGCGAGCGAGCTCTGCCGATTGCGGGACTCGAGCAAGGCTTGCTGTGTCTGGCGCCTGGACGTCGAACCTGTCGTCGGTGCGTTGCGCGAAATCCTGGCGCGAACACAGATGGACAAGGAATACACACTTTGACCGCGGGCCGATGGAGGGTACGGCGGTCAATTTGTCACGGCTGCTGCCTTTGCCATCATCCCGATTTCCGCCTTGTTGCGGGCCTTGGGATGACCGACTAAGACAGTGCCGATCCGGAAGCCAAACATGCGCCTGTTCCAGAAATACCTTTGCGCCATCGCCATGGCGATGTCGGCTGCGTCCGCGGCCCGTGCCGTGCCGCTGGTCGAGCCGACGCTGCACCTCAAGCCGGATGCAGGTGGAGCTGGCCGCGTCGCGCTGACGCTCGATGCCTGTGGCGGCCAGACCGACACACGCATTCTCTCGGCGCTGGTCGACAACAAGATTCCGGCCACCATTTTCGTCACCGGCATCTGGCTGAAGCGCAACGCTGCCGCCGTCGAGATCATGCGGGCGCATCCCGATCTGTTCGAACTGGAAAACCATGGCGGCCGTCACATTCCGGCTGTCGACACGCCGCAGAAGATCTACGGCATCCGCAGCGCCGGCAGTCCGGATGCGGTGCTGGCCGAAGTCGAATCGGGTGCGGCGGCCCTCGCCGGAACCGGCGAGCCGGCGCCGAAATGGTTTCGTGGCGCGACCGCCGAATACAGCCCGTCGGCCATCGCCATGATCCGCAAGCTCGGCTTCAAGATCGCCGGCTTCTCGATAAACGGCGACGGCGGTTCATTGCTTGGCGCCAGGCAAACCGCCCGGCGCATTGCCGCCGCCAAGGATGGCGACGTCATCATCGCTCACATCAACCAGCCGACCCATGCGGCTGGCGAAGGCGTGGTGCAAGGCCTTCTGGCACTCAAGGACAAGGGCCTGACCTTCGTGCGGCTCGACGACGCCGATGGGGTCGGCAACGACGGGACGACTGATTAGCCGCAACTTCGTCATCCTATGGTCTGCGCCGCGTCGCTTCGCTCCTTGCTTCGCCATAGGATGACGAAGCGATGGGCGTTTTGGCCAACCTCCAAGGCATGCAGCCCGCCGATCCAACTAAACCGGCGTGGCTTCGATTGTCACCTTGCTGGCATAGAACGCGCCGTGATTGCGTATTTCCGTCATCTCGTCGAATGGCCGCTCATAGGCCCACATCGCATCCTTGCCGGTCTCGCCGGCGGGCAGCACGCTCCAGTAGCTGGCGTCGCCCTTGTAGGGGCAATGGGTCGACCGTTCGCTCTTGCCGAGCTGGTCGAAATCGATGTCCTCGAACGGAATGTAGAAAACCTTGGGGTAGGGGGTTTCTGACAGGAGTTTTGCCTTCGTCGACGAGGCGACAATCGTGTTGCCGGCGCGAACGACGACGGTGCCGTGATAGGGCTCGACAGTGATGACCTTGCCCGGGTTGCGTTGAAAGCCTGGCGCCGGGTTTGCAATCTGATCCATGACGGGTTCTCCTTGTCCGGCTTTAGGTGTGTCGGACGAGGGCGTTGTGCAATGCACCACCTGAAAGGCCAGGTTAGGCCTGGTCTCTCGTCAAACGGTCGTGCCGGTGAGCCGTCAGGCAGCAGTCTGGAACACGTCCATGAGGCCGGCATAGGCAGCAGCGATACCGGCGACCGGGTTGGTGCTTCTCGCTGTGGTCTCGACCTTCAGCGCACCACCGCCTGTCGGCAGGGTGAGCAGCAGGAACTGGCGGTTGCCGCCATCGCCGATGGATGCCGCGGCGACATGCTGGCCTTCGCCTTCGTTGTGGACGCACATCTTGAACAGCAGCGTGCCACCGACCGCCTCAAGGGCGCCGCCGACGACCTCGACGAATTCATCTTCGGAAATGGTTTTGGGATCCGGCGTCAAATCGGCCAGGCTTTCGGCAAGCGAATCTTCGAGAATCTTGTCATCGAGCTGCGCGTCCATGCGAACCTCTTTCAGTCGCCAATCGCACCCTGCCCGTTAACGGAGATTAACGCCGACGATGGCCGGATTGTGGCGGTTTTCCCGGTGTTTTCGATGAATGCACCTGATGTACGAGGGTATGGCTGGACAATCTGCCGGTTCGTCCCACAATGGAACGAAAACAACAGACGCAAAAAGCGTAGGGGAGGAACACATGCTCGGACTGATGCAGGAATGGCCGCTGCTCTGCCACAAGCTCATCGACAACGCAGAAAGGCAGCATGGCAAACGCGAGATCGTGTCGCGCTCGATCGAAGGCCCGATCGTCCGCACCACCTACGCCGAAATTCATCGTCGCGCCCTGAAAGTCGCTCGGCGGCTCGAGCGTGACGGGTTTGGGCTTGGCGACCGCATCGCCACGCTGGCCTGGAACAGCGCGCGCCACATCGAGGCCTGGTACGGCATCATGGGCATCGGCGCGATCTACCACACGCTCAATCCGCGGCTGTTTCCCGAGCAGATCGTCTGGATCATGAACAACGCCGAGGACAAGGCGATCTTCGTCGACCTGACATTCATGCCGCTGCTTGAAAAGATCGCCGGCGCGGTCAAATCGCTGAAAAGAATCATCGTGCTGACCGACAGGGCGCACATGCCGCAAACGGCGCTGCCCAACGTCGTCGCCTATGAGGAATGGCTTGACGAAGCCGATGGCGACTTCGCCTGGAAGAGCTTCGACGAAAACACCGCTGCGGGCATGTGCTACACCTCGGGCACCACGGGCGATCCCAAGGGCGTCCTCTACAGCCATCGCTCGAACGTGCTGCACGCCATGATCGCCGCCTTGCCCGACGCAATGGGCATATCCGCGCGGGACACGATCCTCCCTGTGGTGCCGATGTTCCATGCCAATGCCTGGGGCCTCGGCCAGAGCGCGCCGATGATCGGCGCCAAACTGGTGATGCCCGGCTGCAAGATGGACGGCGCCTCGATCTACGAGTTGCTCGACACCGAGAAGGTGACCTTCAGCGCCGCGGTGCCGACCGTGTGGATGATGCTGCTGCAATATCTGGAGGAGAACGACAAGAAACTCCCCCATCTCAAAAAGGTCGTCATCGGCGGCTCGTCCTGCCCGCGCGCCATCACCAAGAAATTCCAGGACAATTACGATGTTGAGGTCATCCATGCTTGGGGCATGACCGAGATGTCGCCGCTCGGCACGCTGTGCACGCTGAAGCCGGAATTTACCGGGCTCGAAGGCGATACCCGGCTCGACCTGCAGCAGAAGCAGGGCTATCCGCCCTTCGGCGTCGAAATGAAGGTGACGGATGACGACAACAAGGCGCTGCCATGGGACGGCAGGACCTTCGGGCGGTTGAAGGTGCGCGGGCCGGCGATCGCCCGCGCCTATTATGGCGGCGTGGGGTCCGAGCAGTTCGACGCCGACGGCTGGTTCGATACTGGCGATGTCGCCCATATCGATGCCGGCGGCTACATGCAGATCACCGATCGCGCCAAGGACGTCATCAAGTCGGGTGGCGAGTGGATCTCGACCATCGACCTCGAAAATCTCGCCGTCGGTCATCCCGACGTGGCCGAAGCTGCCGCCATCGGCGTTGCCCATTCGAAATGGGGCGAGCGGCCCTTGCTTGTCATCGTGCGCAAGCCGGGCAAGGATCCGAGCAAGACCGATATTCTGGCTTTCATGGACGGCAAGGTGGCCAAATGGTGGATGCCCGACGACATCGCCTTCGTTGGCGAAATTCCTCACACGGCGACCGGCAAGATCCAGAAGATCACCTTGCGCCAGCAGTTCAAGGACTACCGCCTGCCAACGGATTGACGGGGATGGCGCGCCTTTTCGCCTTCAAGCCGGCCGCAAAAGTCATCGAGCCTGTTCCATCACGATTGGATCGGGATGGGGCTCTATTCCTGTGTTGAACATGATCTTTTTCCGAACCGAAGGTCAGCGAAGCAAAAACCGGATTCCCCTTTTCGGGATCATGCTCTAAGTCTCTATCCGGGTTGGGGTGGCACGGAACATAATGGAAATTCCTGAACGGCAAACGGCCAGGTCGGCCGGCTGGTCGCGGCGCATAGCTGCTTTTGCGGTGGTCCTGCTGCTGACCGTCCTTGTCGGCCATCGCTACGACCTTGTGGAAACACCGGCTTTCCTGTGGGTGCTGGCGATTGTCGCATTGCTTGCCGCCTTTGCGCTGCTGCTGGCCGGGCTGGCCTTCTCCCGGCTGTGGAATTTCGGCGATCGCGGTGGTCGCGACCTGACCGTCGGCGCCTTGCTGGCGCTTCTGGTGCTGGCGCCCTATGGCGTTGCCGCCTACTGGGCGGCGACATTCCCGCCGCTGCGCGACATCTCGACGGATTTCGACAACCCGCCGGCGCTAGACACGGCTGACCGCACCAGGGAAATGAACGTGCTTTCACCGCCCACGCCAGGCGAGCAGCGCCTGCAGACCGAGGCCTATCCGCTGGTCACCGGGCGCAGCTACAATCTGCCTTTCGAAACCGTCGTCGACGCCGTCGAAACCGTGCTCGACCGGCGCGACTGGGAGCTTGCCGGGCCATACCCCGCAACCGACGGGCAGAGCGAGGTGACGATCGACTCCGTGGCCAAGGGCTTCTTGCTCGGTCTTCCCGCCGACGTTGCCGTGCGGGTGACCGACGATGGCGATGCCGTCATCGTCGACATGCGCTCGGCTTCGCGCTACGGCCGCTACGACCTCGGCGACAACGCCGCGCGTATCGTCGAATTTCTCGCCGAGCTTGACCAGGAGGTTGCAGGCCAGGTGGGGCCGGCGCCGGCTGAGTGATATGCAGAGCAGCTGGCAACCAATCGGAATCGCTTGCCAAAAATGCGGATTGAGTCTGCGGCCAGACTATTCGGCCGGCTCGTATCTTCCTTGCAGCAAGAATGTCTCCACCGGCCCGAGCGGATTGATGATCCGGCGCTCCAGAATCTCGATAAGTTTGCGTCCGACCCCCGCCATGTCCACGAAATGAACTTCAATCTTCGCCGGCAGGAAGCGGGCAAGCCGCGTGCTGTCACGAGTGACGATGTGGACGTCACGGCCAGGCTCAAGACCCCGCTTGCCGAGAGCGTGCAGCGCTCCCAGGAGGCCCAGTTCGTTGGCACATGCCAGGCCCGTCGGCGGATCTGACGACGCCAGCAGGCGATCGAACCAGGCCGCGCTCGATTCCATGGTGAACATGCCATGACCGATCAGCGATTGGTCGATAGGAAGTCCAGCCTCGGCCATCGCCCTTTTATACCCGGAAAGACGCATGGCGCTCGCCTGATCCTCCGGAACGAGAAGTTGCAGAGCAATGCGTCGACAGCCCTTGTCCATGAGCCGACGGGCCGCCTCGTAGGCAATCTGTTCATTGTCGACATCGACATAAGGATACGCGGTATCCAGGTCGGTTCTTCCAAATGCGACGAATGGCATGCGTTCATCCAGCAGCAGCTTGACGCGCGGATCACCCGACACCATGCGGGTGATGATCAGTCCGTCTGAGCTGCGCGCCTGAAGCTGCCGCTGCACACTCTCGACGGGATCGTCGTCGGGCGTGGTCGAATAGATGGACAGACTATAACCCGCTTGCCGCGCCGCCAGCGTCATGCCTTCGATCAAGGGAAGCTTCAACAGATCGGAAAGGTAGTCGCGTGTCTCCATCGGCAGCACTGCCGTCAGCGTCAGGGTTCGTCCGGTTTTCAGCGCGCGACCATGATGATTTGGGACATAGCCGACCCGCTTCGCCGCCTCCTTGACCCGGGCTATGGTCGAGGGCAGCACTTCCGGCCCATCCTTCAGAGCGCGGGACACCGTGGTCACCGAAAGGGAAAGTTCCGCCGCGATCTGTTTTAGATTGGCCATATCGCCCGACTTCATTTGCGAGAGCGCCGGCTGATCTTGCTGGGCATCGCAACGTTACCGGATTCGATCCGAGGGTCAAATCCAGGCTCGGCGAACCTGAACCGACCTGCCTGGCACCAGCTTGACTCGCGGACTGTTTTCGGCAATCGTAACGTTACGATTAACAAAAAAAGCCGATCTTATCGGCATTTTGATGAATCCGGAGGAGGAGAAACCATGTCCCGTTTACTACGCATTTCCCTGGCAGCAATCGCGGTCTCGGCAGCCTTGCCCGTCTATGCCCAGACAGTCACCATCACCACCGCGGGCGGCGACTACGGCAACGCCATCAAGGAGGCCATGTGGGCCCCCGCTGCAAAAGAGCTCGGCTATGATGTCCGCGAGGAGACGCAAAGCGACGGCTTGGCCGCGCTGAAGATGCAGGTCACCTCGGGGGCTATTACGACCGACATCATCCATCTCGGCTCGCCGGAAGGCGCGCAGGCGGCCGCACAGTCGCTGCTGGAGCCGCTCGACTACAAGATCATCGATGCCAACTCCGTGCCGGCCGGCGCGAAGTCCGACTACTGCTATCCGTTCGACTCCTATGGCACCGTCATGTCGTGGAACACCAAGACCTATGGCGAGAATTCGCCGAAGACCTGGGCCGAGTTCTGGGATGTTGCCAAATTCCCGGGCCGTCGCGCCCTGCGCGCCAATGCGCAGGACTTGATCGAGATCGCGCTGCTCTCCGATGGCGTGGCGCCGGCCGACGTCTATCCCGTGCTCAGCACGCCGGAGGGTCTGGAGCGCGCCATCAAGCGGCTTGAGGCGATCAAACCGAATGTCTCGGTCTGGTGGACTTCGGGAGCGCAGTCCGCGCAGTTGCTGAAAGACGGCGAGGCGGATCTGGTCGTTACCTGGAACGGCCGGGCGCAGACCGTGAAAGCCGATGGCGGCACGGTTGACTACACGTTCAAGGGTTCGGTCATCGGCACCGACTGTCTGGCGGTGCCGAAGGGAGCGCCGAACAAGGAAGCAGCCATGAAGCTCATCGCGGCGATGACGCAGCCCGCGCGCGTGGCGAAGCTGACCGACTTCATCGCCTATGGTCCGGTCAATCCTGCTGGCTATGAGGGTGGCCTTATTCCCGAGGACCGTCTGAAGACCCTGGCGACCGCGCCTGAAAATGCCGGCACTTCGGTGTTCTCGAACGCAGACTGGTGGGTCAAGAACGGCGAGGCCGCCCAAAAGGCCTTCGATGAAATGATGAACCGCTGAGTCTCGAATTCATCAGCTCCAAGGCTGCAGCTCATGATGAAGTCGCTCCCGATCACCATCGACAGCGTGCGCAAGACCTATGGGTCGTACGTCGCGCTGGACGATGTCTCGCTCGACATTCAGGCTGGCGAATTCCTCACGCTGCTCGGGCCATCCGGATCCGGCAAGACCACGCTGCTCATGGCTCTGGCCGGGTTTGTCCGGCCCGATTCCGGCAGGCTCCTGTTGGACGATCGCGACATTACCCGTCTGGCCCCCAACAAGCGCGACATCGGCATAGTGTTCCAGAACTACGCCTTGTTTCCCCACATGAACGTTCTGGCAAACGTCGAGTATCCCTTGGTGCTGCGCAAGACTCCGAAAGCCGAGGCCCGCCAGCGGGCACTCGACACCTTGGCTCGCGTGAAGCTCGAAGGTTTGGCCGAGCGCAACATTGCCGCATTGTCCGGCGGACAGCGCCAGCGAGTGGCGCTGGCACGGGCGATCGTCTTCGAACCACGCGTGATGCTGATGGATGAGCCGTTGTCGGCGCTCGACAAGAATCTGCGCGAAACAATGCAGTACGAGATCCGGCGTCTGCACGATGATCTGGGGATCACCACCATCTATGTGACGCATGACCAGCGCGAAGCGCTGATCATGTCCGACCGGGTTGCGGTGATGAATTCCGGCCGCATTCAGCAGATCGACACGCCGCAGCGGATTTATGATCGTCCATCGACCCGCTTCGTCGCGGAGTTCATGGGCGAGGCCAACATTGTGGCCCCGGGCTCGCTGCGCAGAATAGACGGCACCGATGCGTCAAGCGAAGCTCTGATGATCCGCGCGGAAAGCTTCCACCTCGATGCAAAGCTGGTTGGGCGAGACGGGGTGGCGCTTGAGGGAACGCTACGCGCCAAGGCGTTTCGCGGCGAAAACTGGCTTTTGACGCTGGCGCTTGACGGCGGGCAGGAGATTCTTGTCTGCATTCCGGCGGCGCTGGCCAGTGGCTGCGCCGAACTTGCCGCCGGTCAGCGGGTGACCGCCTATGCACCAGCAGCGAAAGTTCACGCGATACCGGGAGCGAGAGCGTGACCGTCATCGCCGATCCCGCGCTGGCGGCAGACGCTCGACGCGAGCGGCGGTTCTTCCTCTCGCTTTCACTGCCCGCGCTTGTCATCGTTGGACTGGCGGCGATCCTGCCCATCGTCTGGATCATCCGGCAATCCTTCCTGACCACGGGGGGCGAATACACGGTCGGCAATTACGAGAAGGTGCTTTCGAGCGGACTGACATGGTCGGCGCTCGTCACAACGCTTGAGCTATCCCTGGGCACGCTGGCGATCTGCATTCTACTCGGTACCCCCCTGGCACTCGCCCTGGCCAGCGCCAGACCGAGGGTGGCCAATCTGCTGATGGCCTTCGTCATGCTGCCCTTGTGGACCTCCATTCTGGTGCGCACCTATGGCTGGCTCGTGCTCTTGCGGCGCGATGGCCTGATCAACGCGGCTTTGACCGGCTCAGGCCTGACAGCCGAGCCATTGCCGCTGGTCTACAACTTCACGGGAACACTCATCGGCATGGTTCACTACATGCTGCCGCTCTTCCTGCTGCCCGTTTATGCCGCGATGCGCGATATCGACGCAAACCTCGTCCGCGCGTCGGCGAGCATGGGCGCCACGCTCGGGCAAACGATCCGCACCGTCATTCTGCCGCTTTCAGCCGGCGGCATCTTCTCGGGTTCGATCATCGTCTTCATCTACACCATAGGTTTCTTCATCACGCCGGCGGTGCTTGGCGGCGGCAAGGTAAATCCTCTCTCCATCCGGATAGAGCGCACGCTGTCGACCTTTCAGGATTGGGGATCGGCGAGCGTCCTGGGTATTCTGCTCCTCATCTTGATGGCGTTGGTGGGTGTGATGTTCCTGGCTGCACGGCGGCTGATTGCCGGGCTCAAGATCGGTACAGCCCATGCTTGAAGCCTATCCAGACAACAGGCTGGCCCGCATCCTCCTGTGGAGCTTTTGCGCGCTCGTGATGGCGTTCCTGATGCTGCCGACGCTGGTCGTCGTCCCGCTCTCCTTTTCGTCGTCCAATCTTCTCGAGTTCCCACCACGCGCATACTCGTTGCGCTGGTACGAGACTTTCTTCGGTTCGGCGACATGGATGGCCGCACTCAGGACGAGCCTGATCCTCGGGACATTGACGGCGATGATCGCAGTGCCCCTGGGGTTGCTGGCCTGCATCTCGATGAACAGGCTCGGCGGAAAGGCCGCCGTAGCCATTCAGGGCGTTCTGCTCACCCCGTCCGTCGTGCCGGGCATCCTGCTGGCGATCGGTCTGTTCTTTGTTCTGGCGGCGCAACGCCTGGTCGGAACGCTGTTCGGTGTGCTGGTCGGACACGTGGTGCTGGCCATTCCGGTCGCGTGCATTGTGTTGCTGCCGGCTCTGGCCCGCTTTGACTGGAACCAGGTTCAGGCGGCGCGCAGCCTCGGCGCAAACTGGGCGAGAGCCATTGGCGGCATAATTGTCCCGCAGCTTCAGATCAGTCTGCTGTCGGCCACGCTGATGGCCTTCCTGACCTCGCTTGACGAGTCCGTGATTTCGATCTTCGTCGCCAGCGGTCAAAACAGCACGCTGCCGAAGCTCATGTTCCTGTCGCTGCGCGATCAGATCGATCCGACCATTGCGGCGATCTCGACATTATGGACCGTCATCGTCGTGGCCGTCGTCCTGATTGTGACCCTTCGCCAAAAATCCTGACCGAGACTGGAAAAATGCCCACAAATCATCGCGCAGCCGGTGCTCCGGCGGACCAATCACCAGACATACCCCAGGTCGGGTTGGCGATCATCACCGGCTCGGCAAACTGGGGGCTTGCCTTCCCGGAAGATGTCGAATTCGAGGGCGTGCACACCTTGCGGCGCGACATGAGTTTTGAAACGCCTTTCGGCCGTTCCGACAACTGGAAGCTTCTTGAGTTCGATGCATCGATTACAGCCGAAGGCCAAGCGAAACGTGCCTTGTGCATGTATTCGCACGGCAATCCGCGCGACCATATCGACCATTCCTGCCATCGCCGCGCGTTCTGGGTCTTGATGCAGGCGGGTGTAAGGCAAGTGCTGGCCTGTTCGACCATCGGCGCCGTCAACAAGGCGATCCAGCCCGGAGACATGGTGGTGAACGCCGATATCATCGAACTGTCGCAGACCCCGTTTTCACTGCTGCCTGGCCGCCAGAGCTTCGACTGCTCGGGCAAGCAGATCGTATGTCCAAGATGTGCGGCATTGTTGGTCGAAACCGCCCGGCGCCATTGGCCTGCCGAATGCCGCGTTCATGGCATCGAACAGCAATTGGTCGCTGCCCACTGCTACGGGCCGCGACTGACAACTCCCGCCGAAGCCTTGGCGTTTCGCAGCATGGGGGCGGATGTGCTCAACCATTCTATCGCCCCAGAGGCGACCTTGTCGCGCGAGATCGGTGCATGTTTCGTGCCCTTGGCATTCGTCACCGCCGGCTTCAACGACTACATGGACCGCAATCGCCAGAAATTGCTGCAGGAGGACGTGTTGCCGAGCCTCTCCATGACGGCATCGCGGGTCGCGCTGGACACCGCGGCACGACTTCCGGTCAATCCGGAATGCTCTTGCCATGGTTTGAAATCGCCTCAACCAGCAGAGCGCTCCAGCCGTTTCTGAGTTTGTCAGCGGTGTGGCGCGAACGCGTGCCGAGGTCTAACCCACCGGCACAAAAATGCTGTCGATGGCCGGGTCGCCGTCGGTGCTGACCAGGCCGCGCGCCACCAAGTCTTCCAGATGGGCAAGCACCGACAGGCCGGCGGCGCCATGCAGGCGCGGGTCGGTGTCGCGATAGATCGCCTCGACCATGTCCTTGATCGTCCGGTCGCCGCCCCTGATCCGCTCCAGGATTGCCCGCTCGCGCATCTTGCGATGGGTTTTCAGGCCACGCATGAAGCTGCGCGGGGCGCCGACCGGCCCACCATGGCCGGGCAATAGCAGGCGGTCGCCGCGCTCGATCAGCCGGTCGAGCGAGGCCATATAGTCGGCCATGGCGCCGTCCGGCGGCGCGACGATCGAGGTCGCCCACGCCATCACGTGATCGGCCGGGAACAGGATACCGGTTCCTTCCAGCGCAAAAGCCGCGTGATTGGCGGTATGGCCTGGCGTCAGCACCGTTCTCAGCGCCCAGCCGTCGCCGTCGACCACCGTATCGTCGGCGAGTGCGATATCCGGAACGAAAGCGGTGTCGGCGCTGGCGTCGAGCGGATTGAGCTCGCCGATCCGCAACGGTCGCGCCGGGCGGTGCGGACCTTCGGCCAGCACGATTGCGCCGGTGTGCTGCTTCAGCCGGGCTGCCAGCGGGGAATGGTCGCGATGCGTGTGGCTGACGAAAATATGGCTGACCGGCCGGTTTGCGATCACCTCGAGCAATGTCTTGAGATGCGCGTCGTCATCCGGACCCGGATCGATCACCGCCAGCGTCTGGCGTCCGATGACGTAGCTGTTGGTGCCGTGAAAGGTAAACGGGCTCGGGTTTTTGGCAGTGACGCGCTGGACGTCGGGCGCGACAGTGACGCCATGGCCGTAGCGGGGATCGAAGCTCGTATCGAATTTGAGGGCCATGAGGACGTTGTTCAACCCTGTTTCCGGTGACGGCAAAACCGATTGCCGCATAGCACGGAAGCCAATATAGGAAAACGCGAGGCCGCAATCAGCGGCAATCCGGAATGGGGTAGACCATGGCAATTGCAACGACGATGCGTCCGCTTGTTTCTCTCGCTCTGCCGCAAGAGGGCGCGGCCCGCCTGGCGACGCAGCTTTTGCTGGCGATCGCCGGCACTCTGCTCTTGACCTTGTCGGCAAAGACGAAAGTTGTGCTCGGGCCGGTCGACATCTCGATGCAGACACTCGCCGTCCTGCTGATCGCCGCGGCGTTCGGCCTGCGCCTTGGCGTCGGCACGCTGCTTCTCTACATGGCCGAAGGCGCCATGGGCTTCCCGGTCTTTCAGGGCACGCCGGAAAAGGGCATCGGCATCGCCTACATGCTCGGCTCGACCGGCGGCTATCTCGCCGGCTTCGTCGTCATGGCGGCGATCGTCGGCTGGGCGGCCGATCGCGGCTGGGATCGCCATCCGGTCAAGCTCTTCAACGCGATGCTGGTCGCCGAAATCGTCATGATGGCGATGGGCTTTGCCTGGCTGGCGTTTTTGATCGGCCCGGAAAAGTCGTGGCAGTTCGGCGTCCTGCCCTTTATCGTCGGCGACCTGATCAAAGTTGCGCTCGCCGCGAGCCTTGTGCCGGCCGCCTGGTCGCTGCTGCCGAAAAGCTCCTGAAATCATCCGATCCATGAAAAAGCCGGCAGGCGCCAGGCCTGCCGGCTTTTTTCATGCCGCCGCCTGCCGGGCCGCCGATCAAACGGGGCAGGTCGGCGTTACGCGTGTGAGCCCCGGTTCAGGATGGATACCGACGCCCATCTTGCAATCGCCATCATCTGGCGGATGATGGTCGGTCGAGATTGACAAGCCATGGCGCGAAACCCTAAGCACGAGCAACTTGATTTCCTGGCGGGGGCCTCGGCAATTCAAGGAGAGCTTTTTGAAAGGAATAATCCTTGCTGGAGGCAGTGGAACGCGTCTTTATCCGCTAACATTAGCGATCTCTAAGCAAATCCTTCCAATATATGACAAGCCGATGATCTATTACCCGCTGAGCGTATTGATGCTCGCGGGAATTCGCGAGATTCTGATTATCTCGACACCGCGAGACTTGCCGATTTTCCGGGAGTTGCTCGGCGACGGTTCGGAATTCGGGCTCGACCTGTCCTATGCCGAGCAGCCTCATCCCAACGGCCTTGCCGAAGCCTTCATCATCGGCCGCGATTTCATCGGTCAGGACAGCGTGTCGATGATCCTTGGCGACAATATCTATTTCGGCGAGGGCCTGTCGCAGCTCTGCCGCGACGCGGCGGCGCGCGAAGGCGGTGCATCGGTGTTTGCCTATCATGTCGACGACCCGCAGCGCTACGGCGTGGTCTCGTTCGACAAGGCCAGCGGCACGGCGTTGACGATCGAGGAAAAGCCACAGAAACCCAAGTCCAATTGGGCCGTCACCGGCCTCTATTTCTACGACAACCAGGTCGTCGACATCGCTTCGACGATCCGCCCCTCGGAGCGAGGCGAGCTGGAGATCACGGCGGTCAACAACGTCTACCTCGAACGCGGGCTGCTGCATGTTCATCAACTCGGCCGTGGCTATGCCTGGCTCGACACCGGCACGCATGACAGCCTGCATGAAGCCTCTTCCTTCGTGCGCACGATCGAGCACCGCCAGGGCATCAAGGTCGCCTGTCCGGAAGAAATCGCTTTCGAGCAAGGCTGGCTGACGGCGGACAAGGTTCTGCAGCGCGCCACGCGGCTGGGGAAGAACGAATATGCCGCCTATCTGCGCAGGCGCGTCACCGAGTTGACGGAGAACTAGGGTGCTGGAGATCAGGCCACTCGGCCTCGACGGAGTGCTGGAGATCGTCCCCAGGCGACACGGCGACGCGCGCGGCTTCTTCATCGAAACCTGGAATGCCGAGAGCTTTGCAGAGGCCGGCATCGACTTGCGTTTCGTGCAGGACAATCATTCCTATTCCGCTGCCGCCGGTGTTTTGAGGGGGCTGCACTATCAGCTCTCACCACGCGCGCAGGACAAGCTGCTGCGTGTTATCCGCGGCAGCATCCTCGACGTTGCGGTCGATATCCGCCGCGGCTCGAAAGGTTTTGGAAAATGGGTCGCTCTGGAAATATCGGCCGAGAAAGGCAACCAGATTCTGGTGCCAAAGGGCTTCGCGCACGGCTTTGTCACGCTCGTACCGGACACCGAGGTTCTGTATAAGGTAACCGACACCTATTCACCGGCGCATGACCGATCGATCCGTTTCGACGACCCTGCCATCGGCATCGAATGGCCTTCGATCCCTGGCGGGTTTCAGCTTTCGGACAAGGACCTCAAGGCGCCGGCGCTTGGCATGGCGGAGGTGTTTGCGTGAGAGATGCTCGCATAGGGAGAGCGGCATGAATTTTCTGGTGACTGGCGGTGCCGGCTTCATCGGTTCGGCGGTGTGCCGGCATTTGTGCGCCAATCCGGCCTACCGGGTGACCAACCTCGACAAGCTGACCTATGCGGGAAACCTTGCCTCGCTGCGGCCGATCGAGAATGCGCACAACTACAAGTTCGAGCGAGCCGACATTTGCGACGAGCGAGCGGTTCTCGAGATCCTGCATCGCGACGAGATCGACGTCGTCATGAATCTCGCCGCCGAAAGCCATGTCGACCGCTCGATCGACGGACCCGGCGCCTTCATCGAGACCAACATCGTCGGCACCTATCGCATTCTGAATTCCGCCCTGGAATATTGGCGTGGCCTTCCCGAAGAGCGGCAAGGCCGCTTTCGCTTCCATCATGTTTCGACGGACGAGGTGTTTGGCGATCTTCCCTTCGACAGCGGCATGTTTGTCGAGGAAACGCCCTACGCGCCGTCCTCGCCATACTCCGCCTCGAAGGCGGCCTCGGACCATCTGGTAAGGGCCTGGCACGAGACCTATGGCCTGCCGGTCGTGCTCTCCAATTGCTCGAACAATTACGGGCCTTACCATTTTCCCGAAAAGCTCATCCCGTTGGTCATCCTGAACGCGCTCGACGAGAAGCCGTTGCCGGTCTATGGCGCCGGCGCCAATGTGCGCGACTGGCTTTTCGTCGAGGACCATGCGCGTGCGCTGGAGCTCGTGGCGACCAAGGGAAGGCCGGGCGAAAGCTACAATGTCGGTGGCAATTCGGAGCGGACGAATTTGAGCGTCGTCGAGACCATCTGCGACCTGCTTGACATCAGGCGGCCTCGAAAGGGCGGCAAAAGCCATCGCGAACTGATCAATTTCGTCACCGACCGCCCCGGCCACGACCGCCGCTATGCGATCGACGCCTCCAAGATCGGCCGTGACCTCGGCTGGACGCCGGCTGAGAGTTTCGACAGCGGCCTGGCAAGGACGGTCGACTGGTTCCTCGGCAACAAATGGTGGTGGGCGCCGATCCGCGAACAGCGCTATGCCGGCGAGCGGCTGGGCCACGGCCAGGCCGAAGGCAGGAAGGGCGCGGCGTGAGGCTGGTTGTCACCGGACGCGACGGTCAGGTCGCCGCCAGCCTGCTGGAGGCCGGACAACGGCGCGATGGCGTCGAGGTCGTCGCCATCGGCCGGCCGGCGCTCGATCTGGCGCGGCCAGACACGGTGTTCGACGCACTCGCGGCATCGCGACCGGACATAGTGGTGTCGGCTGCCGCCTACACCAATGTCGACCAGGCCGAGGACGAGCCTGATCTCGCCTTCGCGGTGAACGCCGTCGGTGCCGGCAACGTCGCCGAAGCGGCAGCGCGACTCGGCGTGCCCGTCATCCACCTGTCGACCGACTATGTCTTCGACGGCACAGGGGCGGGCGCCTATGTGGAGACCGACGCGCCCGCGCCACGCAGCGTCTACGGCGCCTCGAAGCTTGCCGGCGAGCAAGCGGTGGCAGCAGTCAATCCGCGCCATCTGATCCTGCGTACGGCCTGGGTCTACAGCCCGTTCGGCAGGAATTTCGTCAAAACCATGCTGCGGCTCGCTGCTGATCGCGACGAGATAGCGGTGGTGGCCGACCAGTGGGGGAACCCGACGTCGGCGCTTGATATCGCGGATGCGATCTTGCGTGCGGCGGCGAAACTTGGCGACGACTGCTTCGACGGCTATGGTATCTACCATCTGGCGGGAACCGGTGACACCAACTGGAGCGGTTTTGCGCGCTACATATTCGAGATCAGCCGGACGCAAGATGGCCCGCACGCGCGAGTGCGCGACATCACGACCCGGGACTACCCGACTAAGGCAAAACGCCCAGCCAATTCGCGGCTGTCGAGCGTGAAATTCGCAGCCATGTTCGGGTGGTCTGCGCCGGAGTGGCAGGTTTCCGCCCAAATTGTGGTCCCCCGCTTGGTGGAAGGGAACCTGGGACTTCGATCGCGAGATGGCGCCACGAATTTGTTTCCCGATCCCGATCCGAGTGGTTTGACGCCAGTCAAGGACAGTCTGCGACAATGAAAAAACCAACAAGCTCGCGGAGGAGCCGCAGTCTGCAAGAGAATGTGGTATCGACGGACGCCGGCGAACAGTTGCTTCGCCAGATCTACGACGTCCATGACGGAAAAGTCTCGGACAAATGGTCGATTTATCTCGACGAGTATGATCGGATTTTTTCGAAATATCGAAATGAACCAGTTCGGATACTAGAAATTGGAATCCAGAACGGCGGCTCGCTTGAGATATGGAGCAAATATTTTCCCCGCGCAGAGGTTATCGTCGGCTGCGATATCAACCAAGCCTGCGGTCTGTTGAATTTTGATGATAAGAGAATCTGCGTTGTTGTCGGCGATGCTAACGCCGATGGCACCCAACGCAATATCCTTGAGAAGTCCGAGGCATTCGACATCGTCATCGATGACGGCTCACACAGATCTTCGGATATCGTGCGAACCTTCTCGCGTTATTTCCCTTATCTTGCTGAAGGCGGGGTTTTTGTCGTTGAAGATCTGCACACAAGCTACTGGCAGGACTTCGAGGGCGGTCTCTATGATCCGCTTTCCTCGATGTCGTTCTTCAAGCGGCTGCTTGATCTGATCAACCACCAACATTGGGGGCTGGACCACAGTCGAACCGATGCCCTCGCGGCTTTCGCCAGCCGCTACGGAATTGCATTCGATGAGACGTCGCTAACGTCGATCCATTCCATCGAATTCCTGAACTCGCTCTGCATCATAACCAAAAGGCCGCCCCTGGAAAACCAACTGGGTCCCCGGTTCGTAGCCGGTCGGAGCGCTCTCGTTGCGCCAGACATTTTGACCGTAGATGGCGCAGTCGCCGCTGCCGCCGACGAGTCCAGAAATTCATGGTCCCTTCAGTCGGTGACAATCGAGCAGGAGATTGCGGAAAATCGGAAAGCAGTCAGCCGACATGCTGCACATCTGCGGGCGCTTGTCGACGAGCTTGTCGAAGCAAGAGAAATGATGAGAAGCAGGGAAGCCGAGACGGCCCGTGCAAAGGCCGAGGCCGCCGGAATTGCCGAGCAATTGCAAGTCCTTGCGGGTGAGACAGCCGGCGCGAAAGCCGACGCTGCCAGAGCGGCTGAGGAGCTTCAAGCCATCAAGAGGCAGCTCTCGATCGTACATGCGGCTTCCAGCTCGTTGCTCTCCGATCGCGATCATGCCCGTTCGGAAGAGAAGCGCCTGCATGATGTGCTAGATGCCGTCTACGCCAGCACGTCCTGGCGTGTGACCCGCCCTTTCCGCGGGGTCCGGCGCAGTGTCGGTTCAATTGGTGACGCGCGGGGCAAGGTCCGCAAGTCGGCCACGCGCGGAGCTCAAAAAGGCTGGCACTGGCTTCCGCTCCCGACGGGCGTCAAGCAGAGAGTGAAGAGCGCCGTTTTTTCGACGTTCCCGTCGTTGTTCAAGGCAACAAATGCCTACCGCGCCTGGAAGAATCTCCAGCCGCTCGGTGGCCAGGGAAGCGCCCCTCCGTCGTGGCAACCTGCATTGTCCGGCTCCGACCATCACGTGGCGCGCACGGCAACCTATGTTCCGCGTCTTGAAGCCCCGCCGCTGCTGCGAAAACCCGTTCGGATGATCGCTTTCTACCTGCCGCAATTTCATCCGATCCCGGAGAATGATGAATGGTGGGGAGAGGGTTTTACCGAGTGGACGAATGTCGGCCCGGCTCAGCCGCAATTCGTTGGTCACCATCAGCCGCACGTGCCCGACGAGTTGGGCTACTACGATTTGCGCGACGTGGCCGTGCAGCGCCGGCAGATTGAACTCGCGAAGCTCTATGGCATCGAGGGGTTCTGTTTTTATTTCTATTGGTTCGGCGGCAAAAGGCTGCTCGAAGAGCCGCTTGAAAACTGGCTGGCCGACCGCAGTCTCGACCTCCCGTTCTGCCTGTGCTGGGCAAACGAGAACTGGTCGCGCCGATGGGATGGGCTGGACCAGGAAATCCTCATCGCGCAAAACCATTCTGCTGAAGACGACCTCGCTTTCATTGCAGAAGTCGCCCCCTATCTTCGTGATCCGCGCTACATTCGTATCGAGGGCAAGCCATTGCTGCTTGTCTATCGACCGAGCTTGCTCCCGGCGTCGGATCAAACAGCACGGCGGTGGCGCACCTGGTGCCGCGAAAACGGCATAGGCGAGATATTTCTCGCCTACACCCAATCGTTTGAGGCGGGGGACCCGGATCAGTATGGGTTCGACGCGGCTGTTGAGTTTCCACCGAACAGATCATCACCGCCGAACGTCACGCATGCCGTGGTTCCGTTGCGAGAGGATTTTTCGGCGAACGTCTTTGACTGGTCGGTCTTTCCCCAGCGCAGTGAAAACTATCAGCCCCGCCACTACAAACTCTTTCGTTCCGTTTGCCCCGGCTGGGACAACACCGCGCGTCGCAGGCATGGTGCTGGCGTATTCATCAACAACACTCCGGACCTTTACCGAACGTGGCTTGAGAACGCCATTGAGGATACGCTCAACCATATCAACTCGCCGAGTGAGCGGCTCGTCTTCGTCAACGCATGGAACGAGTGGGCGGAAGGCGCCCATCTGGAGCCGGATGCGGCAACCGGTTTTGCTTATTTGCAGGCGACCCGCGATGCATTGGAGGCGGTGAATAGGAAACGCAAGCCTCGGATCGTCGTCGTTTCCCATGACGCTCATCCGCACGGTGCGCAGTATCTGGCTCTGGCGATGGTTCGCGAGTTCGTATCGTTGGGATTCGACATCGACATGATCGTCCTGGGCGACGGTCCCATGCTGCCCCGCTTCGCCGAAGTCGCAACCGTTCACCGGATTGCCCTCGATACCGAACCGGCGAACTGGGTGCTTGCAAAACTGCAGGCTATGCAGAGAGGCGCCGACGTCGCTATTGTAAACACGGCGGTATCTGGTCTCATTGTTCCAATCTTAAAGGAGGCGGGCTTCCGTACGGTGGCGCTGGTCCACGAACTGCCAGGGGTTTTGCAGCAGTACCATCTCGAGAAACACGCCGCGGCCATTAACCGGTACGCCGACATCGTTGTCTTTGCGGCTCCTATGGTGCAGTCGGGGTTTGAGCAATTCCTGGGTGAGCCACTCGGCAAGGCCGTCATCCGCCCGCAAGGCCTGGTGCGGAAAAACCCGTTCAAGCATCGGGCCGAAGAAGCCCGCCGCTTGGTCTGCGAGCAGCACGGGCTCGCTCCAGACACTCGCTATGTTCTTGCTGTAGCCTTTGTCGACCACCGCAAGGGGCCGGACATTTTCATCGACATGGCGCAGGAAGTGCTCCGCACACATCCCGATACGGCTTTCATCTGGGTTGGTCACTTCGATGCCGGCATGGAAGAAGAGATTGCGTCCATACTGGACAAGCGGAAGTTGACGGAGCGGGTGAAGTTCGTCGGTTTCGTCCAGGAGCCAATGGCATATTACGCAGGCGCATCCGCCTACGCACTGACCTCGCGCGAAGATCCGTTTCCGAATGTCGTTCTGGAATCTGCGGAAGTCGGAGTGCCGGTTGTTGCCTTTCAAGGGGCAACTGGCGCGGCGGATTTCATACTCGAACATGGTGGGCTGCTCGCAGAGAACCTGGACAGCAAGGATTTTGCGGCGAAAGTGCGGGATGTCCTGAACGGCCCGGCTCAACCGAACGTCGATGGCGTAGGATCCATGCGACAATACCTGCTGGATCTACTTCACTACGCGACCGGGCTTCAGCGGGTATCTGTAGTGGTTCCAAACTACAATTACGCGCATCACCTGATGCAGCGGCTGAACAGCATCGCGGACCAGACCTGGCCAATCTATGAGCTGGTCGTGCTTGACGATGCCTCCACCGATGGAAGCGCCGGCATTGTCGACACATTCCTGGCCGAGCGATCGGAACTTGATGGTGAGTTGATCGTCAACGAGCAAAACTCCGGTTCCGTGTTTCGGCAATGGGCAAAGGGGATCGCGCGGTGTCGCGGCGATGTCGTCTGGATTGCGGAGGCGGATGATTTTGCGGCGCCTGATTTTCTGAAGGAACTCGTGCCGGCCTTCAACGATGCTTCTGTGGTGATTGCCTACAGTCAGTCTCGCCAGGTGGATGGCGCCGGGTTTGCGCTTGCAGAGGACTACACTGCCTACACCAGGGATATCTCCAACAAGTGGTCCGCCGATTATGTGCGCAACGGTTCCGACGAAATCAGCGAAGCGATGGCGGTCAAGAACACGATCCCGAATGTCAGCGCCGCAATCTTTCGCCGCACGGCTCTGAACAGGGTGGTCGCCGACCTGGGTGAAGAGTTGTTCAGCTATCGCGTGGCGGGAGACTGGCTCGTTTACCTGCGGGTGCTGTTGCAAGGCAAGATCCGGTTCAGCGCAAAGCGCCTCAATTCTCACCGGCGTCACGCAAGCAGCGTGACGAGGGCGGAAATGGCGGCGAGGCACCTCGATGAGGTGCAGCGGATGCAAGAGCTCGCGCGCTCTTTTGTGGGCATCTCAGCTGAAACACGACGTAAGGCCGATGCCTGGCTGGAACACGTTCGCAGCCATCTCGGTATTCAAGGTGCGGATGCGGCATGACATATGAATACAAGCCGCAGCCCAATCTGCGGAAAAAAGCAGTCATCCTTGGCGCCTCGGGCTTTATCGGGGTTAATCTCGCACGCAAGCTCGCGAAAGAGGGTTTCGACTTGACCTGCTTCGCGCACAGGGCATCCGAGAACTGGCCGGCTTCGGCGCGGGTCATCCTTGGCGATCTGGTTGCCCCACCCCGTCAGCTTCTGGAGGCAATGGAGGGAGCCATTGTCTTTCATCTCGTCAGTTCGACGCGTCCGACGGCAAAAACCGAAATGGCTGTAGCCGAGATCGCAACCAACCTGATGGCGACGGTAGGCTTGCTCGAGACCACGCAGGGCGCAGGCTGCCGTTGGGTCTTTTCATCGTCAGGCGGGACCGTCTACGGCGAGACCGATGCCGCGCTGATTTCCGAGGAGCATACGAACGTTCCGATCTCGTCCTACGGAACGGTCAAGCTTGCAATCGAGCGATATTTCAGTCTCTACCGAACCTTGCATGGTACCGACTTCGTGGTAGCGCGAATATCGAATCCATTTGGCCCCTTTCAATCGGCAGCGAAAGGTCAGGGGCTGATCGCCGCGTTGTTCGAGAGAATTGGCAACGGGGCGCCGGTCGAAATCTGGGGCGACGGCGAAAATGTTCGCGACTTCGTTTACATCGACGACGTTACCGATGCTCTGACCGTGCTCGGGGAGCGCGGGACACCGGGAGAGGTCTACAATGTTGGCTCAGGTGTAGGCACAAGCGTAATCGAGCTGGTGACCAAGATTTCCGCCATTCTTCGCGTTCCGGCGGAACTTGTCTACGCGCCGGCCCGTGGAGTCGATGTCCACCGAAACGTTCTCGATATACAGAAGATCGAACGTGAACTCGGTTGGCGCCCGGCTCATACGCTTGATGAGGGCGTCGCTCTCACGTATCGCTGGCGGCAGAGCCAAAGCCCAATCCCTGGGGAGTTCGCGACAGCGGGCAACGGCTGAGCCACACGCCGCCCCCCAAAGGGACACGTCTAAGAAACCTGTGCCGAGCGCTGGAACGCACGGACGGCCATCTTTGCAAGCGATCTTACCGCTCCTGAGATGCTTGGCTTGATCGGGGGCGATGCGGCGGTGGCGGTGATCTCAGCGCCCTCAGAGTAGGATGCGCCAGGCGCCGGCCGCGGCTCGAGAAGGAACGCTTCTTGAAAGCCAGAGCGAAAATGGGGGCGATAGGAGGGCAATGCCTCGCGCATCCGCTCGATACATATTTTGACGTTTTTTGGCGTCAGCGGATATTCCCCCGGCTCGCCTCTTAAGGTCCGCAGAATTTCGACAACAGCGCGATGCTGATCAGCGGAAGGATTGGCGCTGTTCACAAGCCGGAGCGCTTCGACCAGCGGATATGGCAGTGATTCATTGCCGCCAGCCTGGCTGTGGTCGAAGCCGTCGCCTGAGACACCGATCATGGCCAGAAAATCGGCAAAGAGCGAACCTCCCACCCACTGGGCGCGATCGTAGGGAGCCAGTATGAGATTGGGTACTTTCAGCCAACGCCGGAGGATGTCGATCTGAGATGGGTCGTAGGCGAACGGCCTTTCATTTAAGGGCCGCGTCCAGTACTGGTCGTAGTGTCTGACCACTTCGTTAAAGGCCGAGATGACAATATCGCTGGGATGGCGGATATAAGCGATAGTGCGAACGTCGTGACCCTTGAGGCACGACAGAAACAATTCAATGTCGACGGTGGGCTCGCACAGCATTTCCGAGCTAATGAGCAGCGTCCGTTCCCCTGCTTCCTCCAGCGTCTTTGCTAGTCGGTCGGGACCGAAGTCCGGTGAATTGGGCATGAACGCTGCAGCCAACGGATTGTGGTTCGGCCAGTCGGTGCTGGTCGGTTTGTAAGAGACGCCTCGGTCTGAAAGGAGCGCGGCGTTCCGGAGCAAAAAGGACTGCAGCGCGCTTGTGCCCGTTTTGTGGACGCCGATGTGGAGAATGACCTTCATTGTCCAGGGCAATCCTCAAGTCGAAACTTGCCAGTCCGCCGCCGGGAAGGAAATAGATATTGGATCTCAATCCCAAACATTCCAAGGCTCCCGCCCAGCTAATGCAATAACCTCGACAATTGCGCCCGGTTCATCGCAACTCAGTCAAATTAGCCGCTATCGATGTACCTTGGCACGTCAAGCCTATGCCGTCGGCATAGAGCGGCAACGGGCTCTCCTTCGCCCCCGTCAATTCAGGGAGAATAGCATCGGCCGAAATTTTCATAAACCGTGATTCATGGTTATCCGCAAGCCCATCGCTAACTGGCAGGCTGCATCAGGACCGACACCTGGAATGGATCGAGTATCGATCGGTCATGTCCCACGATTTTCCAACCGTCTCCACCCAAAAAGCCTATCTCGCAGGAGATGTCGCCGTATGTTTCGCCTTCGATGCCACCATGAGGAAGATAGGCAAATCCGTTGACGCGGTGGTTTGACTGCATTTTCGCAGCAATGGAAGTCTTTCGAATTCCATCGATGAATGGCCAGAATTCGATTGGTCGAATGGTGGCCACGAACAACCCGCCAGGCTTGATGTATTTACGAACTGCCGCGAGGCAGGCTTTTGCGGTTGAAGGCGCAAGGTGTGTGAAGACCGAGAAGGCGAAGATCAAATCGAATTTTTGGTCGTCGACCGGTAGATCAGAAGGTATCCGCTCCGATTGAGCAAATTTTCCAGGCAATCTTGCCTCTCGACACAGGTTGAGAGAGTTGTCCCACGCGTCGACCCCCCATATGCGTGATGGGTCGCTGTAGTAGTACATCATGCGCAGGATACGGCCGTAGCCGCACCCGAAGTCGAGGATATCAGAGCCTGCCAAGGGCTTCTTCGTATACCGGGTGAAGTTATTTTCGAGCTGGCGGGCAAACGAACTGGTTTGTCGATAGAGATCGATGCCAGTTGCTCCGGTCCACGTCTTCTGCACTTCGTCATTGGCCATCGCGGGGAGGAGACGCGACAAGCCAGGATAGTCCTCGTTCGGCAGTGAGATCAAAAAGAGGCCGAAGTCGTCTAGACTCATCAGGCGTAGGAAAGTGAGCGCCTCTTCAACCGTGCATCCGCCAATCGCCGCACGTTCTGCGGCCTTGATGTGGGGAACAGCAGTGGAAAACATGCGAATATTCTCGCTCAATCTGGCATTCTCGTGAGGCGCGCGACCATGTAACACGCGCCTAATTCCAGTCAACCAATCAATCGTCAAACGGATCACCTCAAACTACCAGCCAAGCGGATCGTCATTCCGGGGTCTCAGGGTTTGGTCAACATTCTTAATTCAGCGTCCTTGGCACAGACTTTGCGGTAGCGCTACTGGAGAAGGAGTGCTTAGCAGAATGAACCGGTCACCCTATCTAAAGCGGATAATGTGGGCTCCTAAAGCCATGCCGGGCCGCTCGATGTAGCGATAGCTCAGCAACGACAGCGGGATCAAAATCGTAAGCGTCGCAAGGACAGAGGCAAAGAACGGCGCCGACCTCCCATCCAAGGATGCGTAGAGTGCCCGGTACACACCAAGGCGATCCAGAATGACGATAACGACCGGATGCCAAAGATAGATGCTGAAACTGGCGTTGCCGATCAGTTTCGCAACCGAGTTCACGAGCCACTTCTGCGGATTTAGAGAAACCCCAACGATTGCGCTCGCCAAAGTCACCGCCCAGATGGTTTTAACGCCGGAACTGACACTAGGCCCCAGAATTGACCCAAGGAACGCTGCGATCTGGTTTGCGAAAGCGATCAGGCCAACGATTGTTAAGAGGCTGGTGACCAAGACCAGTGGGCCGATATGAGGCGAACTGCGGCGAAGCCTAAGCCACGTATAGTATCCTGCTATTCCTGCCGCGAAATAGAACAGGTGAGCCATGACAGAGAGTTGAGAAAAGGTTGCCAGCGGCCCTTCCGTTCCCTGGAATGCCAATGCCCATTTTGCCGCCAGGAAGATTGCTACGGCAAGGAAGATCAAGGACCGCGCAAGTCCAGTGATTGCGAAAACCAATAGCGGCAGGATTGCGTAGAATGCCATCTCCACGCCGATCGACCAGGAAGCCATGACGAAGCCGGTGACCTGTTGCGGTAGGAAATTGAAGATGAACAGCGCAGAACTGACAAATTGCGAAAGCGGAAACGGCTTTCCTCCCAACATCCAGAAAAGCGGATAGTAAAAAATCATCATAAAATAAAATAGCGGCGCAATACGCAAAAAGCGTCTGGTGTAGAATTCGCGCAAATCGGCGCGCGATTGAATCCGGCCGGCGTAACCAACGAACAAACCAAACGCGCTGACGATGTAGAACAGTGGCACACCAAACCCGAAATGTGTGGGGATGAAAGACAGATAGTCCGGTATCTGCAGCTTCGGCAACGCGACCAGATGGAAAAGCATGATCGCCATGGCTGCATAGCAACGCATCGCCAAGAGTCCGGGCAATTCGATCCGGGCTCGATCTGCTTCTGCGGCTTCTCCTTTAAATGCCTCGGCGTCCATTCCATCCCCGATCGTTTGGCGGTCCAGCTTCTCTAACGGCGATAACCGATGCTCGCAATCTTCATGAACCGTGGCTCGCGCGCAGGCAGCACGTTCCCACGATTGCAATGGGCGTCCCGTCCTCTGCAAACTGTGAACTCGAGTCTAAGAACGGGCAGAAGCGTCGATCACAGATGACAAAAGGTCATCCGCCGAACGCGGCCTTTCCTTGAAACCGGGAACGAAAACAAGCTCTTGGTCACAAACGCGGCAAAGCTCGCTCTGCATGGGATCCGCAGTTTGCCGTTCAGAGCGGTCTCCAATCTCTATCACTTGCGTGCCCCTGGCCATGAAGACAGAATTATGAAGGACACTTCCGGTGAAACCAATGAGCGTCCTTGCCCGGGAAATGGATGCAACCTGCGCCTCGGCCCCCATGTTTTGAGGCAGAATGGTTACAGCGCCGCGGCTGGAGAGCGCATAGTAAACGGATCGTTCTGAAGGGTGCCAGCGTCGATGGTCCTCCGATCGCATGACCACCACCGTCTCGTCGCTTTGCTGCCGAGCCAATTTGGATCGGACCCGATCGTAGATGGTGGCCATCGCTGGATGGACTGTCGGGCTTGCGACGCCGAACGATGTGAGGCGCTGGGGTACATATAGGCGATCTACCGACATCGGTTTCGGAGAGACAATGATCTCCCGTTCGCCCCAACCAGCCGCTCGAAGGATTGGATTTGTGTGCCGTTGGTAATCTTCCGTCCAGTCGTTTTGCCCCACGATCTCGTACGGCGAGAAGATCACTGGGACATTTGGGAGCTCGTCCGCCAGGGCCGCGGTCGAAAGCGTTTCGATCAGGAAGTGACCCCACGCATAGAAAAAATGGCCCCCATAGATCGCCGCGTCGAAGCGCAAAGGATCAGGTACAGGGTCGCGGCTTCGTGAAATTGAGATGTCCGGCCGGTAACTTGAGACAGGCGAACCTGGTCGCACTGAATGGAACACTAGCGCTCCGGCCTGATCGTAGACCGCGCCCTGATAGGTCATAGACGCCCTTTCGAAGACGGTCTGGGTTATTGTTGCGTGATTGATGGTTCGATACGTCGCCGTCACATCATGATGGAAAGCCGATTGGGTCGCCGAGGTCATGCTCTAAATCCCATACGGAGGTCCTCGCGGGCATACTCATTTTGTCGGGTGCGCATGTAGCACGCACCGTGCTCCAATCAAATACGTGCCTCATCGCCTGAGATCGCAGGCGTGGCATTCAACGGTTTCGGGCGACCTATCGCGGGGTTCAAATAAATTCCCAAGCGCCGCCCTGGCAAGTAGATCCCTGTGAACGGTGGTAGGCTTTGTCAGTAAGAGGTCAGAACTGTCCTTGACGGGTGAAAATCTCGCCGATATGCGATTGGTCTCAATTTGATGGGCGCAATGCGACAAAGAATCCGGCAAGAGATCGAAGGTCTGCGGGCACTGGCAGTCCTGTCCGTCGTGCTATTTCATTTCGGTGTTGCATGGCTCTCTGGTGGGTTCTTGGGCGTAGATGTATTCTTCGTTATTTCGGGATTTTTGATAACGAGAAATATAATCCTAGAAGAGGGGAGTGGAAATTTCTCTCTTAAAGATTTCTATGTCCGTCGGTTTCTTAGACTTTTTCCGTCCGCTGCAGTCACTATATTTACTACATTGGTGGTGAGTTTTATATTTCTTCCACCAGACGAAATTATCGATCTAGCGCAATCTGCATTTGCGGCAACATTTGCAGTGTCGAATATCTATTTCTGGGGGGAAGTCGGGTATTTCGATGTTGATGCCCATCTCAAGCCTTTGCTGCACACATGGTCGCTTGGAGTGGAGGAGCAGTTTTATCTGATTTGGCCGATGGCATTGGTTACTACTGTGCGTCTGAGCGGAGTGAAGGGTGCCGCTTGGAGAATTTGTTTTCTGGGTGCCTTGGCATTGGTCGTTTCGCAACTGGTTTCTGAAAATAGCCCAAGTACTGCGTTCTATTGGATGCCTTTTCGAATATTCGAGTTCGCCTTCGGAATCCTGGTGGCACTCCCGTGGTACTCTAGGCGGTTGACAGGAAAATGGGCCGATCTTGTCGGCCTGATCGGCCTTGCCTCCGTCTCCGCTTCGATCCTGTTCTTGCGCGACTCTATGCCAATGCCATCT
The DNA here is from genome assembly GCF_056404235.1 of Mesorhizobium sp. P2_E10. Lineage (NCBI taxonomy): Bacteria > Pseudomonadati > Pseudomonadota > Alphaproteobacteria > Hyphomicrobiales > Phyllobacteriaceae > Mesorhizobium > Mesorhizobium sp. P2_E10. The sequence goes on from NZ_JBFUEK010000003.1 coordinate 429,507, forward strand.
GTTTGGTCTCTCTTTGCCTGTGCCGGCACCGCAGCGATCATCTATGTCGGAGATGTAAGACCGGTTGCTCTGCTATTGTCCAACCGTGTTATGTCCTTCATAGGGAAAATATCCTACAGTTTCTATCTGGTTCATTGGCCCGTCGCCGTTTTCATGCCATTGGGGAATTGGCGAGCCAAAATCGGTGCTCTAGTCGTATGTTTTGTGGCTGCGATCGCTCAATTCTATATGGTCGAGCAGCCGTTGCGTCGTGGTGACAAAGTCAACAGATTAATAGGTGCTTCAGCATCGGTCTGTATCGCTGTGTCGATGGTAGCAGCTGCGTTCCTGGCCTCGGGATATGCCCTCTATAGCGATGGCCTCAGGTTTCGGCTGCCACCTGAATTGCAGAACATCCAATCTGCAAACGATATGTGGGGAGAACGCAATCCGACGGTTCGAGTGGGAAAGTGTTTCATCATGCCTGAACAAACCTTTGAGGATTTCGATCAGGTTGAATGCATGGGTATCAAAGAGGGCGAAAAAAACATTCTGGTAGTTGGGGATAGCTTCGCGGCTGATCTGTATTCTGCGCTCAGGCAGGCCTATCCGGACATTAATTTCTTGGAGGCAACATCGGCAGCCTGTGTCCCGATTGTGGGAAATAGAAAGGATGCGAATTGCGAAAAACTTATGCGCTTTGTTTTCGATGATTTTGTCGGACGAGGCGGTTTGGATGCCGTCGTGCTTATGGGTTCATGGGACCCTTATAACATCTCTCCGGGCGTTCAGAGAACGCTCGATGCGCTCGCCGGTAAAGTTAAGCGTGTAGTTCTATTTGGCCCGCCGGTGAGATTCAGCGAGAGTGCACCCGCGCTCATCTTTGAATCGCGCGCGGTCACTTTGACTGCCGCCGAGCAATTCGTATTCTCTCATCGCCACCCATCCGACGTGGCGAACAAGCTACTACTCGAGAGATACAGCAAAGTATCTGAGACGATAAATCTTCAAGAGCTAATATGTCTCGGGCGTTGTCACCTGTTCGATGGTCAAGGCAGATTGATCTTCCTCGACTTTGGCCACTTGACTAAGGCAGGTGCAAGCTACTTGGCAGCCAATATTAAGGCCGCCCATCCCCAGCTGTTTTAAGTTAGGCATCACCAATCCCGCTGACATCTATCGACACCGCCGCGCGACATCGCCGATATGCATCAACGCTATGTCAAACGGGCCAATCTAACGGACACTGTCGGCCTAGCCAGCGCGATGATCGTTCGGAGAAGGGGGTGCTGTCAGTCTGGCAGTCGAAATCCCCGCGAATAGGATCACGACTTGGCCGCTGTTTCCACCCGATTGACCGGCTCTGTCGTGAACGAATCGATCCGACCACTCCTGAGCGTCAATTTCTTCGTGCATACGCTTTGGATAAGCGCCTCACTATGGCTGGCCAGAACGATAATGCCGGCCTTTTCCGCGAGCTCGTCCATGCGCCTTTTGGCCTTGTCCTGGAAAGAGGCGTCGCCGGCGCCAATCCACTCATCCATCAACAGAATCTCGGGATCGAGCGCTGTCGCCGCCGAAAAGGCCAGCCGCGCTGCCATACCCTGGCTGTAGGCCTTGAACGGCAGATCGATGAAATCGCCGAGCTCGCTGAAAGCGATAATATCTTCCATCTTCTCTTCGATCTCGGCTTCCGTCCATCCGCTGATCAATCCGCGCAGCACGATATTCCGGCGGCCGGTGGCCTCGCGGCGGAAGCCTATGTTGATGTTGAAGAGAGCGTCGACCTTGCCCTCTATCGCGACGCTTCCCGCGGACGGCTCGTAGATTCCATAGAGCACCTTGAGAAGGGTTGTCTTGCCGGCGCCATTTGGGCCGACAAGGCCCAATCGGTCGCCCGCCTTGAGTTCGAAACTAACGCCGTCGAGCGCTTGGACAAACTGCTTTCTGCCCGAGCCTTCAATTCTGCCGCCAGGGCCACTCACGCGCTTGTCTGGCGCGGAAAGCGTCAGCTTCTCGTGCAGCTTGTAAACAAGACTAACATTGTTCAGTTTGATAGAAACCATTGAGAACTCAGATTAGAAAGACGACTTGTTTGCGGTACCGGCCAAGCAGCAGCAATGCAATCACCCATGTAAGCAACGATGCGATGATGGTTACAACAAAGGCGTGAGTTGGAAATTCTCCATTTATGATTGGCAGGCGGACAATTTCCAGGAAATAGGTGAAGGGGTTCCATTCATAGGCATATTTTTGGATGGGGTCTTGACCGTTGTTCATCCAGAAGACCGGTGTGAAGAACATGCCGACGCGCAGCAAATTGCCGACTATGAACTGACTGTCAGGGAAGAAGGTCCCGAGAAACGCGAAGACGGTGGTAAGGGCGGGCGTGACGAACAAGATCAGCAACAATCCTGCCAACGACCACAGCCATGGAACGGCGACCGGTGAGCCACTCAAGATCAGTATGACAACGCAACCAGCGATCGCGTAGCCGGCTCGGATGACAGACTGCAACCCCAATCGCATCACATACACAAACAAGGGCAGCGTCGTGCCTTCGATGAAGCTCTCTTCGCGTTGAAAGAGCGCCACGCTCGTCGACATAACCTCCATCAGATAGAACCATACCAGGAGGCCTATTGCGACATAGGCGGAATAACCCGAGGCATCCTTGCCGGCAGGCTTGAACACGAAAACGAATGTGCCCACGAAAGCGACGTAGTTGACCAGAAGCCAAAGGGGTCCAAGCGTCGTGCGTCTGTGCTGATCGCCGATATCTTCGCGAGCAAGCGCTACCCACACCCGATGCAGCTTCATAGCCTTGCTGATATCGTCGACAGCGCCGTTCAGTGCTGCAATCATCGTTCCTGGTGCCGCAATCTCTGTTGTTCTGCTTAATGGCCCATAGCTTCGAAACGCCGCCAAAGGCGCCTCTTCATAGCCATTGCGGCGCGCATTTAGCAACGTATTGCGTCGCAATGAAGTCAGCATCGGGCACGAATCTCTTGCGACATGTCGACTCTCTTGTGACAAGTCGACGCCCGCAAGCCCCGGGATCGCAATCCGCGCGCGATAGCCCGACTGTCGAAAGACCTTGGCCCGGTGCGTCCGACTTGACCACTCCGGCGAGAAACAGTCGGTACGGTTCGACGCGTCTCGGATCGCTTCATAAACGGCGCGAATCACCAAGTTCGCGGACTTTCGACCACAAACAGGCGGCGCATCCTCGGACTCGGCCGCACTCGCTTCGCCAGCGCCGCCGCTGCAGGTCGAACGCACGAAAGTCGGCCCTGTGGCTCGACTTTTTGCCAAACCTCACGAAAATATCGCCCGACCGAGCGCCCAATATCTTAACCAGGCAGGCTTCCAAAAAAATATCTGGCGATGACCGCAAGTCCACGCTATGCGATACAAAGGCGGCGGGGCTGAGGATTGGCACTCTAAACAGGTAGTCGGTGACGAATGATATTCGCGCTCGCGCCACGTTAGTGTCCAAGTCCTTGCGCCTGGAGTTCAGTACTACCCGATGACATCCTACGTAGAAGTCGTGTCCGGACTTCGGCCGAAGCTGCGGCGCGCCATTATCATGATCCAGGACATCGTCATGGTCCTGGTCTCGGTGGCGCTCAGCCTGGTGCTGTCGAGGTCGGATCTGTCGTTCGGGGTGCTCTCTCCCACGGGTCTGGTATGCTGGGCGAGCATCGTCGTTCTCAGCCATCTTTTGTTCAGATATTGCGGCCTCTACAACACGGTGTGGCGGTTCGCCTCGACGCCCGACTTCTTCAACATCCTGAAGAGTTGTGCGACTTTGACTGTCCTGCTCTATGCCGCCTCGCTGACGTTTCGTGCCTTCCAGCCTGTGATCGGCCTCAATGAGCGCCAGTTCATCGTCTTCTTCCTGGTCTCGTTCACCGTCATATCGGCGCCCCGGCTCTACTACCGGTTCCTACGCGACGGCGCGAGCTGGCGAATCCTGAGCCGCGGCGCAGATAATGAACTGGTCAAGCAGGCGCTGTTCGTCGGCAGGCTGGGCGAGGCCGACGTGATCATCCGCTTCACGCGCACTGCGGAGCCGGCGGAATACGCCATCGCCGGGATCATGGCGATCGAGAACGGAGCGCCGTTGGGCACCCGGATTCAAGGGGTTCCCGTGGTGGCCATCCGGCCGCGCCTGGTGGAAGTGCTGGAGGAGTATGCCAAAGGCACGCAAAGCCTCGACATGCTGATTTTCGGCAACGGGGCCGAGCGTGAGATCGAAGAATATTCCGAACTGGTTCGCGTCGCCCGCCATAGCGGCATAGCCGTTGTGCAGTTCTCCGGCTTTTCCGAGCTCGGGCAGGGGGGAAAGCTGGTTCTCGACGCCGTCGAGATGGAAACCATCCTGCGCCGCTCGACGGTTCCTTCCGACATCGAGCGTATCGGCGCTTTTGTCGGCGGCAAGCGCGTCCTGGTGACTGGGGGCGCCGGCTCCATCGGCCGTATTCTGGTCAAACGCTCGCTGGAACTCGGTGCCGAGGCGGTTCTGGTTGCCGATATTTCGGAGTTCGGGATATTTCAGCTCGACCAGTATATCGACGAAAAGGACCACGATCGTCTCAAGAGCCGCATCATCGATGTCACCGACCGGCGGCAGATGACCCGCGTCGTCAGCGAGTTCAAGCCTGATATCATCTTTCATGCCGCCGCCCTCAAGCATGTCCCGCTGCTTGAGGAAAATTGGGAATCGGCGATCCAGACCAACATTTTTGGCACGCTGGTCTGTGCCGAGGTCGCCGCCAAATGCGGAGTTCCGCAGTTCCTGCTCATTTCGAGCGACAAGGCGGTCGACCCGACCTCCGTGCTTGGCATGACCAAACGGGCAGCCGAGCAGATCGTCAGCTCGCTGCACGAAACGCACGAAACGGAGCCGAACGGGCATCGTTCCGGCACCAAGTTCATCGCCGTGCGGTTCGGCAATGTGTTTGGCTCCAATGGGTCGGTGGCAACCATATTCCAGGCGCAGATCGAGGCCGGCGGCCCCGTCACCATCACCGATCGGCGTATGACCCGCTATTTCATGACGGTGGCGGAAGCCGTTGACCTCGTCATCATGGCGGCAGCCGATGCCGAGACCCGCCAGGGCAAGGACGATTATGCCATCTATATGCTCGACATGGGCAAGCCGGTACCGATCCTTGAAGTCGCTGAAACGATGATCCGCATGGCCGGCAAGAGCCCTTACACCGACATTCCGATCCGTTTCACCGGCATCAGGCCGGGAGAGAAGCTGCATGAGGTGCTTCATGGCGAGAACGAGGAAGTCGTTGCGCTCGACATCTCGAAGATTTTTGGCCTGAGCACGGATGTCGTGGAATGGTCCAGGGTCCAGGCCGCGCTGACGGCCCTGCAGGCGGCAATGTGCGATCAGGACAAGGCATCGGCACTCGCCGTCCTGGCAGGGCTCCATCAGGTAGAAGCACCTGCCAGCGACGCGCATCGGGAAACACGCGCGAAAACAGTCGGACAAGCAAGCTAGAGCATGATCCCGAACCGAAGGTGAGCGCAGCAAAAAGTGTGAACCGGTTTTCGGAAAAGATCATGCTCGAACAAGAAGATAGAGCCCCATCCCGATTCCGTCGGGATGGAAGAGGCTCTAGAGCCTGTTGCGGGCTGCTGCGATTGGGTATTGAAACCAATCCGATAGCCGCTCGCGCGCATTGCAGGTGATTCGAAGCCGGTGAACAAACAAGATCAGCGCGTGGCCATATTGCTGGCCACGAAAGATGGCGCACCCTTCATCGGCGAGCAGTTGGACTCCCTGCTTGCGCAGTCGCATCCGCTTGTCGATTTGTGGGTTTCCGACGATGGCTCCACCGACGGCACGGATGCCGTCATCGGCTCTTGGCAGGCCCGTTGGCACAAGGGTCGATTGACACTGGTGAACGGGCCCCGCCAAGGGTTCGCGGCCAATTTTCGCTCGATGATCGTCGATCCACGCATCGACGCCGATTACTACGCCTTCTGCGATCAGGACGACATCTGGGAGCCGGACAGGCTGGAGAGCGCGATTGCCTGGATGCAGGCGCAGGATGCCGCAATTCCGCTGCTGTTTTGTTCCCGGACCGCAACCATGTCCGAAACCGGAGCAGCGCTAGGGCATTCGCCGCTTTTCCAAAGGCCGCCGTCGTTTCGCAATGCGCTCGTGCAAAGCATTGCCGGCGGCAACACGATGACGATCAACCGCACGGCGCGACAGCTGCTGGCAAAGGCATCGGCAAGGACCGAGTTCGTCAGTCATGACTGGTGGACCTATCTCATCGTCACCGCCGCCGGCGGCATGGTCCGCTATGATCCGCGGCCGCTGGTGCGATACCGGCAGCACGAGGCAAATCTGGTCGGCGCCAACGTGTCGTGGAAGGCAAGGCTGTCGCGACTCGGGCGCCTCTTCAGGGGCGAATTCGCCAGCTGGACCGATTACAATCTCAGCGGTCTGGCGGTCAATCGCGACATCCTCACCAAGGATGCGGCCGCCTGCCTTGGCCTGTTCATCAGGTCGCGCAAGGGCGGCGTGCAGCGGCGCCTGCGTCTTCTGCGCCGAAGCGGCGTCTATCGCCAGACGCTTGCTGGAACACTGGGGCTGTACCTGGCATTCATCTGGCGCCGGATCTAGACCGCAAATGCATCTGTCGTGCTTGCCTGACGGGCGGATGGCGGCGTACTACCCGACCGTGATTTTGCCTCCGGCGTCGGCCGGCATTATTGTTTGACCAGGGAGCATGCCGGGGGATGGCCATGAAAGGACCGAAGCGCGCCTTCGATCTTGTCCTGGCAGCTGTGCTGCTACCGCTGTCCTCTCCCGTCCTGTTGCTGGCCATGCTGGCCATCAGGCTGTCGTCGCCAGGACCGGCACTGTTTTCTCAAATCCGGGTTGGGCGCGACGGCGTGCTTTTTCGCTGCCACAAGCTGCGAACGATGTATCTGGGAACGCCGTCACTGCCCTCGCACCAGGCGCCGGCAAATTCCGTCACTGCCGCCGGCCAAGTGTTGCGGAAGTTCAAGATCGACGAGCTGCCGCAGCTCTGGAACGTGCTGAGGGGCGAGATGAGCCTGGTCGGACCGCGCCCCTGCTTGCCCACGCAAACCGAGTTGATCGAACGCCGCAGGAAATTGGGTGTTCTTGCAGCGCTTCCCGGCATCACCGGCCTGGCGCAGATGCGGGCCATCGACATGTCCGACCCGAAACTCTGCGCCGAAACCGATGCCGAATATCTCAAGACGGCCTCAATCGGCCTCGATATCCGCATTCTCATAGGCACGATTTTCTACCGCGGCTGAGCAGCGCCTGATTTACTCCGCCGCGCGAGTTCGGCCAGCTGTTCGAGCGTATCGGTCCGCGACACCCAGCCTTCGGTAACCAGCAGGGACGGATCGCAAATCTGCGTCGCGGTCATGCTGTCCCACAAAGTGCCTTTGCCGAGCACTGTCGCGGCCGCCCGCAGCAGGCCGGCGGGCATGGCAAACTGGCATGGCGCCCGCCCTAGGCCTTTTCGAAAAGCGGCGATGATTGCGCCGATCGGGAGAGGAGGAGCATCGCAGGCGACATAGGCGGGGCGAAGCGGGTGCGAACGGGTCAGCAGGTGCAGCACCGTCCCCGCCGCGGTTTCGCGCGACATCAGCGAGCGCATGCCGGGCAGAGCGGCAACCGGCAGCGGCAGGGCAGTGTCGGCCATACGCATAAGCGTCGCCAGGTTTCCCTTCATGCCTTCGCCATAAACCGGCGGCAGGCGCAGCGCCGTGGCATCGGCGGGCCTGGACGCATAGGCGTCCAGCATCCTGATCTCGCCTTCGCGTTTCGAGCGCCCATAGGCGCATTGCGGAGCAGGGGGCGTCGCCTCGCTGATTGTGCCGCTGAAGCCGGGACCGGCCACCGCGCGGATCGACGACAAATAGATGAAGCGCCCGCTTGTCCGCCAGGCGGCCGCGCGCGCCAGCTGTGCGGTCAGCGTCCCGTTGGCGGCCAGAAAATCGGCCTCGCTTGCCTTGCGGTCATTGTTGAGAGCCGCACAATGGACGACATGGGTAATATCTAGCATCAGCGCCTGGAACGCCTTGGCCGGCGCGTCGACGTCCGGCAACAGGACGGCATCGCTCGCGCGATCGAGCCGTTCCGGGTGGCGCGACGCCATGCGCACCTCGAACCCGGCCTCGCGAAGCTGCTTGACGACCTGGCGCCCGACGAAACCTGTCGCGCCTGTCACCAGCACTTTCATGGCGAGCTTGGCGGCGGCGTCATGGCCGGTGCTGGTCGTTCCGACAACATCTGTTGCCGGCCCGAAGCAAGATATGTCCCGGCCACCAGAAAGACCATCAGCGTCGAATCGAGAATGTCGTGGCCAACCAAGATGCCGGTCAATCCGCCTGTCAGGTAAGTGATCACGGTGACCACAATCATCGTGGCGCCGAACCGCTCGACCGGATCGCTGCTGATGCGCAGGACCCTCGCCGCGTTCCGCGCGGCAACCACGAAGATCGCCGCGAGCGTGATTGCGCCCAACAGGCCGGCCTGTACCAGCGCGGTCAGGAAACCGTTGTGGAAATGGCTAAAACCCCGGTCCAAGCCGAACTGGTCCTGGAACCCCTGATGCATGAGCGCCTGGCTGGCGGCGATCCCATGTCCAAAGATCGGAGCGTCCCGGAAGGCGTCGAGTCCGATCTGCCACAGTGCCACGCGCAGCCCAAGCGCCGTCGAGTGGTCGCCCTTGGTGGCGAGCGCGTTCCAGTCGCTGAAGAGGAAATCGGCGCGTTCCGATATGATGGGGTATCCGACGGTGACGATCGCTATCAAGAGGGCGGCGGCGACCGCCAGCAGGCGAATCGAGTTCAGGCCGGCGAGCCTGCGCCGGTTGACCAGAAGAACCGCGATGCCGGCAATCAGCATGGCCAGCCAAATGATGCGCGTGCCCGAAAGAAGGATGGCGATTGTTCCGGCCAGCGCCGCCGAAATGAGCAGAACCCTCGCCTTTTCGATGCCCGACTGCGCGCCGGCCAGGCAGATCAGGACGCTAAGGCAGGCAACAGTCGCGAACGGGATCGCATTCCCGGCGCCGCCTTCGGCCCGCATGCCAAGCCAGTAATATTGCACGACGGCCAGCACGAGCGCGCCAAAACATGCCGCCGCGCTGGCGACCACGACGATGCGGGCGAGAGTAGCCTTCGCAGTGATGCTCCATGTCGAATAAGAGATCGGGAAGAACAGGAAGGTGATCAGCGCCGCAAGATGCGGCGCATCCACCTTGAGCGCGTTGTTGGCGATCGACGCCAGGACATAGGCGGCGCAATAGGCATAGATCGCGACCGTCATCGCAAGCATCGGTCGGTCGAAATTGAAGCGCCGCCGCTTCAGGGCAAGCAGAAACACCGACCACACGCCGCCGCCATTGAACACAAAACTGACCACCGATCCCAGGACAGGTGGAGAAAAAAAGCAGACCACGGAAAAGTAGACATTGATCCGCGAAGGCGTGAAATGTTGTTTCAGGGACGACAGACGGTTCAATGCTCTAATTCACAATTTTCTGGGTCTTCGGCACGACGGATCTATTCGGCGGAAGCGAACGCGTTGACTTCGAAATTCGCTTGGGATCGCGACAAGCCTGGTGCGCCGGATTTCCGGATCGGGTATAGCTGCTGGGTACGGTTTTCGATAGTGCGGGCGGGGCCGGGCCAACATCAAAAATCGACAGCGCGGCCGGTGCGGCCATGACGGCGCGCCGCTGCCGCCGGCTGACGAGCATCTTTCCCGGTCTAGGCAATATTTTCCCAGCCATTGCCAGCGCATCCGCCCGTTGAGCAGAAATTTCCGAGTTCGGGTCCTTGCGTGGAAAATTCATTCCCGATCCACCCCGTGGCAGGCCTGTCTTGCGTTGTTATGATCAAGGACGATCTGCTAGAACGCCGGCACGAAAAATATTGTCCAGAAGTGAAGCTTGAACCGGGTGGCTGAAAAAACCGCGCCTGATGCATCGAGACAAGGTCTGGATGGCACGAGAGAACGCTCACAGTCCATGAATATCGCGCTTACGCACCTGCAGCGGCTTGAAGCCGAATCCATCCATATCTTCCGCGAGGTCGCAGCCTCGTTTTCCAAACCGGTCATGCTCTATTCGGTCGGCAAGGATTCGTCGGTGCTGATGCATCTGGCGATGAAGGCGTTCTACCCGGCCAAGCCGCCTTTTCCGTTCCTGCATGTCGACACCACCTGGAAGTTCCGCGAGATGATCGCCTTTCGCGATCAGATGGCGCAAAAGCTCGGCTTCGATCTGCTGGTCCATGTCAACGCAGATGGCGTGCGCGACAACATCAATCCCTTCGACCACGGCTCGAACACCCACACCCATGTCATGAAGACCGTGGCGCTGCGCCAGGCGCTCGACAAATACGGTTTTGACGCAGCCTTTGGCGGGGCGCGGCGCGACGAGGAAAAGTCGCGCGCCAAGGAGCGCATCTTTTCCTTCCGCAACGCCCAGCATGTCTGGGATCCGAAGAACCAGCGGCCGGAGATGTGGAAGATCTTCAACACCCGCATCGCCTCGGGTGAATCGATCCGCGTGTTTCCGCTGTCGAACTGGACCGAGCTCGACATCTGGCAGTACATTCTGCAGGAAAACATCCCGATCGTGCCGCTCTATTTCGCCAAGGAGCGGCCGGTGGTTGAACGCGACGGCATGCTTATCCTGAAGGACGACGACCGCATGGTGTTGCGCCCCGGCGAGACGGTGGAGAACCGGCTGGTGCGCTTCCGCACGCTTGGCTGCTATCCGCTGACCGGCGCCATCGAATCCGACGCCGATACGCTGGAGGCCATCGTCGGCGAAATGCTCACCGCACGCACCTCCGAGCGGCAGGGCCGCCTGATCGACCGTGATGAAGCCGGCTCGATGGAAAAGAAGAAGCGCGAGGGGTACTTCTGAGCATGCGCCACATCATGGCCAAGAGCCTCGCCCCCACCGACGGCGTTCGCGACTATCTGGCGGCGCAGGAGAAAAAGTCACTTCTGCGCTTCCTGACCTGCGGTTCGGTCGACGACGGCAAATCGACGCTGATCGGTCGCCTGCTTTCGGACACCAAGCAGATTTTCGAGGACCAGCTCGCCGCGCTCGAGCGCGATTCGCGCAAGCACGGCACGACCGGCGACGACATCGATTTCGCATTGCTGGTCGACGGCCTCGAGGCTGAGCGCGAGCAAGGCATCACCATCGATGTCGCCTACCGCTTCTTTGCCACGCCGAAACGCAAGTTCATCGTTGCCGACACGCCCGGCCACGAACAGTACACGCGCAACATGGCGACGGGTGCCTCGACCGCCGATCTCGCCATCGTGCTGATCGATGCCCGCCAAGGCGTGCTGCGCCAGACACGGCGCCATTCGATCATCGCCTCGCTGCTTGGCATCCGCCACGTCGTTGTGGCCATCAACAAGTTCGACCTCGTCGGCTTCGACAAGGCGGTCTTCGAACGGATCATCGAAGATTACGGGCAGTTCTCGAAAGAACTCGGCTTCCAGACCATCGTGCCGATCCCGATGTCGGCCCGTTACGGCGACAACGTCACCAGCCGTTCGGACAAGACGGAATGGTATTCCGGCCCGACGTTGATCGAACATCTCGAAACCGTGTCGGTCGACGAAGCCGCGGTCGAATTGCCGTTCCGCTTTCCGGTGCAATATGTGAACCGTCCCAATCTCGACTTTCGCGGTTTCGCGGGCACCATTGCGTCGGGCTCGGTTTCGCCGGGCGACGAGGTCGTTGTCGCCAAATCCGGCAAATCCTCGCATGTCAGGCGCATCGTCGCGCATGGCGGTGACCTGCAGAAGGCGGTCGCCGGCCAGGCCATCACGCTTGTCCTCGATGATGAGGTCGAGGTTTCCAGAGGCAACATGCTGGTGTCGCCGGCAGCACGGCCGCAGGTCGCCGACCAGTTCGCCGCCAACATCGTCTGGTTCGACGAACATGCGCTGCTGCCCGGCCGCTCCTACATCCTGCGCACCGAGACCGACCAGACCAGCGCCACCGTCACCGATCTGAAATACCGGGTCAATGTCAACGACTTTGCCCATGAGGCGGCCAAGTCGCTGGAAATGAACGAAGTCGGCACCTGCAACATCTCGACGCGGGCGCCGATCGCCTTCGACACCTTCGCCGAGAACCGCACCACCGGCGCCTTCATCCTGATCGACCGCATCACCAACGCCACGGTCGGCGCCGGCATGATCCTGCATTCGCTGCGCCGGGCCGAAAACATCCACTGGCAGTCGCTCGATGTCGACAAGCGCGTCCGCGCCGACATGAAGCACCAGCGGCCCGCCGTGTTCTGGTTCACCGGGCTCTCCGGCTCTGGCAAGTCGACCATCGCCAATCTGTTCGAAAAGAAGCTCTACGCCACCGGCCGCCATACCTACATTCTGGATGGCGACAATGTCCGTCACGGCCTCAACCGCGATCTCGGCTTCACCGACGCCGACCGTGTCGAGAACATCCGCCGCGTTGCCGAGGTGGCACGGCTGATGGCCGATGCCGGACTGATCGTCATCGTCTCCTTCATTTCTCCGTTCAGCGCCGAGCGGCGCATGGCGCGCGAGTTGATGGCCGACGGCGAATTCGTCGAAGTGTTTGTCGACACGCCGTTCGAGGAATGCGCCAGACGCGATCCGAAGGGCCTGTATGCGCGGGCGCTGAATGGCGAGATCAAGAATTTCACCGGCGTCGATTCACCGTATGAAGCTCCGGAAAAACCCGAAATCCATCTCAAGACACTCGGCAGATCGGCCGAGGAGATGGTAGAGGCCCTGGAACTCTGGCTGATCGAGCGCGACATTGTTGAAGACCAATATGACAACGGCGGCGGCATCTGACGACGAACTGATGCTCGCCGTGTTCGAGCGCCTGGCGCTCGCGGCCGGACGCGAAGTCATGCGCGTCTATCGCGACGGCTGTGCGGTCGACCGCAAGTCAGACAGTTCGCCGGTGACGGAAGCCGACCGCGAAAGCGAGACAATCATCCTGGCCGGCCTGCGCTCGGCCTTTCCCGATATTCCTTGCGTTGCCGAGGAAGAGGTGGCCGCCGGCATCCTGCCACCTGATCTCGACGGCGCCTTCTTCCTGATCGATCCGCTCGACGGCACCAAGGAATTCGTTAACCGCAGGACCGATTTCACCGTCAACATCGCGCTGGTCCGCCATGGCGTGCCGGAGATCGGCGTCGTCTTTGCGCCTTGTACCGGACGCTTCTTTTCCGGCCGGCCGGGCAGGGCGGAATCTCTCGAGATCGATGGTGACTACCAGATCGTCGGTCGCCGGGTTGTTGCGGCAAGGACCGGTGTGGCACCGCTGACCATTGTCGCCAGCCGCTCGCACAACACACCTGAGACCGATGCCTATATTCGCGATCTTGGCGTTGCCGAGCTTGTCTCCGTCGGCTCGTCGCTGAAGTTCTGCCTCGTCGCAGCTGCCGAGGCCGACGTCTATCCGCGCTTCGGCCGCACCATGGAATGGGACACCGCGGCAGGCGACGCCGTGCTACGCGCCGCCGGCGGCATGACGCGCACGCTCGACGGCCAGCCGCTCGCTTATGGCAAGCGCAAGCAGAGCGACGACGAGGACTTCGCCAATCCGCATTTCATCGCCAGCGGTAAGGCTGCTGAGCCGGTTTGAAGCCTACGCCGCGGCGACGTGAGCCGAATTCGAGCCGATATAGTTCCGGATCGTCTCGATGATCCGGTCCTGGTCGGCTTCGCTCAGATAGGGGTGCATCGGCAGGCACAGGATCCGCTTCGGCAAGTCCTCCGAAACGGCCAGGCCAGTCGGCGTGCGCGGATAGTCGCGATAAGCGATTTGCGCATGCAGCGGCTTCACATAGTAGATCACCGACGGAATGCCCTTTTCGCCGAGATGCGCCTTCAGCCCGTCGCGCTTCGGCGTCTCGATCGCGTATTGCGCCCAGGCCGAGCGGCTACCGTCCAGATTGCGGGCTGCGGTGACGATGTCGCCGAGACCTTCGGCATAGCGCTTTGCCACCACCTGGCGGGCAACCATCTCGTCTTCGAGAATGGCCAGCTTCTCGATCAGGATCGCCGCCTGGATCGTGTCGAGCCGTGAATTGATGCCGACACGGACATTGTCATATTGCGTCTCGCCCTTGCCGTGGAAGGCAAACGAACGGAGCTTTTCCGCCATTGCATCGTCATTGGTGAACATCGCGCCGCCATCGCCGTAGCAGCCGAGGGGTTTCGCCGGATAGAAGCTGGTCGACCCGACATGGCCGAACGCGCCGCACATCTTGCCATCGGCCGAACCGCCCATCGACTGGGCGGCGTCCTCGATCACCATCAGATTTTCCCGGTTGGCAATCGGCATGATCGCCTCGTAATCGGCGGAAAGGCCGAACAGGTCGACGGGGATGATCGCCTTCGGCTTCAGCCGGCCTTCCTTCTTGATCATGGCGATCGCCGCTTCGAGGCTGGCGATATCAATGTTGTAGGTCGCCGGGTCGACATCGACAAAAACCGGCTCGGCCTTGGCCAACGCCACCACTTCGGCCGTGGCGGCAAAGGTGAAGCTCGGCACGAACACCGCGTCGCCCGGGCCGATGCCGGCGGCAAACAGCGGCAGCAGCAGCGCGTCGGTGCCGTTGGCGCAGGCCACGACATGCTTGGTGCCGATATAGGCGGCGAGCTTGTTTTCGAATTCGGTGACCTGAGGCCCGAGAATATAGCGGCCGTCCTCGACGACGCGGTCGATCGCCGCTTTCAGCCGGTCGCGGATTCGTTCGCGCTGCGCGCCAAGATCGATGAACTGCATGTCGGCCTCAAACTGTTTAGCCAGGCGGTTTAGCCAGATAGTTGGCCGCTGGTACCAGACTTGGCGCGGCCGAGAAAGCCGCAGGAGCAAAACCGCGAATTGCCTATGTGTCGCAGTCTGTTACCCCAAATTTCCGGCCTGTCCTCGCCGGATGCCGGAAATCAGGGCTTCGGCGGGCATCATCCGGCCTTTTTATCGCATTCATCCGGCCCGGCGAAACATAAAGTGATCAGCCGGCAGCGCACATTCTTGACCAAATGGTCATCGGATCAGGCGATTTCATGCCGCCAGGGCGGATTGGCGCCGGCCCGCGATACCGTCACCGCAGCCGCCTTGGCGCCGAGCGCCAGCGCCTTGTGGATGGCGTCCTTCGACAGGCCGGCAATCGCCATCTTCGACAGCAGGCCTTGCTCATGCAAGGAGGCGAGGATGCCGGCGTTGAACGTGTCCCCGGCGCCGACCGTATCGACCACCTTGACCTTTTCCGGCATCACCGTGACGGCGTGATCTCGGGTGTAGCCGACAGCGCCTTCGCTGCCATGGGTGACGACGATCAGCTTCGGACCGCGATCCAGCCAGTTGCGAATGACGTCTTCGTGCGACCCGGCTTCGCCGAACCAGTTCAGGTCCTCGTCCGACAGTTTGACGATGTCGGCAATCGCCATCATCGAGCGGATGCGCCTTAGATGCTTGGCCTTGTCGGGGATGAAGTTCGGCCGGATGTTGGGGTCGAGCATCATCACGCGACGCTCATGCCCGCGTTTCATGAACTCTTCATAGGCCCCTCCGGCCGGCTCCGAGATCAGGCTGATGGCGCCGAACAGCATGGCTTCAATCTCTGGGCCAAGCTCCGGCAGGTCGTCGATGGTCAGCATGCGGCCGGCGGTGTTCTCGTCATAGAAGGTGTAGGTCGCCTGGCCGTTGTTCAGCCGCACGAAGGCAAGCGTCGTCGGCCGCGGCGAGGTGTGTGCGTAGGTGGAGCTGACCTTGCTCGCCCCCAGCGCATCCCGGAACTGGCCGCCGAACAGGTCCGACGACAGGCCGGAAAAGAACCCCGCGGGCGCACCCAGCCGGCCAAGCGCGATGGCGGTGTTGAACACCGCGCCGCCGACATAGGGGGCAAAGGCCGGCTCGCCCTCCGTCGTGGTACGCGGCAGCATGTCGATCAGGGCTTCGCCGCAGCAAAGGATCATGGCTTCTTGTCCTCCGGCGGATAGATCACGCCCTTGCGGATGATGATGTTGGCATAGAGCCGCGGCTCGCTGGTGGCGACTATCGCATGCGCCGACCTGACCCGTGCATAGAAGTCGGCGCCGGCCAGCGCAACCACCTTGCGGCCCGGCGCATGCTTGGCGCAGATCGCCTCTATCTCGTGATGGACGGGATCGGCGAGGGAGGGGTTGCCTTTGACCG
This sequence comes from Mesorhizobium sp. P2_E10, assembly GCF_056404235.1. Classification (NCBI taxonomy): domain Bacteria; kingdom Pseudomonadati; phylum Pseudomonadota; class Alphaproteobacteria; order Hyphomicrobiales; family Phyllobacteriaceae; genus Mesorhizobium; species Mesorhizobium sp. P2_E10. The sequence continues at coordinate 445,736 of NZ_JBFUEK010000003.1, forward strand.
AGGCGCGAAACAGCGCTTCCGGCACGGCGTCGTCGACGGGCAAGACGCTCAATATCGCATCAAGCACCGGAATAAGCTGATGACCATCGGCCCGGATGAGCCGGTTTGCCTGTTCTTCGGCCGGGTAATTGCCGTCGACAAGGGCGATCTCGTCGCCATGGCCCATGGCGCGCAACGTCGCCAGAAGCTCCGGACCGAGCAGCGCCGGGATTCCGATCAGCATTCAGGTGCTCCTGGAAATGGTCGTCGAGCCGATGAGGAAACGTTCGGAGAGCGGCAGGCTGGCACCGCCCAGTGCGCGCGCATGAATGCCGACGGTGCCTTCGCGAACGGTTGGCAATTTCAGGCCTTCGCCGTCGATCGTGGCGATGGCCTCGATGACGGCATCGACAAGCCGGCGGCGGACGGTGAGCGGCATCCATCCATCGATCACCGCGGCCTCGAAATCAATGACCGATGATGCCGAAACGATCGCATAGGCCAGCGCCTGCGCGGCAGCAATGATCCAGTCGTCGAGCTCGACGCCGATCTCGCCCCAGTCCTCCGGCGAGGTCCAAAGATGCGAAGCTTCGACGCCGCGTGCGTTGAGCGCCTTCTCCAGCATGGCGATTGACGCCACGTCGATCAATTGCGCCGGCTTGCCATCGGGTCCAGGCACCGGCATCGAACCCAGCGCGCCTGCATTGCCGGTCGGGCCGCCAAAAAGCCGGCCGTTCAGCACGATGCCGCCGCCGGCAAAGGCGCCGATATAGAAATAGACGAAGTCACGCGCGCTCGCCTGGCCGAACACCAGCTCGGCGCCGCAGGCCGAGGTGGCGTCGTTCTGCAGATAGACCGGGAATTCGCATTGCGACTGGATGTCGGCACGGATGTCGCGATGGCGCCATTCGTCCATGATGTCGCGCGGCGCGCCTGCTGTATCGGCCCAGTTCCAAAGTTCGAACGGCATGGCGATGCCAAGTCCGGCAATGCGCTTGTCCTGCGCCGGGGTGAGTTCGCCGCGCATCTTCTTCATGCCGGAGGTGACGAATTCCACCGTCTCGCGCGGCGCCGGATAGCGGTAGGAATGCTGCAGCATCGAGCGCACATGCCCGAGGAAATCGATCAGCACCAGCTCGGCGCTGCGGCGGCCGATCTTGAGGCCGATGAAATAGGCGCCGTCAGGATTGAGCGCCATCGGGATGGAGGGTTGGCCGATCTTGCCGCGCAAAGGCGCCTGCCGGACAAGCAGGCTGTCCTCCTCGAGCTCGCGCATGATCACCGAAACCGTCTGGGCCGAAAGCCCGGTCATGCGCGCAATGTCGGATTTGGCCAGACTGCCGTGCTGACGCACCAGCGACAGCACCAACCGCTCATTGTGGTCGCGCATGCCGCTCTGGTTGGTGCCGCGATGCAGATGGCTTTCGGCCGCCTCGGGCGAACCGTGCCTCGCAATGCCGGTCTCCACCCTTGTTTCCTCCCGTCGTTTCCCCTCAATGCTTTTGGGCCAGAATGAGTGAACGGAGCAATGCTGTCAATAATAAATAAGAGTGATTTAATTATTGACAGAGGTTTCGGACTGGTGTCTGTTGGAGACAGCGTCCACGCTGGGAGAACTTCGTTGGATGTGCTGCAGGATGCCGGTTGGCCGGCATCCGGAATGGTTCCACTGGGAGGAAAATCGTGACCAAGTCAAAATTGTTGAAGTCCACCGTGTTTGCCGCTGCCGGGTTGGGTCTGCTGGCATTTGCGTCGTCCGCATCGGCAGCCGGCGTCGGCGCCTGCCTGATCACCAAGACCGACACCAACCCCTTCTTCGTCAAGATGAAGGAAGGCGCGACCGCGAAAGCCAAGGAACTCGGCGTCGAACTCAAATCCTACGCCGGCAAGGTCGACGGCGACAGCGAGAGCCAGGTGGCGGCAATCGAGAGCTGCATCGCCGACGGCGCCAAGGGCATCCTGATCACCGCGTCCGACACCAAGGGCATCGTCCCAACGGTGAAGAAGGCGCGCGACGCCGGCCTGCTGGTGATCGCGCTCGACACGCCGCTTGACCCGATCGACGCTGCCGACGCAACCTTCGCGACGGACAATCTCGAAGCCGGCAAGCTGATCGGCGCCTGGGCTGCGGCGACGCTCGGTGACAAGGCCAAGGACGCCAAGATCGGCTTCCTCGACCTGACCCCCTCGCAGCCGACCGTCGACGTGCTGCGCGACCAGGGCTTCATGATGGGCTATGGCATCGATGTGAAGGACCCCAACAAGATCGGCGACGAGGACGATGCGCGCATTGTCGGCCATGATGTCACCAACGGCAACGAAGAGGGTGGCCGCAAGGCGATGGAGAACCTTCTCCAGAAGGACTCCGGAATCACCGTTATCCACACCATCAACGAGCCGGCCGCTGTCGGCGCCTATCAGGCGCTCAAGGCTGTCGGTCTTGAAAAGCAGGTGCTGATCGTGTCGGTCGACGGCGGCTGCCCCGGCGTGAAATCGGTTACCGAAGGCGTTATCGGTGCGACCTCGCAACAATATCCGCTGCAGATGGCGGCACTCGGCATCGAGGCGATCGCCGCCTTCGCCAAGGACGGCACCAAGCCGAAGCCGACCGAAGGCAAGAACTTCTTCGACACCGGCGTCAACCTCGTGACCGACAAACCCGCCGCCGGCGTGAAGTCCATCGACACCAAGGAAGGCCTCGCCAAGTGCTGGGGCTGATGCTGGTCTGACCGGCAAAAAAGAACCGATCGGCCGGGGGGCTTGATCCCCGGCCGTTTCGGGTGGACGATGTGTCACTGTAGACGCGAATAATCCCGGCGGCAGACCGGAAAGGCGTGGACGGGTCTCAGCGCGCGGCTGAGCCCCACGGGGAGGAAACATGGCTCAAGCTCAGGAATTCGAGAAAGTTCTCTCGAGCAGCGACACAAGCGTTGCCGCTTTTGACGAGCACAAATCGGCCGTCAAGCGCATCCAGCATTTCCTGCATTCGACGCCGGCCGCGGTGCCGCTGATCGTGCTGGTTCTGGCGATCATTGTCTTCGGCATCACCATCGGCGGGCGGTTCTTTTCGTCCTACACGCTGACGCTTATCCTGCAGCAGATCGCCATTGTCGGCATTCTCGGCGCCGCGCAGACGCTGGTCATCCTGACCGCCGGCATCGATCTGTCGATTGGCGTGATCATGGTGATTTCGGCCGTGATCATGGGCAATTGCGCTGTCAGCTACGGTATGCCGGCCATTCTCGCCGTGCCAATCGGGCTTGCCGCCGGCGCGGCCTGTGGGCTGCTCAACGGGGTGCTGGTCGCCTACATGAAGCTGCCGCCCTTCATCGTGACGCTCGGCACCTGGAATATCGTCATGGCCACGAACTTCATTTATTCGGCCAATGAGACGATCCGCGACACCGACGTCGATGCTCAGGCGCCGCTGCTGCATCTTTTTGCCATGAGCTTCAAGATCGGCTCTGCGGTGCTGACGCTCGGCGTCATTGCCACGGTCGTGCTCGTCATGATCCTCTGGTACGTGCTCAATCACACCGCATGGGGCCGCCATGTCTACGCCGTTGGCGATGATCAGGAGGCGGCAAAGCTGTCGGGCATCCAGACCAAAAAGGTGTTGATGACGGTCTACACCCTTGCCGGGTTGATCGCCGCTTTCGCCGCCTGGGTCTCCATCGGCCGCAACGGCTCGATCTCGCCGTCAGCCGCCGTCACCGACTACAATCTGCAGGCGATCACCGCGACGGTGATCGGCGGCATCTCCCTGTTCGGCGGGCGCGGCTCGATCCTGGGCACGCTGTTCGGCGCCATGATCGTCGGCGTCGTCTCGATGGGCCTCAACATGCTGGGCGCCGATCCGCAATGGAAAGTGCTGCTCACCGGTATGCTGATCATCGGCGCCGTTGCCATCGACCAATGGATCAGAAAGGTTTCGGCATAACCATGACCCAGGAACCCATCCTCACCGCTCGCGGTCTGATCAAGCGCTATGGCCGCGTCACCGCCCTCGACAGTGCCGATTTCGACCTTTATCCGGGCGAAATCCTCGCCGTCATCGGCGACAATGGCGCCGGCAAGTCGTCGCTCATCAAGGCGATTTCCGGCGCGGCCCTGCCCGACGAGGGCGAGATCCGGCTCGAAGGCAAAGCCGTCGCTTTCAAATCGCCGATGGAGGCCCGCGAAGCCGGCATCGAGACCGTCTACCAGAACCTGGCGCTGTCGCCGGCACTGTCGATCGCCGACAACATGTTCCTCGGCCGCGAGATCCGCAAACCCGGTTTCCTCGGCGACTGGCTGCGCATGCTCGACCGGCCTGCGATGGAAAAGCGCGCCCGCGACAAGCTCACGGAACTGGGGCTGATGACCATCCAGAACATCAGCCAGGCAGTGGAAACGCTCTCGGGCGGCCAACGCCAGGGCGTGGCGGTGGCGCGCGCTGCCGCCTTCGGCTCAAAAGTGGTGATCATGGATGAGCCGACAGCAGCACTTGGTGTCAAGGAAAGCCGCCGCGTGCTCGAACTGATCCTCGACGTCAAGAAGCGCGGCCTGCCGATCGTGCTGATCTCGCACAACATGCCGCATGTCTTCGAAGTGGCGGACCGCATCCACATTCACCGTCTGGGCCGTCGCCTGTGCGTCATCGATCCCAAGCAATACACCATGTCCGACGCCGTCGCCTTCATGACCGGGGCGAAGGTTCCGCCGGAGGCGGCGCTGGCGGCCTGAGCAACTGGCGGCCTGGGCACTGGCGGCCCGGATTGCCAAATTGCCGCAGGGCCGGTTGGAGCGGTGGCCGGCTAAATCGATTGAATATATAATAAGATGCAGTAGCATGGGCTGGGAGGAATGGTGAAAGCCGGTATGATCATGGCAACCGCACGAGAGGCAGCATGACGCGCGCGATGACATCCCAAGCCCCCAAGCCCATTCTTGAAAACCCAGATCCAAAGACGCTCGCTGACGAAGTCTTGAAGGCCCTTAAATACCGGGTCGGCAAGGACACCACCGTCGCCACCCAGTACGACTGGCTCACCGCCTCGATCAAGGTCGTGCGCGACCGCGTCGTCGATCATTGGATGCAGGCGACGAAAGAGGCCTACGACCAGCAGGAAAAGCGCGTCTACTATCTGTCGCTGGAATTTCTCATCGGTCGCCTGATGCGCGACGCCTTCTCCAATCTCGGGCTGATGGACAATATGCGCGAAGCGCTGTCGTCGCTCGGCGTCGACCTCGACCTCATCGCCGCGCTCGAACCCGATGCCGCCCTTGGCAATGGCGGTCTCGGCCGTCTCGCCGCCTGCTTCATGGAAAGCATGGCGACGGTCGACATTCCCGCGCACGGCTACGGCATTCGCTATGCCAACGGCATGTTCCGCCAGGAGATCCATGACGGCTGGCAGGTGGAACTGCCCGAGACCTGGCTCGACCACGGCAACCCTTGGGAGTTCGAGCGCCGCGAACGCTCCTTCGAGGTCGGCTTTGGCGGCTCGGTCGAATCGATCACCTCGAAGACCGGCCGGCTCGAGCGTCACGTCTGGAAGCCGACCGAGCATGTTCTGGCGGTCGCCTATGATACGCCGGTAGCCGGCTGGCGGGCCAACCGCGTCAACACGCTGCGGCTCTGGTCCGGCATGCCGATCGACCCGATCCTGCTCGACAAATTCAACGCCGGCGACCACATCGGCGCGCTTGCCGAAAGCAACAAGGCCGATGCCTTGTCTCGCGTGCTTTACCCCGCCGATTCCCACAAGGCCGGGCAGGAACTGCGGCTGCGGCAGGAGTATTTCTTCTCCACCGCCTCGCTACAGGACATCGTCCAGCGCCATCTCAGCCAGTATGGCGATTTGCAGTCGCTGCCCGACAAGGCGGCGATCCATCTCAACGACACCCATCCGGCCATCGCCGTTCCCGAGTTGATGCGGCTTTTGATGGATGTCCACGGCATGGATTTCGACCAGGCCTGGAGTGTCACCAAGCGCACCTTCGGCTACACCAACCACACGCTACTGCCCGAAGCGCTGGAAAGCTGGCCGGTGCCGCTGTTCGAACGGCTGCTGCCGCGCCACATGCAGATCGTCTACGCCATCAACGCCGAGGTGTTGCTCGAAGCGCGTGCGTCCAACCAGTTTTCGGACGAGCAGATCAGCCGCATCTCGCTGATCCAGGAAAACGGCGACCGCCGCGTGCGCATGGGCAATCTGGCTTTTGTCGGCTCGCATTCGATCAACGGCGTCTCGGCGCTGCATACCGAGTTGATGAAGGAGACGGTGTTTGCCGACCTTCACAAGCTCTATCCCGATCGCATCAACAACAAGACCAATGGCATCACGCCGCGGCGCTGGCTGATCCAGTGCAATCCTGGCCTCACCGCACTGACCCGCGAGACGATCGGCGATCGCTTCCTGGATGACATCGACGCCATCAAGGGCCTCGAAGCCTTTGCCGGCGACGCCGCCTTCCGCGACAAGTTCGCCGCCGTCAAGCGGGCCAACAAGGCGCGGCTGGCCAATCTCGTCGCCGACCGGCTCGGCATCAAGGTCGATCCCTCGGCGCTGTTCGACATCCAGATCAAGCGCATCCATGAATACAAGCGCCAGCTTTTGAACATCCTCGAAGCGATCGCGCTGTATGACCAGATCCGCTCGCATCCGGAGCGCGACTGGATGCCCCGCGTAAAATTCTTCGGCGGCAAGGCGGCGCCCAGCTACCACAACGCCAAGCTGATCATCAAACTCGCCAACGACGTCGCCAAGGTCATCAACAGCGACCCGTCGGTTCGTGGCCTGCTGAAAGTGGTGTTCGTGCCGAACTACAATGTCAGCCTGGCCGAAATCATGATGCCGGCAGCCGATCTGTCGGAGCAGATTTCGACCGCCGGAATGGAAGCGTCGGGCACCGGCAACATGAAGTTCGCGCTGAACGGCGCGCTCACCATCGGCACGCTCGACGGTGCCAATGTCGAGATCAAGGAGTGCGTCGGCGACGACAACATCTTCATCTTCGGCCTGACCACCGCCGAAGTCGCCGAGCGGCGCGGCAACGGCTACAATCCGCGCGCCGTGATCGAGGCATCATCGGAACTGGCGCAGGCGGTGTCGGCCGTTTCGTCGGGCGTCTTCTCGCCTGACGATCCCGATCGCTATCGCGAGCTGATCAACGGTCTCTATCAGAGCGACTGGTTCATGGTCGCCGCCGATTTCGACGCCTACGCCACAGCCCAGCGCGAGGTCGACGCCGTCTGGCGCAACAGTCCCGACTGGTACGCGAGAGCAATCCGCAATGTCGCCCGCGTCGGCTGGTTCTCTTCCGATCGCACGATCCGCCAATACGCGAAAGAAATCTGGAACGTGCCCGTCTGATATGCTTGCATGAGGCCACGAACAATGTGGTCCAGTGCATGTCGCCCTAAAGTGCCCAGCGGTTTTGGGGTCACGACATGCACAACAACAAAGAGGTGCATGTCGGCGCAACGACATGCACAACAACAAGACTAGGTACCCAGGGAGGGTCACTGCCTGATGAGGAAGCCGCGCGCGACCGCGACGACAAGCGGGTCGGACGGACTGGCACCAGCCAGCGATGTCGCGGCGATTGTTGCCGGCACGCACGGCGATCCGTTTGCAGTGCTCGGTGTGCACGAGGTGGGCAAGGGCTTCGTCGCCCGCTGTTTCGTCCCGCATGCCGAGTTCGTCACGGCCTATACGCTGACCGGCAAGAATGCCGGCGAGCTGTCGAGGCGTGACGATCACGGTTTCTTCGAGGGCAAGCTCTCGCTGCGCAAACGCCAGCCGCTGCGCTATCACGCCAGGAATGCCACTGCCGACTGGTGGCTGACCGATCCCTATTCCTTCGGCCCTGTGCTCGGACCGCTCGACGACTACTACATCGCGCAAGGGTCGCATCTCAGGCTGTTCGACAAGCTCGGCGCCCATCTCATCGATCATGAGGGTGCGTCCGGCGTGCATTTCGCCGTCTGGGCGCCCAATGCCAAGCGGGTGTCGGTGGTCGGCGACTTCAACGAGTGGGACGGCCGCCGGCACACCATGCGCGACCGCCGCGACACCGGCATCTGGGAGCTGTTCATTCCCGACATCGGCGCCGGCCGGCCCTACAAATACGAGATCATCGGACCCGATGGCGTCAGGCTGCCGCTGAAGGCTGATCCCTTCGCCTTCAAATCCGAACTGCGGCCAGCCACCGCCTCGGTGACGGCGGTGCCGCCGGCGCATGAATGGGGCGATGAGGCGCATCGCAATTTCTGGCGCAACGCCGACCATAGGCGCGAAGCGGTGTCGATCTACGAGGTCCATGCCGGTTCGTGGCAGCTGCGCGACGACGGCAGCTTTCTGTCATGGGACGAACTCGCCGACCAGCTGATCCCTTATGTGGTCGAGACGGGTTTCACCCATATCGAATTCATGCCGATCTCCGAACATCCCTATGACCCGTCATGGGGTTATCAGACAACCGGACTTTACGCGCCGTCGGCCCGCTTCGGCGATCCCGACGGTTTTGCCCGTTTCGTCGACGGCGCCCACCGCGCCGGCCTCGGCGTCATCCTCGACTGGGTGCCGGCGCATTTTCCGGTCGACGCGCATGGGCTGGCCAATTTTGACGGCACAGCGCTCTATGAGCATGCCGATCCGCGCAAGGGTTTTCATCCCGACTGGAACACCGCGATCTACAATTTCGGCCGCCGCGAGGTGGTCTCGTTCCTCGTCAACAACGCGCTGTTCTGGGCCGAGAAATACCATGTCGATGGTTTGCGCGTCGATGCGGTGGCGTCGATGCTCTACCTCGATTATTCGCGCAAGGCCGGCGAATGGATTCCCAACGAGAAGGGCGGACGCGAAAACCTCGAGGCGGTCAGCTTCCTGCAGAAGATGAACAAGGAGGTCTACGGCCATCATCCCGGCGTCATGACGATCGCCGAGGAATCGACCTCATGGCCGAAGGTTTCGGCACCGGTGCATGAAGGCGGGCTGGGGTTCGGCTTCAAGTGGAACATGGGCTTCATGCACGACACGCTGGAGTATTTCGCCAAGGAGCCGATCTTCCGCAAGCACCACCACAACGAACTCACCTTCGGCCTGACCTACGCCTTTTCCGAGAATTTCGTGCTGCCGCTCTCCCATGACGAGGTCGTGCACGGCAAGGGCACGCTGCTCGGCAAGATGGCTGGCGACGACTGGCAGAAATTCGCGACGCTGCGCGCCTTTTACGCCTTCATGTGGGGCTACCCCGGCAAGAAGCTCTTGTTCATGGGCCAGGAATTCGCCCAGCGCCGTGAATGGAGCGAGGCGCGCGCGCTCGACTGGAACCTGCTCGAGTTCCGCCTGCACCGCGGCGTCTGGCAGACGGTGCGCGACCTCAATTATCTCTACCGCTCACGCCCGGCGCTGCATGCACGCGACTGTGAGCCGGAGGGCTTCTCCTGGCTGATCGTCGACGACAGCGCCAACTCGGTCTTTGCCTGGCTGCGCAGCGCGCCGGGCGGCAATCCGGTCGCCGTCATTTCCAACTTCACGCCGGTGCCGCGTGACAATTACCGCGTACCGTTGCCCCAGGCCGGCAAATGGCGCGAGATCATCAACACCGATGCTTCGGACTATGGCGGTTCGGGCAAGGGCAATGGCGGCGTGGTCGAAGCCAGGGCGGAAGGGGGAGGCATCTCGGCGACGCTGCTTTTGCCGCCGCTGTCGACGATCATGCTCGAATTTGTTCCGGACTGAGCGATGTTCCAGACTGAGTGATTTGGGAGGGTAAAAATGGCAGAAACGAAACGAACCCAGCCGCTGGCCCGCGACGCCATGGCCTATGTGCTGGCCGGCGGTCGCGGCAGTCGCCTTAAGGAATTGACCGACCGGCGCGCCAAGCCCGCGGTCTATTTCGGCGGCAAGACGCGCATCATCGATTTCGCGCTCTCCAACGCGCTCAATTCCGGCATTCGCCGCCTCGGCGTCGCCACCCAGTACAAAGCGCATTCGCTGATCCGCCACCTGCAGCGCGGCTGGAACTTCCTGCGGCCCGAACGAAACGAAAGTTTTGACATCCTGCCGGCCAGCCAGCGCGTTTCGGAAACGCAGTGGTATGAAGGCACGGCGGACGCGGTCTACCAGAACATCGACATCATCGAGGCCTACGGGCCCGAATACATGGTCATCCTCGCCGGCGACCACATCTACAAGATGGACTATGAGCTGATGCTTCGCCAGCATGTCGACGCCGGCGCCGACGTCACCGTCGGCTGTCTCGAAGTGCCGCGCATGGAAGCCACCGGCTTCGGCGTCATGCATGTCGACAAGAAGGACAACATCATCGCCTTCGTCGAAAAGCCGGCCGATCCGCCAGGCATTCCCGACAAGCCGGAATTCGCCCTGGCCTCGATGGGCATCTACGTCTTCAAAACCAAGTTCCTGATGGAGCAGTTGCGCCGCGATGCGGCCGAGCCGGGCTCAAGCCGCGACTTCGGCAAGGACATCATCCCCTACATCGTCCAGCACGGTAAGGCGATTGCGCACCGCTTCGCCAAATCCTGCGTGCGCTCGACGATGGAAAACGAGGCTTACTGGCGCGATGTCGGTACGGTCGATGCCTATTGGGAAGCCAATATCGACTTGACCGACATCACCCCGGAACTCGATCTATACGACCGCGACTGGCCGATCTGGACATACGCAGAATTGAAGCCGCCGGCAAAGTTCGTGCATGACGAGGATGGCCGCCGTGGTTCGGCCGTGTCCTCGCTGGTGTCGGGCGATTGCATCGTCTCGGGCGCTTCGCTGAAGCGTAGCCTGATCTTCACCGGCGCGCGCATCAACTCCTATTCGACGCTCGAGGAAGTCGTCATGCTGCCCGACGTTCATGTCGGCCGGAACGCAAAGTTGAAGCGCGTAGTCATCGATCATGGCGTAAGGATACCGGAAGGGCTGGTGGTTGGCGAAGACCCCGTCCTCGACGCCAAGCGCTTCCGCGTTTCCGAAAAAGGCATCTGCCTTGTCACGCAGGACATGATCGACAAATTGGGGCTCTAGCGCATGCAGGTTCTGTCGGTCACGCCCGAGATCTTTCCGCTGATCAAGACTGGCGGGCTGGCCGACGTAACCGGCGCCTTGCCCATCGCGCTGGCGGCCAAGGGCGTGACCATGCGAACGCTCATCCCGGGCTTCCCCGTGGTGATGGACGCTTTCAAGAAAAAGAAGGCCGTGCACCAGTATCCGCTGCTGCAGGGTGGCAAGGCTTCGGTGCATGCCGTCCAGGTTGCCGGGCTCGACCTGTTCGTGCTCGACGCGCCGCATCTGTTCGACCGTCCCGGCGGTCCCTATGGCAATGCGGCCGGCGCCGACTGGCCCGACAATTGGCGGCGTTTCGCGGCCTTGAGCCAGGTCGGCGGCGACATCGCCGGCGGTGCCATTTCGGGCTATCAGCCCGACCTCGTGCACGCCCATGACTGGCAGTCGGCAATGACGCTCGCCTATATGCGCTACGGCAAGGCGGTCGGCATCCCGTCGATGATCACCGTCCACAACCTCGCCTTCCAGGGCCAGTTCGGCGCCGGCATCTTTGGCGAGCTTGGCCTGCCGGCGGTCGCGATGGCGCTCGACGGCGTCGAATATTATGGCGGCGTCGGCTTCCTGAAAGCCGGTCTGCAGGCCGCCTGGGCGATCACCACCGTCAGCCCGACCTATGCGCAGGAGATCCGCGCGCCGGAATTCGGCATGGGTCTCGATGGCCTGATCAACATGCGCTCCACCGATCTCTACGGCATCGTCAACGGCATCGACACCGACATCTGGAACCCGGAGACCGACAAGCAGCTTGTGTCCACCTACACGGCCAAGACCTTGAAGGCGCGCGCACCCAACAGGGCCGCTGTCGAGGATCGCTTCAGCCTCGACCGCGACGACAGCCCGATCGTTTGCGTCATCAGCCGGCTGACCTGGCAAAAGGGCATGGACATACTGGCAGCTGTCGTCGACGGCATCGTCGCCCGCGGCGCGCGGTTGGCGATCCTGGGCTCCGGCGACGCCGGACTCGAAGGTGCGCTGCTTGCCGCCGCCGCCCGCCATCGCGGCCGCATCGGCGTCGTCGTCGGCTATGACGAGGTTTTGTCCCACACCATGCAGGGCGGCTGTGATGCCATCATCATCCCGTCGCGTTTCGAGCCGTGCGGACTGACCCAGCTCTACGGGTTACGCTACGGCTGCGTGCCGGTCGTCGCCCGCACCGGCGGTCTTGCCGACACGGTCATCGACGCCAATGAAGCCGCCGTCTCCGCCGGCGTTGCAACCGGCTTCCAGTTTGCGCCCGCCAATGCCGGCGCCTTCCTGCACGCCATCCGCCGGTTGGTGGAGGCGCACGCCAACCCGGCGGTCTGGACGTCGATCCAGCGGCAAGGCATGAAGGCCGATGTGTCGTGGGATCGAAGCGCTGAAAAATACGTTGAACTCTATCGCTTGCTGCTTTCGAAAAGGGCTGCCTGAGGCATGATAAGAACCGTCGCCACCAAACCTTATCTCGACCAGAAGCCCGGCACCTCCGGGCTGCGCAAGAAGGTGCCGGTGTTCCAGCAGGAGCACTATGCCGGGAATTTCATCCAGTCGATCTTCGATGCGCTGGAAGGCTTTGAGGGCAAGACCCTTGTGATCGGCGGCGACGGCCGCTTCTACAACCGCGAAGTCATCCAGAAGGCCATCGCCATGGCGGCGGCCAACGGCTTCGGCAAGGTGATGGTCGGGCAGGGCGGCATCTTGTCGACGCCGGCGGCCTCGCACGTCATCCGCAAATACAAGACCTTCGGCGGCATCATCCTGTCGGCCAGCCACAATCCGGGCGGCCCCCACGAGGATTTCGGCATCAAGTACAATGCCGGCAATGGCGGCCCGGCGCCGGAAAAGCTGACCGACGCGATCTTCGAAAAGACCAAGACGATTTCCAGCTTCAAGACCACCGACATCGAGACGATCGACCTCGACAAGATCGGCACGGTCAAGGCGGGCGGCATGACCGTCGAGGTGATCGATCCGGTCACCGACTATGCCGAGCTGATGGAAAGCCTGTTCGATTTCGACGCCATCCGTGCCAATTTCAAATACGGTTTCCGCATGCGCTTCGACGCCATGCATGCGGTCACCGGGCCCTATGCCAAGGAGATCCTCGAACGGCGGCTTGGCGCGCCCAACGGCACTTGCCGCAACTTCAAGCCATTGGAGGATTTCGGCGGCCACCACCCCGACCCGAACCTGGTCCACGCCAAGCACCTCTATGACGAGATGATGGGGCCGGACGCGCCGGATTTCGGTGCCGCCTCCGACGGCGACGGCGACCGCAATCTGATCATCGGCAAGGGCATTTTCGTCACCCCATCGGATTCGGTGGCCATGCTTGCCGCCAACGCCCATCTGGCGCCCGGCTACAAAGCCGGCTTGAAGGGCATCGCCCGCTCGATGCCGACCAGCGGTGCCGCCGACCGCGTCGCCGAAAAGCTCGGCATCGGCATCTACGAGACGCCGACCGGCTGGAAATTCTTCGGTAATCTGCTCGACGCCGACATGGCGACGATCTGCGGCGAGGAAAGCGCTGGCACCGGTTCCAACCATGTCCGCGAAAAGGATGGCCTGTGGGCCGTGCTGTTGTGGCTGAACATCCTGGCGGTGCGCGGCGAAAGCGCCAAGCAGATCGTCACCGAGCACTGGGCGAGCTATGGCCGCAACTACTATTCGCGCCACGACTACGAAGAGGTCGAGAGCGACCGCGCCAATGCACTGGTCGACGAACTGCGCGCCAAGCTCGCTTCGCTGCCGGGCACCAGCGTGCGCGGCATGAAGATCGCCAGCGCCGACGATTTCGCCTATCACGATCCGGTCGATGGCTCGATCAGCAAGAACCAGGGCATCAGGGTGCTGTTCGAAGGCGGCTCACGCGTCGTCTTCCGCCTTTCCGGCACCGGCACCTCCGGCGCCACGCTGCGCGTCTATATCGAGCGCTACGAGCCGGACACGTCGAAGCACGATCTCGACACGCAGGTCGCCCTTGCCGATCTGATTTCGGCGGCCGACGATATTGCCGGCATCAAGAGCCACACCGGCCGCAACAAGCCGAGCGTGATTACTTGAGGTTGGCGGTGCGCGCCTTTCCTTCTCCCCTTGTGGGAGAAGGTGGATCGGCGCGTAGTGCCGAGACGGATGACGGGTGTTGGACGGATCGCATACCTTGGAGTTTGTCCGAAACGCCCATCGCTTCGTCATCCACGGGCGAAGCAAGGAGCGCAGCGACGCGGCGCAGACCCGAGGATCCATGCCGTAACATCAAGGCGTTGCCCCAGTGCAGAATTCTGCTCCGCCGCGCTCTTCGTTTAAGGTCACGGCATGGATCCCAGGGTCTCCGCGACGGAGCTTCGCTCCTGCTTCGCCCTAGGATGACGAAGTCGGGAAAGCCTAGGCCAATCTCCAACGTTTTCAAAACCCGACAAGCCTCGCACCCGTGACCCAACTCGGCGCCACCATCACCCCGGAAGGCATTCGCTTTGCCGCCTGGTCATCGTCGGCGCGGCGTCTCTGGGTCTCGATCTTCGACGGTGCGGGAAGCCGCGAGATTGACCGGGTTGAACTTCAGCCGGAAGGCGAGGGCGTCTACGCGCTTTTCGTTGCCGGCCTTGCCGCGGGCACCAGATACGGGTTCCGCGCCGATGGCGACTATGCGCCGGGGCGCGGGCTGTGGTTCGATCCCGACAAGCTGCTGGTCGATCCCTATGCCGTCGAGATCGACAGGCCTTACGCCTATGACTGGCGGCTGACCCAGCGCCGTGGCGAGGGGGCCGACACCGCCCCGTTGCTGCCGAAGGCGATTGCCAGCGCTTTGCCGATGCCGCAGCCAGCCTTGCCGCCGCTGTTCCAACCGGGCGGCCTCGTCTACGAAGTGCCGGTACGCGCCTTCACCATGCTGCATCCTGATATCCCGGAGCAGCAGCGCGGCACGATTGCAGCGCTTGCCCACCCTGCCATCATCGAGCATCTGAAAAGGCTCGGCGTCAGTGCGGTGGAGCTGATGCCGGTGACGGCATCGATCGACGAGCGGCACCTGCCGCCGCTCGGCTTGAGCAACGCCTGGGGTTACAATCCCGTCACCTTCATGGCGCTCGATCCGCGCCTTGCGCCCGGCGGCCTGGCCGAATTGCGCGAGACGGTCGCCGCGCTGCGCGTCGCCGGCATCGGCACCATCCTCGATCTCGTCTTCAACCACACTGGTGAAAGCGACAGGCTTGGCCCGACGCTGTCGCTGCGCGGGCTCGACAACCGCGCCTACTATCGGCACGAGGCCGGCAACAGGCTGGTCAACGACACCGGCACCGGCAACACGGTTGCTTGCGATCATCCGGTCGCCCGGGAAATGGTCCTCGACACGCTTCGTCACTTTGTCAGTTATGCCGGCGTCGATGGGTTCCGCTTCGATCTCGCGCCCATTTTGGGCCGTGTCGAGGGGACCTTCGACGCCGACGCGCCGCTGCTGCAAGCCATGCACAACGACCCCGTCCTGGCCGATCGCATCCTCATCGCCGAGCCCTGGGACATCGGGCCGGACGGCTATCGGCTCGGCAATTTTCGTCCGCCTTTCCTCGAATGGAACGACAAATACCGCGACGACATCCGCCGCTTCTGGCGCGGCGATCGCGGCATGGTCGGCGCACTCGCGACAAGGCTGGCTGGCTCGTCGGACGTGTTCTCCAGGGATGGCCAGCAGACCAGCCGCTCGGTCAATTTCATCGCCGCCCATGACGGCATGACGCTGGCCGACCTGGTCGCCTATGAGCGCAAGCACAATCAGGCCAATGGCGAGCAGAACCGCGACGGCCACAACGACAATTTGTCGTGGAACAACGGCGTCGAAGGGGAGAGTGGCGACGCGGCTGTCGCAACAGCCCGGTTCGATGACCAGCGCGCCCTGCTGGCCACGCTGTTTGCCTCGCGCGGCACGATCATGCTGACGGCTGGCGACGAATTCGGCCGCACGCAGAAGGGCAACAACAACGCCTACGCGCAGGACAACGAGATCACCTGGCTCGACTGGGCTGGCCGCGATCAGGCGCTGGAACGCCATGCCTTTGCGCTTGCCGCGATGCGTCGTGCCGCCCCGGCGCTCTCGGACACGCGCTTTCTCAGCGGCCAGCCGGCTACGGGGACGGACATACCGGACGTTGCCTGGCTGATTGAAACCGGTGCGCCGCTCGATGAGGCAGGCTGGCACGACCCGGAGCGGCATCGTCTTGTCATGGTGCTTGGCGGCGCCAGCGACGGCGATGGCCGCCTTGCCGTCATCTTCAACGGTGATCGCCGGGCCTGTGTTTTCACCCTGCCGCCGCGCGACGGATTTTTGTGGACTGCGGCGCCAACCGACGCTGCCGACATCGCACGGCCGGTGCCGGGGCGAACGGTGATGTTCAGGATCGAACGCAAGGCCGGGCAGGCTGGCGCGAAGGAGAGACTTTAGTGACCGACAACAATGCGCAGTGGTGGCGCGGCTGCGTCATCTACCAGATCTACCCGCGCTCCTATCAGGACACGACAGGCGACGGCGGCGGCGATCTCAGCGGCATCACCTCGAGGCTGGCTCACGTCGCCTCGCTTGGCGTCGACGCGATCTGGCTGTCGCCCTTCTTCAAGTCGCCGATGGCCGACATGGGCTACGACGTCTCCGATTATTGTGATGTCGATCCGATGTTCGGCACAATTGACGATTTCGATGCGCTGGTCGCCGAGGCGCATCGGCTCGGCCTGAAAATCATCATCGACCAGGTGCTGTCGCATTCCTCGGACAAGCACGAATGGTTCGTCGAAAGCCGCGCCAGCCGCGATAACCCCAAGGCGGACTGGTATGTCTGGGCCGACACAAGGCCTGACGGCAACGCCCCCAACAACTGGCTGTCGGTGTTCGGCGGCCCGGCCTGGGAGTGGGATTCGACGCGCCGGCAGTTTTACATGCACAATTTCCTCGCCTCGCAGCCGGACCTCAATTTCCACAATCCCGAGGTTCAGGACGCGCTTCTGGAAACGGTGCGGTTCTGGCTGGAGCGGGGTGTCGACGGCTTTCGGCTGGATACGGTCAACTATTACGTCCATGACCGCTGGCTGCGCAGCAATCCGCCGCTGGCGGCGAGCGTTGCCGGCACCAACACCGAAACCAACACCTACCTCTATCAGGAACATCTGTTCGACAAGACGCAGCCGGAAAACCTCGGCTTCCTCAGGCGCTTCCGGGCGCTGCTCGACGAGTATGAGGGCCGTGCCGCCGTCGGCGAAATCGGCGACGAAGGCCGTTCGCTGCAGACGCTGGCCGCCTACACCTCCGGCGGCGACACGCTGCAAATGTGCTACACATTCGACCTGCTCGGTCAGCAATTCTCGGCGGCTCATGTGCGCGGATGCGTCGAGGCATTCGAGGCGGCTGTTGCTGATGGCTGGGTCTGCTGGGCGTTTTCCAATCATGATGTCGTTCGCCATGTCAGCCGCTGGACGCGGCCTGGTGGCGACCCGGACACCGTAGCGAAGTTCTCCATTGCGCTTTTGTCCTGCCTGCGCGGATCGATCTGCCTCTATCAGGGCGAGGAACTAGGGCTGGAGGAAGCGGAACTCGCCTTCGAGGATTTGCGTGATCCGTTCGGCATTCGCTTCTGGCCGGGAATCAAGGGCAGGGACGGTTGCCGCACGCCGATGGTCTGGGAGGCGGGCGCCGAAAATGCCGGCTTCTCCTCGGGCAAGCCGTGGCTCCCAGTGCCGGAAGCCCATCGCGCCCGTGCTGTCGATGTGGAGAATGGCGAGGAGGCGTCCGTGCTCGCCGCCTATCGGGCGACGCTTGGGCTGCGCAAAGCACATCCGGCACTGGTGGACGGCTCGATCAGCTTTCTCGATGCAGAGGGCGATGTCCTTGCCTTCATCCGCGAAGGCGGCGGCGAACGACTGCTCTGCGTCTTCAATTTTGCCGACGAGCCGGCCAACTGGCCATTGCCATCTGATCTGGCCGCCATAGATAGCATTGATCTTGGCGGTGCCGGTGCGGTGTTGCAGGAAGGCGGGCTCGCGCTGCTGCCGCTGGGCTGCTTCCTCGGACGGGCCAGCTAGCCAGTTCCGCGGCGATTTGGTGAACGTCGCTGCTTGCCTCGATCCGTATCGTAATGCAACCATGCCGGGCAGAAGAGTATCGAAAGACGGCACCTGCAGGGTAATCGATCGCCGGTGTCGCCGAGGCTGTTGGCCTGCAAACGTCAACTCGAAGCAGGGCTTTTGGCATTCGTGGGCGTGGTGCGGCGAATGCCAAAACAAGTGGATCAACCGGAAGATGCAGGCAGTTGAAAGATTGCGTTTAACTTTAGCCTTTGCTGTTTTAGCGCGCAGCTACTCACTTAACGTCAAGCAGGGGGCGGTTGAAATAAGATTTCCGTCTGTCTAGTCTCCTGCCACCAGCTGCCGGAAAGGGAACCGGCGGTGCGCTCAAAGGGGCCAGATATCGGTTTCGGGGCGTCAACACTCGAAAGGCGTGGCTGATGGCCGTGCCACAGGGAGAAACTTCATGCTGAAAAACATGCTGAAGGCGACAGTGTTCGCCACAACCATCACCTTGGCTGCCGGGACGTTCTATACGCCGGCCTTCGCCGAGACCGTCTACAACCGTGGCACCGCCGCTGAATCGGAGTCGGTCGACCCGCACAAGACCTCGACAGTTTACGAAGCCAATGTCTTGCGCGATCTGTTCCAGGGCCTGGTCATGCAGGACGAGAAGGCGAACCTCATTCCGGGCGCTGCCGAGAGCTGGACGGTTTCCGATGACGGCACCGTCTACACCTTCAAGCTGCGCAAGGACGGCGCCTGGTCGGACGGCAGCCCGGTGACCGCAGAAGACTTCGTCTACGCTTTCCATCGCCTGGAAGACCCGGCCACGGCCGCCGAATACGCCTCGATGCTTTATCCCGTGAAGGGAGCCGAGGACTTCAACACCAAGAAGGGCAAGCCAGAGGATATGGGCGTCAAGGCGATCGACGCGACCACCCTTGAGGTGACGCTGAAGGCGCCGACGCCTTACTTCCTCGAAATGCTGACCCACCAGGCGACCTATCCGGTCAACAAGGCCTCCATGGACAAGCTCGGCGCCGACTGGATCAAGCCGGGCAATCTGGTCTCCAACGGCGCCTATACGCTGGCCGAGTGGGTCCCCAACGACCACATGAAGCTGGTCAAGAATCCGAAATTCTGGGACGCGGCGACAGTCAAGTTCGACGTCGTCAACTACATCCCGACCGAGGACCGCTCGTCGGCGATGAAGCGTTTTGAGGCCGGCGAACTCGACAGCTATGACGATTTGCCGACCGAACAGCTGGCCGACTTGAAGACCAAGTTCGGCGATCAGATTCACGTCGGACCGTATCTCGGCACATACTATTATGCGATCAAGACCGACAAGGCGCCGTGGGACAATCCTGAACTGCGCACCGCCATTTCCATGGCCATCGACCGCGACTTCATCGCCGAGAAGGTCTGGCAGAACTCGATGCTGCCCGGCTATTCGATGGTGCCTCCAGGCATCGAGGGCTACACGCCGGCCATGGCCAAATACGCCGACATGTCGCAGATCGACCGCGAGGACGCTGCCAAGAAGATCCTCGAGAAACTCGGTTATACGCCCGAGAAGCCGTTGAAGATGGAGATCCGCTATAACACTTCGGAGAACCACAAGAACACGGCCGTCGCCATCCAGGAACAGTTGAAGCCGCTTGGCGTCGAAGTCACGCTGCTCAACACCGACACCAAGACCCACTACTCCTTCCTCGAGCAGAAGGGCGACTATGACGTGGCGCGTGCCGCCTGGATCGCCGACTACAAGGATCCGGAAACCTTCCTCGGCATCTCGCGCAAGGCGAGCGGCAACAACTATTCGGACTACAACAGCCCGGCATACGAGGCGGCCATGGACAAGGCAGCTGCCGCAGGCGGCAAGCCCGAAGAGCGCATGAAGGAACTCTCTGAGGCCGAGCGCATCCTCATCGACGACGTCGGCCAGATCCCGCTTCTCTACTACAGCTACCACGACATCGTTTCTTCGAAGCTGCATGGCTTCGTCGACAATGTGATGGACGTGCATCCGTCCCGCTTCGTCAGCAAGGACTGAGTTCCTTGGCCGAGCCGCCGCCCCCTTCGGGCGGCGGCTCCGGTTTGCCGTCGCTTCGGCCCGAACTTCGGAATCGACTTTCGGAAAGCACGAAGCGAAGATTTGAAGCGCTGGAGCTTGCTCGTCCAACTGGACGCGTCGCTCCACGTCAAGCGGGGCACCGATGCTGCGTTATGTATTCAGGCGGCTTCTGACCGCCATTCCGACGCTATTCGTCATTGTGACCATGGCGTTCTTCCTGATTCGCGTCGCGCCGGGCGGCCCCTTCAACCAGGAGCGGGGCCTGAGCCCCGAGATCAGGGCCAATCTTGAGGCGCAGTTCGGTCTCAGCGATCCGCTCTGGCTGCAATATGTCCACTATCTCGGCAATCTGCTGCGCGGCAATTTCGGCCCCAGCTACAACATGCCTGACTTCACCGTCGGCGAACTGTTTGCCAAAGGCCTGCCGATATCGATCCAGCTTGGCGCCTCGGCGCTGATCCTGGCGCTGCTGCTGGGCAGCGTGCTCGGCACCATCGCCGCGCTCAACCAGAACAAGCTGGGTGATTATGCGGTGATTGCGCTGGCGACCGCCGGCAGCACCATCCCGACCTTCGTCATCGCACCGGTGATCCAGCTCGTGTTCGGATTGACCTGGAAGCTGTTGCCGATCGGCGGCTGGGGCGACGGCGCCTTCCTCAACAAGATCGGCCCGATCCTGACGCTCGCTCTGCCGCAGATCGCCATCGTTGCCCGCCTGATGCGCGGCTCGATGATCGAATCGCTGCGCTCAAACCACATCCGCACCGCGCGCGCGCTCGGCCTGTCCGACTGGTCGGTGGTCGTTAAACATGCGCTGCGCGGCGCCGTCCTGCCGATCGTCTCCTTCACCGGCCCGGCGGCGGCGGCATTGCTGACCGGCTCGATCATCGTCGAGACGATTTTCTCCGTTCCCGGCGTCGGCCGCTATTTCGTCGATGCCGCGCTCAACCGCGACTACACGCTGGTGATGGGCACGGTGGTGGTCATTGCGCTGTTCACCATCCTCTTCAACCTGATCGTCGACGTCATGTATGCCGTCGTCGATCCGAGGGTGCGCTATGACTGAGATCGCAGCCACCGCTCCGGCCGTTATCGGGCGCTCTTTGTGGGGCGACGCCTGGGCGCGCCTCAAGGCCAATCGCGCCGCCATGTTCAGCCTCTACTATCTTGCGGTAATTGCGGTCGTCTGCGTGTTCGGCCCCCTGTTCGTGCCGCACCAATACACAACGATCTATGCCGACTATGTGCGCATGCCGCCGAGCTTCTCGGCCTATCCGAAAGCCGACATGATCGAGACCGCGCTCAATGAGGCGATCAAGCGCATGCGTGTCGACATCAAGGAGTGGAAGCAGGAGGGCAATCGCGTCTTCGTCACCGTCACCTCGTCCAAGCCGCTCGACGACCGCAACATCCGCTATCTCGATCGTTCCGACGCCTTTGACGACACCAAGATCGAAACCAAGTCGCCCGACGGTCTCGAAGTGACGATGAGCGCGGCGATCAAGCAGCAATACTTCCTGTTCGGCACCGACAACACCGGCCGGGACATGCTTTCGCGCACGCTGATGGCCGGGCGCATCTCGCTGGCCATCGGCCTGCTTGCCGGCGTCGTCGCCGTGGTCATCGGCGTCCTCTATGGCGCCGCGGCCGGATTTTCCGGCGGCAAGATCGACGAGGTGATGATGCGCATCGTCGACGTGCTCTATTCCTTACCGTTCATCTTCTTCGTCATCATGCTGGTGGTGTTTTTCGGCCGCAACTTCGTGCTGATGTTTTTGGCGGTGGGGGCGGTGCTGTGGCTCGATATGGCGCGCATCGTGCGCGGACAGGCGCTGTCGATCCGCCGCCAGGAATATGTCCAGGCGGCCGAGGCCATGGGCGTCGGCCAGCGCGGCATCCTGATCCGCCACGTCATTCCCAATCTGCTCGGCCCGGTGGTGATCTACATGACGCTGCTGGTGCCGCAGGTGATTATCCTGGAAAGCTTCCTGTCCTTCCTCGGCCTCGGCGTGCAGGAACCGATGACCAGCTGGGGCGTGCTGATATCGGTCGGCGCCAAGAACATCGGCACCGCCAACTGGCTGCTGTTGTTTCCGGCCTTCTTTCTCGTCTCGACTTTGTTTGCGCTGAACTTCGTCGGCGACGGCCTGCGCGATGCGCTCGACCCGAGAGATCGATAAAGATGGGGATCGCAGAGATGAAAACTCCCGAAACGATCCTCAGCGTCAAGGATCTGCGCGTCCGCTTCCGCACGCTTGATGGCGCGGTCGAAGCGGTCAAGGGCATCAACATCCACGTCAAAGCCGGCGAAACCGTTGCCGTGGTTGGCGAATCCGGCTCCGGCAAGAGCCAGACGATGATGGCGGCGATGAGCCTGCTGGCCTCGAATGGCGAGGCATCAGGCAGCGTCGACTATCGCGGCCGCAACCTTCTGACACTGAGCAAATCCGACCTCAACCAGGTGCGCGGCCGCAAGATCAGCATGATCTTCCAGGAGCCTATGACCTCGCTCGATCCTCTCTATTCGATCGGCAACCAGCTGATCGAACCAATCCGCCGGCATCGCGGTCTTGGTGCCGCCGAGGCGAGGGAAGAGGCGCTCAAGCTGTTGCGGCTGGTGCACATCCCCGATCCCGAGCGGCGGATGAAATCCTATCCGCACGAAATGTCGGGCGGCCAGCGCCAGCGCGTCATGATCGCTATGGCGCTCGCCAACGATCCCGATATCCTGATCGCCGACGAACCGACGACGGCGCTCGACGTCACCATCCAGGCGCAGATTCTGATGCTGCTCGCCGAACTGCAGCGCAAGCTCGGCATGGCAATCGTCTTCATCACCCACGATCTCGGCATCGTCCGCCGCTTTGCCGACCGCGTCTACGTCATGCGCTACGGCGAGGTGGTCGAGGAGGGCGAGGCGCAGGCACTATTCGCCAACCCGCAGCATGCCTACACCAAGATGCTGATTGCCGCCGAGCCGACCGGCACCAAGGCGCCACCGCCGGCCAACGCGCCTGTCCTGCTCGAAGGCCGGAATGTCGAGGTCACCTTCAGGATCGGCGGCGGTTTTCTCGCCGGAGAGCCGCTGATGCTGCGGGCGGTCGACCATATTTCGATCCGGCTGCAACGCAACCAGACCATCGGCATCGTCGGCGAATCCGGTTCGGGAAAATCGACGCTCGGTCGCGCTCTGCTCAGGCTTCTGCCTAGTGACGGCGTCATCCGTTTCGGCGACCGCGATATTTCCGGCGCCGACCGCCAGGCGATGCGGCCGCTGCGGCGCGAATTGCAGCTGGTCTTCCAGGATCCGTTCGGCTCGCTGTCGCCACGCATGACCATCGGTCAGGTCATCACCGAAGGGCTTCTGGTGCACGAGCCGAGCCTGTCCGGCAAGCAGCGCGATCTGCGCGCGGTCGAGGCGCTGCTCGAGGTCGGGCTCGATCCCAATTCGCGCAACCGCTATCCGCACGAATTCTCTGGCGGCCAGCGCCAGCGCATCGCCATTGCGCGCGCGATGATCCTCAAGCCCAAGGTGGTGGTGCTCGACGAGCCGACCTCGGCGCTCGACCGCTCCGTGCAGAAGCAGATCGTCGAACTGCTGCGCAAGCTGCAGGCCGACCACGAACTGTCCTACCTCTTCATCAGCCACGACCTAGCCGTCGTCCGCGCCATGGCCGACTACATCATCGTCATGAAGCAAGGCAAGATCGTCGAGGAGGGGCCGACCGAGGCGATCTTCAGCAATCCGCAGGATATCTACACGCAGACGCTGATGGCGGCAGCGATCGACGTTACGCGGTTTAGGTTGAGTGCCTGAGGCAAACGGCGACAGCCAGGCGTTCTGGCTGTGTCAGCTCATTCCGACGATGCCTGGCATTTGCGGGCTCTGACGGCCGAAATGGCCTCTTGCTGCTGCTTCAGCCGTTCGATCCTGGCCGTTTCGCGATCGGCGACGGCGGTCTTGACGCGTGTGCCGCCCCAGAGCCAGCCTGGCACGCTGGTGTTCGCGACCTTGCCGCGACTGATGGCCGTTTGTGAGATGTTGCGGGCGATGCTTCCCACTTCGTTGTTGAGCTCGACGCAGGTCATCGTGTCGTATTTCGCCGGATTGACCGCTCCGCCTATAGACGAGCAGCCGCCGACAGCCAGCAGGAGGAGCAAAAGAGGGAGCGGCAACCGTGCCGTCGGAATCAACTGCATGTCGGCAACCTCACTCCAGCACCGCTATTTCGATGCTGATCATAGTGTCGAGGTAGAGCAGGCTATCGTTTCGTCAAAAGCGACCCGCGCTGTCAAGTGCGAGCTGGAATGCGGCAGCAGCAGATGCTGCGCGGCTGACCTTGGCCTGCCAGTATCAACCAAAACATTTTCCAGGAGATCGCGGTTTTTCGGGAGAACAGCTAAGTCGCTGTTTTTTCTGGTCGGAGTGGCAGGATTTGAACCTGCGACCCCATCGTCCCGAACGATGTGCGCTACCAGGCTGCGCTACACTCCGTGACCAGACCGCGGGCTTATAGCCGCCGTACTTCGTTCCTGCAAGCGCCAATGGCAGCGCTTCTGTCGCATTTCGTCCGCTTTCGTCGGGCATTGCCGCAAAGGCCGGATTTCCTCCCCGGGATAAACCCGGCTTAAAGCCTTGTGTGCTAAGCCGCTGCCTCGATAGATCGTATTTCCGCCGCTCTGGAGCTCTGCAGTCTTGCCCCTGAAAATCGTTGGCGACGCCCGGCACAACACCTTCGAATTTGAAACCTCGGCGCTGATCAAGGCGTCCGGGTTTCGCGAATATGACGCCCGCTGGTGGTTCGGCCATCCGGGTTCGGAACTGCCGCCTCAGCTCAATCTGATCGGCGTCCAGGCGCTTGGGATGGGGCTCGGCACGCTGATTCGGCGCCTCGGTGCCGGGCCCGACATCGTCACCGGACATGATTTCCGCTCCTATTCGCTTGGTATCAAGCTGGCGCTGGTGTCCGGGCTGATGGCCGCCGGCGCGCGGGTCAGGGATATTGGCCTGGCGCTGTCGCCGATGGCCTATTTCGCCCAGTTCGCGCTCGATGCCCAGTCGGTCGCCATGGTCACCGCCTCCCACAACGAGAACGGCTGGACCGGCGTCAAGATGGGCGCGGCACGTCCGCTGACCTTCGGTCCGGAAGAGATGGGCGCGCTGAAAAAGATCGTGCTTGCCGGCGACTTCGACCTTGTCGGCGGCGGCTCCTATGATTTCGTGTCCGGGTTCCGCGAGAACTATCTCGACGACCTGACTGCGGGCAAGCGCATCTCGAGACCGCTGAAGGTGGTCGTCGCCTGTGGCAATGGCACCGCCGGCGCTTTTGCGCCGGAAGCGCTGGCGCGGATCGGCTGCGAGGTCATTCCACTCGATGTCGAACTCGATCACACCTTCCCGCGCTACAATCCCAATCCCGAAGACATGCGGATGCTGCATACCATTCGCGACAAGGTGCTGGAATCCGGGGCCGATGTCGGCCTCGGCTTCGACGGCGACGGCGACCGCTGTGGCGTCGTCGACAATGAAGGCGATGAGATCTTCGCCGACAAGGTCGGCGTCATGCTGGCGCGGGATATTTCGCGGCTCCACCCGGGCTCGACCTTCGTCGTCGACGTCAAGTCGACCGGATTGTTCAACACCGACAGCGTGCTGCGGGAAAATGGCGCCGTCACCGACTACTGGAAGACCGGCCACTCCTACATCAAGCGCCGTGTGGCCGAACTCGGTGCCATCGCCGGCTTCGAGAAATCCGGCCACTTCTTCTTCAATCCACCGGTCGGGCGCGGCTATGACGATGGCATCGTCACGGCGATCGCCATCTGCCAGATGCTGGATCGCAGCCCCGGCAGATCGATGGCCGATCTCTACCACGACCTGCCACTGACCTTCGGCACGCCGACCATGTCGCCGCACTGCCCGGACGAACTGAAATATGGCGTGGTCGAGCGGGTGGTCTCCGACTTTCAGGCCATGAAGAAGGACGGCGCCGTCTTCGCCGGCCAGAAGATCGCCGACCTCATCACCGTCAATGGCGTGCGTGTCGTGGCCGAGGACGGCACCTGGGGGCTGGTGCGAGCCTCATCGAACGAGCCGTCGCTTGTCGTGGTGGTGGAGAGCCCGGTATCGTCCGAGCGCCGCTGGCAGATGTTCGAAGCCGTCAATGCCGTGCTGCGCCGCAGCCCGGAAGTCGGCGCCTACAACCAGACCTTTTGAATGGGCACTTCATGACCGAGCGTATCGTCAGTTTTGTCATGAGTGGCGGCGTCGGCTCGCGGCTCTGGCCACTGTCGCGCGAAGACAACCCGAAGCAATTCCATGACCTGTCGGGTGACGGCTCGATGCTGGTCAAGACGTTGCGCCGGCTGACGGACAGGCCCAGCGGCGAAACGCCGATCTTCCTGATCGCCTCGGAGCGGCATGCCGAGCGCGTTCATGCCGACCTCGCCGGTATCGACCTGTCCGGAGGCGGCCCGCTGTTCGAGCCGACCGGTCGCAACACTGCCGCAGCGGTGGCGCTGGCGACGCTGCGCACATTGTCCGACTTTGGCGACAGCCTGGTGCTGGTGGTGCCGTCCGACCATGAGATATCAACGGCGCGGCAGTTTTGGCAGAGCGTCGAAGCCGGAAGCGCGGCGGCGCGCGCGGGCCGGCTGGTGGTGTTCGGCATCAAGCCGACCCAGCCGGAAACCGGTTACGGCTATATCGAGGTCGCTAGCGAGAGGGATGGCGTCTTCGACGTGTCGCGTTTCGTCGAAAAGCCCGATCGTGCAACGGCGCAGGATTATCTCAAGGCTGGAAATTTCTACTGGAACACCGGCATCTTCCTTTTTCGCGCCAGCGCCATGCGCGACGCTTTCGCCGCCTTTCAGCCGGATATCTGGAACACGACCGAGGCGGCCTACAAGGCTGCGACATCGGACCTGTCCGGCCTCTACATGCCGCTGGAACTCTATGCCGCCATCCCGTCGAACTCGATCGACTATGCGATCATGGAGCACGCCAAGGGCATCGCGATGGTGCCGGCCGGCTTCCGCTGGAACGATCTTGGCTCCTGGCAGTCGCTGCTCGATGTCGGTCCCTCCGACAGCGCGGGCAATGTCATCGTCGGCGACGTCGTCGCCATCGATTGCGAAAACTCCTACATCCGCAGCGACGGCCGGCTGTTGTCGGCCATCGGCATGAAAGACGTCGCCATCGTCTCGACCGCAGACGCCACCTTCGTCGCCCCGGTCAGCCACAGCCAGCACGTCAAGAAGATCGTCGAGCAACTGGAAAAATCCGGCCGGCTGGAGACCCGATTCACGCCGGCGCATGACCGCGTCATCGAAAGCGGCGCCTGGCGCCGCCGCGTCCATCACTGGCTGTTTCAGGAGACCTTGCCACTCTGGTCGACGGTCGGCGTCGATGAGCGCCATGGCGGTTTCCACGAGGCACTAGGTTTTGACGCCACGCCGCTGATGAAGCCCAAGCGCATGCGGACCCAGGCCCGCCAGATCTATGCCTTCGCCGTCGCCAAGGAACGCGGCTGGGACGGTCCCGCCGACCGGCTGATCGGCCACGGCATCGACTTCATCGCCAGCAAGGGCCGCACCGGCAGGGGCGGCTGGGTGCGCACGCTCCATGTCGATGGCAGCGTCGCCGACGCCACGGAGGATGCCTACGATCATTCCTGCGTGCTGCTGGCGCTGGCGCACGCCCATATCTCGGGCAATCCGGATGCGCTGCGGCTTGGCGAGGAAACCTTCGCCTTCCTCGACACGCATCTCGAGGACAGCCGCATGACCGGTTTCCTCGAGACATCGGACGGCGAGGGCGAACGGCGTTCCAACCCGCACATGCACCTGCTCGAAGCTTTTCTGGCCTGGCACCAGGCGACTGGCGAGCGCACCTATCTGCGTCGCGCCGCCCGCATCATCGATCTGTTCCGCAGCCATTTCTTCGACACGGAAAGCTGGACGCTCGGCGAATACTTCGACGCCGAATGGAAACCGGCGGCTGGCGAAAAAGGCTCATGGACGGAGCCCGGCCACCATTTCGAATGGGCCTCGCTGCTGGTCGATTTCGCCGCGCGCAGCGGCCAGAGCGAGCTGGCCGGCTTTGCCCGAAAACTCTACGCCTCGGCCATCGCCAACGGTCTCAACCGCGCCACCGGTCTTTCCTATGGCGCCGTCTCGCGGCAGGGCCTTCCGCTCGACCTGATATCGCGCAGCTGGCCGCAGGCCGAGGCAGTGAAGGCAGCGATTGCGCTGGACGGCGCGGGGGGACCGGACCTCAAGCCCGAGATCGAGGCCCGTGTCGGCCGGCTGTTCCGTTGGCACATCGACCCGGCGCCGCTCGGCCTGTGGATCGACCGCATCGACGAACGCGGCCGCTCGCTGGCGTCAGACGTACCCGCCAGCATCTTCTATCATCTGGTCTGCGCGCTGACGCAGTATCTGGATGGGACGGCCAGCAAGGGGTGAGACGCTGAAGCTGCCAATCTCCCCCCTTGCGGGGGAGATGGCCGGCAGGCCAGAGGGGGTCGGTTCGACTGGACGCGACCTTCTTGCGGCCGATGAGGGGTGGCACTTCACGCGCGGCGACCCCCTCTGTCGCCTTCGGCGACATCTCCCCCTCAAGGGGGGAGATTACGCGCTCGCCCGATTTCGCCAATCAATACGGACTGGCCACATCCCCAGTCTCGACGTAGATCGATTTCAGCTGCGAATAGAGCGCCAGTGCTGCCAGTGAATTTTCCCGCCCGATGCCCGACTGCTTGAAGCCGCCGAACGGGATTTCGACCGGCGTCAGATTGTAAGCGTTGATCCAGCAGGTGCCGGCCTGCAGCTCGGCGATGACGCGGTGGGCGCGCGGCAGGTCGCGCGTGAACACGCCGGCGGCGAGGCCGAATTCGGTGTCGTTGGCGCGATCGATCACCTCGTCCTCGCCGTCGAATTTCAGCACGCTCATCACCGGTCCGAAAATCTCCTCGCGGGCAATGCGCATGCTGTCGGTGACGCCGGTGAACACCGTAGGCTCAACGAAGAAGCCGCCACCAAAACCCTGCAGCGACGGCAAATTGCCACCGCAGGCGAGCGACGCGCCGTCCTGCTTGCCGATCTCGATATAGGAGACGACCTTCTCATGCTGCGCCTTCGAGACCAGCGGCCCCATCTGCGTCTCGGGATCGAGCGGATCGCCGATGCGGATTTTTTTGGTGCGCTCGACCAGCCGTTCGACGAAGCGGTCGTGGATGCCGCTCTGCACGAAGACCCGTGTGCCGTTGGAGCAGATCTGGCCACTCGAATAGAAATTGCCAAGCATGGCGCCGCCGATGGCGTTTTCGAGATCGGCGTCGTCAAAGACGATCAGCGGCGACTTGCCGCCGAGTTCCATCGTGGCGTGCTTCATTTTTGAGCCGGCGAGCGCCAGTACCTTGCGGCCCGTCGGCACCGAACCGGTGACCGAGACCTTGGCCACGACATCATGGCCGACCAGCCCGGCGCCGACATCGCCAAAACCTTGCACGACGTTGAACAGCCCGTCGGGCAGGCCGGCTTCGGTGTAGATTTCGGCCAGAGCCAAAGCCGATAGCGGCGTGTTCTCCGACGGCTTGAAAACCATGGCGTTGCCCATGGCCAGCGCCGGCGCCGATTTCCAGCCGGCGATCTGGATCGGGTAGTTCCAGGCGCCGATGCCGACGCAGACGCCGAGCGCCTCGCGCCTAGTGTAGGCGAAGGGTCCGCCGAGATCGATCGCTTCGCCATTATAGGCAGCGACTGCGCTGCCGAAATATTCGAGGCAGTCTGCCGCTGACGGCGCATCCGCGACCAGCGTTTCCTGGATCGCCTTGCCGGTGTCGAGCGTCTCGATGCGGGCGAGGTCGGCATTGCGGGCGCGCAAAATGTCGGCGGCGCGGCGCAGGATGCGTCCGCGTTCGACCGGCTTCAACCGCGCCCAGGCCGGCTGTGCTGCGCGCGCCGCTTCGATGGCGAGTTCCAGCACGTTCGGCGTCGCCGAACGCAACATGGCGATGGTCTCGCCGGTAGCCGGATAGATGACCGGCAGTGGTGCGCCGCCTTCGTCCTCGATGTAGCGTCCATTGACATAGTGCGATGCCGTGGGCTGGGCGCGCATGATTTTCTCCAAACTGTATTCGCTATTGCGGAGCACTCCGCCCGACAATGCCCTATCGATCCGCCACCTGCCAGCGCGGATTGATCCAGGGTTCCTGGTTGGACGGCGCCAGTGGCGTGCGGCCCAGAATGTGGTCGGCGGCCTTCTCGCCGGTCATGATCGACGGCGCGTTGAGGTTGCCATTAGTGACGCGCGGGAAGATCGAGGAGTCGGCGACCCGCAGCCCATCGATGCCGATGACCCGGCATTCCGGATCGACCACGCTCATCATATCGTCGGCACGACCCATCTTGCAGGTGCCGCAAGGATGATAGGCACTCTCGGCATGATCCCGGATAAAGGCGTCGAGATCGTCGTCCGACTGGACGTGCGAGCCCGGCGAGATTTCCTTGCCGCGATAGGCGTCGAATGCCTTCTGCCCGAAGATCTCGCGGGTCAGCCTTATGCAATGGCGGAACTCGGTCCAGT
This sequence comes from Mesorhizobium sp. P2_E10, assembly GCF_056404235.1. Taxonomy (NCBI): domain Bacteria; kingdom Pseudomonadati; phylum Pseudomonadota; class Alphaproteobacteria; order Hyphomicrobiales; family Phyllobacteriaceae; genus Mesorhizobium; species Mesorhizobium sp. P2_E10. The sequence continues at coordinate 476,478 of NZ_JBFUEK010000003.1, forward strand.
CGTCCGGATGCGACATGTAGTTGAAGCGGATCACCGGCTTCGATTTCGGGTCGGGCGAGCGCAGCGTCACCGAGCCGCGCGACCTCGACCGCATCGGCCCGACATGCGCCTGGAAGCCGTGCGACTGCGCCGCCGCCTTGCCGTCATAGCGCACCGCCGCCGGGATGAAATGATACTGAATGTCGGGATAGTCGACGCCGGCCTGCGAGCGCACGAAGGCGGCCGCCTCGAAATGGTTGGTGGCGCCGAGCCCGGTTTTGAAGAACAGCCATTGCGCGCCGATCAATGCTTTCGAGAATGGGTTGAGCACCGAATTCAGGGTGATCGGCTGTGTCGATTCCTGCTGGATGTAGAGCTCCATATGATCCTGCAGATTGCGACCGACGCCGGGCCGGTCGGCCACCACGGCAATGCCGTTTTCGCGCAAATGCTCGGCCGGGCCGATGCCGGACAGCATCAGGATCTTTGGCGAATTGATCGACGATGCGGCAACGATCACTTCACGTCGTGCCTTAACGACCTGAATCTGTTTGTGAGCTTCGATCTCGACGCCGATGGCGCGTTGATTCTCGATGATCACCCGCAGCGCGAAGCCTTTGACCACACTGACATTCTTGCGTTTCAAAGCCGGCTTCAGATAGGCGCTCGCCGCCGACCAGCGACGGCCGCCGCGGATGGTCTGCTCCATCGATCCGAAGCCTTCCTGCTTGGAGCCGTTGTAGTCGTCGGTCAGTTCGAAACCGGCCTGGCGGCCTGCCTCGACGAAGGCGCCATAGAGCGGATTTCTTCTGGGGCCGCGCTGGACATGCAGGGGGCCGCCGTGGCCGCGCCAGCCATCCTCGCCGCCGTCCGAGTCTTCCATGCGCTTGAAATAGGGAAGCACGTCCGCGAAGCCCCAGCCGGTCGCCCCTTGTTCGGCCCAGTGGTCGAAGTCACGTGCATGGCCGCGCACATAGACCATGCCGTTGATCGACGACGAGCCGCCGATGACCTTGCCGCGCGGCGTTGCCAGCACGCGGCCGCCGAGATGCGGCTCCGGCTCGCTGGCAAAGCCCCAGTCGTAAAGGCTCATGTTGAGCGGGATCGACAGCGCCGACGGCATCTGGATCAGCGGCCCGATATCGGTGCCGCCAAATTCGATGACGATGACCGAATGCTTGCCGTCCTCCGACAGCCGGTAGGCCATGGCAGAGCCGGCCGAGCCGGAGCCGATGATGACGAAATCTGCTTCAAGCATGGTTCATATGCGCCATAAAATCGGCGAGCGAGACATTGCCGCCGGTAGCCACAACCAGGACGGTTTTACCCGCCACATCCACCTTGCCGCCGAGCAGTGCTGCCAGCGACGCGGCGCCCGAAGGTTCGAGCACCAGCTTCATCCGCTCAAAGGCGATCTTCATAGCGCGGCGTACCGATTGGTCGTCGACAGTGATGCCACGAACGCCGGCAGCCTTCACCGCCGCGAACGGCGCGTCGCCGGGCCGTCGCGACATCAGCCCGTCGCAGATCGACTTCGGGGCGATCGGCATGGTCTCGATGGCGCCATGCTCCAGCGATGCGCCCATGCCGTTGAAACCCTCCGGCTCGACGCCGATGATCTCGGTCTTCGGCGACAGATAATGGAAGGCGAGCGAGACGCCGCCGATCAGTCCGCCACCGCCGACCGAGCAGAACAGCAGATCGGCCTTGGCGTCCTTGGCGGCTAGCTGGTCGAGCGCCTCCAGCCCAGCGCCCGCCTGGCCGGCGACGATCTCCGGATCGTCAAACGGATGGAGCAGTATGAGGCCCTCGGTCTCGGCGATCTCGCGTGCCTTGGCGGCGGCAACTTCCTCACGCGCCCGATCGCCATGATCGGTCAGCACGACGCGCGCGCCATAGCCGGCCGTGGCGTCGCGCTTGGCGGCCGGCGCATCGATCGGCATGACGATGGTGACGGGAATGCCGAGCGCCTGGCCGGCGGCGGCCAGCCCTTGCGCGAAATTGCCGGAGGAGTAGGCGACGACACCCTTTTTGGCCTCGTCAACCGACAGCTTCTTCAGCCGCCAATAGGCGCCGCGCACCTTGAACGAGCCGGCCCATTGCAGCGATTCCGGCTTGATGAAGACGCGCGCCGCACCGGTCTCGTGGGCAAGGGCTGCCGATTCCAGCAGCGGCGTGATCTGCGTCGCCCTGGAGGTGACGGCATAGGCCTGCCTAAGGTGGTCGAGGGTGGGGACAAGATTTGTCATCATTCGCCTCGCGGATACCGTTTGCTCTCTTCGAGATTGTCGAGGTTCATGTGATTGCGCATGTAGCGCTCCGAGGCCTTTTGCAGCGGCTGGAAATCCCAAGGGTAATAGGCGCCGTTGCGCAGCGCCGGATACACGACCCAGCGGCGCGCCTGGCTTTCGCGCACGGCAGCGTCGAAAGCCGCCATGTCCCAGCGCGCCCGGACCTTGTCCATGAACGCCGCCACCAGAGCTGCGTTTGCCGGATCGCCGGCGAGGTTGTCGCGCTCGAGCGGATCGGCTTCGAGGTCCAACAACTGCGGCGGGTCGAGCTCGCAATGAACGAATTTGTATTTACCGTCGCGGATCGCCACCAGCGGCGCTGAGGAGCCTTCCGCGGCATACTCGATCAACACCGGCGCCATGCGCTGTCCGCCCTTGGCAAGCGGCAGAAGCGACTGGCCGTCGGTCCACGGTGCGATCGCGCCGATGTCGATGCCGGCGAGGTCGCAAAGCGTCGGCGTCACGTCGAGATTGGAGACCGGCGCCTCGATCAGGCCCGACGCGACACCCTTGCCGGCGATCATCAGCGGCACTCGCGCCGAGCCCTCGAAAAAACTCATCTTGAACCACAGGCCGCGCTCGCCGAGCATGTCGCCATGGTCCGAGCAGAACAGGATGATGGTGTCATCGAGCATGCGCGTGCGGCCGAGAACGTCCAGAAGCTCGCCGAGCTTGTCGTCGACATAGGTAATGTTGGCGAAATAGCCGCGCCGCGAACGACGCACCTGCTCAGGGGTAATCTCGAAGGACGCATAGTCGCTGGCGCGGTACAGCCGCTGCGAATGCGTGTCCTGATCGTCATAGGCGATGAATCCCGTTTCCGGGTCCAGCGCCTGGCAATGCTCATAGAGATCCCAATATTGCTTGCGCGCCACGTAGGGATCGTGCGGATGCGACAGGGAAACGGTGAGGCACCAGGGCCGATGCTTCGCATCGTCCTGTTCGCGCGAAAGCTGATAGAGTTTCTGCGTGGCCAGGAACACGACCTCGTCGTCATATTCCATCTGGTTGGTGGTCTCGGCGACACCGGCGCCGGTCACCGAGCCGAGATTGTGATACCACCAGTCGATCCGCTCGTCGGGCTTGCGATAGTCCGGCGTCCAGCCGAAATCGGCGGGATAGATGTCGGTGGTCAGCCGTTCCTCAAAACCGTGCAACTGGTCCGGCCCGACGAAATGCATCTTGCCCGACAGGCAGGTGTAGTAGCCGGCGGCGCGCAGATGATGGGCGAAGGTGGGGATCGACGAGACGAATTCGGCTGCGTTGTCGTAGACCCCGGTGCGCGATGGCAACTGCCCGCTCATGAACGAAGCGCGGCCCGGCGCACAGAGCGGCGACGCCGTGTAGTTGTTCTTGAAGCGCGCCGAACGCGCGGCCAGCGCCTTCAGATGCGGCGCATGCAGGAAGTCCGCCGGCCCGTCGGGGAACAGCGTGCCGTTGAGCTGATCGACCATGACGATCAGGAAGTTGGGTCGCCTGGCTGTCACTGCTGCTGCCGCCCGCTGAGTTTGATTTCCAAATAGTCCTCGATCAAGGCGATCGCGGTCGCGGCATCGGGTACGCCGTCCTTCAGCGCACGCCTGATGTAGAGCCCGTCGATCATTGCCGCTGTCGCTTCGGCAACGCGGTCGGCCTCGCTGCGCGGCAGGATGCCGGTCAGCCCGCTCAGCAAATTGGAGTGCAGGCGCCGCGCATAGACCTTGAGCAGCCGGCGCAATGCCACTGATTTCTGCGCCTCGACATAGAAGGCGAGCCAGGCGGCGATGGTTCGCGGATGGAACTGGACGTCGGAGAAGTTGACCGCGACCACCGCCGAGACGCGCTCACGCGGCGTCGTGGCCGAACCCAGGGCGCGCAACGTGTCGGCGGTCAGCTCGGCCAGGATGTAGCGCATTGTCGCCAGCAGGAGTTCATCCTTGGCGCCGAAATAGTGGTGGGCCAGCGCCGATGACACGCCGGCACGCCCGGCGATTTCCGACATGGTCACGTCCAACGAGCCGCGCTCGCCGATCGCCGAGATCGTCGCGTCGATAAGCGCCCGGCGGCGCAGTGGCTCCATTCCGACTTTCGGCATTGTTGTTCCCGGCTCTTGCCGCCATGATTATTTTTTATTGACGGATCAATCAACAAAAATCCAACGCGATTTCGAGGCGAAGATCAGGTGGCCCAACGACAGGCGTTTCTGGCTCTTCACGCGGCGAGGAAAACGGTTCACGATTGAACAATATTCGAAGCGCAGGCGCCGCAGGACGTGCTAGGCTGGCGTCGAGGATGGAGGTTGAGATGACAGCATGCATCGTCGGCTGGGCGCATTCGCGCTTCGGCAAGCTCGAAGGCGAGACGCTGGAGAGCCTGATCGTCAAGGTGGCAACGGACGCGCTCGACCATGCCGGCATCGGCCCGGACGAGGTCGACGAGATCGTGCTCGGCCACTTCAACGCCGGCTTTTCCGCCCAGGATTTCACCGCAAGCCTGGTTCTCCAGGCCGACGACCGGCTGCGCTTCAAGCCGGCGACGCGGGTGGAGAACGCCTGTGCCACCGGCTCGGCGGCGGTCAGGCAAGGCATCCGCGCCATCGATGCCAATGCCGCTCGCATCGTGCTGGTGGTCGGCGCCGAGCAGATGACGACGACGCCCGGCCCCGAGATCGGCAAGAACCTGCTCAAGGCCTCCTATCTGCCCGAGGACGGCGACACGCCGGCTGGCTTTGCCGGCGTCTTCGGCAAGATCGCGCAAGCCTATTTCCAGCGCTACGGCGACCAGTCGGATGCGCTTGCCATGATCGCCGCCAAGAACCACAAGAACGGCGTCGACAATCCCTATGCGCAGATGCGCAAGGATTTCGGCTATGAGTTCTGCCGCCAGGAAAGCGAAAAAAACCCCTTCGTTGCCGGTCCCTTGAAGCGCACCGACTGCTCGCTGGTCTCGGACGGCGCCGCGGCCTTGATCCTTGCCGACACCGCAACCGCGCTGAAGATGCGTCGTGCCGTTGCCTTCCGCGCCAACCAGCATGTGCAGGATTTCCTGCCAATGTCGAAGCGCGACATCCTGACCTTCGAAGGCTGCGAGCAGGCGTGGAACCAGGCGCTGAAGCAGGCCGGCGTCACGCTCGACGATTTGTCCTTCGTCGAGACGCATGATTGTTTCACCATCGCCGAGCTGATCGAATATGAGGCGATGGGTCTGGCCAAACCGGGCGAGGGGGCGAAGCTGGCCATGAGCGGTGAGACCGCGAAGGACGGCCGGCTGCCGGTCAATCCCTCCGGCGGGCTGAAGGCCAAGGGCCACCCGATCGGCGCCACCGGTGTCTCCATGCATGTGCTGACCGCCATGCAGCTTGTCGGCGAGGCCGGCGGCATCCAGGTGCCGGGCGCAAAACTCGGCGGCATCTTCAACATGGGCGGTGCCGCGGTCGCCAACTACGTTTCCATTCTCGACCGGATCAGATAAACCGCCCGCATTTACGGGAGGTGACATGACAAATCCGGTTCTGGTCGAGGTCTTGCGCGGCGCGATCGTCGAGAGCGGCCATCGCGGCGCCGTCGCGGTCTTCGATGCCGACGGCAAGCCGTTCCTGGAGATCGGCGACACGACGCGCCCGGTGTTCCCGCGCTCGGCGGTCAAGGCGATCCAGGCGCTGCCGTTGGTCGAAAGTGGCACCGCCGATGCCTATGGCTTCGGCGACCGCGAGCTGGCGCTGGCCTGCGCCTCGCATTCCGGCGAGCCGGCGCATGTCGAACTGGCGCGTGCGATGCTGGCCAAGGCCGGCCTCGATGAGACCGCCCTGGAGTGTGGCGCGCACTGGCCATCGAGCCACGACGCGGAGATTGCGTTGGCCCGCACCGGCCGCGTGCCGAACCCGCTGCACAACAACTGCTCCGGCAAGCATTCGGGTTTCCTCTGCACCTGCGTCCACGCCGGCATTGCCCATCGCGGCTACGTCAAGGCGGGCCATGCGCAGCAGGAGATGGTGCGCGATGCCATGCAAGCGGTGACCGGCGCGAGCCATGGTGCCGAGGATTGGGCGATCGACGGCTGTTCGATCCCGACCTACGCCGTGCCGCTGCGCAGTTTTGCCTTCGGCTTTGCCCGCATGGCGACGGGCAGGGGCTTCGCGCCCGAGCGCGCCAAAGCGGCGAAGCGGCTGCTGTCGGCCTGCATGGCCGAGCCGTTCCTCGTCGCCGGCACCGGCAAGGCGGATGTCGCGCTGATGCAGGCCGCGCCCGGCCGTATCTTCGTCAAGACCGGCGCCGAAGGCGTCTATTGCGCAGCACTTCCCGAGCTCGGCCTCGGCATCGCGCTCAAATGCGATGACGGCGCCGGCCGCGCCGCCGAGGTCATGATCGCCGCCGTGCTGGCCAAGCTGCTACGGACCGACGCGGCTCTCGCCGCGACATTGACCGAACAGGCAAATCCAGCCATCGCAAGCCGGATCGGCGCCAAGGTCGGCGCGCTACGGCCGACGGCTGCGCTCAGCTGACGAATACACGCCTCTCGGTGAAAATTCGGGTCAGGCCGAGCCGAAAATGGTGGGTTCCGAGAACCGGAACGGAGCGTACTTTGGTACGTGAGTACCGGAGCGGAGGGAGCCACCATTTGCAGGCCGGCCTCACCCGAATTCTAGCTGACGTGGTTGCGCTCGACAGTGAGATGCGCGTATCCCGCATTGCCTAGCGAGGCGAGATCGCCGGTCACCGGCTCGGCCCAGCGCTGGCCGATGATGGCGCCGTTTTTCGCGCCGTCGATGACATTGTCGGAAATGACTGCCGTCCCGGCGCCTTCGACGACGGTGACGGCGATGCCGATTCCCACCTTGCGGATGATGTTCCCGGTCGCCACCACATTGCGCATATACGCGCCCCAGCCGATCTGCATGCCGTAGAGCGGTGCGTTCTCGATGACATTGCCTGAGACAGTGGTGTCGGCCTCGACGCTGATGCCGACGCCGAAGCCGGGCGCGTCGGCAGGGTAGGGGCCTGACGTCGAGAGGTTGCGCACGATGTTGTTCGAGCACACGCTCATGCGGCCGCCTTCGTTGAAATTGACGATCGAGATGCCGTTGGCAGCGCCGTCGACGATGTTGTTGCTGAGGATCGCGCCTTCGAAGGCAAATTCGGAATAGAGCGCCGTTTCGCCCGACCGCGAGCAGGTGTTGCCGGTGACCTGCAAATTGCTGGAACTGTTGGCGCGGATCGCCGAGAACGCGCAGTCGGAGACGATGTTGCCCGAGATCGAGACGTTGCCGGCGCGGAAGGCATTGATGCCATTGCCGTTCTGGCCGGTTCCGCCGCTGCGGGCGCCAATGCGCTGGACGCGGTTGCCGCTGACGATGGTGCCGTCTTCAGCCACTTGCCAGCGATGCACGAGGATGCCGCCATTGTCGCAATCGGATACGGTGTTGCCTGTGATTTCCAGTCCGCCGGCCTCGACGGAGTAGATGCCGGCGTCGGCAGCACCCGAAATCTCCGAACGCTCGACGCGGCCCGACGCGTGCTTGAGCGCCAGTCCGTGCTTGCCGCTGCCGGTGATCCGGCAATTGTCGACGACGAGGTGGGCGATGTGGCGCAAATCGAGCAGGCCTTGCACGTAGTCGGCCATCCAGCGGTTGGCGCCATCGAACACCAGCCCGGTGAGTTCGATGTGTTCAGCCTGTTCGGTCATCAGCAAATGGCCGTCGCCGCCATAGACGATGCGCGAGGCGCCGGGCACGCCGGAGAGCCTGACGCGGGCGGGCAAGGTGAGGTTGGACACGACATAGGCGCCCGGCGGCAGGAACACCGGCATGTCGCGCTCGCTGGCATCCCGCAACAGCTTGGCGAAGGCCTTGCTCTGATCGTCAAGCGTGCCGGGCTGCACGCCGAGATCGGTCGCGTTGATGGAACCGCGCATCGAGGCCTTCTCGATGCCGGGCAGGCTGGCAGCGGCTGCCTTGCCGAGCGAGAGGCCGATCACGGCAAAGCCGGCGGTCTGCGTCAGCAGCGTTCGTCTGTTCAACATCGGCACAGAATCCTGGCGTCCGGTCGTGATATCGCAGGATTCGTGCCAGGCGCCGCGGGCCCTGAGGTCGGCTTGCCGGCAATGGCTTGTGCAGTCGCAGCGACGCGCCTAAATTCGATGCATGAGCAGAGCTTTCACCCGCGAGGAAGACAGCGAAAACGCCATTGCCGGTATCGGCGAGCGGCCGGTCAGCCAGCACCGCAATCTGGTGACGGAACACGGCCTGGCGCAGATCGAGCAGGAACTGGCTAGTCTGCGCGACGAACTGGCCAAGGCAGAGAAGAAAGCCGAGCGCGAGCGCATCGCGCTGGTGTCGCGCGACCTGCGCTACTGGACCGCACGGCGTGAGAGCGCCGAGCTGTCCGTGCCGGAGCCCGGCAGCGATCTGGTGCGCTTTGGCATGGGTGTCACGCTGCAAGGCGATGACGACAGGAAGGTGCATTGGAGGATCGTCGGCGAGGACGAGGCAGACCCTGCCAAGGGCAGCATTTCCCATGTCTCGCCCATGGCCTTGGCCTTGTACGGCAAGAAGGTCGGCGACGTGGCGAGCGTCAACGGCAAGGAATGGGAAATCGTGAAGCTCTCGGATAGCTAGAGCTTTCACCTCTGGTGCGCCGATTGGCGCCTCTAACCGCCAGCCAGCAGCCGGTCCATCAGCCGGTCCGCCGCTTCCGGGATGACCGTGCCCGGCGGGAAGATTTCCGCCGCACCCGCCTGCAGCACCGCGTCGTAATCCTGTGGCGGGATGACGCCGCCGGCGACGATCAGCATGTCTTCGCGGCCGAGCTTCTTCAGCGCGTCGCGCAGTTCGGGAATGAGCGTCAGGTGCCCCGCTGCCAGCGATGAAGCCCCGATGATATGCACGTCATGTTGGACCGCGAGCTTTGCGATCTCTTCCGGCGTCTGGAACATTGCGCCGACGGTGACGTCGAAGCCGAGATCGGCAAAGGCGGTGGCGATGACCTTCTGGCCGCGATCATGGCCATCCTGTCCCATCTTGGCGACGAGGATGCGCGGCTTGCCGCCGTTTTTCTTCTCGAAGGCCTCGATCTTTTCCTGCAGCCGGTCGACCACCGGGTTGTCGCCGAGCGCGTTGCGGTAGACGCCGGAAATCGTCTGCACCGAGGCGACATGGCGGCCAAAAACCTTTTCCAGCGCCAGCGAGATTTCGCCGACGGTGGCGTTGGCGCGCGCGGCGCGGATGGCGAACTCCAGCAGATTGTCGCCGCTCTCCGCGGCGCGGGTCAGGGCATCAAGTGCGCTCTCGGCAGCGGCGACATCGCGTGTGCCCTTCAGCCGTTGCAGCTTCGACAATTGCCGCGCCCTGACTTCGGCATTGTCGATCTTCAGCACATCGACGTCTATATCGGTCTCGGGACGATGCGCGTTGACGCCGACCAGCATCTGCTCGCCGGAATCGATGCGCGCCTGCGTACGCGCGGCCGCCTCTTCGATGCGCAGCTTCGGTATGCCCTTTTCGATCGCAGCGGCCATGCCGCCGAGGCTCTCGACCTCCTCGATATGGGCAAGCGCGCGCGCCGCCAGATCATGCGTCAGCCGTTCGAGATAGGCCGAGCCGCCCCACGGGTCGACAATGCGCGTGGTGCCGGATTCCTTTTGCAGGATGAGCTGGGTGTTGCGGGCGATGCGGGCCGAATGGTCGGTCGGCAGCGCCATCGCCTCGTCGAAGGAATTGGTATGCAGCGACTGCGTATGGCCTTGCGTCGCGGCCATCGCCTCGATCATGGTGCGGATGATGTTGTTGTACGGGTCCTGCGCCGTCAGCGACCAGCCCGAAGTCTGACAATGGGTGCGCAGCGACAGCGAGCGCTCGTCCTTCGGCGCGAAATTCTTCTTCATCAGGCTCGACCACAAAAGGCGCGCTGCCCTCAGCTTGGCGACTTCCATGAAGAAGTTCATGCCGATCGCCCAGAAGAAGGACAGCCGCGGTGCGAAGCGATCGATGTCGAGGCCGGCGGCGACGCCGGCGCGAGCATATTCGATGCCGTCGGCTATCGTGTAGGCGAGCTCGAGGTCGGCCGTCGCGCCTGCTTCCTGCATGTGATAGCCGGAGATCGAAATCGAATTGAACTTCGGCATGTGCTTCGACGTGTAGGAGAAGATGTCGGAGACGATCCGCATCGAAGGCTTCGGCGGATAGATGTAGGTGTTGCGCACCATGAACTCTTTCAGAATGTCGTTCTGAATGGTTCCGGCCAGATCCTTCTGCGCAACGCCTTGTTCTTCCGCCGCCACGATGTAGAGCGCCATGATCGGCAGCACCGCGCCGTTCATGGTCATCGACACCGTCATCTCGTCGAGCGGGATGCCGTCGAACAGCTGGCGCATATCGAGGATGGAATCGATGGCGACGCCTGCCATGCCGACATCGCCGGCCACGCGCGGATGGTCGCTGTCATAGCCGCGATGCGTGGCGAGATCGAAAGCGACCGACAGGCCTTTCTGACCGGCGGCAAGATTGCGCCGGTAGAAGGCGTTGGATTCTTCGGCTGTCGAGAAGCCGGCATATTGCCGGATCGTCCAGGGTTGCTGGACATACATGGTCGGATAGGGGCCACGCACGAAGGGCGGCATACCAGGATAGGTGTCGAGGTTCGGCAACCCCTTGAGGTCGCTTTGATTGTACAGATGCTTGGCAATCAGGCCTTCCGGCGTCAGCCGCTGGCCCTTGATTTCGACAGGCGCGCGGCGTGGCGGCACCCAGCCTATCTGGCTGAAATCCGGGATCAAGATGCTGCTCCGATCGACTGGTCGATACGAACAGGAAACAGCGGCTCGCACACCGCCACACCTTCGGTGAAGGCTGGCCGCCGCTCGGCTGCCAATGTCTCGACCGGACGTTCGCTTGTCTGCGGATAAAGCGTCGTGCCGATGATCGCCCTTTCGCCGGCCAGATAGGCGGCGTTGCGGCCGGCGGCAGCCGCCTTGACCCGTTTCTGGATATGCCCTTGCTGCAGGCTGGACAGCACGCCGCCTTCCGCCTCGATCTTCTGGAACTCGTCCCAGGCGGCTTCGCAGAGGCCCAAAGTCAGCGCTTCGACGGCGCCCGAGCCATAGGCGGGGTCGGCGACATGGTCGATATGGCTTTCATTGGCCATGATCAGTTGCGCGTTGCGCGCGACGCGGCGGGCAAAGCCGGCCGGCAAGCCATGCGCGATCGTGTGCGGCAGGATGGAGATCGAATCCGCGCCGCCAGCGGCTGCTGCGAAACAGGCGATCGCGGTGCGCAGGATGTTCGTCTCCGGATCCGCCATCGTCATCATGCGGAACGACGTTTCGGCGTGGACATTGGCGGTCGAGGCGGGGATCGAGCAAGTCTCCTGGATCCGCGCCCACAGCCGGCGCAGCGCCCGGACCTTGGCCATCGACAGGAACTTATCCTGGTCGACGCTCAGCGCAAAGCCGATATGCGGAGCCGCATAGACAAGCGGCTGGCGCGCCTGCTCGAACATTCTGAGATAGGAGACCGCCGAGGCCAGCATGGTGCCGAGCTCCTGCGCCTCGGTGGCGCCGGCATTGTGGAACACCCGCCCGTCCGCCTCCAGAAGCACACCGGGCACACCCATCGAGAAGAAATGCGCCAGCGATTGCGGCATCGATGCCTGCAAGGCCTCGATCGACATGCGCAGCCGGCCGGTGCCAGCAAAGATCGCCGCCGGATCGATGCCGAAGGAGAGGTTGAGCTTGGCTGGGTCGGAGCGGCGTTTACCGAGGAACGCCACCAGCCAGTCGGCCACGGCGCGGCTCCACGGATGCGCGTCGATGCGCACCTGGATGCGGTTGAGCGGCACGCCGTCCAGAACCGTTTCCAGCGCCTTCGCCGTCCGCGGCAGGCCATAGCCGAACGCATTCGGCGCCCCTTCGAAGACCAGCGACAATCCCGTGGCGCCCTGTGCGACGTCGTCCATCGCCTGGGCTTTGGCACGCCCGACATCCGGATCGTCGATGCGCTGGCTGACGATCCACGGCGATCTCGGATTGACGCGGACCAGCGGTTCAGCCGTCAGCGAACGATCATAGAGCGGCTCGATGCGGATGCCATCGTCGGTATGGGAGACCAGCTTTTCCTCGAAGGAACCGCCGGCGAGCGCCTTCTCCGCCAATGCCAGCCATCGCTGCCGGTCAGCGTTCGGAAGGTCGTCATCCCTGGTCAAGGCACCGGCGCCCATCCACATTCCTCATTTTGTCGGCCGCATCAGCCTGAAACGTCAGTCTACGGTCCCCGGTTCGATATCACAATGCAACATGCTGACCGCGAACCAGCAACCGATTGCCAAACATGCGCAAAATCCGCAAGCGGCAAAAAGCCATTTCGACGATGGCCATTGTCGCTGCGCAATGGCCTGACTATACCTGCGGCGAGGCCGCTTTGCCCTCAAAAGATCGGGCCTTCAAAGGATCGGGCATCGATGCCATCAGCTTTGCGGAGACCGACATATGGCTGACGACACCAGCATTTTCCTTGGCGCCAGCCGCAAGCCCGATGACAGCTATCAGCGCGCCGAACAGCTTTTGCTGCAATATGGCAATCGTCATGGCCTGATCACCGGCGCCACCGGCACCGGCAAGACCGTATCCCTGCAGATTCTGGCGGAGGGCTTCTCCAATGCCGGCGTGCCGGTGTTCTGCGCCGACATCAAGGGCGACCTGTCCGGCATCGCCATGATGGGCACAGCCCAGGATTTCCTGGTCAAGCGCGCCGCGCAGGTCGAGCTCGATCCCTATGATTTCCAGGAATTCCCGGTCATCTTCTGGGACCTGTTCGGCGAGCAGGGCCATCCGATCCGCGCCACCGTTTCGGAGATGGGGCCGCTGCTTTTATCTCGGCTGATGAACCTGTCCGAGGCGCAGGAAGGCATCATGAACATCGCCTTCCGCATCGCCGATGAGGACGGGCTGCTGCTGCTCGACATGAAGGACCTGCAGGCGCTGCTCGCCAACATCGCCGACCGCGCCGAGGAGATAAGCTCCCGTTACGGCAATGTCACCAAGCCGTCGGTCGGCGCCATCCAGCGCACGCTGCTTGTGCTGGAACAGCAGGGCGCCACGCACTTCTTTGGCGAGCCGGCCCTGCGGATCGCCGACATCATGCGCACCACGCGTGACGGCCGCGGCGCCATCAGCGTGCTTGCCGCCGACAGACTGATGATGAACCCCAGGCTCTACGCAACCTTCCTGCTCTGGCTGATGTCGGAGCTGTTTGAGGAATTGCCCGAGGTCGGCGACCCCGACAAGCCGAAGCTGGTGTTCTTTTTCGACGAGGCGCATCTGCTTTTCGACGAAGCGCCGAAGGTGCTGATCGACCGCGTCGAGCATGTGGTTCGCTTGGTCCGCTCGAAGGGGGTCGGCGTCTATTTCGTCACCCAGAACCCCCTGGATATTCCCGAAAAGGTTTTGGCCCAGCTCGGCAATCGCGTCCAGCACGCGCTGCGCGCCTATACGCCGCGTGAGCAGCAGGCGGTGAAGACCGCCGCCGACACCTTCCGGCCCAATCCCGACTTCGACTGCGCCACCGCCATCACTCTGCTCGGCACCGGCGAGGCGCTGGTCTCGACGCTGGAAACCAAGGGTGTGCCGTCCATGGTGCAGCGAACGCTGATCCGCCCGCCATCATCGCGGCTTGGCCCGATCACTTCAGACGAGCGCCGCAAGCTGATCGCCGAGAGCCCGGTCGCGGGACAATACGAAGAGACCATCGATCGCGAATCGGCCTTCGAGATGCTGCAGAAGAAAGCCAAGGATGCCCAGGACGCCGAAGAACAGGCGCAGCAGGCAGACAGCGGCCGCTCGCGCTGGACCATCCCCGGCTTTGGCAATGACGATCCGGCGCCGCAGCCCACCGGCCGGCGGGCGCCGGCGCCGCGGCCGTCCAATCGCCAGACGGTGGCCGAAGCCGCGATCAAATCGGTGGTGCGTTCGGTCGGCTCGTCTGTCGGCCGCGCCATCGTGCGCGGCATATTGGGGAGCCTGTCCAGAGGACGCTGAGAAAGCCGGAGCGGCGAAAGCCCGCCGCTCCTTCGCTTCGGCAGATCAGAAGATCGAGTTGGTGATCGCCTTGACCGGGCCGAGCAGGATGGATCCTTCCGGCACGCCGGCATCGATCGGAATGGCTCTGCGGTTTGCCGTCGCAACCATGTCCTGACCGACATTGGCGGTGACGATCACCGGCGACTTCGAGGGCACGCGGTCGAACAGATCGATGATGTCCTGATTCATCAGGCGCACGCAGCCCGACGAGACGGATTTGCCGATTGAGTTCCATTCGGGCGAGCCGTGCAGGCGGTAGAGTGTGTCGACATCGCCCTGGAACAAATAGAGCGCACGTGCGCCGAGCGGGTTCTTCAGCCCGCCGGGCATGCCACCATTCTTGGCGCTGTACTGCTCCAGTTCAGGCTGCCGGGCAACCATCTCGTCCGGCGGCGTCCATTTCGGCCATTTCTGCTTCCATTGGACAACGGCGTCTCCTGACCATTCGAAGCCGGCGCGGCCGAGGCCGACGCCATAGCGGATGGCCTGGCCACCTTCGCGCACCAGATAGAGGAAATGGTTCGTCGTATCGACGATGATGGTGCCGGGCCTCTGGCCGGTCGGGTCGGGAACGATCTGGCGCAAGAACTGCGGGTCCATCTTGTTGATCGGGATGGCCGGCAGGTCGAAGCCGCTGTCTGAAATCGGGCCGTACATTGTCGCATAGTCACCGAGGGGCGGCTCTTCATAGGCCGGCGGCGGCGGTTCGACCGGCGGCGCCACCGTGGCGCAAGCGGAAACCGCAATCGAGGCGGCGCCAAGCGCTGCGGCATTGAGAAAGCCGCGACGGCTCACACGATAGGATTCGATTTCGGTTGTGAACATGGTTGCCTTTATGAAGTCTCAAGTCGAAACAAAGCGTCAATACGCTAGCCGGTACGGCGCTAACCCTACCAATGCCCGGCGCGATAGGCGGTTCCGATTCTGGCCTGAGGGTGGGCAAACAAAGGCAAAGCTGTGGCGGCTCTGCCACTGTTGCTGGGCGGCAACAGGTGTTCAGCCGCCGGTCAAGAGCCCTTCGAGCGACGGCAGGATCAGGGCCGGCGGAAAATCGCGGTATTCCTCGGGCTGGTTTGAGCGGTTGATCCAGACCGTCCGGAAGCCGAATTTGGTGGCGCCGGCAATGTCCCAGCGGTTGGACGACTGGAACGACACCGCACTCGGATAGAGGCGCCAGCCCGTCGTCACCATCTCGTAGACAGCAGGGTCGGTCTTGAAGCGCCTGACCGCGTCGACCGAGTAGATGTCGTCCAGAACCTGGTCGAGTGCCGCGGATTTGACCGCCGCTTCCAGCATTTCAGGCGAGCCGTTGGACAGGATCGCCAGCCTGGCGCCCGAAGCCTTGAGCGCCTTGAGCACGGCCGGTACTTCCGGGTAGCAGTCGAGCCGCCAATAGGCCTCGAGCAGCTTGGCCCGCAGCCCCTTGTCCGCCGAGGGAACCTTGCGCAAGGCGAAGTCGAGCGCCTGTTCGGTGAGCTGCCAGAAATCGGCATAGGCGCCCATCAGCGTCCGCACCCAGGAATACTCCAGCTGCTTGGCGCGCCAGATCTCTGACAGCAACTGGCCGTCCGGTCCGATCTGGTCGGCGTGACGGCGCACGGCGGCGTGCACGTCGAACAACGTGCCATAGGCGTCGAAAACATAGGCTGCATGGTGCATGGCAACAGTCTTGAGGCGCGGCAAGGCAAGGTGCAAGCGCTGATTGTAGCTAAGCTCTGCTGGCCTCAACAAAATCTGGCTCATGCCGGTTGACGGCGCCGGCCAAAGCATCTTCCAATGACCTGATGAGACAGGATCGGAACGGAACCAAGCAATGACACTGGCGGCAGCGGCGCAATCCGTGACATGGACCTTCGTCGATGGCGACTGGTATGAAGGGAACGTCGCGATCTTGGGGCCGCGCAGTCATGCCATGTGGCTCGGCACCAGCGTCTTCGACGGCGCCCGCTGGTTCGAAGGTGTGGCACCCGACCTCGAGCTCCACGCCGCGCGGGTGAATTCCTCGGCCATCGCCCTTGGCCTCAAGCCGACAATGAGCCCCGACAAGATCGTCGGGCTGACTTGGGACGGGCTGAAGAAATTCGACGGCAAGACGGCGGTCTATATCAGGCCGATGTATTGGGCCGAGCATGGCGGCTATATGGGCGTGCCGGCCGACCCGGCCTCGACCCGTTTCTGCCTGTGCCTCTACGAATCGCCGATGATCTCGCCGACCGGCTTTTCGGTCACGGTGTCGCCGTTCCGGCGGCCGACCATCGAAACCATGCCGACCAATGCCAAGGCCGGCTGCCTCTATCCCAACAATGGGCGGGCCATCCTCGAAGCCAAGATGCGCGGCTTCGACAATGCGCTGGTGCTCGACATGCTGGGCAATGTCGCCGAGACCGGAAGCTCCAACATTTTCCTGGTCAAGGACAGCCATGTGCTGACGCCGGCGCCGAACGGCACCTTCCTGTCCGGCATCACCCGCTCCAGGACGATGACGCTGCTTGGCGACTACGGCTTCAAGACCACCGAAAGGACGCTGTCGGTGCGCGATTTCCTCGAAGCGGACGAAATCTTCTCGACCGGAAATCATTCGAAAGTCGTGCCGATCACCCGCATCGAGGATCGCAACCTGCAGCCCGGGCCGGTGGCCAAGAAGGCGCGCGAACTTTATTGGGATTGGGCGCATTCGACTTCCGCCGGCTGAGCCGCTAAAAAGGGAACCGGCGCTTCATCCCGGAGTTGTTCCAGACCAATCCAGACCTATGTTTATCCGGTATCGACACCGGATTTTTTCCACGAGGAGTATGACCGATGGCTTTTGAATTGCCCGCCTTGCCTTACGACTACGAGGCCCTGCAGCCTTACATGTCGAAGGAGACGCTGGAGTATCACCACGACAAGCACCACAAGGCCTATGTCGACAACGGCAACAAGCTGGCCGCCGAAGCGGGCCTCGGCGATCTCTCGGTCGAGGACGTGGTGAAACAGTCGTTTGGCAAGAATGCCGGCCTCTTCAACAATGCCGCCCAGCACTACAACCACATCCATTTCTGGAAGTGGATGAAGAAGGGCGGCGGCGGCACCAAACTGCCGGGCGCCCTGCAAAAGGCCGTCGACAGCGACCTTGGCGGCTACGACAAGTTCAAGGCCGACTTCATTGCCGCCGGCACCACCCAGTTCGGCTCGGGCTGGGCCTGGGTTTCCGTCAAGGACGGCAAGCTGGCCATCTCGAAGACGCCGAACGGCGAGAACCCGCTCGTCCATGGCGCGTCGCCCATCCTCGGCGTCGATGTCTGGGAACACTCCTATTACATCGACTACCGCAACGCCCGGCCGAAATATCTCGAAGCCTTCGTCGACAGTCTCATCAACTGGGACCATGTCCTCGAGCTCTACGAGAAGGCCAAGGCCTGATCGATTTGCTGAAAAGCCCCGGCGCAACCGGGGCTTTTCTTTTTTCGGGTCCACGGCTGACATTCCAGAAAACCGATAATTTCAGAAATCACGCAGCCTCGAGGTCAAATCCGGGAATATTCAGCCCATCGTCGCCGTTACCGTTCTGTCCCAAACCCTGTTCATCATTGGAGCCAAATGAATGAGAAAGCTTGTCCTCGCCATCTCTATGCTCGCTCTCGCCGGTTCGGCGGCCTTTGCCGATCCGGTCCTCGACCGGCAGGCTCTGATGAAGGAACGTGGAAAGATCGTCGGCGGACTGTCGAAAGTGGTCAAAGGTGAGGATCCGTTCGACGCCGCTGCCGTGCTCACCGCATTGCAGGCGCTGCAGGCCAATGCCGAGAAGGTCGATGTCGACGCGCTCTTCCCCGCCGGCAGCGACGCTGGCGACACCACGGCATCGCCGAAGATCTGGGAAGACATGACTGGCTTCAAGGCAACCAACGACAAATACATCGCCGACGTCAAAGCGGCGGTCGCTGCGGCGCCTGCGGATGTCGACGCGCTCAAGGCGCAGATCGGCACCCTCGGTAGCGATTGCGGCACCTGCCATCAAACCTACAGGGTCAAAAAAGGCTGATCGCAGCCGATGCCCTGGCTGAAAAAATTCGTCGGCGCCGCCCTTGTTCTGGGTGGTGTCGGCGCGGTTGCCGGCTGGGTGCTGTCGGCGCCGGTCAGGCTGGACGCCGAGACCGTGGCAAAGCTCGGCCCCGGCAATGCCGCCAGGGGCAAGCGCATTTTCAACGCCGGCGGCTGCACATCCTGCCATTCGAAGCCGGGCTCGAAGGGTGACGCCCGCCTTCAACTGGTTGGCGGCCTCGAACTGAAGACGCCGTTCGGCACCTTCGTGCCGCCCAACATCTCGCAGGATGCCAAGGACGGCATCGGTGCATGGTCGGTCGAAGACCTGGCCAACGCCATGCTGAAGGGCGTGTCGCCGACCGGCGAGCATTTTTACCCGGCCTTTCCCTACGCCTCCTATGCGCGCATGAAACCATCAGACATTGCCGATCTCTATGCCTTCCTGAAGACGCTTCCGGCGGTCGCTGGCAAGGCACCGGACCACGCCTTGAGCTTTCCCTTCAACATCCGTCGCGGTCTCGGGCTTTGGAAACGCCTCTATCTGAGTGACCAGCCGGTCGTTCCCTTGCCCGACGGCACGCCGGATCCGGTGATGGCCGGCCGCTATCTAGTCGAGGGGCCTGGCCATTGCGGCGAATGCCATACGCCGCGCGCCTTCACCGGCGGCAGCAAGAAAAGCCAGTGGCTGGCGGGCGCCGCGGCCGCCGAGGGCAGCGGCATCGTGCCGAACATCACATCGGGCGAGGGCGGTATTGGCGACTGGTCGGAGGCCGACATCGCCAACTATCTCGAAACCGGCTTCACGCCTGATTTCGATTCCGTCGGTGGCGCCATGGTCGATGTGCAGAAGAACATGGCCGAGCTGACGCCGGAAGATCGTGCGGCGATATCAGCCTATCTGAAGGCGATACCACCGCACCCCAACGGCTATCCGCCGGGCAAAAAGCCGGCGAGCTAGATGCCTGAAATCTCGTTTGAAGATACACGCCGGAGATCGGCCTCTACCATCTCGGCGACCAGATCCTCCAATCGAACAGATGGCCTCCAGTCAAGCACGTCTTTCGCCAGAGAGGGATCCCCGACAAGCAGGTCAACTTCGGATGGTCTATAAAAAGTCGGATCGATAGCCACAACGATGTTTCCGCTTGCTCTGTCGATTGCCAACTCGTCGTGCCCGGTTCCTTTCCAATCCAAGGCGATTCCGCTGGCGTCAGCGGCCATTTCGATGAACTCACGAACGGTGTGCGTTCTGCCCGTCGCGACAACAAAATCCATTGCAGGCGTCGACTGCAGCATTCTCCACATAGCGTCGACATAGTCTTTGGCGTGACCCCAATCCCGCTTTGCCTCAAGGTTGCCAACCCTCAAAGGACCTTCCCCTCTCACGGCATATTTTGCCATGCCCAGACTCACTTTTCGAGGCAGGAATTCTTTCCCCCTTAAGGGCGATTCATGGTTGAACAGGATGCCGCTGCAGCAATGTAGTCCAAACGCCTCTCTATAGTTTACGACGGCCCAATGCGCGAAAAGCTTGGCGATCCCATAAGGGCTGCGCGGATAAAAGGGGGTCTTTTCGGTCTGCGGAACCTGTTGCGATTTGCCGAACATTTCGGAACTTGAAGCCTGATAAAATTTCGCCGTGGGAAGGACGGTCCTGACGCTTTCCAGCAGTCTCAAAGCGCCAATTCCGGTAACCTGGGCTGTGTAAATGGGCTGCGTGAACGAATCCCCCACAAAGCTTTGAGCCGCGAGATTGTATATTTCATCCGGTTTGACCTTCTCCAGAATCGTTCGGACGTTAGATTCCTCGGTCAGTTCCATCGACTCGAATTCGATGTCACCAAGAACCTGCAATTCCTGCAAGCGCCACGTTCCAATCCCCGACGTGCGACGCATGGAGCCGACTACACGGTATCCCTTGTCAAGCAGTAGCCTGGCTAAATACGCTCCGTCCTGACCGGTGATGCCCGTTATCAATGCGGTCCTTTTTGCCACGGCCTTTTCCCTTGCGAGTTGTATTATGGAGGCTTTTGACGTGCGCTATGTCGATGTTTTGATGCGAAGGCAAAGGAAGATTTGAGCCGAGCACGCGTTTTCTACGATTTTCGTCCTGGACTTATCTCCGCTATCCAAGAGCACTGGCTCCTTCCTTCGCTCTCCATGGCCCGGATTTTTTCATGTGGTCCGGCTTGAATTCCTGGCTCTGGGTCATAACCCTTATCGAGCAGGGAGTTTGGCGAGATAGCATCCGTCCTAATCGGTGACAAAGGCGCGCTTAGCATTTGCAGCCGTGTGTCAGTGCGGTCGTGAGGTCGAAGACAAAGCTGCTTCAAAGAATAACCGAGCCGACTGCGACCAGGTCACGGACTGAAAGACTGCTTTGGTGTGTGCGGCGAGTCTTCGAGGTTCGGCGTCGCCGGTGAGCCAGGCGCGCAGCCGCCGAGTCCAGGCCTGCTCATCGTTTGGATCAAGGCAGATGGCAAAGTCGCCGACAATTTCCGGTATGGGACCTGTATTCGACGCGATCAGTGCCTTGCCATGCTGAAGCGCCTCGACAGGTGGCAGTCCAAAACCCTCGTAGAGCGGTGGATAGAGGCAAAAAGCAGCGGCTTCATAAAGAGAGTTCAGTGTCGCGTCATCGACGCCCTCCAGATGGATGACAGTCGACGACAGCATGGCGTCGCCTTCGAGTTCGGAGAACAACTCGTCCATCATCCAGCCCTTGCGGCCGACAAAAACCAGCTTGAACCCGGAGCGTCCAATAGTTCCGTCCTCGATCAGCTGGCGCCAGACTCGGATCAAGAGGCGATGGTTCTTGCGCGGTTCCAGCGTGGACACGAACAACGCGAACCTCTCGGGATGCAGCATTGCTGGGAGTGGCGAAGGCTGCGTGATCGGTATGAAAGGGTTTGACCCCAACGGGACGATCCGGCAATCAGGCATTTCGAGACCGTTTGCCAGACAATGCTGCTCCACATCTTTCATGGTGTTTCGGGATGTGAAAACACAGCGATCGGCACGAGCGAACGCCAGGTCGAAATAGCGGCGGAAAGCCACGACATCATGTGGAGCGAACCATTCCGGAAATCGGATCGGAATGATGTCATGACACAGGACAACATGTCGCGAGCCCGTTCGATCTCTTTGATCCAGAATCGGCCCAATCGCCGTATGCGTCCAGTCGTTCTGGATAGCCACAGTGACGTCGTTCTTGCCGAATTGCAGGGCTTGGCCGGCCAACTGGTCGAGACTGGGGACGTTGACCCTCTGACCCCGGTCGTCGAAAAAGACTCGACGCAATTTTGGGCTGAGAATCCGCTCCTGCAGTCGCGCCCATCTGCTTGCGACGATTGGCGAGACCGCAGCAATGCGGCGCTCTTCAAGCGCGAGCGCGAGCGTTCGCCTGAATTTCGTCAACCAAAAGAAAGGCATCCGCAGGGACTGTGGAATCGTGTCGACGAAACGAACTTTCGTTTCCCCAGGGATTTTCGACATCCCGAGGTAGAGCTTCGTGCGCCCCTCAATCACGGATTCGACAAGGTGATGCGAGATTGGGCGCAAGCAGAGCTGCGATGGGTCAAAGACGGAAAATACCGTTCCTGGGATGTTTTGATACGCATACAGAGCATATTGCTGCTGGCAGCGCGTGATGCCGACCGCGGGTCCGTGCCATTGCAGCAGGGTCGACAGATCGATGACAAGACGGCTCACTGGCGGGCCAACAGTTTCACGCGCAAGGCAAGGAGCGAAGCCACCGACAGTTGGCCCGAGAGCATCGCGATAATCTCTTTCCTGAGCTTCTTGCCCAACATTCGTCGTCCCTGACACGCGCGAAGAATCAAGGCTATCTCCTTCCAATCACTTTCGCCGAATGCGACGCCTGAGTTGACTCGCGCGGTCAGATAGCTGGTGAAGGGATCATTGGTGGCAGCAACTCCAGTCTCCGGCCCAACGGCAAGGGGACTGAAGAATCGAAGTCTCGCCAATGCCGCCCCCGCCCTCTGGTCCAACCGGTGGAGCCTGGACGTCTGGTTGCGATGCCTGCGCAAACGCATTAATCGATCAGGCAGGGAACCGATCGGACCTTCACGGGAAAGCCGCAGCCATAGATCGTAGTCCTCAGCATAGGGAAAGCCGCCCCGATATCCGCCCACTTTCCTTAAGGCCGCATTTCTTATCATTGCGGTTGGGTGCAGAATTGGATTTTGCGTGCGCAGCTGGTGTCTTATGCGGTCAGGATCGATCTGCATGTCGATGGGCGCGCCCAACTTGCCATCGCTGTCTATCGTCCATGCCGAGCTTCCGAGAACAACCAAATCCTGTTTTCGCATCATCGCTTTGCGCTGCAAATCGATGCGACTGGCCTCGGCGACGTCATCGGCATCCATCCTGGCGACAAGTGGCGCGATCGTGTGTGCCAGCCCCGTATTGAGTGTGTCGACGATCCCTTGCCCTGATGTTTTCAGGAGCGTGACGCGCTCATCTTGAGCGGCATGGACGGCCACGATCTCTGCGGTATTGTCAGTCGAACCGTCATCGACGACGATTATCTCAAGATCGCTGAATGTCTGATCGCGGATGCTGCCAATCGCAGCGTCCAGGAAAATGCCGCCATTGCGGACGGGTAAGACGACGGCGACTTCGGCGCTGAACCTGCTCACCACATCATCACTTTACAGGCTCCCAACGCGGGTCGCTCATTCTTTCGCACGGAAGGTGAAAATTAGCCGGCAGATGCGGCGCCAGCAACTCCAGCACCGCTTTTCGTTTGCGATAATTTAGCACCGGATCTATCGACCAGGTCCATCCGACTTCATGGATCCAATCACCTCGCCGTTCGATCCCTGCTTGGTGATCGTCGACCCCGGGCAGGATGGAAATCCATTCCACGGGACGTGCTGGCAACGTGTCGCGTGGCAAGTGCTTATACAGCACATCCCAGTTTGCGCCCCCAGTGTCGAGCCCGACGAACCAATCGAGCCCAAAGTCCAGCGGCTGCTCACTCACGCTGGCGAAACGGTAGAAACAAAATCCGGCCCAAAGAAACCAACGGTCTGCTGCCACGCGGACATCGCCGTAATACGGATACTTGTCTAGGGGTGCAAACGGATTGGTGGGGGCGATGGCGTAGAGGTCGTCATCAACAAAGCCGAAGGCGCTCGGCTCTCCCGGCTTCAGGACGTTGTGCCAGATCCAGTTGAGGGCTGTGCCATGGGACCGGCTGCCGTTACGGCCTGTCCAGGGATTGGGAGGCAAGCAAACATAGTTCGCATGGTAAGCGTTCGCGACCTCGGCGTTAACGACGCGCGTCTTTTCAAGCCTGGAATTGTCGAACACGATCACCTGATCCAGAACGACGTATTTCCTGAGAAGAGCCAAGTGAAGCGCCAGGCAGTCAGGATCCTCAAAGGCGACCGTCGCTATGACGTTCTTGCCGCGGATACACCTTACGATATCGGCGAATTCAGTCGACTGGACAGGCATCTTCACATACTTGTCATCGACAAGACGGTAGCGGAGCGTCTTATACCGTTGGGTGAGAGGCCTAAGATGCAAGAAATCGTTCAGACCATAGTCAGAGAGTTTTCTGGGCATCGCGCGACCACACACAGCGCTTTCTCAGGCGCCGACATCGACGCTGCAAAACCATATGGCTTTGGCAAATAAACGGTTTGGTGCCGCCCGTGAAGATTGCGCTGGGAATTTTTTCGCTTGATCCGCGCGGTGGGCTCGAGGATTCGGCACTGCGCCTTGCGGGTGAATTGTCTCGACGAGGTCATGAACCCGTCTTCTTCGTCGCGCGAGCAAAAAATCCGATACCTTTTCCAACCGTTTGCCTTTCGATGAATGACAACGCCTTCACAAATCATGAGAGAATGAGGCGGTTTGGTCAGAACTTCGTGGAGGCCTCCAAGCGTGGGTTCGACAAAACGGTAGCGTTCCAGATGATGGCTGCAGTTGATGTTTTGTTCCTGGCGGACCCGATACTCAACAGGCCCAATCTGCCACTCTGGAAACGGCTTACTCCGCGTTATCAGACTTTGCTTCGTATTGAAGCCAACGCATTCGGACCCCGATCAAAGACTGTCGTTCTGTGCCTGTCTTCGCGGCAACTGGATGCCGCAAAGAGCGCATACCCTGCAGTGAAAGATCGAATTCTTGTTCTGCCACCAACCGTTTCGCGGGACCGGGTTTATCCAGATGCCCGCGCTTCCCATCTGCGCGCGGCATCGCGCAGCGAGCTTGGGCTGCCGCCCGACGCAAAGGTGTGGCTCTGGCTGGCCCTACAGCCGCATACAAAAGGTCTGGACCGCGTGATCGAGGCACTGGCCAAGTCCCACGACGCGCATTTGGTGGTCGCTGGTCTCGAAGTCTCCAGTCCCAAGCTTAGGCCCTACAGGGCTACGGTCACCAGGCTCGGTTTGGAACACAGGGTCCATTTCGTTGGATATGCGTCCGATGCCCGTCTCAAGGCTGTTTTGAGCGCATCCGATGTGCTTGCTCACCCGGCGCGCGCAGATGTCACGGGTGGGGTAATCCTCGAAGCCATAGTCAACGGCTTGCCGGTCGTTGCCACCAACGTCTGCGGATTTTCAGACCACATCTCCAAGAGCGGCGCAGGGGTCGTTCTCCAAGAGCCTTTTGATCTCGACGAGTTTGTCCGGGCGCTGGCGCGGCTCTGTGGGATCGAGGCAGCTGATTATTGCCGACGTGGGGTCGAATACGCTGACCAAAACCTTTTCTCAGGTCTTGCCCGGGCGTGCGACATAATCGAATCAACCCATCCGAATCAGGTCACTGAAAGTCTTGGCCGCACTGAATGTGTTTGAGATCAGCGTTTATCGGCCGGCCGGCGCCTGGCTCAGGGAGTGCAGGGCTGCGTCGATAATGCGGTGACCTATTGAAGCTCTGCGGTGGTGTGTCAGGGCATGATCGCGAGCAGCCGCGGACATTGTGGCAAAGACAGCCACTTCGGCTTTCTGTCTCGGTTGACTGGCTTCTAGACTGGAGTACGCCAAGTACACCCGAACCCTGCGGTACGAATGTTGCCTTGATACTCGTGTCTAGTTTTCCGGCGACAGATGGCGGTCGCCGAGAAAGTCGAAGCCCGTCTCAAAGAAATGATTGTAGTCGCAGGTCAGTTCCTCGCCGGGCGCGATGTCGCGCAAGGCGTATGTTTCCTCAGGTGAGGAGACGTCGCAATTCGGCTCATCGGCATGGTTCATGAAGCGCGCATCGTCGGCTTCGAAGACGATGTAGTTCGGGTCGCGCCGGTCGGGGTAGGAATAGCGGTCGAGATAACTCTTCACCGATCCGCTTTCGCTCTCGTAAGTTTCCACGTCGATGATCCGATCGAATCGTGGGTCCAGCTTCCAGATCAGCGTGCCGCGCGGAATGTGGGCCCTGGCAAACACACCGATGCCCTGGATGGACGATTTGTCGAGATAGACGTCAACGAGCAACATGGCGAAACCTTGCGAGATTTGATGACGTGGCTGTAAAAAAAGCCGCGCACTGGGTAGCGCGCGGCGGTAGCAATTGCGAGTGGAAAATCAGCTCAAAACTTCGTGTGCGACAAGATCGGCCTTCCCCGTCACCTCGGGTTCGGGCTTGCCCGTAACCTTGAGCGCGAAGGCATAGGTGAAGGCGATCTCCTCGAGCCTCGAAAACCGGCCCGATGCGCCGGCGTGCCCTGAGTCCATGTTGATCTTGAACAGCACCGGATTGTCGCCGCTCTTGCGCTCGCGCAGCCGCGCCACCCATTTGGCCGGCTCCCAGTAGGTGACGCGCGGATCGGTGAGGCCGGCCTGCGCCAGGATCGGCGGGTAATCGAGTGCTGCGACATTGTCATAGGGCGAGTAGGCTGAAATCGTCCGGTAGTCCTCCTCCGAAGCGATCGGATTGCCCCATTCGGGCCATTCCGGCGGCGTTAGCGGCAATGTGGCGTCGAGCATGGTGGTCAGCACGTCGACGAAGGGAACCTCGGCAACGATGCCGCCAAAACACTCCGGCGCCATGTTGGCGACCGCGCCCATCAGCATGCCGCCGGCCGAGCCGCCTTGCGCGACGATGCGGTCATGGGTGGTGTAGCGCTCGGCGACGAGATGACGGGCAACCGCGATGAAATCGGTGAACGTGTTCATCTTGTGCGCCCGTTTGCCGTCGTCGTACCAGCCATAGCCCTTGTCCTTGCCGCCACGCACATGGGCAATCGCATAGACGAAGCCACGGTCGACCAGCGACAGGCAGTTGGTGTTGAACGCCGCCGGCACGGTGATGCCGTAGGAGCCATAGCCGTAGAGCAGGCAAGGCGCCGATCCGTCGAGCGGCGTCTGCCGGTGATGGATCAGCGAGATCGGCACCAGTTCGCCGTCAGTGGCGGGCGCCATCAGCCTGCGCGTGACATAGTGGTTCGCATCGTGGCCGGACGGGACTTCCTGGGTCTTGAGCAGCACGCGTTCGCGGCTGCGCATGTTGTAGTCGAAGACCTGCGCCGGCGTCGTCATCGACGAATAGGAAAAGCGCATGATCTCGGTGTCGTATTCGTAGGACCCCGACAGGCCAAGCGAAAAGGCTTCCTCGTCGAGCGAGATGAGGTGCTCCTCGCCGCTCTTGCGGTCGTGCACGACTATGCGCGGCAGGCCTTCCTTGCGCTCGAGCCTGACCATGTGACCCTTGAAGCCGATCACCGAAAGGATCAGCCGGCCAGCTTCGTGCGGCACCAGTTCCTGCCAGTTGGCGCGCACCGGGTCGCTGGCCGGCGCCGTCATGATCTTGAAGTCCTTGGCGCCGTCGGCATTGGTGAGGATGAAGAAGATGTCGCCGCCTTCTTCAAGGTCGTATTGCAGGCCGGTCTCGCGCGCTGCGACCAGCCTGGGTTCGGCGAACGGCTCGCTGGCGCGCATCAGCCGATATTCGGAAGTCTCGTGATCGTTGATGCCGATCATGATCCATTCGTTCGAACGCGTGCCGCCGACACTCATGAAGAAGCCGGGATCGGTTTCCTCATAGATCAGCCGATCGTTTCCAGGCTGGTCGCCAAGGCCATGGAACAGCACCTTGGACGGACGATGATTGGGATCGAGGCGTGTGTAGAAAAAACCGTCATTGCCGTCATTCCAGACGCCGCCGCCGCCAGTGTCGGTGATGATGTCGGCCAGCTCTTCGCCACTGGCGAGGTCGCGCACTCTGAGCGTGAAGAATTCGGAGCCCTTGTCGTCGAACGCCCACAACAGTCTGCCGTGATCGGTCGAATGGTCGACCTCGCCGAGGCGGAAATAGGGTTTGCCCTCGGCCTCGGCGTCACCGTCGAGCAGGATCTGCTCCTCGCCGCCGTCGCGCGGCATGCGGAAATAGCGCGGCTGCTCGCCGCCAAGCTTGAAGGAGGAGCCATAGGCGTAGGGCCCATCCTTCATCGGTACGGTGGAGTCATCTTCCTTGATGCGTCCCTTCATCTCGGTGAAAAGCTGCTTCTGCAACGGCACGGTGTCGGCCATCAGCGTCGCCTGGTAGGCGTTCTCGGCTTCGAGCTGGGCACGGATCTGGCCATCGAGCAGGGAAGGATCCCGGAACATCTCTTGCCAGTTGTCGGCCCTCAGCCAGGCGTAGTCGTCGCTCCGCGTGATCGCATGATGTGTGTCGAAGACCGGCCGTTTCTCCGGCTGTGGTGGGCTGGCGGTCGGGAATGCTGGAGATTTGGTCATTATGTCTCGCTGTGGCAGAAATCTTGAATGGCGAATGAACACGCCGATCAGCGCGGGTTCAAGAGCCAGGCTCTATTGGCGTCGTCAGGCTCCAGGCAGAGGGGCCGGGAGGAGAGAATGATGAAGTTCTATATCCGCACCGCTGCGGCTTTGGCCGTCGCTTCGACAGTTTTGGCCTTCGCTGACCAGTCTCATGCAACTGCGTTCGCAGCTTGGCAAGTGACCGGCGTGCCGTTTGGCGACACGCTCAACGTGCGCAAATACCCGTCGGGCACATCCCAGAAGCAGGCCGCCTATCCCAACGGGACGGTTCTGCAGATGACCGGCAAGTGCACAGGCGGGACAAACCTGCTCGATATCGCCAATCAACCGCACTGGAAGCAGGAACAGACAATCCGCTATCGCTGGTGCGAAGTCTGGCACGATCCGGCGCAGAACGGCAATTTCACCACCGGCTGGGTGTATGGAAAATACATCACCCCTTACTGATGAGGCTCGTCTTGGCGGCACCGGCATATCCGATCATGAACATTCAGTAATGGTTTTCAACCTGTGATTTCATTAGAGCCTGATAACCGGCTGACCCATGGCGCGACCAAGCATAGCCGAAGCATTCGAACCATTTTACCTCACGCCGCCGATGTAATGGTGGACGTGACGCGGCGTCAGCCGTTGCTGGCCTGACCAGAAAAATATCGCAAAGTTACACAGTGCACCGAAGATTGAAGCTGAATGCGGAATGTTTGACTAATATCGTTGAATATAGCGCAACAAGCGAATTGACTTACTTGGTTGACTGGCTCATTAAGATGCCCCGACGCGAATCGTGGAGGTTCTTCCTGCCTGAAATTCGCGCGATGCCCGTTTTCAGAAAAAGGGCGCAGACAGAAACAACCTCGTTGGGGTCTTGAACACTATGGATATCGCCGAAACGCCTTCCCGAAATAGCGATGCGCTGATCGAACTGACCGCCGATGTGGTGGCCGCCTATGTCAGCAACAATCCCGTGCCTGTCGGCGAACTGCCGAACCTTATTGCCGATGTGCATGCCGCTCTCGGGCGCGTGGGCGGGGTCGCCGAAGCGCCTCCTGCCGACAAGCAGAAGCCTGCGGTGAACCCGAAACGCTCTGTTCATGACGACTACATCGTCTGTCTTGAAGACGGCAAGAAGTTCAAGTCGCTCAAGCGTCACTTGATGACCCACTATGGTCTGACGCCCGACGAATACCGTGAAAAATGGAACCTGGACGCAAGCTATCCCATGGTTGCGCCCAATTATGCAGCTGCCCGTTCGCAGCTTGCCAAGAAGATGGGTCTTGGCCGCAAGCGCAAGGGGCGCTGATACCGGCTTCGTTTCCTACATTTCGACCATCGACGGCGCCTGTGGGCGCCGTTTTTGCTTTTGGCGGATGCGCGCGGCTGATGCCCGGCTCTCCATGCCGACGCGCAATCGCGCGCCGGATCATCCTTCGCCTCAGGGTCTGATCAGGCGGTCTGTTTCAGCGCCACTTCGGCGTCGCGCTTGATGCGCTTGACCATCGAGCGCAGGCCATTGGCGCGCTGCGGCGAAAGGTGTTCGTCAAGGCCAAGCCCCTTCAACGTGGCTTCCGCATCGGTTTTCAGGATCTCGCTGGCCGGTTGTTCCGAAAACAGCGCCAGCATGATGGCGACCAACCCCCGAACGATATGGGCATCCGAATCGCCGGTGAAGGTGATGACCGGGTCGGCACCCACTCCATGTTCGGTGGTCAGCCAGACCTGGCTGACGCAGCCGGGCACCTTGTTGGCCGGGTTGCGTTCCGCGTCGGGAAACGGCGGCAGGGCCTCGCCCAGCTCGATCACATAGCGATAGCGGTCTTCCCACTCGTCGAGCAGGGAAAAGTCGTCACGGATCGTCTGGATCGTTGTCGTCATCACGCCGGATATAGTGATCCAGCGCCGCCGCGTCACGGAAAAAGAAGAAAGCACCGCAGGCGCCGAGAGGTCTGCGGGCCTGCGGTGTAGCCATAGACACGGCTGGAAGTTGTCTCAGTTGTTCGCTGGAATGTTGACTGTTGCCGGCAGGACGATCTGCTCGGCCACGCTGCCGGTGGAAACGGATGTGTCGGGCTCAGTCGCTGTCTTCTCGTCCAGCATGGCGGCCGCGATCTTGGCGGTCTCCTTGGCCCGGGCGGTGATCGTGTGCATTGCCGACTTGCCGGTCTCGCAGACATCGGGCTTGCGTTCGCAGATGCCGGCGATGTCGCCGACAGCTTCACGCGCCGCAAACAGGGCCTGGAGCGGGCCGACACTCTCGCGGCCTGCCTCGTCGGGACCGACGGTCAGCGGCAGCGCCAGAAGCACCAGCGAAAACCAGAAAGCCATTCTTATCAGAAAGCCCATATGTCTGCCCTCTCGTCCGTAGCCGGATCATGCGTCCATGCGGCATGACCTCTTTTATAGACACGACACTGCCACAGACGCGCAAAGGACGACTTGCAGGGACAGTGAGAATTTTCCGCAAATTTTAGGCAAATTCGAAACCATGCGTTTTGCAATAGATTTGCCGCAAATGCCGCTGGTTTTCTTCAGCACTCAGTAACCATCTATCTAACTGTTTTCTCTATGTATTTCTGAAAATGGCGAAACGTCGGCGCTGACTGTCATCGGCTTCAGGGCGCTCCGCGCGGATAACGCTCCGTTTACTATGGCGGCAATTGCCTGGAATTTCATGGCACCGCACCACAATATTTGCCGCAGGGCGGGCGTTGGTCGGTTCAGCCTTATCCATTCCTTAAACGCTGGATGCGAGTTTCAAATCAACAAAAGCCACCTGCGAAGCAGGGCAGTTCACGACCGGGTGCGAGTGCGTTGCATTGAGTTCGATTTCGGCCAGATACGTTGGATTGCCTGGCGCGCTGGCTGCCAGCTGTGAACGTATGGTTCACCCTGATATCATCGGGCGGGATGACCGCCTGCGCCAGCGCCGCTTCATCGGCGTCATGCTGGCTGCGCCGTTCTTCACCGCCGGTGCCGCGGTCACATTGGTCACTTCGGGCATGGGCGCGGCCGTCACGGTCGCAACGATCTTCGCCGCTTTCGGCTTTTGCTGGTTCGCCGCCTTGCTGGTGGCGGCCTCGGGCAAGATGGCACTCGCCAGCCAGGTTGCGCTTGGCGTGGGAGGTCTTGCACTTGCCGCAGTCATTGCCGCGGCGGGCGGCCTGGCCTCGCCGGTCGCCCTGCTTGCCGTGGCGCTGCAATTCGAAGCCTGGTGGATCGGTGCCTCGCGGCGCGCAGTGCTGTGGGGAGGCGTCTCGGCGCTGGTCGCCGTGCTGCTGCAGCCCTTTGCCGGCTCCGTACTGCCGTTCGGTGCCACGGAAATCGCCGCGTGGCACTGGCTGCTGCCGCTGGCCTGGGCGCTGACGCTGGTCCCCCGGCTTGCCGCCTTCGGCGATGCCGCGCAGGCACAGCCCGCGCTGGCCGCAAGCGACCGGCTCGAGGATACAATCGACGCCGTCGTCTTGCGTATCACCAGGCAAGGCGAGGTTGTCGATGCGTCGGCAAAGGCGCGCACCATCCTGAAGCTGCCACCGGAGCTGCTGTTCGGCACCGGCCTGTTCGATCGCATCCATCTGTCCGATCGCGTCGCCTATCTCAGCGCGCTCGCCGATATGCGCGATGGCGCGCCGGCGCGCCGGCTCGATCTTCGCGTCCGGCTGCCGCAGAACGGCGACGGCCCGACGGCTGACAATTATCGGCCGTTTTTTCTCGAACTGGTGCGGGGCGAACTGCAGCAGGACATCTTCACGCTGGTGCTGCGCGAGGACGGAGAAATTGCCCGGCTGCGCGAGGATCTCGCCGTTGCCAATGAAGCGGCCGCGTCGGCCGAGGTGGCGAAGGGACGGTTCCTGGCGATCGTCAGCCATGAACTGCGCACGCCGCTCAACGCCATCATCGGCTTTTCCGACATGCTGCTGCATGAGATGTTCGGCGGCTTCAAGGATCCGCGCCAGAAGGAATATGTCGGCCTTGTCCGGGATTCCGGCCAGCATCTGCTTGCCGTCGTCACCTCGATCCTCGACGTGTCCAGGATCGAAGCCGGCGCCTACGCGACCGAGCCGGAGCCGTTCCGCTTCATCGACGCCGTGGAAATGTGCCAGTCGATGATGCAGCTGCAGGCCGAGGCAAAGAACATCGACCTGCAGGCGCAGATTGCGCCGGACGCCGGCGAGATCAACGC
Organism: Mesorhizobium sp. P2_E10; assembly: GCF_056404235.1. Classification (NCBI taxonomy): domain Bacteria; kingdom Pseudomonadati; phylum Pseudomonadota; class Alphaproteobacteria; order Hyphomicrobiales; family Phyllobacteriaceae; genus Mesorhizobium; species Mesorhizobium sp. P2_E10. The sequence continues at coordinate 508,739 of NZ_JBFUEK010000003.1, forward strand.
CGACCGCCGCGCCGTGCAGCAGATCCTCATCAACCTCGTCTCCAATGCGATCAAGTTCACCCCCGATGGCGGCGCTGTCGTGGTCGGCGCCAAGCGCATCGGCTCGCGGCTGCATTTCTGGGTCAAGGATACCGGCATCGGCATCGCCGAAGAGGACTTTGCCAATCTCGGCAAGCCGTTCATGCAGATCCAGAACGACTATACGCGCCGCTTCGAGGGAACCGGGCTTGGCCTGTCGCTGGTCAAGGGGCTGGTGGCGCTGCACGAGGGCACGATGTCGATCGAGAGCATGCCGGGCGAGGGCACCACGGTTGCGATCAGCTTTCCGGTGAACGGACCGAAAGATCGCTCGACCGACAAGACCGGCGTGTTGCCGATGCCCAAAGCCTGGACGAAGGGGGAAGCGAAAGGGGACAGGAATGGCTCGCTCCGCAAAACAGCTTAAGGCGGTCAAGCACCGCAGCAACGCCTTCGAGGACGGGGCGCTGGCTGTCGGCAGCATAATCTCGCGCAATCCGGTCCTGGTCGGCGGCTCCACCGCATTCCTGGTGACGCTGTTCTACGTCTCGGCCAACGCCTTGTGGTACCAGCCCTTTCCGCATGCCGGCGCATTCTTCGCCACCAGGAGCATGGAGAGCTTTTCGCGGGCGGGCAGCGACGAACCCGAGACCACCATCAACATTGTGCGGCCAGGCCCAGTCAAAAGCGACCCGGTCGTCGAACAGGTCCAGGGCATATTGAAGGACCTCGATTTCTATTCCGGCACTGTCGACGGCCTTTCCGGCCCCAACACGCGCAAGGCCATCCAGGCCTATCAGCAGAAGGTCGGGCTGCCTGAAACCGGTGAGATCGACGCCGTTCTGCTCGACCAGCTCGGCGCCAAGCAGACGACAGCGGGCATCCCGCATCCGGTCCCGCGCCCGGTGGATATGGCCGCTGCTCCTGCCGCCGCGCCAGCGACTGCACCGGTTGCCATCCCGGTCTCGGCGCCCGCATCCGCTCAGGCGCCTGACGCCCGCATCGTCAAGATCCAGGCCGGGCTGAAGGCCTTCGGCAATGACGACATGCAGCTCGATGGCGTCGTCGGCGCCCGCACCAAGGCCGCGATCAAGGAATTCCAGTCGCTGTTCGGCCTGCCGCAGACCGGCGAGCCCGACGAGGTCGTCTACGTCAAGATGCGCGAGATCGGTCTGACCAACTGACGGTCGAAACGAGGCTCGCCGATCGGCGAAAATCCGGCTAAGACCCGTCGCATGTCGTCCGGAGCCCTGTCATGCGCGTGACCACCGACCTATGGGTGTCGGCTTTGCTGCGCCGGGTTTTCGGCGCCGGCGGTTTTGCCGCTGTCGTCAAGCGCGGCGCCACCGAGGCGGGTGCCGTCTTTGTGCTGGCGCGCGGCAGGCTGGGTGAAATTACCCTGTTCGGCCCGGCGCCGCAGACGAGCTACGATTCGGCCAAGCCCGACGACCGGTTTTTCAGCCTGCTCGGCACTGGCGATGACGCCGCCCTGTTCGATGCCAGGTTGGAGCGGGAAAAAAAATTCGATCCCGACATCTGGGTGGTCGAGATCGAGGCCGGCGCGGTTCCGGTCGAGGAGCTTCTCTCCGTCAAGACGCCTTGAGGCTGCCGGCAGCGTCGTCGCTGTTCGATGCCTTGCGTGCATCGGCATTCACGGCGGTGTTGGCGGTGGCGCGAACCGCCCTCGACAGCGTCTCTGCTTTCCAGTTGCGGACCTTGTCCACTGCCGCCTCGCGATGCAGCAGATGGTAGCGATCAAGGAAGGTCCGAATGGCCTGCGGGTGCGGAAACGCATTGGGATAGACGGCAACCGTGATCAGGAATGCCCTGTCTTCGCTGAGGTCGAGCGCTCGTAAGGCGGCAAGCAGCGAGGCATAGGTAGAGCTTTCCGTCAGCGATCGCGCCGTCGAAAAATCGATTTCGAGCGCGTCGGCAAGCGCGGTCTGGAAGAAGGCCGCGTTACCGGTCAGCGCCGTCTCGCGCAGCCTGGCATAGGTGCTGGAGCCGACGAACGCATTTGCGGCAACCCCTTCACTCACGGCATCAGTGCGCATCATCGAGCGCAGCCGCTGCCGGGCGTTTTCGGCGGCAACGCCTGAGGTCTCCTGCCGGTCGGACGCAACGGTCGTGGCTTCGGCGCTTTCGGTCGCCGGTTTCACGACCGCTTCCGGCGGCCGCACCCGCACCAGTGTCGGCTTTTCAAGCACCTTGATCAGCTGGGCAATGGTCGGGTTGAGGTCCTTGCGGCGCGCTATGGCGCGCGCATGCGGCAGGCCGTGACGTCCGATCAGCGCGATAAGGTCGATGTCACTGAGCGCGCGCGAGCGGATGAGCAAAGGGGCGGCAATGTCGACTGGTTCCTCGCAAAGCCGCCGCACCAACGCGGCCGGCGCATATTCGCATTCGGAAAGGGCGGCGGCGACGTAGCGGCGCGATTCGACCGACACATTGTCGAACAGCGGCAGCGTCAGATCCTCGAGCTGGGCGATCTCGCGGCGCGAAGGACGGGTCAGGCAACAGAACGCCGAGACCACCGCGCGGAACAGCCTTTCGGCCTTTCCCGATTCAGCCCGTATAGCGATTTGCCTGAAATCCGAAGCTGACACGAAGGATACGCCCGACACTCGACACAATCTGGACCACGCTCGACCGGGACTGTGTCGGTTTCGCGTACGTCTAGAACAAAGATCAAGTTAGCGCTGATCCGTTAGCGCTCCGTTAACCCTCTGCCTGCCTTAATCACATTTGGAGGCGTTGCGTTGTGCTCCGGGGCAACCGAGAGGAATACGCGAACCATGGGCATGGTCCTGTCTTTCGTGCCGCGAACGGCGGCAACCAGCAGAGCAAGTCAAACCACCGGCACACCGGCGGCAGTCATCATTTTCCCCGGCGTCCGCTACGAACAGCGGTCGCTGGCGGGCGAGGCACGGCCAGGCGGCGCCGGTCCGGACAAGCCGGGGTCACCGGGCTCGCCGGGATCGATGCCGGTACCGCATCACTGAGCCGACTTCGGGGTAGGCTTAGTAGTCCTGCAGTTCGCAGGAACTCTGCTCGAGAAACCGCGATACGACAGGCTTCCAGCTGTCGTCGGGCACGAACGAGCGGATGACGAATATGCCTTCGTCGATCGGGGCTTCGACGAAGATCGCGCCGTGCAGATCCTCGGGCAGTTCCTTGCGCACCTCGATCATCTGCGCCGGCGTCAGCACGACGGTGTCGAGCACGCCGCCGGTCGCGGTGTGGTCGTTGAAAGAATAGAAATTGTGACCGTTGCGGTCATAGACGGACACCGACCAGAACGGCACATTGCCCGGCGCCTTGACCCGCACCATCCCCTCGGCGAGATCGAAGCGGCAGGCCGCCGCATAGAATAGCGGATCGACGGACTTGACCACCGGCGCGCCGCCGGCCTCGGCATCGAGCCTGGTCATCTTGTAGAGGTCCGAGGCCATGGCCAGTCGCGACCAGGCGTCGCGTTCGGAAAACTCCGGCACTAACAGCAGCACCACGATGTGCACGATGCCGGCGCCGACCAGGCCAAGCAGGACGGCGTGCAGCAACCTACGCATTGCAGTCGACCTTCTCGATCTTCGGCAGCGTCACATCCGAAAGCCCGGTGCTTGAGGCGATCGGCGTGTCGTAGAAGGTCAGCACGAAATACATCCGGCCAAAGCCGTCGGTCAAAAGCCAGTTGCCGGGGGTGGGGCGGTTGCCGACGGAAATGATCACCGAATTGTCGGGCTGGCGCAGCACCTGGTAGGATTGCAACGCCGCCAACCTCGGCTTGCCGGTCTCGACCACGCCAAGCGACTGATCGGCGGCATAGAGGGTCCAGAAGCGGGCGGTGGGAAATCCACCTTCGATCCTGTAGGCGCATTCCCGCTTCAACTGGTCGCCGCCGGCATCGCGCTCAGCGATGAAGGACAGCCCCTCGGCCTGTCCGAGCGCCAGCACGCCCTCGCGCGCCACACGCGCCTTCGAATAGGGGTCCGCGCCTTGCGTGCCGATATCGGGGAATGCGGTCCATTGGCCGATCCTGATGGCGCCGACGCCGTCCTGCACCTTGAGCGCATACCAGACGCTGCCGCCGCCACCACCGATGGCTATGGCAAGCGCGAGGAGCGTCAGGAAGGCGTTCTTGAGCATGAAAGGCCGGGGACAAGCAGGATTGCCGCTCGGGGATATCGCGGCGCAGGGGCATGTGGCAAGCGGGCGTCGCGCAATTGCCTGGTCAAAGCGCCGACAGGGTCTCCGGTGCCGCAGGCGCTTCGAGCACCGGCGCCGACTGGAACAGCTTGGTCATGTCGCGCAGCGTCTGTGTGGTCCGGCTGGACAGCACCGCCGGGCGCTCGGCGGCGGCGTCGGCTGCCGCCTGATCGGCATTTTTCTTCTCTGCTTCCTCGGCCTTGGCTGCGATTTCCGCGTCGATGAAGGGGTGTTCGAGGCCGGGGATCGGCTTGAGGTCGATGTTCTGGTGGGCGTAGACCATCAGCCGCTGCCACACCATCGCCGGCAGCGAGCCGCCGGTCATCTTGTTGGTCGGAGTGAAGTCGTCATTGCCGAGCCAGACGGCGGCCGTGTAGTTGCCGGTGAAGCCGACAAACCAGGCATCGCGGTAGGACTGCGTGGTGCCGGTCTTGCCGGCGACGACGATGTTGGGAAGCTGGGCCCGCCGGGCCGTGCCGATCACCGGCACCGCGGCAAGCATGGTGTTCATGTAGATGAGCGCCTGTTCCGACAGCACCCGATGCGGCGGCGGCGCATCCTTGGCGAAGTCGTAGACCACCTCGCCGGTTCGGGTGACCAGCTGCGTGATGCCGTGGCGCGAACCGACGAAGCCGTCCTGCGCGAACACGCTGTAGCCTGTCGCCTGGTCCATCACAGTCATGCCCGACGTGCCGAGCACCATCGTCTTGTGCGATTCGAGCGGCGATTCGACGCCGAATGATTCGGCCATCGCCTTGATCGGCGCGATGCCGAGATGGTCCTTGGCCAGCCGCACCGGCACGGTGTTGATCGATTTGGCGATCGCCGTGATCAGCGTCACGTTGCCGGCCGATCCGCCGCTGTAATTGTGCGGCGACCAGCCGCCCCAGGTGATCGGCCCGCCGGAAACAACCGAGTCCGGGGTGAAGCCATGTTCCATGGCCGTGGCATAGACATAGGGTTTGAACGAGGAGCCGGTCTGGCGCAGCGCCTTTGTGGCGCGGTTGAACTGGCTGGCGCCGTAGTCGCGGCCGCCGACGATGGCCCTGACCGCGCCATTGGTTTCGATGACGACCACCGCGCCCTCGGTGACGTTGTACTCCTTGCCGAACTGGCGCAGGTGGAATTCCATCGATTCCTCGGCCGCCTTCTGGATGTTGGCGTCGAAGGTGGTGTGGGCGACCAGCGAATGCTGGCCGGTCTTGGCGGCGATTTTCTTGACCTCGTCAAAGGCCCAGTCGAGGTAATAGTCCGGGCTCTTCTGTTCGCCGCGGTCGACGATTTCGGCCGGATGCAGCCGCGCCTGCAGCACCTGGCCTTCGGTCATGAAGCCGGAATCGACGAGGTTCGACAGCACCACATTGGCCCGGGCGCGGGCCGCCGGCAGGTTGATGTGCGGCGCGTATTTGGTCGGCGCCTTGAACAGGCCGGCCAGCATCGCCGCCTCGGCGAGGTTCAAATCCTTGACGCTCTTGCCGAAATAGAAATCGGCCGCCGCCTCGATGCCGAAAGTGCCGCCGCCCATATAGGCGCGGTCGAGATAGAGCTGCAGGATTTCCTTCTTCGACAGATTGGCCTCGAGCCACAGCGACAGGAAGGCTTCCTTGATCTTGCGCTGCAAGGTCCGCTCATTCGACAGGAACAGGTTCTTGGCCAGTTGCTGGGTGATGCTTGATCCGCCCTGCACGACGGAATTTGCCCGCACATTCTCGAAGATAGCGCGCGACAGGCCGAGCACGTCGATGCCGTAATGCTCGAAGAAGCGCCGGTCCTCGGTAGCCAGCACCGCCTTGATGACATGGTCGGGCATCTCGTCGACCGGCACCGAATCGCGCTGGATGATACCGCGCTGGCCGATCTCGTTGCCGTATCGATCGAGGAAGGTGACGGCGAAGTCACCCTGCGTGCGCCAGTCGCCGGTGGTGATCTGGAAGGCCGGCAAGGCCAGCGCCAAAAGGACGACGATGCCGCCGGCGCCCATCGTAAAACCTTCGCTCAACACTTCGATGATGCCGCGGCGCCAGCCGGTCACGCGGAAGCGCCGGAAAAAGATGGTGGCCGTTTCCCAGAACTGACTGGCCTCGAAGCCGATCTCGTAGAGCGAGGAATCGAGCCACGCATCCACCGCCAGCAGTGTTGCGGCGATCGGACCTCTTCTCTTGCGCGGTTCCAAAGGACTGGTCATTCCAGAATTCCGCCCCACGCCGTTACCTGAGACCCGCTTGCGGGCAATTTCAGGGCGGCGCACCAGGCAAGACTATTCGTCCATTTTAGCACCGCTCACAAGGGCGGCGAAGCCACACGGCACGGTTTGTTGACCGGGTAGAGATGGCTTTGATTCTGGTATCGTCAGGCGGAGCTCACCGTGCCGCGATGAAGCGCATGAAATGCGCGACATCAGCCTCGCTGGGCTCCAGGCCGGTAAAGCTGCGCAGATAGGCGGCCAGATGGCTGACCCGCGCCTCGACCGGCTCCTTGAGGTCAAGCACGTAATAGCCGATCTGCATGTAGTAGAGCACACGCGCCCGGATGAAGGCGTCCTCCTCGTCATAGCCGTGGCGGCGATACATGTCGCGAATGGCGCCCAGCCGGTCATTGTCGGCCTTGTCGATCGCCCGGCGCACATCGTCGGAGCGGCGCGCCCATTCGCGGATGGCGAAGTCGAGCCTGGGGTCGAACAGCCGCTCGTCGGCCCAGCATTCGAACACGTTCATGACGCCCATGATGATCGATTGCGCCTGCCGCTGCGCACGTTCGACGATCGCCTTGGTGTTGGTGTCGTGCCAGTGGGCGAGCAGTTGGTCGAGCAGATCCTGGCGGCTCTGGAAATACCAGTAGAAGCTGGAGCGCGACACGCCGAGCTTCTGGCCGAGCGGCAGGATGCGCACGCTTTCGATGCCATCCGAAATCAGTGTCTGCAGGGCAAGATTGATCCAGTCCCAGCGCGTCACCTTGATGTTGCCGGGCGCCGGGTCGTCTTGCGGAGCGATCATGATCATGGACACACAAGTGGCATGGTGCGAAGCGGTGCGCAAGCCAACTGTACACATGTGTCTAGACACATGTGTACAGAGTTTGTATGATGAGGCTTCCAACGAGAGGGAGAGGCTCGTGAAGTCGCACTATCGTGCAGTCGTCATCGGGGGTGGGGTGGTCGGAGCCTCGGTGTTCTACCATCTGGCGCGCTTCGGCTGGAGCGATGTCGCGCTCATCGAGCGCGCCGAACTGACCGCCGGTTCGACCTGGCACGCGGCGGCGGGTTTCCATGCGCTCAACGCCGATCCCAACGTCGCCGCCCTGCAGGATTACACAATCAAGCTCTACCGCGAGATCGAGGCCGAATCCGGCCAGAATGCCGGCCTGCACATGACCCGCGGCGTCAACATGGCCAGCGATCCCGCCCGCTGGGAATGGCTGAAATCGGCCTGGGCGGTGTTCCAGTCGGTCGGCATCGAAACCGCCAGGCTGGTGACCCCCGAAGAAATCAAGGAAATCTGCCCGATCGTCGATGTCAGCGACGTGCTGGGTGGCCTTTACGATTCCAACGAGGGCCATCTCGACCCCTACGGCACCACGCATGCCTATGCCGGAGCCGCGAAAAAGCGCGGCGCCGATGTCATCCTGCGCAACCGTGTCCTCGACCTCAAGCCGCGCGCCGACGGCAGCTGGGATGTGCTGACCGAGCAAGGCACGATCGTTGCCGAGCATGTCGTCAATGCTGGTGGTCTGTGGGCCAAGCAGGTCGGCCGCATGGTCGGCGTCGACCTGCCGGTGACGCCGATGGAGCACCATTACTTCATCACCGAGGAAATTCCGGAGGTCGCCGCACTCGACAAGGAACTCGGCCTCGCCGTCGATCTCGACGGCTTTGCCTATCTGAGACAGGAGCGCAAGGGCGTCCTGCTCGGCGTCTACGAGCAGAACCCGAAACACTGGAACATCGACGGCGCGCCGTGGGACTACGGCATCGAACTGATCCCGGAAGACATCGACCGCATCAGCCCGGAACTCTCCAAGGCCTATCTGCGCTTTCCTTGCCTGGCGACGGCCGGCATCCGCAAATGGGTCAACGGCGCCTTCACCTTCACGCCGGACGGCAACCCGCTCGTCGGTCCGGTGCGCGGCCTCAAAAACTACTGGGTCGCGTGCGGCGTCATGGCCGGCTTCAGCCAGGGCGGCGGCGTCGGCAAGTCACTGGCTGAGTGGATGATCCACGGCGAGCCGCAAGCCGACATCTTTGGCATGGACATCGCCCGCTATGGCGCCTTTGCCGCCAACCGCGAGTATTTGAAACAGACGACGCGCCAGTTCTATTCGCGCCGCTTCGTCATGACCTTTCCCAACGAGCGCCTGCCCGCCGGCCGGCCGCTGAAACGGCCCGGCGCCTATGACGGCATGACCGCGGCGGGCTGCGAATGGACGTCGTCATGGGGCCTGGAAATCCCGGCCTATTTCGCACCGATGGGCTTTCGCGAAAACACCACCCTGAAGCGCTCCAACGCCTTCGACATCGTCCGCGACGAGGCGCTGCAGGTGCGCCGCGCCGCCGGCCTCGTCGATACCTCAGCCTTTTCGCGCTACGCGGTGTCAGGTCCGGGCGCCGAAGCCTGGCTCGACCGGCTGCTTGCCTCGAAAGTGCCGAAGCCGGGGCAGGCAAAACTCGCGCCGATGCTCGGCCATGACGGCCGGCTGAAGGGCGATCTCACCGTCTTCAACTGGGGCGGCGGAACGTACTGGATCATGGGCTCCTACTATCTCCGGGAGTTCCACATGCGCTGGTTCGAGGCGCATGCGGCCGACGGCGTGACCGTCACCGACCTCTCCGACATCATGACCGGTTTTCTCGTCACCGGACCGAATGCGCGGGCGATCGTGGCGCGCACGACGCATCAGGATGCCTCGTCGAGTGCCTTGCCGTTCATGGCCTGCGGCGAGTTCGACATCGGCATGGTTCGCGCGCGGGTTGCCCGCCTTTCCATCGCCGGCGAAGTCGGCTTCGAGATCAACTGTCCGGCCAGCATGCATGCCACTTTGCGCGAAACACTGCTCGCCGCCGGCGAGGATCTCGGCCTTGCCGAAATCGGCTTCTATGCGCTGAACGCACTCAGGCTGGAAAAGAGCTTTGGCATCTGGTCGCGCGAATTCACCCAGGCCTATACGCCAGCCCAAACCGGCCTCGACCGTTTCATGGCCTTCGGCAAGGGCGATTTCATCGGTCGCGAGGCGGCGTTGAGGCAACGAAATGCCCCCGCACGGCAATGCCTGGTGACGCTGGAAGTCGACGCCGTCGACGCCGACGCCAGTGGTTTCGAACCGGTCTGGCACAACGGCCGGCGCGTTGGCTTCGTCACCTCCGGCGGCTATGGCTATACGGTCGGCAAGAGCCTGGCGCTGGCGCTTGTCGATCGCGATTTCGCTAGCGAAGGCACGGCGCTGTCGGTGCACATTGTCGGCGTAGAGCGGCCGGCGCGCGTCATCCCGGCCTCTCCCTACGATCCCGAGGGGAAGGCGATGCGGCAATGAGGAGGTTTGGCCATGGTCGATGACGCTGCACGTGACGTCAGGCGTGAGCGCCGGCGTGGACGAACCGGCGAAGCCGGCAGCGGGTCCAGCCGCCGGCCGGACTACCGTTCGCTGAAGAATCCGTTCCTGCCGCAACCGATCTTTTCGAACGACCAGGTCGCCGCCATCCATGACACGGCGCTGCGGGTGCTTGAAGAGCTCGGCGTCAAGGTTCTGCTGCCCGAAGCGCGCGGCCTTCTTACCCGCGCCGGCGCCTTGGTCGATGAAGACAGCCAGATGGTTCGCATCGGTCGCGATATCGTCACAGCGGCACTGGCCTCGGCGCCCAAATCGATCCGGGCGCTGGCCGGCGGCCGTTCCCGCGACCTCATGCTCGAACTGGGCTCGATGACGTTCCTGGCTGGAGCCGGCGCGCCCAACGTCACCGATCTCGAACGTGGCCGGCGGCCGGGAACGCTGACTGATTTCGAGGATCTCATGCGGCTGGTGCAGCATTTCGACGTGCTGCACATGCTGGGACCCTGCATCGAGCCGCAGGACGTTGACAATCGTTTCCGCCACTATGCCGTCAATCGTGCGCAGCTGACACTGTCCGACAAGTTCCCGTTCGTCTTCGCCCGCGGCACGCCGCAGGTCGAGGACAGTTTCGAGATGCTGCGGCTGGCGCGTGGTCTGTCCGAGGACGCGTTTCGTTCGGGTGCCCACTGCTACACGGTCATCAACACCAATTCGCCTCGCCAGCTCGACATCCCGATGGCGCAAGGCATCATCGACTTTGCCCGGGCAGGGCAGGTGTCGATCATCACGCCGTTTTGCCTGGCTGGCGCCATGGCGCCGATCACCGTCGCCGGCGCGCTGACGCTGCAGCACGCCGAGGCGTTGGCCGGGCTGGCGCTGGCGCAGATCGTGCGGCCAGGTGCGCCGGTGGTCTACGGCTCGTTCTCGTCCAATGTCGACATGAAGTCGGGCGCGCCGGCCTTTGGCACGCCCGAGCATGTCAAGGCGACGTTGGGCGCCGGCCAGCTGGCGCGCTTCACCGGCCTGCCCTGGCGCTCCGGCGGCGGCAGCGCCGCCAACATCTCGGACGCGCAGGCCGCACACGAAACGCAGTTCGCGCTGTGGGGTTCGGTGCTGGCAGGCGCCACGGTGTGCATCCATGCCGCGGGCTGGCTCGAAGGCGGCCTCAGCGTCTCCTTCGAGAAACTGATCACCGATATCGAGGCGTTGCAAACGGTCGCGGAACTCTGCGCCGCCACACCCGGTGATGAGGATGCGATCGGTTTCGAGGCCATCGCCGAGGTGCAGCCAGGCGGGCATTTCTTCTCGGCCGGACACACGATGGCGCGCTACCGCACCGCGTTCTACGAGCCGCTGGTGGCCGATTGGTCGAATTTCGGCAACTGGACGCTTTCAGGGTCGAAGACAGCGACCGAGCGCGCCACCGACATCTGGAAACGGACGCTTGCCGACTTCACGCCGCCGGTGTCCGCCATCGCCACCGCAGGCATTCTTGATGAGTTCATCGCCCTGCGCACTGAACAAGGCGGCGCGGCGCCGGTCTCGTGAGGTAGTGCGGCCGGCGCATCGCTCTCAGCGATCAGCGGAGCCCGCCGCTCACGCGCCGGGCCCCTCCTTTGTCGTCACCGATCACGCATGCGCGTGCGGGTGATGGACGTCCCAGACTGCCCAGGCCGATGCGGCAACCACCAGCACGCCCAGGATCACATGCGTCGCCATCGCGTCAGCGTTGGCCACGAACCCCAGCAGCCAGGGTGAAACGATCAGCCAAAGTCCGAGAACAAGGTTCACCCACTCTTCCCACTCGGCGAATACGGAGAGCGTCGCGAAGGCCAGCGCGCCGAGCACAACGCCAACAATCCAGGCGTTGTAAGCGGCAGTGGTTTCAGCGGCGAAGCCGATTATCCAGGGTGAGACGAACAGGCAAACGGCTAGGATCAGATTGATCAGATCCTGGCCACGTTTTCCTTCCATGAGTTTATTGGCCATGACAACCTCCATAGAGAAGCTTGACCAAAGCACTATGTTTCGCGTGCACCGCACGCTTAGTCATTGATATAATTACGCTTCAAATGGCCTTCAAGGACCTGCCCCGGGGAGGTCAGCGCAGGATGGCGACCGCCTTGCGCGAGTAGGTGGTATCGTCGAGCTGGCCGAGCATGAAGGCTGCCACATCGGCACGCGCCAATGTCGGCAGCAGGGACGACGCCCGGATGCCATTGCCGTGGTGGAATTTGCCAGTTGCCGCAGCGTTTATGAGCTTTGGTGGCCGCACAATGGTCCAGTCGAGACTGGATTGGACGATAAGGTTTTCCTTCGCCTCGTGATCGGCCACTTCACGACGCAGCACAAGCGGTACGATGATGCCGCCGAGCAGCGGCCCCAATTGCCGCCGGCTGTCGCGGACGCCAAGGAACGAAAGATAGATGAGCCGGGCCGGTCCGGTCCGCTGCATGGCATCGACGATGAAGCCGATGCCGGCAACCACAACCGGGTCGTGTTTCAGCGGAACGCCGACCCCGAGACAGCTGAAAACCGCTTCATGGCCGGGAACGGCGCGCTCCACCGCCTGTTGATCGGCGACATCTCCGACAATCACCGTCAGATTTTCATGGCTGACGGCAAGCTTGCTCGGGGTGCGAACGAAAGCGGTCACCGCATGGCCTTTTGCCAGCGCCGCCGAGACGAGGACGCGTCCAGTCGCACCCGAGGCGCCAAAGATCAGCAGTTTCATCTCCGCCTCCTGGACCAGCCAGGCTTGCGCCCGACGATGAATGACAGGCGCCCCTCGTGGGTGCGCTGCCGTTCACCCGTATCTTAACACGGCGGGCGCCGGTCTCGTGACGAAACGCGGCGCGCCTCACATCGGGCGCTTGTCGCCGGCCTTTTGCGGGTCGCTGCGTATCGTGCCGGTATCGGTTTGTCTGTGCTTGTCGGCGGCAATCCTGCGGATGCGGTCGAAGCGGCTTTCCTCGGCCGGCTTGGTCGCCGGAACGCCATTTGGCTTCGGGACGAAGGTAATCATCTGTCGATCTCCCTGTCGTTGCTGACTGATGGAAGTCTTCCTGACTGGCGGAAATCCTTGGCGCGCCGGGGAAATGCCCCCGGCGGCCATTGTTCTGGTTTGGCCCGTCCGGCTTTGCCGGGCGGGCACTTCAGGCGATGGTCAGTAGCCGCCCATGCCGCCGCCGGCCGAAGCCGCGGCATCCTTGGCCGGGATGTCGGTGATCATCGCTTCCGCGGTGATCAACAGCGCCGCAATCGAGCCGGCGTCCTGCAACGCGGTGCGCACCACCTTTGCCGGATCGACGATGCCGGCCTTGATCATGTCGACATAGATCTCGTTCTGGGCATCAAAACCCTGATTGTGATCCTTGCTGTCGGAGAGCTTGCCGACGACGATCGAACCTTCGACGCCGGAATTCTCGGCGATCTGGCGGATCGGCGCTTCCAGTGCCCGCAGCACAATCGAGATGCCGGCATTCACATCGGCATTGGCGCCGGTCATCCCGTTGAGCACCGACCTGGCGCGCAGCAGTGCGACACCGCCGCCGGGAACGATGCCTTCTTCAACCGCCGCGCGCGTGGCGTTCAGTGCATCGTCGATGCGGTCCTTCTTTTCCTTGACTTCCGACTCGGTGACGCCGCCGACACGGATGACGGCAACGCCGCCCGACAGCTTGGCGAGACGCTCCTGCAGCTTTTCCTTGTCGTAGTCCGAGGTGGTTTCCTCGATCTGCCCCTTGATCTGCGAGACGCGCGCCTGGATGGTCGCCTTCGGGCCGGCGCCGTCGATGATCGTCGTCGTGTCCTTCTCGATCAGCACGCGCTTGGCGCGGCCGAGCATGTCGATGGTGATGTTTTCCAGCTTGATGCCGAGATCCTCGGAAATCATCTGGCCGGCGGTTAGCACGGCAATGTCTTCCAGCATCGCCTTGCGGCGATCGCCGAAGCCCGGCGCCTTGACGGCCGCAACCTTGAGTCCGCCGCGCAGCTTGTTGACGACCAAAGTCGCCAGCGCTTCGCCTTCGACGTCCTCGGAGATGATCAGCAGCGGCTTGCCGCTTTGCACGACGGCTTCGAGGATCGGCAGCAGCGCCTGTAGATTGCCGAGCTTCTTTTCATGGATGAGGACGTAAGGATCCTCCAGCTCGACGCGCATCTTCTCGGCATTGGTGACGAAATAGGGCGAGAGATAGCCACGGTCGAACTGCATGCCCTCGACGACGTCGAGCTCGGTGTCGGCGGTCTTGGCTTCCTCGACGGTGATGACACCGTCATTGCCGACCTTGTCCATCGCCTTGGCGATCATGGCGCCGACGGTGGCGTCGCCATTGGCGGCGATCGTGCCGACCTGCGCGATCTCTGCCGACGACTTGACCTTCTTGGCACGCGCCTGGATTTCCTTGACCACGGCGGTCACGGCAAGGTCGATGCCGCGCTTGAGGTCCATCGGGTTCATGCCGGCGGCAACGAACTTGGCGCCTTCGCGCAGGATCGAAGCGGCCAGCACCGTGGCGGTGGTGGTGCCGTCACCGGCGAGGTCGTTGGTCTTCGAGGCCACTTCGCGCACCATCTGCGCGCCCATGTTCTCGAACTTGTCGGCAAGTTCGATTTCCTTGGCGACGGTGACGCCGTCCTTGGTGATTCGCGGCGCCCCATAGGCCTTGTCGATGATGACGTTGCGGCCCTTGGGACCGAGCGTCACCTTGACGGCATTGTTGAGGATTTCGACGCCGCGCAGCATGCGGTCACGGGCATCGGTGGAGAATTTGATTTCCTTGGCAGACATGATTTTTCATCCAGTTCGTTTGGAGAGCAGCAAGGCATGGACAGCGTCGTCAGGCGGCTTTCTTGGTCGCCACGGTCTTGTCGATGGTCTCGCTCTTGTCGATGATGCCCATAACGTCGGCTTCCTTCATGATCAGAAGGTCCTCGCCATCGATCTTGACCTCGGTTCCGGACCATTTGCCGAACAGGATGAAGTCGCCGGCCTTGACGTCGAGCGCAATCAGCGCACCGCTTTCGTCGCGTGCGCCCGGCCCAACGGCGATCACTTCGCCTTCCTGCGGCTTTTCCTTGGCATTGTCGGGGATGATGATGCCGCCCTTGGATTTGGTGTCGCTTTCCGCGCGCCTGATGACGACGCGGTCGTGGAGTGGCCGAAATTTCATGGGAACTTCTTTCTGGGGCCGGCATAGGCGGCCGCTACCCCCATATAGGCCCGTTGGCACTCGATAGATAGGAGTGCCAAAAATTAATCGCGGGATGATAGAAATATTGGATAGTATTATTCGACCGGTTCAATTCCGGGAATTCGAAGACCGCAAAATAATCCGAAAATTGAAATTTCGCTTCCGAGTGCCTATTTTAGCGGGGAAACGCATTTTCACATTCTCGCGTCAAAAAGGAGATTTCGTCCATGGCTGAAGTCGCTCAAACGATCATGGAAAAAGCTGAGGCACGCTTCGTAGACAAGCAGAAGAAAACCGCCGAGCGCAGCAAGGCGACTGCCGAATATATGTCCGAGGCGAGGCTCCGCGTCATCAAGACGGCCAGGCTGCGCGAATTGCGGTTGGCCAAGGAAGAGGCCGACCGGGTGGCGGAAGCCTTGAACCCGACGCCGAAGAAGAAGCGGGCGGCAGTCAAGAAAGCCGTCGCCGCACCAAAGGGAGAGAAGTCATGAGCCTTACATTTCCCAACCGAAGCCGCAGCTATGACGAGGCGGGCAAGCGTATTCGCTTTGTCGGCCATGACGGCATGTTCCAGATTTCCTTCTCTGTCACCGCCGATGCCATCTCGAAGGCGCCATCGGGGACGGCGACCTCCGAGGCCACCTATCTGGCGGCCTTCGACACGGCGTCCAGCTCCATCCATGACATTGCCAGGAACGCCTATGCGCGCACCCGCAGGAGCATGTATGTGCTGACCGCGGCTGATTTCGGCTAATGCCCGTCGCCCAAAACTGCGCAGCGGTTTTGGGATAACGACATGTATGAAATCTAGGATCAGCCGGCGTCCATCTCCTCGACCATGGCCCGTATCTTTACGGCCCTTTCAAAATGGTCGAGCCGGTGGGTTCTGATCCACCATTCTGCGGCTTCCATGAGAAGTTCGGGATCGTCGTTCCTGTTTGCAAAGAACGCATAGAACGACAGGCCGACGCCGGCGCCTTTCTCCGCGATCTTGCGGTCGCAGACTTCCAGGACCTTCTGTTTCAGGCTCGGTCTCACGGCAATCCCCTGTCTGTAGAACATTTAGCCGATGCGCACCCTTCGGCGGTAATCCGCCCGGCTACGATCAGGTCCCGCGGTCCGCCTTCGCCCGCCGCTTGACGTCTCGGCTGTTCAGCCGGTCGACCGTCGCCTCGGCGTCACGCATGTCCATGCCGACCATCACCTGGTGCTTGAGCTCGACGGGCTGGCCGGTGAAAATATCGAAAATGGTCCAGCTGCCAGGCTGCTCCATGCGCAGTGCGTAGCGGTTTGCCATGCTGACGTCCTTTGATTGCCACGTTCGAGCGACCGACGTCGCCGGCGTCAGGCCTTGGTGATGAAGAACACCGCCGCCAGCACAACGACTGTCCAGACCACCACGGACAGCTTCAAAACCAGGCCACCATGTGCAGACAGGGCCGCCCGCAGGCTGGTCATCGTCTTCTCTAGTCCCTTCGACGCGGTCGGCGCGGCAATCACGACCGGCGCCTTGACCCCGAGTCTTCCGAAGACAGGCAGCACCGATGGCTCGCGCACGAAAATGACCTCGACTGTTTTGGAGAAGACCAAGCGCCGTCATAGCACCGTTTTTCAAACACCTTGCATACCAAATAAAAACCAGCTTGGCCGTAAGGGGCGCCGCTGCCGCCAAGGGCCGCACATGACGACCGGGGTGATCTAGCGCCGGAACATCAGCGCGGTTAGGCTGGAACGAGAAAACGTTGACGGGTGCGCAGCCTGTTCAACTGCGAAGGGCGAGGGGAATGACGAATGACGGCGCCCGGCGATTTGCAGCAGGCCTTGTTCCAGAGATTGAAAAGCGATGCGCCGCTGTCGGCGCTGTTGGCTGGCGCCGGCCTGCTTGAGCAGGCAACCGACAACGTCGCCTTTCCCTACGTGACCTGCGGCCTGACCAGCGCTTTTGATTGGGACACTGGCGCCGATAACAACGCCGATCAGCTGGTGACACTGCATGTTTGGTCAAAGGCCCATGGCGAAGCCGAGACGCTTGCCATCATGGACCGCATCAAGGCGCGCCTCGCCGACGCGGCGCTGGTCATCGGCCCGCGTGGCCAGACACGGCTGTCACTGGAATTCGCCGAGGCCCGTTATGACGAAGATCTGGCCGTCAATCATGGGCTGCTGCGCTTTCGCGCCATCACGCGGGAAGACGCCTGAGCGCTTTCAATATCGGTGAAACGGAGTCTAGACTGGACTTACGCCGGTTTCACCGGGTTGGGCGGTGAAATCTCAGGTTGAATGTCTCGCGTTGCAAGGGGTGTGGCGGGCATGTTTTCAGTAGCCTTCACCGTTCATTTCACGTTCAGCACCGATGCGTTACAACGCTGACCATGACAACGCTTCGCTCCCATCTCCGAACCGCGACACTGGCGCTTTACGCGGCCGGACTGTTTGCGTCGCAGGCGACCGCGATGCAGGTCGCCATGCCCGCGCAGGTCCAGCCGATCGTATTGGCCGCGTCCGACTGCTACGCGATCGGCCAGCAGGTTGCCGAGCAGAGCGGTGGCACGCTGGCCAAGGCGTCGCAGTCGACGCGCGGCGGCCAGCCGGTCTGCGTCATCGTCGTGCTTGTCCCGGGCAAGGACGGACAGCGCCCGCGCCGTTCCGAAATCATCGTTCCGCAGAACTGACCCGATCTTCCATCCTACTGGCCTCCGTTTCCCAGGCTGCTGGAATCGGCCTATATCTGAGCCCAACGCTTCAACAGGCCAACTCTTCAACAGGTATCGATCCCCGCATGCGCGTACTCGTGGTCGAAGATGACAAGGATCTCAACCGGCAGATATCGGATGCGCTGGTCGACGCCGGTTATGTCGTCGACCGCGCCTTTGACGGCGAGGAAGGGCATTTTCTTGGCGACACCGAACCCTATGACGCCGTCGTGCTCGACATCGGCCTGCCGCAGATGGACGGCATCAGCGTCGTCGAGCGCTGGCGTCGCGGCGGCCGCAAGATGCCGGTACTGATCCTGACGGCGCGCGATCGCTGGAGCGACAAGGTCTCCGGCATCGACGCCGGCGCCGACGACTACGTCACCAAGCCGTTCCATATCGAAGAGGTGTTGGCCAGGGTCAGGGCGCTGATCCGGCGCGCCGCCGGCCATGCCTCATCTGAATTGACCTGCGGGCCGCTGCGCCTCGACACCAAGGCTTCCAAGGCCGACGTCAACGGCGTGCCGCTGAAGCTGACCTCGCACGAGTTCCGCCTGCTTGCCTATCTGATGCATCACATGGGCGAGGTGGTCTCGCGCAACGAGCTGGTCGAGCATCTCTACGACCAGGATTTCGACCGCGATTCCAACACTATCGAGGTTTTCGTGGGCCGGCTTCGCAAGAAAATGGGCATCGACATGATCGAAACCGTGCGTGGCATGGGCTATCGCATGCGCGAACCGGAGGCGTAAGGCGGAACCTCTTCCTACAAAGCTGGCCGCCTCAAAAGCGCTTTCAGTGCGGTTCTGGCCGCGTTCGCTGGCGTTTCGCGTCATCGCCTTTTCCACGGTCTGGGCGATCCTGACGCTTGTCGTCATCTTCACCCTCATCACCACGCTCTATCGCCAGGCCAGCGAGCGTGGTTTCGACAGCCTGCTTTCGGCGCATCTGTTCAACCTGATCGGCTCCGTCGGTGTCTCCGAAGGCGGGCAGCTGACCGGCGCCCCCGACCTTGGCGATCTCCGTTTCTCGGAACCGAATTCAGGCTGGTACTGGTCGGTGGAACCGGCCTCGGAGGGCGTGCATGGCGACCTGCATTCGTCCTCGATGACCAAGACCATCCCATCGCCGAGCATCGCCGAAGTCCCCTTCAATGCCAGCTTCCAGCGCAGCTATGCGAGCGAAGGCATCAAGGGCGAGGCGGTGGAAGTGTTCGAGAGCGAATTCGTCCTCGATTCGAAAAACCGTGCGGCGCGCTTCCGCGTCATGGGCAACCAGAGCGAGCTTGAACAGGAGATCGGCAGCTTCCAGCGCCGTCTGTTGACCTATCTCTCCCTATTCGGCGTCGGCATGATCGCCATCAACGCCATCGCCATCCTGCTTGGCCTGCAGCCATTGCGCCGGGTCCGCAACGCGCTCGCCATGGTACGCGAAGGTACGGCGCAAAGGCTCGACGGCCGCTTCCCGGCCGAGATCGAACCGCTCGCCAACGAAACCAACGCGTTGATCGAGAACAACAAGCGCATCGTCGAGCGCTCGCGCACACAGGTCGGCAATCTTGCCCATTCGCTGAAGACGCCGCTGGCGGTGCTCATCAATGAGGGCCGGGCACTCGGCGGCGCCAAGGGCCAGCTCATCGCCGAACAGGCGGCATCTATGCAAAAACAGGTCGACCACTATCTGCAGCGGGCCCGTGTCGCCGCGCAGCGCGACAGCGTCGTCTACCGCACGCCGGTGGCGCCCCTGGTCCAGCGCATGGTGCGCGTCCTGCAAAAGCTCAATCCACAGACCAGCCTCTCGCTGTCCTTGCCGGCCTCCGACATCGTCTTTGCCGGCGAGCGCGAGGATCTGGAGGAATTGCTCGGCAATCTGCTCGAAAACGCAATGAAATGGGCAAAAAGCGCCGTCGCTATCACCGTCAGGCCGGTCGCCGGCAAGGACGGCGCGGCAAACCTGTTCGAGATCGATATCGACGATGACGGTCCGGGCATTCCCGAAGACAAAGCGCGCGAGGCGCTGAAGCGTGGCCGGCGCCTCGACGAGACAAAGCCGGGGACGGGGTTGGGACTTGCCATTGTCGCCGACCTCGTCAACGAGTATGGAGGCGTTCTGGCGCTGGAACGGTCCGTCATGGGCGGGTTGAAGGCGGTGGTTCGATTGCGGAGCCTTCAGTGATACTTTTGCAAGCGGCTGCGTGCAGCCAAATTTCCGACAAATATCAATACTATGGCCACATCAGCTTTCCGATGACGCGGCCCCCGGCTCATCCACAGCAGGCTCTAACTCAAGAAAACCGGTTGTTGGCATGAAGATTCGCGTCGCGCTCCTTTCCGCACTGCTCGCCGTTTCAGGCTGCGGGACGCTGGGCAAGGGCAGTGGCCCGGACATCACGGTCACCGAGCCGCCGGCGACGAACCCTCCGTCCGGCGCCAAGGTCACGGCGACGATCATCTCGGCCATGGCCGGCGGCCTGGTTGGCGGATCGATCGGCTCTGGCCTCAGCGACGCCGAAAAGCGCAGTGCGCTGGAGGCGGAATACAAGGCGCTTGAATATACGGCGAGCGGCCAGAAGGTGACGTGGAAGAGCGACCGGACCGCCCATTACGGCGAAGTCGTCGCCGCCCAGCCTTATCGTGTCGGTTCGCAGGACTGCCGGCAGTATACGCACACCGTCTTTGCCGGCACCGCCGGCGCCACCGCGCGCGGAACCGCCTGCCGCAACGCCGATGGCAGCTGGACGCCGCTGACTTGATCAATGCATGTTGCCCAAAGGCGCGCAGCGGTTTTTGGACAACGACATGCATAAAACAAAGATCGGGCCGGATACTGACCCGGTCCGGTTGATATCGATCAAGGACATGCGGCGCGCCTGTCGTCAAAGCGTCGCAGGACGCCTGTGTTGGCAGGGCAGGGCGCTGCCGCTATTGGATGAGACATGCTGTTCTGGGTCATAGCCGCAATCCTCACGCTGGGCGCAAGCCTGGCGGTGCTGCTGCCGCTGGCCGGCGGCGCCAAGGGTGCTTCGACCGGCAGCGATCACGATCTGGAAGTCTATCGCGACCAATTGGCCGAGCTTGACCGCGACGCGGCGCGCGGCCTGATCCAGCCGGCGGAAGCCGAAGAGGCGCGCGCCGAAATCGCCCGCCGCATCCTTCGCCTGGACAGTGCCGGCCCGGCCGACAAGGCGGCGACGCGGCAGCCGTCAAGGGCGACACGGCTGGTCGCAACCGCTGCAGTATTGGTGGTTCCCCTGGTCAGCTGGGGACTCTACAGCCAGCTCGGCTCGCCCGATCTGCCGTCGCAACCGCTCAGTGAGCGGCTGGCCAAAAACCCCGCCGACAGTTCGGTGGACGAACTGGTGGCGCGCGCCGAGGCGCACCTTGCCGCCAACCCTGCGGATGGCCGCGGCTGGGACGTGCTGGCTCCAGTCTATCTGCGCCTGCAGCGATTTGCCGACGCGGTGACCGCCTATCGCAATGCCATTCGCCTCGATGGCGACAGTGCAGCCCGTCAGGCCGGTCTCGGCGAGGCGATCGCCAACGCGGCCGGCGGCATCGTCTCGGCGGATGCTCAAAGTGCTTTCGAGGCGGCGCTGAAGCTCGATCCGGCAAATCCAAAGGCGTCCTTCTATCTGGCCATGGCGCTGGCGCAGGAAGGCCAGACCGACAAGGCCATTGCGGCCTGGCAAACCATGCTCGCCACGCTGCCGCCGGACTCGCCATGGCGTGGCGCGGTACAGCAGGCCCTGGTGGAATCCGGCAATCGTGCCGTGGCATCCGGCCAGCCGGCGAAAGGCCCTGACGCCGGGGATGTCGATGCCGCGTCCTCCATGTCGCCGCAGGACAGGGAGGCGATGATCAACACCATGGTCGCCGGCCTCGACGAGAAACTGAAGCAAAATCCGCGCGACGCGGAAGGATGGATGAAGCTCGTTCGTTCCTATGTCGTGCTGGGCAAGGCCGACCAGGCACGCGATGCGCTCAATCGCGGTATCGCCGTGTTTGGGGCGGACAGTGATGAAGCGAAGAAATTCACCGCCTTTGCCGCTTCGCTCGGCGTGACGGCGACGGAGTAGACCATGACGCGCAAACAGAAACGACTGTCGGTGATCGCCGGTGGGCTGGCGTTTCTCGGCGCCGCCACCGGTCTCACCTTCTATGCGCTCGGCCAGAAGGCCTCCTATTTCTACATGCCCGCCGATCTGACCACCGCCAGCCTGCAGCCGGGACAGCGCATCAGGCTCGGCGGCCTCGTCGAAAAGGGCACGATCGAGCGTGGCCAGGGCGCAACCGTCGCCTTTTCCGTCACCGACAAGCAGAAATCGGTCAAGGTCACCTACACCGGCATCCTGCCCGACCTGTTCCGCGAAGAGCAGGGCGTCATCACCGAAGGCGCCTTCGGCCCGGACGGCACCTTTGTCGCCGACAGCGTGCTGGCCAAGCACGACGAAAACTACATGCCCAAGGAAGTGGCCGACGGCCTCAAGGCCAAGGGCGTGTGGCAGGAGAGCAAGAGTGAATAGCGGAAACCATCATGGTTGAAACCGGACACTTCGCCCTGGTTCTGGCGTTTGCGCTGTCGCTGGTGCAGACGCTGGTGCCGCTGTTTGGCGCCCGCACCAACAACCAGAAGATGATGGCTGTCGGCGGTCCCGCCGCGGTCACCGGCTTTGCCCTGACCGCGCTGTCCTTCGCCGCACTGGCGACGGCCTATGCAAGCTCCGATTTTTCGGTGGCAAGCGTGTGGGAGAACTCGCATTCGCTGCAGCCGCTGATCTACAAGATCACCGGCACTTGGGGCAATCACGAGGGATCGATGCTGCTCTGGGTGCTGATCCTGACCTTCTTCGGCGCGCTGGTCGCCGTCTTCGGTTCCAATCTTCCGGCGACGCTGCGGGCCAACGTGCTGGCCGTGCAAGGCGCGATCGGCGCCACCTTCTTCCTGTTCATCCTGACCACGTCCAATCCGTTCATCAGGCTCAATCCGGCGCCCATCGAGGGCCGCGATCTCAACCCGATCCTGCAGGATCTCGGCCTCGCCATCCATCCGCCGCTGCTCTATCTCGGCTATGTCGGCTTCTCGATCTGCTTCTCCTTCTCGGTCGCCGCTCTCATTGAGGGTCGCATCGATGCGTCATGGGCGCGCTGGGTGCGGCCATGGACATTGGTCGCCTGGATGTTCCTCACCGGCGGCATCGCCATGGGCTCCTACTGGGCCTATTACGAGCTCGGCTGGGGCGGCTTCTGGTTCTGGGATCCGGTCGAGAACGCCTCCTTCATGCCTTGGCTGGCGGGCACGGCGTTGCTGCATTCGGCGATCGTCATGGAAAAGCGCTCGGCGCTGAAGATCTGGACGCTGCTGCTGGCGATCCT
This sequence comes from Mesorhizobium sp. P2_E10, assembly GCF_056404235.1. NCBI lineage: Bacteria > Pseudomonadati > Pseudomonadota > Alphaproteobacteria > Hyphomicrobiales > Phyllobacteriaceae > Mesorhizobium > Mesorhizobium sp. P2_E10. Next base: position 531,764 of record NZ_JBFUEK010000003.1, read on the forward strand.
GACCTTCTCGCTGTCGCTGCTCGGCACCTTCCTGGTGCGCTCCGGCGTGCTGACCTCCGTCCACGCCTTCGCCACCGATCCGACGCGTGGCGTCTTCATCCTTTGCATCCTGACGCTGTTCATCGGCGGCTCGCTGGCGCTGTTTGCCTTTCGCGCCTCGCGGCTGACGGCCGGCGGCCTGTTTCATCCGATCTCGCGCGAAGGCGCTCTCGTCCTCAACAATCTGTTCCTGACCACGGCCGCGGCGACCGTGCTCATCGGCACGCTCTATCCGCTGGCCGTCGAAGCCCTTTCGGCCGACAAGATCTCGGTCGGCGCGCCGTTCTTCAATCTGACCTTCGGCCCGCTGATGGTGCCGCTTCTGGTCGTGGTTCCCTTCGGGCCGCTGCTGGCCTGGAAGCGCGGCGATATTCTCGCCGTCGCCCAGCGCCTGATGGCGGCTTTCGCCGCAGCCTTTCTGGCGGTTCTGGTGACGGGGCTGTTCATCGACGGCACATCGGTGTTCGCTGCCCTTGGCGCCGGCCTCGCCTTCTGGCTGATCTGCGGCGCGCTCACCGACCTGGCCGTCAAATCCGGCTTTGGCACTGTCGCGCCCGGCATCATGCTGCGGCGCTTTGCCGGCCTGCCGCGTTCCGTCTTCGGCACCACGCTCGCCCATCTCGGGCTCGGGCTGACGACGCTCGGCATCGTCGGCACGCTGTGCTTTGGCACCGAGAAGATCCTGTCGATGCATGCCGGCGAAACCGTCGAATTGTCGGGCCACACGCTGCGCTTCGATGGGCTCTATCCGGCGCAAGGACCCAATTACAGCGAGGATCGCGGCCGCTTCGTCTTGCTCGGCGCCGACGGCGGCAGCGCGGCCGAAATCACTTCCGCCAAGCGCTTCTACCCGGTGCGTCAGATGACGACGACCGAGTCCGGCATCGAGACGATCTGGTTCAGCCAGCTCTATCTGTCGCTTGGCGACGAGGGCACCGACGGCTCCGTCGTCGTGCGCCTGTGGTGGAAACCGCTGGTGACGCTGATCTGGGGCGGCGGCCTGGTGATGATGGCAGGCGCGGCGATGTCGCTGCTCGACCGCCGGCTGCGCGTCGGAGCGCCCTCGCGCCGCCGCAAGCTTGCGGCATCGGCGAGCCTGCCATGACCGCACGGTTTTCGCTGGCCTCGCTCGTCCTGCTGCTGGCGCTGCTGTTTGCCGGTGTCGCCCAGGCGGTGAAGCCCGACGAGGTACTCGCCGATCCTGCGCTCGAGGCAAGGGCGCGCCTGCTGTCCGAAGGCCTGCGCTGCATGGTCTGCCAGAACCAGTCGATCGACGAATCCGATGCCGACCTTGCGCGTGACCTGCGCATCCTGGTGCGCCAGCGCCTCGTCGCCGGCGACACCGACCAGCAGGTGATGGACTATATCGTGTCGCGCTATGGCGAGTTCGTGCTGCTGAAGCCGCGCTTCAGCATGCGCAATGCCTTGCTGTGGGGCACGCCGGTGGTGCTGCTGTTGGTCGGCGGGACCTTCATCGTGCTGACCGCGCGCTCGCGCCGATCGCTGGCAACCAAGGCGTTGAGCATCGAGGAACAGGCGGCGCTGGATAGTATTCTGCGCCGCGACTGACAGCGGCCGGCGCCTGCCAACATTACAAAAGTTTCATGCACCGGAAATGGCGCCGTAATGTACGCCACTCTATTTCTCTTCACCCGAGGATGCCCATCGAAGAGCATCCCTTGAAAGAGGATACGAGACCCATGAATATTGCCCCCAATTCATATTCCCGCACCCGCAAGCGCTTGATGGCTGCTGCCGCGTCGCTGGCCATTGCCGGCGCCATCGGCTTTGGCGCCGTTGCCACCGGAACCGCTCCCGTTCTGGCCGACGCCGTGCGGGTCGAGGCGCCGCAGGTGCCGGGCTTCGCCGATGTCGTCGAGCGCGTTTCGCCGGCTGTCGTCAGCGTCAAAGTCAAGGCCAAGATCGAGCCGGCCGCCGATGACGGCTCCGACCAGTCCGACGGTCAGGACGGCATGAACAATCTTCCCGACAATCCGCAACTGCGCCAATTCTTCAGGCAATTCCGCGGTTTCGGCGACCAGAATGGCCAGGGCCAGGACGGCATCCGCCGCTTCGGCCATCGCGACCGCAACAACGATCAGCCGCGGCCGGTCGCACAGGGCTCGGGCTTCTTCATCTCCGATGACGGTTACCTCGTCACCAACAACCACGTCGTCGAGGAAGGCTCGTCCTTCACCGTGGTGATGAATGACGGCAAGGAGCTCGATGCCAAGCTGATCGGCACCGACCCGCGCACCGATCTGGCTGTGCTCAAGGTCGATGGCGACGGCAAGTTCACCTATGTCGACTTCGCCGATGATTCCAAGGTTCGCGTCGGCGACTGGGTGGTGGCCGTCGGCAATCCGTTCGGCCTTGGCGGCACCGTCACCGCCGGCATCGTCTCGGCCCGTGGCCGCGATATCGGCGCCGGCCCCTATGACGACTTCCTGCAGATCGACGCCTCGGTCAACCGCGGCAATTCGGGTGGCCCGACCTTCAACCTCAACGGCCAGGTCGTCGGCATCAACACCGCGATCTTCTCGCCCTCGGGCGGCAGCGTTGGCATCGCCTTCGACATTCCGGCCTCGACCGCCAAGACGGTCGTGCAGGACCTGATGAAGAGCGGCAGCGTCGAACGCGGCTGGCTTGGCGTCGAGATTCAGCCTGTTACCTCCGACATTGCCGAATCGCTCGGTCTGAAGTCTGAAAAGGGTGCTCTGGTTTCCAGCGCCCAGGACGGCGGCCCCGGCAAGAAGGCCGGCATCACTGCCGGCGACGTCATCACCCAGGTCGACGGCAAGGATGTCGATTCGCCGAAGGAACTCGCCCGCCTGATCGGCGCCTATTCGCCCGGCAAGCCGGTCGATGTCACGGTGTGGCGTGACGGCAAGAGCCAGTCGATCAAGATCGATCTCGGCAAGCTGCCGTCGACCGACAAGCAGGCTTCGGCCGATCAGCCGGCTGCTCCGGCCAAGGCCGACACGCTGGCCGATCTCGGCCTCACCGTCACCAAGTCGGAAAACGGCAAGGGGCTGGTGGTTACCGATGTCGATCCCGACAGCGATGCCGCCGATCGCGGCATCCAGCCCGGCGATATCATCACCTCGGTCAATTCGACCGAGGTGAACGGCACCGAGGACGTCACCAAGGCCATGGCCGATGCGGTGAAATCCGGCCGCAAGGCGGTGCTGATGCAAATCACCCACGACGACTCGAACCGCTTCGTCGCGCTGCCCGTCGCCAAGGGCTGACGTTCGTTTCGACTTTTCCGGTGCGGCGGTTTCAAACACCCCCGAGCCGCCGCATCGGAAAGCATGGAGCCCGAATACGTTAGTCAGTCATCGTGTTCCGCTCCGGCGGCAGCGGGCCTCCCATCGCCCGCTGCCGCATTTACCTCAGCATGTCGCCCAAAAGTGCGAAGCGGTTTTGGGATAACGACATGCCCAAAACAAAGAAGCATGTCGCCCAAAAGTGTGTAGCGGTTTTGGGGCAACGATAGGCCATTCAGTGAAGGCCATAATGCATATGCCGGCCACTCAATCTTCCAGCGAAATCGCGTATAACGTCTCCATGAAGATTCTCGTCGTAGAAGACGATCGCGAGGCGGCCGACTATCTGCAGAAAGCCTTTGCCGAGGCCGGGCACACCGCCCATGTCGCCGGCGACGGCGAAACCGGCTTCGCGCTCGCCGACGCCGGCGACTATGACGTGATGGTCATAGACCGCATGATGCCGCGGCGCGACGGCCTGTCGGTCATCGCCGGCCTGCGCTCCAGGGGCAATACGACGCCGGTGCTGATCCTGTCGGCGCTCGGCGAAGTCGACGACCGGGTCACAGGCCTGCGTGCCGGCGGCGACGATTATCTGACCAAACCCTATGCCTTCTCCGAACTGCTCGCCCGCGTCGAGGTGCTGAACCGTCGCGCCAGCGCCAAGGAAGCCGAAACCATGTACCGGGTCGGCGATCTCGAACTCGACCGTCTGTCGCATTCGGTTCGCCGCGCGACATCCGAGATCACCTTGCAGCCGCGCGAGTTCCGGCTGCTCGAATATCTGATGCGTCACGCCGGCCAGGTGGTGACGCGCACCATGCTGCTCGAAAATGTCTGGGACTATCATTTCGATCCGCAGACCAATGTCATCGACGTTCACATCTCGCGGCTGCGCGGCAAGATCGAAAAGGGCTTCGACAAGCCGATCCTGCACACGGTTCGTGGCGCCGGCTATATGCTGAAGAGCGGCTAGAACCCGATGGCGTTGTCCATGCCCGCCATCATGAGGACAACGGCTGCCCGGTTATCGGCGCTTTATCTGCTGCTGTTCGCGCTTTGCGCGGTGCTGCTGGTCTTCTACATGACCTCGCTGTCGGCGCGCATGCTGACCGCGCAGACTCAGGAAACCATCAACGACGAAGTGCTCGGTCTCGCCCATGCCTATCAGCGCGGCGGCCTGCCAGTGCTGGTGCGCGTGGTCGAGCAGCGCTCCCGCCAGCCCGGCGCCAACCTCTATCTGATCGCCGATGCCAATGGCCAGATCCTGACCGGCAACGTGCAGAGCCTGGAGCCGGGCGTTCTCGAGATCGACGGCTGGACAACCGAGCCGTTCTCCTACCGCCGCTTTGGCGAAGGCGAGCTGGAGCGGCAACGCAATCCGGCGGCTGACCAGAACGCAACGCCAGCCGACCCGAACGACGTCCAGGTCGAAGGCGAAAAGGGCCACAACGCCATTGCGCTGGTGCTGCGCCTGCCCAACCAGATGATCATGCTAGTCGGACGCGATCTCGGCGAGCCGGAGCGCTTCCGTGCCGTCATTCGCCGTGCCTTGATGCTGGCGCTGGGCATGATGGGGCTTGGCGGGCTGCTGATCTGGTTCTTCGTCGGCCGCGCCGCGCTGAAGCGCATCGACAGCGTGTCGGAGGCCAGCCGCCGCATCATGGGCGGTGACCTGACAGGCCGGCTGCCGGTCACCGGCGCGGGTGACGAGTTCGACCGGCTGTCGGAAAACCTCAATTCCATGCTGGCCAGGATCGCGACGCTCAACGAGGGGCTGAAGCAGGTTTCCGACAACATTGCCCATGACCTGAAGACGCCGCTGACCAGGCTGCGCAACCGCGCCGAAGCGACGCTTTCCGGCAAGCACAAGACATCAGACTACAGGCAGGCGCTGGAAAGCACGATTACCGAGTCCGATCAGCTGATAAAGACCTTCAACGCTATCCTGATGATCTCGCGGCTGGAGGCAGGCTATTCCTCCGAGAGCACCAGCCGGGTCGATCTGGCGGCCGCGGTGCGCGATGTCGTCGAGCTCTACGAGCCGGTGGCGGAGGAAGCTTGTGTGGTGATCGAGACCGCCGTGGAAGGTGACTTCGCCGTCAACGGCAATCGCGAGCTGATCGGCCAGGCGCTGTCGAACATCGTCGACAACGCCATCAAATATTCCACCGACGCGACCGACAAGCCCACGGTTCGGGTGGCGTTGGAGCGCGTCGGCGGAGAGATCAGGCTCTCGGTGACCGACAATGGCCAGGGCATTCCCGACGATGCCGACCGCGCCAGGGCGACCGAGCGTTTCGTGCGGTTGGAGAAAAGCCGTTCGCAGCCGGGCTCCGGCCTCGGCTTGAGCCTCGCCAAGGCGATCATGACATTCCACAACGGACGGCTTGATCTTCTGCCTGTAAATCCCGGATTGTCCGTTGTCATGAGTTTTCCCGAACGGGAGAACATCTGATGGCGGTGAGGGCGGTCGTGCAACGGATCGAAACGGACTGGCTGTTGAAGCCGGCGGCAAGGCTCGAGCCGCTGGACGAAAGCCGTGCCCGGCGGGAACTGTCGGAGATCGCCTCCGCCGCCCACGACGAGGACTTGCCGCGGCTGGCGAAGTTCCTGGCCGGCGAGGGCGCCGCTCAGCATTTTCTCGCCGCTGTGTTCGACCTGTCGCCGTTCCTGCGCGACACGGTGCGTCGCCGGCCGCAAATCCTCGACGCGCTGTTCGACGAGACGGTCGAGACCCGGCTGACGGCGATCCTGGCCGGGATCGACAAGGCGTCGCGCACCGAGACCGTCTCGGAATCGAGCCTGATGATGGAACTGCGCCAATCGAAGGCGGAAGCGCATGTCCTCATCGCGCTGGCTGATCTCGCCGGCGAGGCCGAGACGGCGCTGACGGTTCGGCGATTGAGCGATCTCGCCGATGCCTGCACGCGCGCCGCCGTCGATTTCCTGCTGCGCGACGCGCATCAGCAAGGCAAGCTCAGACTGCCCGACCCTCAGCAGCCGGCGCGGCAGTCGGGCTGGATCCTGCTCGGCATGGGCAAGCTTGGCGCGCATGAACTGAACTATTCCTCGGATATCGATCTTGTCGTTTTCTTCGATCCGGATGCACCGGCAATCGTCGATCCGCTCGATGCGACGGAACTGTTTGCGCGCCTGACCCGGCGGCTGGTCCGCATCCTGCAGGACCGCACCGAACACGGTTATGTCTTCCGCACCGATCTCAGGCTGCGGCCCGATCCCGGCTCGACGCCGCTGGCGATTCCGGTCGAGGCGGCGCTGCGCTACTATGAGGCGCGTGGCCAGAACTGGGAGCGCGCCGCCATGATCAAGGCGCGGCCCGTGGCCGGCGATCTCGCCGCCGGTGATGCCTTCCTGAGGGAGTTGCAGCCCTATATCTGGCGCAAATACATGGACTACGCGGCGATTGCCGATGTCCATTCGATCAAGCGCCAGATCCACGCCCATAAGGGCCATGGCGAGATCGCGGTGAAGGGCCACAACGTCAAGCTCGGCCGCGGCGGCATTCGCGAGATCGAGTTCTTCGTCCAGACGCAGCAGTTGATCGCCGGCGGCCGCTTCCCCGAACTGCGCGGCCGCGAGACCGTGCCGATGCTCGGCCAGCTGGCCGTGCGCGGCTGGATCACCGCCGATGCCCGCGACGCGCTCACCAAACAATACTGGTTCCTGCGGCGCGTGGAGCACGCCATCCAGATGGTCGCCGACGAGCAGACGCATATCCTGCCTGATAGCGACGAGGGGCTGGAGCGCATCGCCCGCATGCTCGGTTTTGCCGACGCGGCGGCCTTTGCCGAGGCATTCCGAGCCGCGCTGCATCAGGTCGAGCGCCACTATGCGGCCCTGTTCGAAACCGCACCCGAACTCTCGGCCGGCATCGGCAATCTGGTCTTCACTGGCGATGTCGACGACCCCGACACGTTGAAGACCTTGAGCGGCCTCGGCTTTCAGCGGCCAAGCGACATTTGCCGCGTCATCCGTGGCTGGCACTTCGGCCGCTACCGGGTCACCCGGTCGGCGGAAGCACGCGAGCGGCTGACGGAACTGACGCCAGCGCTGCTGCAGTCCTTTGGCCAGACCCGCAGGGCAGACGAAGCGGTGATGCGCTTCGACGAGTTCCTCGCCGGCCTGCCCGCCGGCATCCAGTTGTTTTCGCTGCTGCAGTCCAATCCGGCGCTGCTCAAGCTGATGGCGACGATCATGGGCGCGGCCCCCAGGCTGGCCGCGATCATCACCCGACGCCCGCATGTCTTCGACGGCCTGCTCGATCCGGCGTTGCTCACCGAATTGCCCAACCGCGCCTATTTGTCGGCGCGGCTTTCCGCCTTCCTCGAAGGCGACAGAGCCTATGAGGACGTGCTCGACCGCTTGCGCATCTTCGCCTCGGAGCAAAAATTCCTGATTGGCGTCAGGCTGCTTGCCGGATCGATCGATCCGGCCCGTGCCGGCCGCGCCTTTTCCGATCTCGCCGATCTCACCATCGAAGCAGCCATGCTGGCGGTCACCGCCGAATTCGCGCGGCGCCACGGCCGCATCGCCGGCGGCACGGTTTCGCTGCTTGGCATGGGCAAGCTCGGCAGCCGCGAACTGACGGCGGGCTCCGATGTCGATCTGATCCTGCTCTACGATCACGACGCCGACGCCGACGAGTCCGACGGCGACAAGCCGCTCGCGCCATCGCATTACTACACCCGCATGACGCAGCGGCTGATCGCTGCCGTCTCCGCGCCGACGGCCGAGGGCGTTCTCTACGAACTCGATCTTCGCCTGCGGCCATCCGGCAACAAGGGACCGGTCGCCACCCATATCGATGCCTTCAAGAAGTACCAGCGCCAGGAGGCCTGGACCTGGGAGCACATGGCGCTGGTGCGAGCCCGTGCCATTGGCGGCGACGCAGCACTTTGCGCCGAGGTCGAGGCCGAGGTGGCGGCGGTGCTCGCTCTACCGCGCGATGGGACCAAGGTGATGGCCGAGGCAAGCGAGATGCGTGCGATGATCGAGAAGGAGAAACCGCCACGCGATCTCTGGGACATCAAGCTGATCCCCGGTGGTCTCATCGATCTCGAATTCATCGCGCAGGTGGCGGTGATCACGGGAAAGGTCGAAGCCGGCCGCCGTGCGACCGGGACAACCGAAATCCTGTCCCGCCTGGCGCCGGATTTTGCTGAAGTCCAGGTCCGGCAGGAGCTTGGTGAAGCCTACGCGCTCTATCTGGCGCTGACCCAGATGACGCGGCTCTGCCTCACCGGCGTGTTCGAGCGCGACGATGTTCCGCCTGGGCTCTCGGATCTGCTTCTGGCGGTCACCGACCTGCCGGATTTCGGTGTGCTGGAAGCACACCTCAAAGAGACGTCGCAAAGGGTCAGAAAGGAATTTGACCTTCTGCTTCGTACGAAACGACCGTGACGGCAACGGCCGCACGTTCTGTTTCGAGCATCGGGGGTGACGATGCAACAGGAGAAGACCATGAGAACGACAACCAGACTTGCAATCGCTTTCGTCGCCCTGGCCGGCGCCGCCGGCTCGGTGGCCTATGCCGACGAACACTACGGCGGCGGCGGGCCGCGTCACGGCATGATGATGCGCCTCGACAAGGCAATGAAGGATTCAAACGGCACCATCACTTTTGACCAGTTCTCCGACGCCATGAACGATCGACTGAAGAAGATCGTCGCCGACAATGGTGGCAAGCTGACCGTGGCGCAGCTCGCCGACGCGCTGGAGAAGGCGCGCTTCGAGCAGATGGCCAAGCGCATCATCGCCCGCTACGACTCCAAGGGCGACGGCACGCTGACGACCGACGACATCACCAGCCGTGAGAAGAAGGTCTTCGCCATGCTCGACAAGAACAATGACGGCAAGATCGAAAAGAGCGAACTGCCGAAAGGCGGCCGTATGAGCCATCGCCGCCAATGGGGCGGTGGCGACGACAGCATGGAGTAAATCGGTGACAAAAGCTCCGGCGGTGCGAGCTGCCGGAGCCTTGTTTTCGGTACGTTCAGGATTCAGGCGGCGGCCTTCACCGGCTGCGACGACTTCTTGATCGGGATGCGCACCGACACGATCGTGCCGACGCCTTCGGTCGAGCGGATTTTGAGCGCACCGCCCTGCAGCTCGGCCAGCGAGCGCGAGATGGCGAGGCCAAGGCCGGAGCCGGCATGGCTCTTGGAAAACTGGTTCTGCACCTGTTCGAACGGCCGGCCGAGTTTGCCCAGCGCCTCCTTCGGAATGCCGCAGCCATTGTCCTCGATGGTCAGCACCAGCGCGCCGGATGTGTTGCGGGCGCGCACCGAAATGTGGCCGCCCTGGCCGGTGAATTTCACCGCATTTGATAGCAGGTTGATGGCGATCTGCTTGATCGCCCGGCGATCGGCGAACAGCGTCATCGCATCGGCGATGCGGGTTTCCACCGTGATCGATTTTTCCGCCGCTTGCAGCGAGACGACGCGCACCGTCTCCTTGATCAGCGGACAGAGATCGATTTCCTCGCGGTCCATCGAGAATTGGCCAGCCTCGATCTTCGACATGTCGAGTATGTCGTTGATGACGCCCAGCAGATACTTGCCGCTGCCGTTGATGTCGGTGGCATATTCCTCGTAGCGCGACGAACCGAGCGGCCCGAACAGGCCCTGTTCCATTAGTTCCGAAAAGCCGATAATGGCGTTGAGCGGCGTGCGCAATTCGTGGGACATGTTGGCCAGGAACTCGGATTTGGCCCGGTTCGCCGCCTCGGCGCGCTCGGTTTCCTTCATGTATTTGCGGTTGAGCTCGACCAGTTCGCGCGAGCGTTCTTCCTCCGCGCGCCGGGCAAGGCTGAGATCGTGGATGGTCGCCATCAGCCGGCGCTCGCTGTCGACCAGCTTTTCCTGGTGCAGCTTGATTTGGGTGATGTCGGAGCCGACCGAGACGGTGCCGCCGTCGCGGGTGCGCAATTCATTGACCTGCAGCCAGCGGCCATCGGCGAGCTGCCGCTCGAAGGTGGCGCCGCCCTGCGGGCCATTGCTGTTGGCAAGCCGCCGTTCCGAGGCGAAGGCCAGCATGCGTTCTTCCAGCACGGCGCGCGAGGCGCCCGGCATCACGTCGCGGTCCGACAGGCCGTTGTCCTGCTGGTATTTGGAATTGCACATGATCAGCCGCTGGGTGGCATCCCACAGCACGAAGGATTCGTTGATGTTCTCGATGGCGGTGCGCAGCCGCAGGTCCGCCGCCTCGGAGCGCAGCGCCAGGTGCCGTTGCTCGGTAACGTCGACGGCGATGCCGATCAGCTGGATCTCCGGCGCTTCCGGGTCGATGACTTGCGCCCTGGCGCGCATCCACACCCACTGGCCGTCGGCATGGCGCATGCGGAACACCTGGTCAATATGGTCGATCTCGCGTTCGACGATCCGGTTGGCGAGCTGGAACAGGTCGCCATCCTCGGGATGGATGATTTCGTCGACCTCGCCGAAAGACAGCATGGTATCGCAAGGCTCATAGCCCAGCATGTCGTACATCGAGCGCGACCAGTACATCTTGCCGCGCACCATGTCCCAGTCCCACAGGCCGCAGCGGCCGCGAACCAGCGCCATGTCGATGCGCTGGTGCGCTTCGAGATAGATACGGTCGGCTGTCTGGGCGCGGGATGCCTGGCCGAAATAGGCGTAGAGGATGATGATCAGCACACCGGCCGTCAGCACGAACAGGGTGACGTTGAGCGAGACCGTCTTGCGCCAGGTATCGAAGATCGCTTCCTGCGGCACCAGCACTGCCGCGGCATTCTTCCTGTCCTTGGTCAGGCTGACAGCGGCAAACCAGTCCTGTCCGCCGATGCTGACATTCATGACCCCGGCGCGGTCGCCGAACATGAACAACGGCTGGCCGCCCTGGACGAGGCCGTCGAGCGACCGTCCCTGCCAGCCTGTCGTCAGCGGCGACACCGCTACGATCTTGAAGGCGCCGTCGGTGATGGCAAGCACATGGCTGCGGCCCATCGCGCCCTGGCGGCTGGTGTTCTCCAGAAGATCCTGGACGGCGCCGGATGCGGCATTCGGATCGGCCGCGATCGCGCTGGCCATTTGACCGGCGGCCAGCGACAGGATCGCCTTGGCGTCGCGCTCGACATCGTCACGCTCGTTCATCAGCGACAGGACCCGCAGCGCCGCAATGACAATCAGAAAGGTGATGATGAGAGCCGGTATCGATCGGCGCAGCAGCGGTTCGGCTGCCAGGAGCCGTCGGTAGGCAGGTTCGGCGATGAGCCGCGTGTTGCCGGCGAGACCGTCGCCTCGCGCCTCGCGCCGTTCAAAAGCCGTCCCTTCGGGCGCGCCCCACGCGTCCGCCTTGGCCATAAATGGCACTCCCCGAATTTCCGTACGCTTGACGATCCGGCAACACCGCACTTCCGAATCGTCTGTAAAGAATCAAAGGTGATTCGCCTTGTCCATAGGCGCGGGGAAAAAAGATTAAAAATTGATTGAAATAACGCAGGAATCCCTCCCCCTTGAGGGGAGGGTGGCCCGAAGGGCCGGGTGGGGTCCTCGGCGAAGTGCTCGACTTGTTCAATCACGGTCGAAGTTGGTCGAGGTCGCGCACTGCTGCAACGACCCCACCCGTCCATCCGCCTTCGGCGGCTGTCCACCCTCCCCTCAAGGGGGAGGGATCAAGCCAGCGTGCGCTCGACAATATCGCGCAGATCCGCCGACAGGTTCTCGGCACCGGCGATGGCCAGCAGCGCTTCCCTGGCCTTGGCCTGGCGGCCGGGCTCAAGCGCGCGCCATGACCTGAGAGCCGTCGCCAGCCTCGCCGCCACCTGCGGGTTGCGTTTTTCGACCTCCAGAACGGTTTGCGAAAAGAACCGGTAGCCTTCGCCGTCGGCGCGGTGGAAGCCGGTCTGGTTGGCGCTGGAAAACGTGCCGATGAGTGAGCGCACCCGGTTCGGGTTGGCCATCGAGAAGGCCGGGTGACTGGTCAGCGCACGCACCGCGTAGACGGTTTGCGGACCCGGTACGCTGGCCTGGATCTGGAACCATTTGTCCATGACCAGCGCATCGGACCCATATTTCGCCTCGAAATCCGCCAGCGCCTTGACCGCCTCGGGCGCACCATGATGACGGTGCGCAAGCACGGTGAGCGCGGCGGCGCGGTCCGTCATGTTGGTCGCGGCCCGGAAATGCTCGGCGGCAAGTGTTGCACCGCCCGGAAGCAGCGCGAGATAATCCAGCAAGCTGTTGCGCAGCGCCCGTCGCCCGGCGCTGGCCGCGTCCGGGCTGAACGGGCCGTCGTCGGCAAGGCGATCGTAGAGGCTGGCGAAGGTGTCCCGGTTCGCCTTGGCAATCGCCAGCGCCAGCGCCTCGCGGCCCGAGAAGATGGCGTCGGGATCGATGCTCTTGCCGATGTCGCGGGCAATGTCGGACTCGCCGGGAAGCGCCAGCGCCAGCGCCCGATAGGCCGGCTCCAGTGTCTCGTCGCCGGCGATCTTGCCGGCAAGCCCGGTCAGCCGGGCGGTGAACTCGGTCTGCTTGCCGCCAAGGGTCTGGCGGAAGGCGGCGATCAGCGCATCGGTCAGCAGCGTGTTGAACGCTTGCCAGCGCGAGAAGGCGTCGCTGTCATGGGCGGCCAGGAAGAACTGGTCGTCGGCCCTCTGCTCGACCGAAAGCGTTATCGGCGCCGAAAAGCCGCGGTTGAGCGACACCGCCGGGCGCTCGGCAACGCCGGAAAAGCGCACCATGTGCCGGCGCTTGCGGATATGGATGACGCCATCCTCGACGACAGCGCCTTCGACGCCGCGCCAGGCAACCGGCTTGCCGCCGGCGCCGACCAGGCCGAAGGCCAGCGGAATGTGCATCAGCCGCTTGCGGCTTTCCGACGGTGTCGGCGGCACCGACTGTTCGATTTCGAGCGTGAATTCCTGCGCCGAGGCATTGTGCGTCGAGCTGACAGTCAGATTGGGCGTGCCCGCTTGGTGGTACCACAGCGAAAACTGCGACAGGTCGCGGCCGGAGACATCCTCGAACACCTTGACGAAATCCTCGATCGTCGCGGCCTCACCGTCATGGCGCTCGAAATAGAGGTCCATGCCGGCGCGGAACGTCTCGGCGCCGAGGATGGTGCGGATCATGCGCACCACTTCCGAGCCCTTTTCGTAGACCGTCGCCGTGTAGAAATTGTTGATCTCGCGGTAGCGACGCGGCCGCACCGGATGTGCCAGTGGTCCCTGATCCTCAGGAAACTGATGCGCGCGCAGCGTGCGCACTTCGGCAATGCGCTTGACCGCCCGCGAGCGCTGGTCGGCGGAGAATTCGTGATCGCGAAAGACCGTCAGCCCTTCCTTCAGGCAGAGCTGGAACCAGTCGCGGCAGGTGATCCTGTTGCCGGTCCAGTTGTGGAAATACTCATGCGCGATGATCGCCTCGATATTGGCGAAATCGGCATCCGTCGCGGTCTCCTGGTCGGCCAGCACATATTTGTCGTTGAAGATGTTGAGGCCCTTGTTCTCCATGGCGCCCATGTTGAAATCCGACACGGCGACGATGTTGAAGACGTCGAGGTCGTATTCGCGGCCGAACGCCTCCTCGTCCCATTGCATCGACCGCTTGAGCGCATCCATGGCGTAGCCGGCGAGCCGTTCCTTGCCCGGCTCGACATAGATGCCGAGCTCGACCGTGCGGCCTGACATGGTGACGAAACTGTCGGCCAGTTTGCCGAGCGCGCCGGCCACCAGCGCGAACAGATAGGACGGCTTGGGGAAGGGGTCGTGCCATCCAGCATAGTGCCAGCCGTCGGCAAGCGCGCCGCTGTCGGCCGGGTTGCCGTTGGAGAGGAGCAGCGGCGCCTCATCGCGCTTTGCCTCGATGCGCACCGTATAGACGGACAGGATATCGGGGCGATCGAGGAAGTAGGTGATGCGACGAAAGCCTTCTGCCTCGCATTGCGTGCAATAGACGTTGCTCGAACGATAGAGGCCCATCAGCGCCTCGTTGCGCGCCGGCGCCAGTTCGGTTTCGATGAGCAGTTGGAAGCGGGTCGTTGCCGGTGGCTGAAGGATGGTCAACTGATCCGGCGTGGCCAGAAAATCGGCCGGCGCAAGTTCGTGGCCGTCGATGGCGACACGAATGAGCGTCAGCCCGTCGCCGTCCAGCAGCAGCGGCACTAAGGCCGCCACGCCGTCGCGGCGTTCGATCGTCAGCACGGCGATGACGCGCGTTGCCTCTGGCGAAAGGCGGAAAGTGAGGCTGGTTTCCGGAATGAGATAATCGTTGGGGCGATAGTCTTCGAGCTTGAAGACCTGGCCGGTATCGGTACGCATTCCCTAGGTTTTCCTGTCGATTTCCGTGGCGGAAAGTGCGTCCGCTGGTCCAAAAAAGTTGAAGTCCGCGCTCTTTACACGAAACGGTCACTCGACAAAACTGCGGCAATGCCTATTTCAGGCGTTCGTTTTCCAATCATCATCGTGAGGCATGCATGACCGTGGTCACACCGAAATTCGGCATGGGCGCTTCTGTGCTGCGTCGTGAAGACCAGGCCTTCATCAAGGGTGAGGGCCGCTACACCGACGATATCCAGCCGCAAGGCGTCCTGCACGGCTATGTCCTGCGCTCGCCGGTTGCCAAGGCAAGCTTCAGCATCGGCTCGCTCGATGCGGCCAGGGCGGCGCCCGGCGTCAATCTGGTGCTGACCGGTGCCGATCTCGCCCATCTCGGCAATCTGAAATCAGGCGTCATGCAGAAACAGCCGGACGGCACCAGGGCGCCGACCCGCGACATCCCGATCCTGTGCCGCGACCGGGTCAACTATGTCGGCGACGCGGTCGCCTTCGTCGTCGCCGACAGCCGCGCGTTGGCGCAGGACGCGGCCGAACTGATCGATGTCGACTACGACGGCGAAGATGCCGCGTCCGGCACCGCAACGGCGCTTGCCGAAGGCACGCCGCTGGTCTGGCCGGAACTCGGCTCCAACCGCGCCTTCACCTACCACATCGGTGACAAGGCGAAGACCAAGGCGGCTTTCGCCAAGGCCGCCACCGTCAGCCGCATCGAATTCGTCAACAATCGGCTGGTCTGCAACTACATGGAGCCGCGCTCGGCGATTGGTGAGTGGAAGGCTGACGAAAACCGCTTCGTGCTGACCACCGGGTCTCAGGGCGTGCATTCCATGCAGTACATCCTGGCCGACCTGTTCAAGATCAAGAAGGACCAGCTGCGCGTCATCACGCCGGACGTCGGCGGCGGCTTCGGGCCGAAAGCCTTTGTCTATCGTGAACATCCGCTGGTGCTCGAGGCGGCGAAGCGGCTTGGCCGTCCTGTGAAATGGGCCGGCGATCGCACGGAGCATTTCCTCACCGATGCGCAAGGCCGCGACAATGTAGTGACCGCTGAAATGGCGCTGGACAAGGATGGCCGCTTCCTCGGCATGAAGGTCGATTTGCGCGCCAATATCGGCGCCTATGTCTCGCAATACGGGCCGTTTATCCCCTATATCGGCGTCACCATGTCGACCGGAGTCTACGACATCCAGGCGCTAGACGTGTCCGTGACCGGCCTCTACACCAACACCTGCCCGGTCGACGCCTATCGCGGCGCTGGCCGCCCGGAAGCGGCATTCCTGCTGGAAAAGCTGGTCGACGCCTGTGCCCACGATCTTGGCCTGCCGGTCGAAGAGATCCGTAGGCGCAATTTCATCCGGCCCGAGCAATTCCCCTACCGCACTCAGACCGGCCGTCTTTACGACACCGGCGAATTCGAAGGTCACATGAACCGGGCCATCGAGCAGGCTGAATGGAAAGCATTTCCCGAACGGGTGGCGCAGTCGAAGGCGACTGGAAAGATCCGTGGCATCGGCATGGCCACCTACATCGAGGCCTGCGCCTTCCCGGGTTCGGAACCGGCCTTTGTCGAACTCAACGGCGACGGCACAGTGACGCTGAAGATCGGCACCCAGACCAACGGGCAGGGCCATGCCACCGCCTATGCGCAGTTTCTCTCGGAAAAGCTCAATCTCGATATCGACAAGATCCATGTCCGTCAGGGCGACACCGACGAATTGAAGGCCGGCGGTGGCACCGGCGGCTCGCGTTCGATTCCGCTCGGCGGTGTATCAGCGTCTCGCGCCGGCGAGGATCTGGCCAACAAGATCAAGCGCATGGCCGCCGACGAGCTGGAGGCTTCAGCCGGCGATATCGAATTGTCCGATGGCGTTGCCCGCATTGTCGGCACCGACCGCACGATCGATTTTTCAAGCATTGCCAAGGCCGCCAAGAACCCGGACGATCTCAAGGGATTTGGCGAATTCGTCCAGGACGAGTGCACCTATCCGAACGGCACCCATATATGCGAGGTCGAGATCGATCCCGACACCGGCACGACGGCGATCGTCCGCTACACCATCGTCGACGATTTCGGTGTCACCGTGAACCCGATCCTGCTGGCCGGCCAGGTGCATGGCGGCGTCGTCCAGGGCATCGGCCAGGCGCTGACCGAGGACACCATCTATGGCGAGGACGGGCAATTGCTGACGGCGAGCTTCATGGACTACGCCATGCCGCGCGCCGACGATTTTCCGTTCTTCCATTTCGAAACCCGCAACGTGCCTTCAACCACCAACGCGCTTGGCATCAAGGGCGCCGGCGAGGCGGGCACGATCGGCTCGACGCCGGCAGCGCTCAACGCCGTGACCGACGCACTGCATCGCGCCTATGGCATCAGGCACATCGACATGCCGGCAACGCCGGCGCGCATCTGGGCGGCGATCCAGGAAGCAACAAGACAGTGACAGCGAGGCCGGGGGGCCACGCGGCCGAGAAACTGTCCGATCATCCCGGTCGCGTGCTGACCGGGATCATGCTCAAAGTCATGTCGGTGGCGGTCTTTGTCGGCATGCAAACCTGCATCAAGGCGGCCGGCACTTTGCCTGCCGGTCAGATCGTCTTTTTCCGCTCCTTCTTCGCCATCTTCCCGATCATTGCTTTTCTGGCCTTCAGGGGAAAACTGGGCACGGCGTTTGCGACCAAACGTCCGCTCAACCATATTGCGCGCGGCGTCGTTGGCGTCTGCGCCATGGGGCTTGGCTTCTTTGCGTTGACCAGGCTGCCGTTGCCGGATGCGATCACACTGAATTACGCGCAGCCTTTGCTGGTGGTGGTGTTCAGTTCGCTCTTTCTCGGTGAAGCCATCCGCGTCTATCGCTGGAGCGCGGTCGCGGTTGGTCTCGTCGGCGTGCTGATCATCTCCTGGCCGGAACTGACGCTGTTGAGTTCGGGCGCGGCGCTTGGCGACCAGGAAGTGATCGGTGTCATCGCCGCCCTTGTTTCCGCGGCGATTTCCGCCAATGCCATCCTGCTGGTCCGTAACCTCGTCCAGACCGAAAGGACGGCGACCATCGTCCTGTGGTTTTCGGCGACGGCAAGTGTGATGGCGCTGCTGTCGCTGCCCTTCGGCTGGCAGGCGCTGACGCCGCTGCAGGCGGGTCTGCTCGTCACCGCGGGCTTCTGTGGCGGGCTGGCGCAGATCCTGATGACGGCAGCCTATCGCCATGCCGAAGCGTCGGTCGTGGCGCCGTTCGAATACACCTCGATGATCCTCGGCGTTGTCGTCGGCTATTTCGCCTTCGGCGATGTCGCCACCATCAACACGCTCGTCGGCGGCGTGATTGTCGTCGCCGCCGGCATCTTCATCATCTGGCGCGAGCGCCAGCTTGGCCTGGAGCGCACCCGCACCCGAAAGGCGGCGCCGCCTCCGGAGTGATTGGCATGGTCGTTGGTGTATGATGACAGCAACGGCGCAACAGGTTGGGTAGCTATGTGATCTGCGTTCTCGCGATATCAGGAGCGTATCTCTTCGCAGGATTCGTCCTTGCATCATTTGCCACGGCTTGGGTTTCTCTGGCTGTGGTAATTCTCAGACAGTCCTGGGATGAAGAAGATTCTGACTTCTGGAGGATCGGTCACGGTGCCTTCCTGTGGAGGGAAATGGCGACGACCGAAGGACGAACATTCAAATACGGGGCCTTCGGATTTTTGGCGAGCATTGCGTTGGCAATGATATTCGCTCTGACGCTGCTCGCAGCTCAACGGCTGGGAATTACTTTCACTGTGTGTGGGGTTTCTAATTGAACCGAACACCACGGATATAAGGCGCCAATCAGGACCGTTCGGCCCTCTCCTTCGCCAATCGCACAAGCACTGCCCTTGTCTGTTCGTCAGCGGGGAAAAAAGATTCGATCGCCAGTTCCGACAGCGTCACGTCGAGCGGTGTACCGAAGACGGTGACGGTGCTGATGAACGACAGCACTTGATCGCCATGCGCAAGCCTGAGTGGATGCACGATGGCGTTCGGCTCAACGGGCGCCGGCCGGCTGCCTTTCAAGCCGGACGGGTAGGTTCGCAGCTCGCGCTCCAGCTCGACAAGAACCGGATCGCCGGAGGCATCGTTCTGGTGTTTCAGCCGCTCAAGCAGATGGGTGCGCCATTCCGCGAGGTTGACGATGCGCGGCGCGATGCCGCCGGGATGCAGGCTGAGCCGCAGCACATTGACCGGCGGCGTCAGCAGCGAAGGCTCAGCCACGTCGGCCAGGAACGGACCGATGGCGGCGTTGGCCGAAACCAGGTTCCAGTGGCGGTCGACGGCCAGCGCCGGAAACGGCTCATGCCCCTTGAGCACGATGTCGACGGCCGCCATAGCCGGCGCCAGCGTTGCGTCGCCGAGCGACCGTTCGCCGAAGCTCGGGGCAAAGCCCGCCGCCAGCAGCAGCTGGTTGCGTTGCCTCAGTGGGATCGACAGCTGTTCGGCAAGATGCAGCACCATCTCGCGCGAGGGCGCCGCGCGGCCACTCTCGACGAAGGAGAGATGCCGCTGCGAAATCTCGGCCTCCATGGCGAGGTCGAGCTGGCTCATGCGCCGGCGCGTGCGCCACTCGCGGATAAGGCTGCCGGCGGAGGTTTGGGCTGTTGTCATGGAGGCAAACTATGCCGGAACCAGCTCCATTTCCATTACCTCCGAGGTCATGGAAGAGGACAGCCGAGGCTAAATCCGAACTTTCCAAATGCCGGCCGGGTGAGGGGCGCCTTCACGCTGCTGCGCTTCATTAACGCCAACATGCCATTCTCGCTGCTCTTGCAGGGGCGTGATGTGGGGCGAGTTGGTCGTTATCTTGCTGCGTTGGCGGCCTATTCGGCTCTGCTTGCCGTCCTCGGCAAGAGCTTTGCCTATTTACTGGGCTGGCTCGTTCTTCCTGTCGCCCTTCTTTTCGCTTTGCCTGTGCAGCTGACCATCGGCGGCTTCGACTACCTTCTTGTCGCAGAGGCTCTCGTATTCTTTGCGATCGCATTTGCTATCGATGCGAAAGCGCCGAATGCAGGGAAATGGCTGGCACGTCTAGGCTTGGTGCTCTGCTTCGCTCAGATTACGTTCCTGCTGTCAGAGAGCGGAGTCGGCAGGTAAGAGCACGACCGCAGAGGCCGGCGTTCCTCCTCGCGCGCCCTCTGTCTCTAGGGACAAATCCCCTGAGAAGATTGGCTATTCTCCCAGCGACCGCAGTTTCGCCTTCACCTCAAGAAAATCCCGCCAAGCCAGCTTCTTGTGCGCGGGCGTCCGCAACAGGTAGGCCGGATGCAGTGTCGGCATGGCCGGAATGGCAATGCCCGAAGCCGTGGTGTGGACGCGCCAGTTGCCGCGTAGCCGCAAGATGCCTTCGCTGGTGTTGAGCAAGGTTTTTGCGGAAGGGCCGCCGAGATTGACCAGCACCTTGGGATTGACCAGCTCGATCTGCCGCTCGATGAACGGGCGGCAGATCTCGGTCTCGTGCGGTGTCGGCGTGCGGTTGCCCGGCGGACGCCAGGGAATGACATTGGCGATGTAGACCGAGGTCCGGTCGAGGCCGATGGCTGCCAGGATGCGATCGAGCAGCCGGCCCGAGCGGCCGACGAAGGGCAGGCCCTCGAGGTCCTCGTCGCGGCCGGGCGCTTCGCCGACCAGCATCACCGAGGCGTCAGGATTGCCGTCGGCGAACACCAGGTTCTTGGCGGTGAATTTGAGATTGCAGCCGTCGAATGCCGCCATCTGCTGGCGAAGCTCGTCAAGGGTTTTGGCCGTTGTCGCCAGTTGCCGCGCCAGTGCCGCTTGCGCCTCGTCGGGCACCGTGGTGGCTGGCATGCGCACCGGCGCATCCGGCAAGCTGCTGGCTTCGCCACGCGACAGGCTCGTCGAGCGTGGCTGTGGGGCGGCCTCACCGGCAGGCGCGGCTGTCACCGGTGCCCGCTCAGGCGGCTTCGGCGCCGCCTCGGCAAACCGGTTCACCGGCTGCTCCTCAAGCGCCTCATCGACGCCGGCGCTGGCGTAGAAGGCCAGGATGTCGGCGATGTCGGTCGGGCTGTTGGGGGAGGCGGCAGTCATGCCGCGCACATTCGTCCGGCGAGCGGCAATTTGCAAGTTCAGCCAGTTGGTATGCGCGGATCCTGCACCAGATAGAACGTCCAGCGCGGCGTGTAGTCGGTGATCAGGAATTCGAAGCTGCCGGTCTTCAGCGGGTCGATCTTGCCGCTCTTGAACAGCAAGCGGTCATAGGGTTCGAAGTCGCGGTCGAAATCGGCAAAACTGCTCGACCGGATGTTGTCGGGCGTCTTGTTGCGCTGGTCGAACGACAGGCCGTCGCCGAACACGCTCGGCCGGTCGAGGATTTCCTGCAGCTCGAACTGGAACTCGACCCAGGCCTGGCCGCTGTTGTTGAGCACGTCGATGCGCATGTACATGACGCCGTTGGCGAAATCGCCGGCAGCGCCGAAGGCCTGGATCGGCTTCGTCGTGCGGATGGTCAGCGTTACCGGCGTCGCCGAATTCAGCTCTTCGGTGATGACCAGCGGATCCTCCTTCGTGCCGGTGCCCGAAGCCCCGGTGATACGGAAGCCGCCAAGCTCATCGGAAAAGGAATAGGCTCCGGTCGCCCACACTTTTACCTGATCGGCATGGGCGCTTATGGGCGCCAGCGTCGAAAGGGCCAAAAGCAGCACGCGGCAAATCCGGCCGGGCGTGGAAAAAAAGCGCGTCGATGAAAAGCCGGATGGCTCAGGAATGCGCATGGCGCGAAGTATGGCCGATATCCAAGCCGTCGAACAATTAAAATGTGGGAATTGCTTGCAGGCGGGGACGAAACGGATGTTATCCGCGACTTTTTGGCGAAATCGGCATTGTCACGTCCGCGCCGGTTTCCTGTCGCGGATTGATGCGCTATGCAGCGCATGAGCCAGCAAGATGCGTCAGTGCAGTAAGCCAGCGCGGAGGGGTTGATGAGCGATATCGAACGCGAAAGCATGGAATTCGACGTGGTCATCGTCGGCGCCGGCCCGGCGGGGCTGGCCGCAGCGATCCGTCTCAAGCAGGTCAACCCCGAGCTTTCCGTCGTCGTGCTGGAAAAGGGTGGCGAGGTTGGCGCCCACATCCTGTCCGGCGCCGTCGTCGATCCGATCGGCATCGACCGGCTGTTGCCGGGCTGGCGCGAGGACGAGGGACATCCCTTCAAGACGCCGGTCACCGACGACCATTTCCTGGTGCTCGGGCCTGCCGGCTCATTCCGTCTGCCCAATTTCCTGATGCCGCCGTTGATGAACAATCACGGCAACTACATCGTCTCGCTCGGCAATGTCTGCCGCTGGCTGGCGACCAAGGCCGAGGCGCTCGGCGTCGAGATCTATCCGGGCTTTGCCGCAGTCGGCCTGCTCTACAACGAGGCCGGCGCTGTCACCGGTGTCGTCACCGGCGACATGGGTGTCGAGAAGGACGGTTCGCACGGTCCAGGCTTTGCGCCGGGCATGGCGCTGATGGGCAAATATGTGCTGATCGGCGAAGGTGCACGCGGCTCGCTCGCCAAGCAGCTGATCGCCAAATACAAGCTTTCCGACGGCCGCGAGCCCGGCAAATACGGCATCGGCCTCAAGGAGCTCTGGCAGGTCAAGCCGGAGAACCACAAGCCAGGCCTGGTGCAGCATTCCTTCGGCTGGCCGCTCGACATGAAGACCGGCGGCGGCTCGTTCCTTTATCATCTCGAGGACAATCAGGTGGCGGTCGGTTTCGTCCTCCACCTCAACTACAAGAACCCCTGGCTGTCGCCATTCGAGGAGTTCCAGCGCTTCAAGACCCATCCGGCAATCGCCGGCACCTTCGCCGGCGCCAAGCGGCTGGGCTATGGCGCGCGCGCCATCACCGAAGGCGGCTGGCAATCGGTGCCGAAACTCTCCTTCCCCGGCGGTGCGCTGATGGGGTGTGCCGCGGGCTTCGTCAACGTGCCGCGCATCAAGGGCTCGCACAATGCCGTACTGTCGGGAATGCTGGCGGCCGAGCATGTTGCCCAGGCGATCGGCGCCGGGCGCGCCAATGATGAGTTGGCTTCTTACGAAGCGGCGTGGCGGGCGACCGACATCGGCAAGGACCTGAAGAAGGTGCGCAACGTCAAGCCGCTATGGTCGCGCTTCGGCACCATCATCGGCGTCGGCATTGGCGGCCTCGACATGTGGTTGAACACGCTGTTCGGCTTCTCGCCCTTCGGCACGCTGAAGCACGGCAAGGCCGACTATGCGACGCTGGAGCCGGCCGCCAAGCACGAAAAGATCGTGTATCCCAAGCCGGACGGCGTGCTGACTTTTGACCGGCTGTCCTCGGTGTTCCTGTCCAACACCAACCATGAGGAAAACGAGCCGGTGCATCTGCTGGTCGGCGATATGGCCCTGCAGCAGCGCTCCGAGCACGATGTCTTTGCCGGGCCTTCGACGCGCTATTGCCCGGCCGGCGTCTACGAATGGGTCGACAAGGACGGCAACGCTGCCGCCGACCCCGCAGCCAAGGATGTGCGCTTCGTCATCAACGCGCAGAACTGCGTCCACTGCAAGACCTGCGACATCAAGGATCCGAACCAGAACATCAACTGGGTGCCGCCACAGGGCGGCGAAGGCCCGGTCTATCAGGGCATGTGAGACACCAGGACTGTTGAAACTGCCGCCTGCATGTGTTTCTTTCTCTGCCGACACGGAGAGACGACCATGCGACTGGCAGTTCTGACGTGCCTTTTAGCGATCGGCGCCGCATGTGGCTTGGCGCCGGCAGCCTCCGCCGGCACGAAGGTGCTGATCAAAACACGGACGTACGACATCACCGGAACCACAGGTGCCGGGCTGGTCGTGGCCATGGACCGCAGGGGTCCGAAGCACGGCTTCATGACCCGCGCCATCGCGCAGACCGCCTACACTGTGGATTGGGACTTCGACGTCAGCCACAGCAACGGCGCCTGCCAACTGCGCCAGGCCAATGGAACGCTCAATCTCACCTACACTTTTCCTCACGTCGCCTCGACCGCGACGCCGGCGCTGCAGAGGCGCTGGGACCGGTTTTTTGCTGGCGTTCGCGCCCATGAAGAGAGCCATGGCCGCATCGCCAGGGAGATGATGCGGGCCAGCGAGAAATCGGTTCGCGGCCTGAAATTTGCCGGCGATCCGTTCTGCAACAGGACACGCAACGAGGCACGGCGGCGTATCGCGGCCGTCTATGCCCAGTATGAGGCGAAGCAGGTGGCTTTCGACGTGCGCGAGCATCGCGACGGCGGCCATGTCGAGCACCTCATCAATGCTTTGGTGGGCTGGTAAACGCGCTCGGCTCATTTCGCCGGGCTGCAATTGCCGACATCCCGCGCGTTGGGTCTGCCAGCCTTCAAGTCGGAAAGTTGTGAGGCGGATTGATCAAATCCGCCGGCATATTTTTCATACACTTTCCGGTTCAAACCGATCTGCCGGCCTGAAGAGGTAAAGCCCACCATGCCGCTCTTGCCTACATAGGCATGCGCGGCCCGCATCCGGCAGAAGAATTTCTTCTCGCCATTGGAGACGATCCAGCCCAGCGAGCCCGATGCACCGTGCGTCAGCTTGCTCGTCTTGTATCCGTCGCTTTGCAGTTTGGAATAGGATTCCGCGCTTGATGACACGATCGATGCGAGCAGAAAGATGGCCACCGAACACAGGCCTAGCAAATTCGCTCTTTGCTTGATGCGCATGGTGCATTCCCCGCTGCCGATCCTGTCAACTTCCTAAATATTTGCCGCAGGTCAATGCAATGCATGTCGCCGGAAAGTGCGCAGCGGTTTTGGCAAAACGACATGCATGGAACGAGGACTCAAAGCGCGGGGGCCCTTCAGCCGCGCGTCCGGCCGGGCAATGTCAGCGAGACGGTCGCGGTTTCGTCCTCGTCATCCGGCTTTTGCACGTCCGAGCGTAGCGAGAATTCCACCAATACCGGCAGGTGGTCGGAGCCGGTTTCCTCCAGCCTCGCAGCTGAATGGATGACAACCGCGCCCTTGCTGAACACCTGGTCGATCGGCAGCCCGACGAAGCGCCGCAGGAAATCCGGCAGCTTGATGTAGATCCAGGTCGGCCCCGCAGACGGCATGACGGTCAGCTGGCCAAGCGATGCGACGCGTCGCACCGCCGCGCTCCACGGCGCCGCATTGCAGTCGCCCGCCATGATCGCCGTCTCGCCAAGCGAGGCCAGCGGTTCCGACAATTCGCCGATCTGCCAGGCCTGCTCGCGCGGCCATGGCCAGCTGAGATGGATGGCCGCGACATCGACGCCGATGCCGCCGAAATCGACCTTCGCGATGGCCATCGCGCCGCGCCGCTCGCAAAACGGCTCTGTGCCGGCTGCAAAGGGTCGTCTGGAAAGCAGGGCTACGCCGAACACGCCGTTGGGGTAGGGGCACAGGATCCGGTATGGGTACGCGCTGGTGATATAGCCAAGCTCGGTCGTCCACATCCCCGACACCTCGTCGAGGGTGATCACGTCGGGATTGGTCCGGCCGATCAGCGACAGCACCTTTTTCGGCGTCGGATTGTCGAAGCGCAAATTCATCTGCAGCAGCCGGTAGACCATCTGGTCGCCAGGCGTGGCTTCGTAGGCCGCCTGGACCTGCCACAGCCGCGGCAAGGTGTTCGACGTGGTGACGAAGGCGGCCACGGCAAACAGCAGGGCTACAGCCGCCTGCAGACGAAACGAGGTGGCGAGCAACGGCAGCGCGCAAAGCGCCATCAGTACGGCCAGATGGACGCGGAAATGCGCGAAGGAATCGAAGGCCGGGTGCAGGAAGCCGAAAAACCCGGCCACCAGCGCGACCGAGCAGGCGAGCATTGCGATGAATGCCAGCGATATCGCCATGTTCCGGGTCCGTGCCATCTTGTGTCGTTATCGGCAGAAATACGGCTCAATCAAGATGACGAAATGTCCCTTGTCCTACTGGAACGCCGTCTCCGAAAAACTTCTGAGCTTGCGCGAGTGTAGCCGCTCCATCGGCATTTCGGCGAGCTTTTCCATCGCCCTGATGCCGATGGTCAGATGCTGCGCCACCTGCCGCTTGTAGAATTCGGTCGCCATGCCCGGCAGCTTCAGTTCGCCATGCAAGGGCTTGTCTGAGACGCAAAGCAACGTGCCGTAAGGCACCCGGAAGCGGAAGCCATTGGCGGCGATGGTCGCCGATTCCATGTCGAGGGCGATCGCCCGCGACTGCGACAACCGCTGCACCGGCCCGCGCTGGTCGCGCAGTTCCCAGTTGCGGTTGTCGATGGTGGCGACGGTGCCGGTGCGCATGATGCGCTTGAGATCGTAGCCGGACAGGCCGGTGACCTCGGCGACCGCTTCCTGCAGCGCCACCTGGATCTCGGCCAGCGGCGGTATCGGCACCCAGACCGGCAGGTCGTCGTCGAGAACATGGTCCTCCCGGACATAGGCGTGCGCCAGCACATAGTCGCCAAGCGCCTGGGTGTTGCGCAGGCCGGCGCAGTGGCCGAGCATTAGCCAGGCATGCGGCCGCAGGACGGCGATATGGTCGGTGATCGTCTTGGCGTTGGAAGGACCGACGCCGATATTGACCATAGTGATGCCGCCATGGTTCGGCTTCTTCAGATGATAGGCCGGCATCTGCGGCAGGCGCGCCGCCGCCACGCCTTCGCTGGGCGCGCTTTGTCCGGCCTTGGTGATGACGTTGCCCGGCTCGACGAATTCGGCATAGCCGTCGCCGCCCTTGGCCATCAACTCGCGGGCGCGGGCGACGAATTCGTCGATATAGAACTGGTAGTTGGTGAACAGCACGAAGTTCTGGAAATGCTGCGGCGTCGTCGCCGTATAATGCGACAGCCGGTGCAGCGAATAGTCGATGCGTTGCGCCGTGAACGGCGCCAGCGGCCTTGGCTCGCCAAAAGCCACTTCGAACGTGCCATTGGCGATCTGGTCGTCGGTGCCGTCGAGATCCGGGACGTCGAACAGGTCGCGGATCGGCCGCTTGATGCGCTCGGCAGCCGCGCCGTCGACATGGGTGCCTTCGAGGAAGGCAAAATGCAACGGGATCGGCGTGGTCGATTCCGAGACCGTGACCGGAACGCCGTGGTTGCGCATGATGAGGCGCAGCTGTTCGGTGAGATAGCTTTCGAACAAAGCCGGCTGGGTGATGGTGGTGGAGAAATGCCCCGGCGTCGGCATATGGCCATAGGCCTGCCGTGAGTCGATCTGTGTGAACGAGTTCGTGGTGACGCCGATCTCCGGATAGAAGGCGCGGTAGCGCTTGCTACTGTCGCCGCTTTCGGCCAGCGCCGCAAACGAGTCGCGCAGGAACTTGGTGTTGCGGTCGTAAAGGACCTGCAGCGCCGCGACAGCTTTTTTGGCGTCAGTGAAGCTTTGCCGCCCAAAAGGCTCCGGCATGACGACCGATTCGATGGCTTGGGGATAGATTCGCTTTTCCATGGCTCAATATAGAGACTTGGATGTGCGGTTGGGAGGGGTGTGGTGGCCGAACCCGGCCAAAGCGTCGTTTTTCTTTTTCTGATCCCATGTCCGCGGCGGGTTTGGGAGAACGACATGCACTATGACAAGGACACTTATCCGCGTTGCAGGCTGACCAGCAGCACGAAGCCAACGCCGTGGTTCTTCTGTGCCGGCGCTTCGATCGTGGTGTCGGCATTGGAGCGCATCGTCGGCACGGCCAGAACGGGGGCTGAAAGCACCGTCAGGATGAGCGCCGCCCGCGGCAGGAGCCGAAGGGTCTTCATGGCGTTGGCGGCGATCCGGTTCATGGCTTTTGCTTTTTTCTCTCTCTAGGTCTTTGTCGTTTCAGGGGCGAAAATGGTTCAGTTGCGCAGGTGGCTCGGGCAACCGAACCGGCAGGAATTGGAACTGGCTACATCCCAGGAGCGAGCCGGACGGCCGGCCTCGGCGACGAGGATGGCGAAGAACATTCCAAACAGGCTCATCAGCAGGCAGACGATGGTGAAGCGGCGGGCGAGCATTGCGTGGTGTCTCCTTCAACACGCATGAGAATGCCCTGATGCAACTGAACCGGCTCTGATGCCGGCGTTCATCTGCGGTTCAAATTGATTGACGATGTTTTGGCGGCGCAACCGGTCCCGGTTTCGATGCCGCGAGCGACGCCAGGTCCAGCCGTGTGGGACTGTCGTCGGTGAAACGAAAACGGGGCCTCTGAAGGCCCCGTCCTCATTCAGTGGAAATGCTGACAATCAGAGCTTGTGCCAGGTCTGGCTCTTGCAGATCAGGCCACCGAGCACGCAGCCACTCATCTTGAGGGAGGTGCCTGAAAGCGTCGCCTTGCCGGAATAGGTCTTGTCGGTGTCCGGGTCGGTTATGGTGCCGGTGTATTTGTTGGCGCCTGCTGCCTTGAAAGAACCGATGTTCTTGCCGGCATGTTTGCCGGACTTGAGCGTGATGGAAAACGCACTGCTGCCGGCGATCTCCGCCGTCGAACCGGCCTGCGTCTTCCAGTTGCCTTCGATCGGGTCGGCCCATGCCGCCCCGGCCATCATCACTGTGGCCGCGAGGGCCAAGCTCACTCTTCGAAACATATCTGTCCTCCCTGTTGGGTCCGGGGGTGCTCCTCCGCCCCTTACGCAAACGTAAGCTAATCCACCTCCAGGCAAAACAAAAGCGGTGCCGCCACGGAAGCTTTCAGGATTTCTCACGCCGCCCAAACCGCTCTCGTCGCAGCAGAAATGAAACGTTCCGCCTGCTGCCTTTGTCTGCCGTGGTTAGCGGAGTCTTGACCCGCGCCTCACAAATTTTCGTCAAATTTGGCACGAAGCGGCGCGATTGCTGGCTTTGTATCCTTAACGAATTTCCGCGTTTACCTCTTGTTTTAGCTTTGTTTTCCTCAAATTAAGCACGCCATTTAACGACGGATTCAAGCCTCCGCTGCATTCTCGGAAGCATCGGAAGAGCAGCCGCCCAAGGGATACCGAGGGACAGAAGGAAGCAGCTCTCGGGAGCCAGAACAGGGGACTAAAATGGCACGTTTTGAAATGCTTGAAGCCGGCTTCGGCGCCATGGGGGCAACTGCCCAGGCCGACATTCTTTTCGAACTGGGCATGATGTATGCGACCGGCCGCGATTGCGAGACCGACGTCGTCGCCGCCCACAAATGGTTCAACATCGCCGCCATCAAGGGCTCGGCCCGCGCCGCGGAACTGCGCTCGGAACTGTCGGCCGCCATGTCGAAGGTCGAGATCGCCAGGGCGCTGCGCGAAGCCCGCGAATGGATGACCATGCACTGAGTTTCTGGGTCCCCTGCAAGGGGACTGGGATCAAGGGCGGGAACACTTTGGGTCAAGGCCGCGAGAAGACGGCCGCCCACCAGGGACAAGGTCGCGACAAGACGGCCGCTCTATCAAGACCAAGAACGCGGCAGGTCCCATAAGGCCAAGCCGCGCGAAAAACAGGGAAGCGATCGGGTTTCTGGCGCGGGGGCGTTTGGGGACAGCTCGATGGGCAAAAAGCCGCGACCGGCCGAAACAAGGCTGGCGCGGCTTTTTACTTTCCAGGCCCTTGCAAATCGCTGAGCACGGTCCAGCCGTCTCATTGCAGGCCCAATCGCGCGCCGCCGATGCGCCAAGACATATCCGGTGAAGGATGAAATTGTCCCGCCTTCTGAAAGAAGCGCGGCTGGAACGGCTGCGCGAGAGTGGGAGGATCACCATGAAAAAATTGAGTATTTTGAACGCGGCCATAGTCGGCCTGATGATGAGCGCACCGATCGCTTTCGCCGACGACATCACCGTTTCGGTGGTCGGGCCGATGACTGGTCAGCTGGCCACCATTGGCGATCAGTTCAAGCAAGGCGCACAAGCGGCCGTCGACGCAATCAACGCCGCCGGCGGTGTCGAAGGCCGCCAGATCAAGCTCGACGTCCAGGACGACCAGTGCGATCCCAAGCAGGCGGTGTCGGTAGCCAACCGTATTGTCGCCAACGGCACCAAGTTCATCGACGGTCACGCCTGCTCGGGCTCAAGCATTCCGGCTTCCGCCGTCTATGCCGAAGCCGGCGCGCTGATGATGAGCCCGGCCTCTTCCAACCCGGTGCTGACCGATGCAGCGGCGAAGGCCGGCTGGCCGACCATCATGCGCCTCTATACGCGCGACGATGCGCAGGGCGCTTTCATCGGCCCCTGGATCGCCAAGAAATATGCCGGCAAGAACGTCGTCATCCTGCATGACAAGAGCGCCTACGGGCAGGGCGTGGCCGATGCCGTCAAGGCGACGATGAATGCCGGTGGCCTCAACGAGGTTCTCTACGAAGGCATCAATGCCGGCGACAAGGACTATTCGGCTCTCGTCACCAAGCTGAAGGACCTCAAGGCCGATGTCGTCTATTTCGGCGGCTACCATCCGGAGGCCGGCCTGATCCTGCGCCAGTCGGCGGAACAGAGCGTCAAGTTCCAGCTGATCATGCCGGACTCGATCGCCTCGCCGGAATTCTGGCAGGTTGCCGGCCCGGCCGGTGAAGGCACGATGTTCGTCTTCCCGTCGGATCCGCAGGCCAAGCCTGAAGCCAAGGAAGCCATTGCCAAGATCAAGGCCGGCGGCTTCGTGCCGGAGGGCTTCACTCTGTTCTCCTATGCCGTGGTCCAGGCTTTCGCCGAGGGCATCAAGCGTGCCGGCAGCGACGACCCGGCAAAGGTCGCCGAAGCGCTGAAGAACGGCACGCCGATCAGCACCGTCGTAGGCTCGGTCACCTTCGACGAGAAGGGCGACTTGAAGAACGCCAGCTACGACATCAACCAGTGGCACGACGGCAAATACGCGCCGATCCAGCCCTGATAGAAGCCGTTGCCTGAAACGCCGCGCGTCCTCTCGGGCGCGCGGCGTTTTGCTGTGCGGAGGTAATGCATGTCGCCCAAAAGTGTGCAGCGGCTTTGGGACAACGAGATGCATAAAAACAAAGACTTAAAGCGCGTCGACGCGCTTTAGTAAGTCACGGTCACGACGACTGTGTCTGTGTAGAGGCCGGCCGAGGGTGTCGTTTGCGCGGGCACCCGGCCGTAGACGGTCAGATTCTGCGCCGCACCGCTGCCGGTTCCCGCAACCGTGCTGCCTGGCGTCGCTGCGTCGCCCCACACCTGGCTGCGTGCGTTATCCTTGTAGAGGCCGTAGGTTACGGTTTCCGCGCCCTTTTTCATCTTGCGCGCGGCCGGGGCCGAACCGTTCGCTCCGTTGTTGAGCGACACTGTGTACGGCGTCCCCGGGGTGCAGGTGATGGTAACCCCGCCGGTCGCATCGACATTGGCGCCCAGGATGCCGGTCGATCCGAAATCGATGTTCTGGATTGCCAGCAGACAATTGGCCGCCACGGTCGCGTTGATCGTGAATGTGGGGCTGTCGACGGAGCCTGCGCTGGTGCTGCAATCGTTGCTGAGGACGCTGGCTCGATAGCGGAACTCGACATGGGGGATTCCCGAAAATGTCGAGAGATAGGTCCCCGGCACCGCGGTAGCCTGTCCGCCCAATACCGTGCCATAGATGGTCCGGCTGGCGGAACCGCTGCCGAGCGCGTCCAGCACCAGCGCAAAGCCCGGCACCGTCGGCGCAGACGGCCACGCATAGGAGCCCCACACCACTGACGAGGTCGGGGGATCCGAATAAAGCTGGTAGCCGAGAGTATTGGCGCCGCTCAGCATATGACGGGTCGCACCCGTCGCGCCGCCGCTGCCCGTCCCCAGATTTGGACAGATGAGGATGCGCGTCAACAACAATCCACTGCAGGACACGTTGAGTGTGGCCGTTGAATTGTTTGGCGAACCGGAAAGCGTGTCAACCGAGCCGAAATTCATCGCCGATACAGCAAAGTTGCAGGTTTGAGCCCAGGCAACGGTGGGCAAGAGCAAGATGGCCAGCAGCATAGCGAAACGGCGCATTGTTCGTCCTTGCCTCAAAAACAGATGACGTCCTTGATGACCACCTGTTGGCCGGGTTCCGCTCGATAGGCGAATTCGGCTCGACATGAGCCGCCATCCGGCAATTCAATGGCCACAGCGTTTTGATGGTGAAGGGTGCGGATATAGGCCTCGCCATCATAGCCGATCACAAATTCCTCGTCGGCGCCCTCGACCCGGCCCTTGGCGCCGACGGCGATCGGCAGGCCTTTGCTGTCGACCAGGGAGACAAGTGCTGCATCGGCAGCCTTTGAAACGCCGAAATCAAGGACGACACCGCTGCGATCGGCCGGCATGACGATCTTGCGCGTCTCCGGCACATCCGCATCGACCGGCAGGTTCCTTGGATCGATGGAAATGGTGTTGTCCTCGTAGGAGTTCAGATCGGGAACCAGGATCTTCCCCTGCCGGTTGCTGACGCCGACCGGCCTGTTCTGGTGCTGGACTTCCACGCCGGCAACACCGACATCGACAACGGCGAACGCGTCGTTGATGTGGTTGGTCGCAAAAATGCCGCCGCCGGCGACGGCGATTGCCCCGTCGACCCCCAGGGTTCCACGAAGGCTCTTGTCGAATTGCTGGACGCCGGCCTCCATGCGCGCCCATGGCGAACGGTAGCTGACGGCAGCCGAGCGGTTTGGCGTGCCGCCCTCTGACGTCCTCGCACGCCAGCCGATGCTGCCGTTCTCCAGCCGTTCGGACTTAGCGATGTCGGCGACCACCGACACGCCATCGGGACCGTCGGCGACCCCGGTCGAGGCTGTGACATCGCCGCCGAGCGGAACGGAGATGCCCGCGAACACGCCAAAGCTGTTTTTGTCGTCAAGGTCGGTGAAAGCAGTGGCATAGAAGCTGCTGTCCTTGAACACCGTCTGGCTGTAGGAAACGCCGACGATCTGGCTGCTGTCTCCCTCGGCGCTCTTAATGTGCGCGTAGGAGAGGTTGAGGTTTGAAAAATCAAGCGGCATCGGCACGCTCAGCGTCACCTGGTCGAGCGCGCGAGGAACGCCGGCGCTGAAGAACTCGTCCGGGCCGGGTATAGGGTCGATGTCGGCGGTAACCGACGCGATGTCCGCGTAGTCGCCGAACGCGCGCTGGATGCGGCCGTAGACCGACCATCCATTGTAGCTCATCTCAAGCGAGGCGTTGACGAGCCCGCCCGTCTGGCCGCCGTGGCGGCTGCCTGCCGCGGCAATGGAGGCTGCGCCGAAATAGCTGAGCGGGAACGCCACGCCAGCGCCGCCATTCGCAAGATCTTCGCCGCCCTCGACGTGGCCTTCCAGCGTCAGCCAGTTGGTCAACCCGTAGCGCGCGCTTGCCGAACCATAGATGCCACCGTCATAGTCACCGGATTCGACACCGAAATTGCGCCGCGGAGTGCCGACTTCGGCGGAGAAATCGAGCAGGCCCCGCCTCAGCAGCATGCTGGAATTATAGAACGGCAACGTCACGGTGGTTTCGCGGCCGAGGCTGTCGCGCAGGACGATCTGGGCCTGGCCCGCTCCGGTGAAGACGGGCAGGTTCGTCACCTGAAACGGCCCGG
This sequence comes from Mesorhizobium sp. P2_E10, assembly GCF_056404235.1. Classification (NCBI taxonomy): domain Bacteria; kingdom Pseudomonadati; phylum Pseudomonadota; class Alphaproteobacteria; order Hyphomicrobiales; family Phyllobacteriaceae; genus Mesorhizobium; species Mesorhizobium sp. P2_E10. The sequence goes on from NZ_JBFUEK010000003.1 coordinate 564,840, forward strand.
CCGGGACGTCGCTGGTGTAGGTCCGCGCATTCTGTGTGTAGACCTCGAGCGTGGAGGGGACGGCAGCGGTTCCCGAGAAGCTTGGAAGCGGCAAGGTGATCAGGTCGGAACGCAAGGAAAAATTGCGCTGGACCTGAAAGCCGCCGAGATACACGGGCCTTGTCCACGCCAGCCCGCCCGAGACGAAGTCACCCGCTTTGTAGGTCAGCAGCCGCCCGGGATCGGAATAGCTCCAGGTCGTGTTCAGCCGGGTGAAGCCGGCAAGATCGCCATCGGACAGGCTGGTGATGAAGCCTTGGCTCAACGTTCCGTAAGGGCTGAAAAGCCGCGCGTCGAAACCGCCTGAGACGCCGCGAAAGAGCTGCGCGGTATGATCCTTCAGATCGTTGGTGCTGGCGAACAAGGAGTAGTTCAGCACGCCGCCAAAGCCGGATTGCGGCTTGAGCCTGTCCTGCTTTCCCTGCTGGCCAATGTCGATGATGCGGGCAGAGCGTGCCGCATCGGTGGCCGTCACATAGAGACGTTGCGTCGCTTCATCGATACGATAGGAGACGTCTGGCAGCCGATCGACCCGCACCAGGTGATCGGACCCCATCGCACTTTCGACAGGTTCCAGTCCAACCTCCCGCAATTCCTCCGGCGTAGAAGCCAGGCCGCCATCCGGCAGCTGCTTGAAAGCGCCGATCAACCCGGTCGAGACATCATTGACGAAGACTTCCAGATAAAGATCGCGGCTCTCGGCTGAAGCTGCTGCGACGTCCGTTATCGCGGGCGCCGGCAACACATCTTGGGCTTTGACCTGCATGGTGGAAAATGCGGCCACGACAATGGTGATAGCGACCCTATTGGCCTTTGATCGCAACTTTGGCATCGAAGGGTCCAAAATCGCTCTGGGCTGACAGCGAAACCGCCCCGCCTGAAAGCGCCTTCCCCGCGATCGGCCATTGCATGGTCGCACCGCCGAGCACGTAGCCGACAAGACCGATGCGGCTGCCGAGCTTTCGACCACCTTGCGTCAGCGTCAAATCGGACAATCTCAAGCGGCTTTGGCCTGTGTTTCTTGCTGTCAGCAGCAGCCCGCGGCCCTTGCCCGACAGGCTCCAGGAAACATTTGGAGCAGCCGCCTCGGCATTGCGAAAGAACACTGGGACCGAATAGCGCAACACCAGGCTGACGGTGCCGGCCTTCTTCCTCGACGGATCGGGAAGTTCGTCGATGATCACCCGGTAGCTTTCCTCGCTGGCAACGGGTGCTTTGGATACCCTCACGACCCGCACCAGATAGTTGGCCCCAGGGCCAAGCTTTGCAGCCGGGGGACTGGCAACGACATCGCTGGTCGGCTCAAGTCGTTCGATGCCATCCTGTTGCGTCCAGCGAAATACTCTCATCTGAACGTTGATGGGCTTTTTGGCCTCATTGCGCAGGGTCAGGGCCGCCGCGCTGTCCGGCGCGATCATCTCGATGTTGGTCGGCGCCACTCGAAGCGACGCTGCTTGCGCCAGACCAGGCGCGAGAAACAAAAGCGCAATCGCGCCAATGCCTTTGAGCACGGAACGCATGGCGTCCTCCTTGTTTGACAGCACACAAGTCTGACAGAAAACGCTAGTAGGTGACAGTAATCGCAACCGTGTCTGTGTAGACACCCGCGCCAGGCGTTGATTGCGGCGGAACCCGCCCATAGACCGTCAACGGTTGCAGGGCGCCATTGCCGGTGCCGGATACCGTATCGGTGCCGATGGTCGTGCCCCATACCTGGGCATACCCTGCGTCGCGATAAAGCGAGTAGTTGATGACCGCGGAAGCTGGGCTGGTCATCTTGCGGACGGCGATCGTCGCCCCGGAGCCAGCTCCAGCGCCCAGGCCGACATTGTAGGGCGTGCCGGTGGTGCATTGCACTGAAATGATGCTGGTCTGGTCGACATTGGCGTCAATGACACCTTTCGTGCCGAAATCCATATCGGTCGCGGTCTGAACCTTGCATTCCGCCTGGATGGTGATCCGGACCGTCATGTTGCCGCTAGCCGTCGCTCCCTGCGCCGGGCTGAACCACAGCAGCGGCAATACGGCAGTCAAAGCGAGCGCTTTGATTGAGCTCTTCATGGGGTTCCCTCGTAAGGTCGCGTAAGGAAATCCGCCTGATTCCGTTAACGCTAAGCCCTTGTTTGCAGTTACCAAACTCTAAATAGAGCATAATGTATTAACAATTCTAAAGCAAACGTCGGGGCAATGCACAAGATGGAGGCCTTTTGTTAAGATGTACGCACTTCTGCTGTGAAAAGATCGCGGAATCATCTGTAATATCGATAATATCGATATTAATCTCTAGATTTGTATTTTATATCTTATTGGGCAACTAGCCGCTGGCTGTCGTGATCTTGCTTGTTTTGTTGGGGCGTCCAATGCGCCGTCAAATGCCGCACCAAAGCCCGCCCTTGTCCAGGGCATGGCCCTCGAACAAAGGGTTCGCGCAGCGAAAAGTGGAAGCCGGTCTTCGAAAAAGATTGCGCTCAAACACTGAGACCGAGCCCTCCCGCATTAGGAGGGAACAGGCCCTAGGCGTTCGGCTCTTCGGCGAAGCGCACCAGCACCGTGCCGTCTGTGACTTGCGCGCCCTCCGCGGCGATCTCGGCGATCATCCCGTCATGGCTTGCGGCAATCGTGTGCTCCATCTTCATCGCTTCCAGGATCAGCAGCGGTTGTCCCTTGGTCACGGCATCGCCCTTTGCCACACGCACCAGCTTGACCAGGCCCGGCATCGGTGCGCGCAGGCTGCCGGAACTGGCAGCCGCCTCGTCGGTTCGCGCCAGCGGATCGGGCACGGTGAAACTGTAGCCGACCGCGCCTTCGAAAACGGTGACGTGGCCGGGCCAGCGGGCAAGGCGAGGGGCGGCGCGGAGCTCATGCGAATTGACGCTTTCATAGGGCGCATCCAGCGCTACCTCGAAGCGTCCGTCTGGCCGCACTGAAACGCGCGCTACAATATCGTCCTCGCCGAACTTCAGCCGCGTACGCCGTGCCGCAGTGTGGAAATGCGCATAGCCGGCGAGCGACGACCACGGATCGTCGGACGGCGCCTGCTCGCCCGCGCCGGAGGCGGCAAGCGCGGCGGCCGCAATGGTCTCAGCCGTTGGTGGCGGAATGGCAGTCAACGCCTGCTGATGCCTGCCGATCAGGCCGGTGTCGACATCGCCGGCGGAAAAATCCGCGTCGGCAGCAAGCGCCGCCAGAAACGCGGTGTTGACGGTCGAGCCGGCGATCTCGGTCTGCGCCAACGCTGTGCCTAGCGCGTCGAGAGCGGCCTGCCTGTCCTTTGCGTGGACAACCAGCTTGGCGATCATCGGATCGTAGAAGGGCGAGATAGCATCGCCGGCCCGCACGCCGGTTTCGATGCGCATGGTGGCGCCCTCGGGTGCGCTGTCGGGAAACTTCAGATGATGCAGCGTGCCCGTCGCCGGCAAAAAACCTTTTGCCGCATCCTCGGCATAGACGCGCGCCTCGAAGGCATGGCCGGAAAGCGCGATCTCGCTCTGCGTCTTCGGCAGCTTCTCGCCGGCGGCCACGCGCAGCTGCCACTCGACCAGGTCGGTGCCGGTGACCATTTCGGTGACCGGGTGCTCGACCTGCAGGCGGGTGTTCATTTCCATGAACCAGAAGCGATCCGCCTTCAGCCCTTGCGAGGCATCGACGATGAACTCGATGGTGCCGGCGCCGGAATAGTTGATCGCCTTGGCCGCCTTGACCGCCGCGTCCGTCATCGCCTTGCGCAATGCCGGCGTCATATCGGGCGCCGGCGCTTCCTCGATCACCTTCTGGTGGCGGCGCTGCGCCGAGCAGTCGCGCTCGAAAAGATGCACGGCGTTGCCGAAATTGTCGCCGAACACCTGCACCTCGATGTGGCGCGGCTTGTCGACATATTTCTCGACCAGCACGCGGTCGTCGCCGAAGGCGGCTTTCGCTTCGCGACGCGCCCCCGACAGTGCTTCGGCAAAATCGTCGGGATGGTCGACCCGCCGCATGCCCTTGCCGCCGCCGCCGGCGCGCGCCTTGATCAAGACGGGATAGCCGATCTCGCGCGCCTTGGAGGCGAGCAGCACGATCTCCTGCGCCTCGCCATGATAGCCCGGCACCACCGGCACGCCGGCCTTCTCCATCAGTCGCTTGGCCGCGTCCTTCAGCCCCATGGCGCGGATCGATGCCGCCGATGGACCGATGAAGATCAGCCCCGCCATCACCACCTGGTCGACGAAGTCAGGATTTTCCGAGAGAAAGCCGTAGCCGGGGTGGATCGCTTGCGCACCCGTCGCCAAGGCTGCGGCGACGATCTTGTCGCCGCGCAGATAGCTTTCACCGACCGGAGAGGCGCCGATATGCACCGCCTCATCGGCCATCGCGACATGCAGCGCTTTGGCGTCGGCGTCGGAATAGACGGCGACGGTGCGCACGCCCATCTTGCGCGCCGTGCGGATCACGCGGCAGGCGATCTCGCCGCGATTGGCGATCAGGATCTTGGCGAACATGGATGCTCCCGGAGTGGAGAATGGGCGCTGTCCAGCCGGCCTATCCGCGCAAGCTTTCTCATCGCCGCACCCTGCGATGCAGCCCGGCCGTTGTCAAAGCGTCGGGAAGGAAGGCCTGCCTTACTTCGACGCGGCGACTTCGCAGCCCGCCCCTGTAATGACCTTGTAATGGCTGCGGGCGGCCTCGCAGGATTTCATCGCCCGGTCTTCGGCAACCTTCTGTGACGGTGCATTCAAGCCCGAGCCGCAGATGATGTACAACGAACGGATGCGGGCATAGGGCGTGGTCGCGTAGGCCGAATGGCCGCCTGCCGCCACATAGGCGTTGTAAGCCCTGGTGCACTGATCTTTCGGGTTTTTCGGTAAATACGGATAGAAATGAGTGTCGCCCTTGCTTCCCGCCAGCGATACCGCGGCGCCGACGCCGGGTACTGCGAATATAAGCAAGCCTGCAAGTATCGACGCAGTCGTCTTGCCCGAATATTTCAGCCTCATCTTTACCCCATCCCAACTGCCCAATGCGGGACGAGCAATAGCGCCTATTCTCCAGCGCCGCCAGCCTGCTCACCGAAAATTGCTTTTGCACAGCTGGATGAACCATCTTCTCCATTCAGATTAGGCTCCGCCAAGGGCAGCAACGGCCTGCCGGTATAGTTCTGCCGTCTGTTGGTCGAAGCAACAGAAAGCAACGGTTTCCGGAAGGGCATTGCTGCCGATGAAGTCACTCACCGTGCTTACGGCGATCTGCGTCGCCTGGTCCTTTGGATAGCGGTAGACACCGGTCGAGATCGCTGGGAACGCCACGGTCCGGCAATCATGAGCGCGGGCGATCTCAAGCGACCTGATATAGCAGGAGGCGAGCAGTTCTGCTTCGCCTTTGCCGCCGCCTTGCCAGACCGGTCCGACCGTGTGGATAATGTAGCGTGCCGGCAGGTGATAGCCCTTGGTCAGCTTGGCCTCGCCGATCTTGCAGTCGTTCAGCATTCGGCATTCAGCCAAGAGCTCTGGCCCGGCCGCCCGGTGAATGGCGCCGTCGACGCCGCCGCCGCCCAGCAGCGAGGAATTGGCGGCATTGACGATGGCATCGACCGCAAGCTTGGTGATGTCGCCGGTGTGAACGCGGATCCGGTCGCCGATCTCGCTCATCTCACATCCTGAACACGCCGAAGCGTGTTTCTTCGATTTCGGCATTGAGCGCGGCCGAAAGGCTGAGCGCCAGCACCTCGCGCGTCCGCGCCGGATCGATGATGCCGTCATCCCACAGCCGCGCCGAGGAATAGAGCGGATGGCCCTCGTGTTCGTACTTCATGAGGATCGGCTTCTTGAACTTCGCTTCCTCTTCTGCCGACCACTCGCCACCCTTGCGCTCGATGCCCTCGCGCTTGACCACGGCCAGCACCGTTGCCGCCTGTTCGCCGCCCATCACTGAAATGCGGGCGTTCGGCCACATCCACAGGAAACGTGGCGAATAGGCGCGACCGCACATGCCGTAATTGCCGGCGCCGAACGAGCCGCCGATGATCATCGTCACCTTCGGCACGCGTGCCGTGGCGACTGCCATCACCAGCTTGGCGCCGTCCTTGGCGATACCGCCGGCCTCGTATTTTCGCCCGACCATGAAGCCGGTGATGTTCTGCAGGAAGATCAGCGGGATTTTCCTCTGGCAGCACAGCTCGATGAAATGCGCGCCCTTCACAGCGCTCTCCGAAAACAGCACGCCATTGTTGGCGATGATGCCGACCGGCATGCCTTGCAAATGGGCAAAGCCGGTGACCAGCGTGGTGCCGTAATTCTGCTTGAACTCGTCGAACTCGGAGCCGTCGACGACGCGCGCGATCACCTCGCGCACATCATAGGGCTGGCGCAGATCCGTCGGCACGATGCCGTAGAGTTCCCGCGCGTCGTGAAGTGGCGGAGCCGGTTGCTGTAAGGCCAGGCTGACGGACTTGCGCCGGTTGAGGTTTTTGACGATGCGGCGCGCGATCGCCAGCGCATGCTCGTCGTCCAGCGCATAGTGGTCCCCGACGCCCGACAGCCTTGTGTGCACGTCGGCGCCACCCAAATCCTCGGCGCTGACATCCTCACCAGTGGCGGCCTTCACCAGCGGCGGGCCGCCAAGAAAGATGGTCGCCTGGTTGCGCACCATGATCGTCTCGTCCGACATTGCCGGCACATAGGCGCCGCCGGCCGTGCACGAGCCCATGACGCAGGCGATCTGCGGAATGCCTGCCGCCGACATGTTGGCCTGATTGTAGAAGATGCGGCCGAAATGATCGCGGTCGGGAAACACCTCGTCCTGGTTGGGCAGATTGGCGCCACCACTGTCGACCAGATAGACGCAGGGCAGATTGTTCTGCAGCGCGATCTCCTGCGCCCGCAAATGCTTCTTCACCGTCAGCGGATAATAGGTGCCGCCCTTCACCGTCGCGTCGTTGACCACGACCATCACCTCGGTGCCTTCGACGCGGCCGACGCCGGCGATGAGGCCGGCCGCCGAGATTTCCTCGCCATACATCGACCATGCCGCGAATTGGCCGATCTCAAGGAAGGGCGAACCGGTGTCGAGCAGTTGCGCGAGGCGCTCGCGCGGCAACAACTTGCCGCGCGAGACGTGCCGCTCGCGCGCCTCGTCCGAGCCGCCGCGCTCGACGCTGGCCGCCTTTTCCGCAATGTCGGCGACCAGCGCCCGCATGCGCTCGGCGTTGGCGCGGAAGGTGTCGGAGGCGGGGGAGATCTCAGAAGTGAGGACTGGCATCTCAGACGCTCTCCGCCATGATTTCCCGTCCGATCAGCCAGCGGCGGATTTCGCTTGTGCCGGCACCGATCTCGTAGAGCTTGGCGTCGCGCAACAGCCGGCCGGTCGGATAGTCGTTGATATAGCCATTGCCGCCCAAGAGCTGCAGCGCGTCGAGCGCCATCTGCGTCGCTTTCTCGGCGGCAAACAGCACACAGCCGGCGGCGTCCTTGCGCGTGGTCTGGCCGCGGTCGCAAGCGGCGGCCACGGCATAGACATAGGCGCGCGCGGCGTTCATCACCGTATACATGTCGGCCAGCTTGCCTTGCACCAGCTGGAATTCGCCGATCGGCTGGCCGAACTGCTTGCGCTCGTGCACGTAAGGGATCGCCACATCGAGGCAGGCGGCCATCAGCCCGATCGGGCCACCGGCCAGCACCGTGCGCTCATAGTCGAGTCCCGACATCAGCACCTCGACGCCACGCCCTTCCTCGTGCAGCACATTGTCGAACGGCACCTCGACATTCTCGAACACCAGCTCGCCGGTGTTGGAGCCGCGCATGCCGAGCTTGTCGAGCTTTTGCGCCACGGAAAAGCCAGCAAAAGCCTTTTCGATGATGAAGGCGGTGATGCCGCGCGAGTGGCGCTCCGGGTCGGTCTTGGCGTAGACGACCAGCGTCTCGGCGTCGGGGCCGTTGGTGATCCACATCTTGGTGCCGTTGAGCACATAGCGATCATTGCGCTTTTCGGCACGCAGCTTGAGCGACACGACGTCGGAGCCGGCACCGGATTCCGACATCGCCAGCGCGCCGACCTTTTCGCCCGAGCACAAAGCAGGGAGATATTTTTCCTTCTGCGCCGGCGTCGCCCAGCGGTTGATCTGGTTGACGCAGAGATTGGAATGGGCGCCATAGGACAGGCCGACCGAGGCCGAGGCGCGCGAAATCTCCTCCACCGCGATCACATGGGCGAGATAGCCCATGCCGGTGCCGCCGAAATCGGGATCGGCGGTGATGCCAAGCAGGCCGAGCGCGCCGAGTTCCGCCCACAGATGCGCCGGGAATTCGTTCGAGCGGTCGATCTCGGCGGCAATCGGCGCGATCCTGTCCTGCGCGAAGCGGCGCACCAGGTCGCGCAGCGCCTCGATGTCTTCGTCATGCCCGAAGCTGAGCGTGTTCGTGTACATGGCCATCCTCCCTGCCGCCAATATTCGCGCCGACGAGCCGCATTGTCATTGAAAGATATGTTGTGGTGACTTCAGCGATCGACAGCCGCTCGCCCGGCCGGAACCAGACGATGACGCCCGTCATCATCTGGATCAGCGCCATGGCGGTCAGTCCGGTGTCGTCGATGCTGAAGGCGCCCATCTCTGCGCCGTCACGCAATATGGCGCGCAATTCCTTTTCATAGGCCGTGCGCATCCGCAGGATTTGCGTCAGGCGGTCATGCGACAGGCTACGCAATTCCATGTTGGAGACATGAGTGGAATGGCGACGCCCGATATGGAAAGCGATATGGTTCTCGACATAGGCGGCAAGCCGCGCCGTCGGATCGGCAGTGCCGGGCCTTGCCGTATCCCATGCCTCGATCAGCCCTTCCATGTGCTCGCGCATCAGCGTGAACAAAAGGTCTTCCTTGGTGGGAAAGTAGCGATAGAGCGCTGCCGCCTGCACGCCGACCTCGGCGGCGAGCTGGCGCATCGACATCGCCTCATAGCCGAAGCGTGCGATCAGGCTGACCGCAGCTTCGCGCACAGCAGCTTCGGTCTTTTCGCCATCGGAACCGGTGGTGCGCGCCATGATCGCCTCATTGAGGAGAGGCAATAATAAAACGAACGTTCAATTAATTCAAGTGGCGGTTAATCCAGGCATGCCTATGCGACGATCCGGAAGCCGACAGGTGCGCTCCAGCCCTCGAGTTCCTCGACATCGATCCGCGAAACCCAGGCACCCGGCGGACCCTTTCGCAGACGTTCGATCATTGTCGAGACCGACGCCTCGGCGCCGGCAAGCCATGCCGTGACCGAGCCGTCCCTTTCGTTTCGCACCCAACCGGCAAGGCCCAACTCCGTCGCCTCGCCTCGCACCCAGATCCTGTAGCCGACACCCTGCACCTTGCCGTGTACGCGCGCCTGTACTGCCCTTTGCCGATCATCCATCGCTCTCTCCCATGCACAGAGTCTGGCGCAGGATCGAACGAAAGCAACAGGCTTGAACGGCGAGGACGGGCCGGCGGACTAGTTCCCACGCGCGGCGGCCAGCGCGCCGGGCAGTTCCTCGGCAAAAATGTCGAGCTCGTGGTCGAGGCCGACGCTGACCCGGATGCAGCGGTCGAGCACCGGCACCATCGGCTTGCGGATAAACACGTCGCGCGACAGCAGGCCCTGCAGCACTTTCAGCGCGAAGGCACCGTCATGGCCGCAATCGATGGTGACGAAGTTGGTTGCTGATTGCAGCGGCTTCAGCCCGTTCGCCTCAGCGATCCCGGCGATGCGCCGGCGACCGGCCGCGACCCGCGCCACCACGGTTCCGAGATAATCCTGGTCGGCAAGCGCCTCGACTCCGGCGATCTGCGCCATGCGGCTGACGCCATAATGGTTGCGGATTTTTTCGAAATCGCGAATCACCTGGGCCTCGGCCACCGCATAGCCGCAGCGTATGCCGGCCAGCCCGTAGGCCTTCGAGAAAGTGCGCATGCGAATGACGTTCGGCCTGGAAACGTCGATCGGCGGCAGCGCCGTAACAGGTCCCAACTCGCCATAAGCCTCGTCGAGCACCAGCATGGTGGTCTCGGGCAGCGCTTCGATGAAGCGGACAAGCTCGGCCGCTTCCCACCAACTGCCCATCGGATTGTCGGGGTTGGAGAGATAGACCAGTGGCGCCTTGTCCTTGACGACCGCCGCCAGCAGGCCGTCCAGGCTCTCCCGGTCGTTCTCATAGGGAACCGCGACCAGCCGGCCGCCGACGCCGGCAATGTGAAAATTGAAGGTCGGATAGGCGCCAAGCGAGGTCACCACGGCGTCACCAGGCGCCACATACATGCGCGCCACCAGGCTGAGCAGCCCGTCTATACCTTCGCCGACGACCACGTTTTCGGTGCCGACGCCGAGATGGGCGGCGGCGGCAACCTTCAGGTCGAAATTGTCGGGGTCGCAATACATCCACTGGTCGCGCGCGACGCTTTCCATGCGGGCAATGACGCGCGGCGAAGGCCCAAAACTGCTCTCATTGGCGCCGATACGAGCGCGAAAGGCACGGCCGCGATCGCGCTCCTGCGCCTCCGGGCCGACAAACGGCACCGTCGAGGGAAGCGCGCCGATGAGCGGCGTGAGGGGAGGGCGCTGGCGCATGGCAAAAGGCTCGCGAGAAGAGGAAGCTCTTGCTAGCGTGACAGGTGAAAGGGTGCAAGTTGCCAACCCGAGATGAAGGGAGGCCAGGAGCAAGTCACGATGGGCGGCGGAGATCTCCGTGACGGCATACTTGTCATGGGAAGGTCGTCCCGTGCTAGATTCTGTCGGCTCTTTTGCTAGCGAGGCACGATGAACACACGATTACCACCGGCCTGGGCCAAGCACCTCAAGGCCCAACCCGCGCCAAAGGTCGCGTCGCCGCAAGCTGGACTGCCGAAACCGCAGCCGCCGAAGGCGGTTCCGCCTCGCCCGCAGGCCGACGACTTGATCTTGAGGCAGGCGCTTGAGCTTCAGAAAGCCGAACGTTTACCGGAGGCCGAGGAACTCTGTCACCGTGTTCTGGCAAGAACTCCCGAACATTCGCTAGCGCTGTACATACTGGGAACGCTGGGGTTCGATTTCGACATCAAACTGGCCATCAAGTATTTCGAGCGTGCAGCCGCCGGGGAGCCCAACAATCCGTATTACCAGCTGAGCCTGGGCGAAGCCTGGTTGAAAGCTGCGGACTATTCGCCAGCAATCGAGCATCTGCGGCGCGCGTGTGAACTAGAGCCTGATCTGGTAGAGGCGCATTTCGCATTGGGTCAAGCCTACAACAAGTTTGACAAGGCCGAAATGGCTTTGGCTGCCTACGAACGGGTGCTTAAAATCAACAGGGACCACCCCCAGGTTCGATTGGGTATGGCAACTGTGCTAAGCAGCCTGGGAAGGATGGACGACGCAGCAACCTGTCTGGGGGAAGCCATCGGCAGGCGTCTAAATGTACCGGCAGCCTACCATGCGCTTGTCAACACGCGAAAATTCTCAACGGAGCCACCCGAGCTCACGTCCATTCTCAATGAACTTGCCGATCCTGCTGTCGTCGGCGCCGACTCTTATCAACTTCATATGGCGGCGGGCAAGCTTTTGAGCGATCTCAAGCGTTTCGACGACGCTATGGATCACTACCTGAAAGCCAAGACATTCACCGAGCGAAATTTCGACATCACGTCCTACCGCAAGAAGGTGGACTCCTTGATCGAGATCTTCGACGCCGAACTCTTGGCAGCCAAAACGGGCTTTGGAAGCCCTTCCGACATTCCGGTGTTCGTTCTTGGGATGCCGCGTTCTGGAACGACGCTGACAGAACAGATCTGCTCGAGCCATCCAGACGTTCATGGCGCGGGGGAACTCTCCAAGCTCTGGCAAATGGCCGCCGTCAGCGGGATGAACGACGAAGTGGATCCGGGTTTCGGGCCGCTGGTCAAGACAATGACAATCGAACGATCGCAAACACTGGCGCAGGATTACCTGGCATTTTTGAGCCAATATTCCGATACTGACTTGCGAGTTGTCGACAAGATGCCTCACAATTTCGAAATTGTCGGCCTGATCGCGATTCTATTTCCGAATGCTCGCATAATTCACTGTAGACGTGACGCGATCGACAATTGCCTGTCTTGTTTCACATCGGACCTTAACGACAAACACCGTTATACGTCAGACCTTCACGAATTGGGCCTGTACTATCGCGAGTATGATCGACTTATGACGCACTGGAAGGCACTGCTCCCTGGGCGCATATTTGAAAACCGTTATGAGGAACTCATTTCTGATCAGGAAGCGCAATCGCGTCGCCTGATCGACCATCTCGGGCTGCCCTGGGATGACGCCTGCCTCCGCTTCTTCGAAAAGGAAGGGTCCGTCAGAACGATCAGCCGCTGGCAGGTTCGCCAGCCGATCTATACATCGTCGGTCAAGCGTTGGAAGAACTATGGCGGCAAGATCCAGCCGCTGATCGACGCACTGGGAGACCTTGCCGACATTTGAGTGTGAGGGCCCCGTCGCTGCTTCGCCGTTACCAGCGAAATTCTTGAGCCAAGACCGTTATCCTCAATGTCCAAAAAAACCCGGCGGTTGCCCGCCGGGTTCGATTTCAGCCAGGCAGAGCCTGTTAGAACGAGCGCTGGAAGCGGAGGAGGCCACCGACGCTGTTTTTCTTGTCGGCATTGGTCCAGTTGGAGACGGTATCGTCGCCAAGGTGCAGGTAGTCGACTTCCGCCGTGACCGTGAAGCCGGGAACGATGTCGTAGGCAATGTTCGCCGCAGCGCCGAAGTTCTTGCCTTCGTCATAGGAGAGCTGGGTGTTGAACGAGGTCTTCTGGTTGATGGTGTAGGTGCCACCACCCCAGACTGCCCAGTTGCCGCTCCACTGCTTGTAGAAGCCGCGGCCGCCGGCCGGAGTTGCCCAGGTCGGATCCGTCAGATTGTCGTCGGTGCCGTAGCCGCCCATGATGAACAGCGACAGGTTCTGCATCGGGGTGATGTCCAGGCGAACCTTGCCGGCCACTTCCTCGTAGTTGCTGTCATAAGCGATGACGCCGGTGATGGCGCCCCAGCCCTGCGTGTACTTCACGCCGCCGACGACATGCGGAACGTAGCTGTCGATCGTGCCGACGACGCCCGAGCCTTCTTCGAGCGAGAGAACGGCCGAGAAGCCGTTTCCAGCGTCGAAATAGTACTGGATGACATTGGTGTCGAAGTCGCCGTAGGGAACCAGCGTATCGTTGATGACGTTGCCGGCGTAGCCGATGAACGTATTGAAGGCCGATTCGTCCTTACCGACGCGCAGACCACCGAGCTGGATCCAGGCGAAGTTCAGCGAAACGCCGCTGTTGCCGGCTGCATTGGGGTTGAAGAAATCGTCAGTGGCATCAAGCGGAGTACCATTGTTATTGACGGTGGCGTAGTTTTGGCTGTTGCCGAAGTTGAAGCGGGTCTCGGTGTAGGTCTTCAAGGTACCGAGCTCGGTTTCCTGGCCGGTCCAGGTCTTCAGCGTGAAGCGTGCATGCTTGTACCATGTGCTCTGCTCGTCGCCGTCCTCGTGGTCGCCGGACTTCGCACCGTCGAACGAGCCGACGTCGCCACCGCCGATGTCGTAACGGATATAGCCACCGATGCGCAGGCAGGTTTCGGTGCCGGGGATGTAGAAGTAGCCCGAGCCGTAGACGTCGCAGATCTTGACGTATTCAGCGGGTTCCGGCTCGGCGACGACGACSGCGTCGGCGGCGCGCGCACCGGAAACTGCGATCAGGGCCGCAGCGGAGCCGAGAAGAAGGCTCTTGATGTTCATTTTCTGACCTCCAGTCAGAATCGGAGGCGGAGGTCGATGAAAAGCAGTCCACTGTTCTGCTTTGCTGTTTTATTTCAAATAGATAAACCTTATGAGCGGCCAGCTGGCTCTGTCGGCCAAAACCGCTTGCTCGCGAAGGCCTTGCCTGATCCGGTCTTGAAATACCGCTCGAGCTGCCGTGCGTTGGCCTCGGTTTCAACCGCAATGTAGGTCTTCAAGGTGACAGGCAGATAGGCTTTTGTCGAAGTCACATAGCCCGATTGATGGGATTCGAGCCGGCGTCGGAGGTCGTTCGTCGATCCGACATAGACATCGCCGTTACGGAGCTGCAGGAAATACACGTACCACATGGTCCCCCTACGCTACTTCGTAGCTTCGGGCGACACCCCACGCCCGCTTGCGGTTCCGGGTGGCCTGCCACCCGAAGCCCGCAAGGCGTAGGGTGGCGGAGAGGATGGGATTCGAACCCACGAGAAGCTTTTGACCTCTACTCCCTTAGCAGGGGAGCGCCTTCGACCACTCGGCCACCTCTCCGTTGCGCCGCTGGATAAAGAAAAGCGTCGGCACAATCAACAAGCCGGCGCCATTATCATTGAAAAAACCGGCGTCTGCCGAAACCCCGCCTCGCCATGCGGCGATTCTGCGGCAATTCCCTGGCTGGCGACTCGGAACCTGGTCGCAATTCCGACGGCGCATCGCCGGATTCGGCCAGATTACAAGGGCCGCAAGGGGCCTGAAGGTTAATGAGAGCTTTCTGACTGAGGCCAAATCGTGTCATTTGTGCAACAACGCATGGGGATAGCGCCCGCACAGACCTTTCGCCGGTACGATCGTGGTTGAACGCCGCCGCCTCATGGGTAATGTCGAGTTCGAAGGAGCGGCGCGGTGCGCATCTTTTTCAGTAGTGGGGATGGGGCAGGGAACGCTGTCCTTCAGCAAAGAATACCCAGACCCGTTTTTTAACTTTTGACTGGAGGTCAGAAAATGAACATCAAGAGCCTTCTTCTCGGCTCCGCTGCGGCCCTGATCGCAGTTTCCGGTGCGCGCGCCGCCGACGCSGTCGTCGTCGCCGAGCCGGAACCCGCTGAATACGTCAAGATCTGCGACGTCTACGGCTCGGGCTACTTCTACATCCCCGGCACCGAAACCTGCCTGCGCATCGGCGGCTTTGTCCGTTACGACATCGGCGTGGGTGACCGCGAAGGCGTGCAGAACGTCCCGGATACTCTGGGCGGCCCGACGGACCGCAACGACACCTACTATAAGCAGGCCCGCTTCACGCTGAAGACCTGGACCGGCCAGGAAACTGAGCTCGGCACCTTGAAGACCTTCACCGAGACCCGCTTCAACTTCGGCAACAACTCGGGCGACTATGCCGATCCGGATGGTGCTGGGCCGTTGACTGTTCCGAGCGCCAATTGGCAGGCGCACAACAAGACACCCTCGCTGAACTTCGCCTGGATCCAGCTCGGTGGTCTGCGCGTCGGTAAGGACGAATCGGCCTTCAATACGTTCATCGGCTACGCCGGCAACGTCATCGACGATACGCTCGTCCCCTACGGCGATTTCGACACCAACGTCATCCAGTACTACTTCGACGCCGGCAACGGCTTCTCGGCGGTGGTTTCGCTGGAAGAAGGCGAAGGCGTATACTCCATCGACAGCTACGTTCCGCATGTCGTCGGCGGTGTGAAGTACACGCAGGGCTGGGGCGCCATCACCGGCGTCATCGCTTATGACAGCAACTACGAAGCGGTCGCTGGCAAGGTTCGTTTGGACGTGACTCCGATGCAGAACCTGTCGCTGTTCATCATGGGCGGCTATGGCAGCAAATCCGACGCTACCGATCCGAACGGCGGCCACACCTTCTTCAAGCAGTGGGACGGCAGCTGGGCAATCTGGGGTGGTGGTTCGTACACCATCAACGAGAAGACCTCGTTCAATGTCCAGGCATCGTATGACGACGGCAAGAGCTTCGGTCTCGCTGCCAACATTGCTTACGATGTGGTCCCGGGCTTCACGGTCACGGCCGAAGTCGACTACTTCAACCGCGCCTCGAGCGATTTCCGTCCGACCAAGGTCGACGGCGTCGGCGGCATCCTCCGCTTCCAGCGCTCGTTCTAAGGGCTGGTTCCTTACAGGTGAAATTCAGCCCGGGTGCATCAACGCCCGGGCTGTTTTGTTTTCGTGGCTTGGCCATGGCAGTGAGAAGGAGAAGGGGGTTCGGGTAGCTGAACAGGTCCGTGGGCTGATTTCGTGGGATCCGCTGATGGCGGATGAAATCACGACTGCGTGATCAAATCTCTTGAAAGGACGCTTCCAAGCGGATAGGTCTGATCTATCCACTCGGGGGTGTGGCAATTAATGACGAACGAAGCGATTCAAGAGGGAGAACCCTCCGATCAGTTTTCGATGTTTTCTTCTCAAAATTCGAAAATAAGATACAGCTACAACAAGATCAGAGAAGTAAAGTCGCATAGGGTCGGAGAGCTATTTTCAGCATACCGGGACATACTTTGGGATGATGGGCGGCATAAATACAATGTCAGCTCTTTCATCGGCGAAATAGACGAGATTCTCCTCGGCGAGCGTTTCAGCGCCTTTGACCAAAGCACCCTCGATAACCTTATCGGTACCTTGCGCCAGCGCGGTAACAGCAACGCAACCATCAATCGCAAGATGGCTGCCCTCAGCAAACTGCTGCGCAAGGCTCATAAGATGGGGGATATCCACAGCCTGCCCGAGTTTCGCCGCCAGAAGGAGCGGGCGGGACGGATTCGTTTCCTCGAAAGGGACGAAGAGGCGCGGTTGTTCGCCGCCATCAAGAGCCGCAGCGAGGATGCTTATCGGCTTTCTGTCTTCCTGGTCGACTCAGGATGCCGCCTCGGCGAGGCGCTCGGGCTGATCTGGAACGACATCCAGGAACATCGCGTCTCCTTCTGGATCACCAAATCCGGCCGCAGCCGCACCATTCCGATGACCGAACGGGTAAAAGAGGTGATCAAACTGCCGGTCACTGAAGGCCGCCGGCCCAAAGGCCCGTTCACCAAGCTCAGCCAGGCGCAGTTCCGCGCCATCTGGAATGATGCGAAAGCCGAAGTCGGCCTTGGCGCCGACGATCAGGTGGTGCCGCATATATTGCGTCACACTTGCGCCTCGCGCCTTGTCCAGGGCGGCATCGACATCAGGCGCGTGCAGATGTGGCTCGGCCATCAGACGCTGTCGATGACCATGCGTTACGCGCATCTGGCCACCAACGATCTCGACGGCTGCGTCGTCGTGCTGGAGACGCCCCGCGAAGGGCCGGCCGCCAGCGCAGAGATGTCAGTGTTCTCGTCTCCGCTGACCACGCCTGTTTCGGCAGGACCCAAGCAAAAGCGCGAAGCCGGCACGGCGAAGGCGGCGGGGAAGAGCTCCAAGGCCAAATAGTTCCGCCGAACTGCCCTATACTTGGATAGCGATCCCAGGACTTATTTTGTCCTGGGATTTACTTCATCTGAGCTTGTTGCTCGGCCCGGCCCAGGAAGGCGGCAATCGCGCCAGGCAGGCTGCCGGTCTCGAGGAAAGGCGCATGGCCCTGACCCTCGACCGTGACTGTTTCCATCTCGGGATGACGCTTTCGCATCTCTTCCAGTGTTTCGGCAGACAGCAGTCTCGAATTGACGCCACGTATGGCAAGCATTGGTATGGCCGCCAGCGCCTCGAACTGCGGCCACAGAGCCGGCAACGGCTTGCTGAGGTCAAGGCTCGCCAATGTCTCAAGCAGCCTCGGGTCGAAATCCGGCATCAGCCCGTGATCCGCCTCGCGGTAAAGCGCCGACACCATCCGCTCCCAATCAGCCTCGGTCAGCGCGGGAAAATCGCCACCATGCGCGCCGCGCTGGGCGCTGACCGCCTCAGGACGGGTTTTCGGCTTTGGCGCGGGATCGAGATAGGATCGGATATGAGCAAGTCCATCCGCCTCGATCACCGGGCCGATGTCGTTGAGAACGATGGCCTTGAGCACGGCCGGCTGCATCGCGCCGAGCACATGGATGATCAGCCCGCCGCGCGACGTGCCGATGAAGGCCGCTTCCGCGATGTTGAGCGCCGCCAGCCCGGCGAGGATATCGCCCGCTTCGACGCCGACATTGTAATGGCTGATATCAGGGTCGTAGGCGGATTGGCCGCGGCCGCGATAATCGAAAGCGACGATCTTTCGCGGGTTTTCCGATCGCGTCGAGAGGTACAGCGCCAGTTCGTGAAAGTCGCGCGCGTTGCGGGTTAGGCCAGGCAGGCAGACGACCGGCCAATGTCCGGAGTTCGCTTCGCCATAGACGCGCGCGTGAAGCTGGAGGCCGTCCGGAGCGACGTAGAAGAAATCGGAGAAGCCTTCAGTGCTCGACATAGAAAAGGACTCGCTGGCGGATCGTCTCCGACTGCTACAGGCGAGGGCTGGGATGGTCAAATCGAGGACATGGTGATCTGACAATCTTGGAAGTGTCGGAGGGACAGCCCCCCTCTGTCCTGCCGGACATCTCCCCCACATGGGGGGAGATTGGCGGTTCGGGCGCTGCACTCTTCCTGCGAAGTTGGAGATTGGCGAAATCGGCGACTACAACCGATCTCCCCCCAAGTGGGGAGATGGCCGGCAGGCCAGAGGGGGGCGCGAAGGAACTCAACGGAACAATGTTGAGCGTCGTGCAAACGCCATCACGTCGTGCAAACGCCATCACAAAGAATGCGCCGCCTCAGCTCCGCCCGTTCACCAGGTCGCCCACAATGTCGTATTTCCCCGAAATACGCATCTTGTAGACTTCGTAATTCTCCATAACGCGCTGCACGTAACTTCTTGTTTCCGTGTAGGGAATCCGCTCGATCCAGTCGACGACCGCGTCGATGTCCTTGCCGCGCGGGTCGCCATATTTCGCCACCCACTGGCTGGCGCGGTTGGGACCGGCATTGTAGCCGGCGAAGGTCAGCACATAGGAGCCGTTGAAGCGGTCGAGCTGCTCGCCAAGGAAGGCGGCACCCAAGGTCGCGTTGTAGCCGGCATCGCTGGTCAGCCGTTCCGGTGAGAAGGTCATTCCGGCCTTCTTGGCCAATTGCTTGGCGGTCCCCGGCATCAGTTGCAGCAGCCCGCGCGCGCCGGCGCTGGAGACGGCGCCGATGTTGAACTCGCTTTCCTGGCGGGCGATCGCATAGGCAAGCGCCTTGCCCGAGCCGGAAATATTGGCCGAATCGGGAATGACGCCCAGCGGATGCGACAGCGCGCCGACATCGATACCGCGCGCCCCGGCGATCTTGCCGACCTTCAGCGCCATGAAATGATTGCCCTGCTTTTCCGCCAGTACGGCCAGCAGCGCGAGTTCGCCGGGGCTGGTCAATTGCCCGGCGAGGTCGCGGTAGAGCGTATCGGCATAGCGGTCGTAGCCAGCCTCCTGCAGCCGCTTGATGGCGCTGACAGCCTCGCGGCCGTCAAAGCTTTGGCGGTCTGCGGCGCTTGGCTCGGGATAGACGATGTTCAGCGTGCGCAAACCAACCCGTTCCGCCGCCAACTGCCCGTAGAAAGTGGTGCCATAGGTGGCCGCCTTGGTGAAATAGGTCTTTGCATCGCCGGGGCCGCCGACTTCCGCCGCGCGGCCAAGCCAGTAATAGGCGCGCGACAACGACATCGGCCCCTGCGCAAGATCGGCGATGCGGGCAAAATGTCCGGACGCGGTGCCGGGATCGTTGAGGCCTCGCAGTGCATACCAGCCGGCGTGGAATTCGGCCTCGGCGGCACTGGCGGGGCTTTCGGCGGCATGTGCGGCAACGATCTTGTAGGCGGTCTTCCAGTCGCCCTGGTCGACCAGTGCGCGCGACAGCACGCGGCGCTCGACCCACCAGGCATCGGGATCGACCAGCGCGTCGCGATCGGTTGGCGCTTTCATCACCACCGCGGCGGCGTCTGCAAACTTCCGCTGCTTGCGCAGACATTCGGCTTGCGCGAAGAAATAGCCGGCCGATCGCTGCGCTACAGGTACTGCTTTCAAGAGCTTGGCCGCGTTCTTGTCGCCACGCGAAGCGGCGGCCCACGCATCGGCCAGCGGTTGCGCGCCGGCAAGTGCTGCGACCCGCAGCGCCGAATTCTCCCGGTCGGCATAAAACATCCGTTCCATGCGGAAACGATGGTCGGCAGCCGGGATGATGGCGCCAAACTCCTCAACGAAGGCCGCTTCGTCTTTGGCTTCCAGCTTTTCGGTGCGCCAGAACGGCGTCAGCACCGAGAGCGCCGCCTTGGTGTTGCCAAGCGCCACATAGGAGCGGGCCAGGATCACCACGCCTTCGAAGGTCAGCGGCTGGCTTCCGTCAAAGGCTTTCACCACCGTCTGTGGCGAAGGGCTTTCGCGGTAGAGCGCGCGCTCGCTGTTCTTGCGCAAGGCAATGGTGCCCGGCCAGTTCGGCAGCATCTTTGCGGTATCCGCAATCTCGCTGCTCGGCACACGGTCGCCGCCATAGAGCGCGATCGCCCAAGCCAGGATATGGCGGTCCAGCGAATTGGCCGGCAATGTTTCGCGCAAGGCGCGTGACGCGGCAATATCGCCGGTCGCCAACGCGTCGAGACCGCCTTTCAACACGACGATATTGGCGGAGGGCGCATCAGTCTGCGCTCCGTCCTGCAGGCCAGGCATCGGGATCGATGAGGTCGTCTGCTCGTCGACGCTCTCGTTTGCCGCCGTCCCCACCATCAGCAGGGCAACGGCGCCAGCCAATACGAAGCGGAGTGGCCGACTGGCCGGCATGATCCTGATCTTTCCCTGTTGCGGCACTTTAAATGGCAAGCCCAGGTGCCTGAGAGCCTAGACTTAGGTCGTGAAGAGCCCGTAAACAAAGGGTTAGCGAGGTCGGTCGAATTGCGCGTGCTGGCACCATGGCAATGCTTGCCGCGCAACAATGTCGAGACTATGGTGCGCCGCTTCGCTTTCGGCTAGAAGGCGCACGACAAACCCAAGAAGACAAAACCCGAGAAGTCCCAAGGAGTTGGACGACATGCTGAGAGGCTCGCTTACTGCGCTCGTGACACCGTTCGAAAAGAGCGGGCGTTTCGACGAGAAAGCCTTTCGCGCGTTTGTCGAATGGCAACTCGCCGAAGGCACGACGGGCCTGGTTCCTGTCGGCACCACGGGCGAGTCGCCGACGCTGTCGCATGACGAGCATCGCCAAGTCGTCAAGGTGTGCATCGAGGTGGCCAAGGGCCGGGCTCCGGTCGTCGCGGGCGCTGGCTCCAACAACACCGCAGAAGCGGTTGGTCTGGTCCAATACGCCGAAAAGGCCGGTGCCGACGCGGTACTCGTCGTCACGCCGTACTACAACAAGCCGACGCAGCGCGGCCTCTATGCGCATTTCGCCGCGGTCGCTCGCGCGACCACCCTGCCGATCATCATCTACAATATCCCGCCGCGCTCGGTCATCGACATGAGCCCGGAGACGATGGGCCAGTTGGCGCACGACTTCAAGAACATCGTCGGCGTCAAGGATGCCACCGGCAAGGTCGAGCGGGTTTCCGAGCAGCGCGCCACTTGTGGCAAGGATTTCATCCAGCTTTCGGGCGAGGATGCTTCGGCGCTCGGCTTCAACGCCCATGGCGGCGTCGGCTGCATTTCGGTGACCTCGAACGTCGCGCCGCGGCTCTGCGCCGAATTCCAGGAGGCGACGCTGTCCGGCGACAGCGCCAAGGCGCTGGAACTGCAGGACCGGTTGCTGCCGCTGCACAAGGCGATCTTCCTCGAGCCCGGCGTTTCCGGCGCCAAATACGCGCTGTCGAAGCTGGGCAAGGTCGAGAACGTACTGCGTTCGCCGCTGATGACGGTCGAGCAGTCGACCGCCGACAGGATCGATGCGGCCATGAAGCACGCCGGCTTGATAAATTGAGGATGAGGCGCCACCTCTCCACATCATGAATCAAGTCAGAAAAGCCGATCCCAACAACAAAACCGTTGCGGAAAACCGCAAGGCGCGGTTTTCCTATGAGGTGCTCGACACGGTCGAGGCCGGCCTGGTGCTGACCGGCACCGAGGTCAAGTCGCTGCGTCAGGGCCAGGCCAACATCCAGGACAGCTACGCCTCGGTCGAGGGCGGCGAGATCTGGCTGATCAATTCCTATCTGCCGGAATATCTGCAGGCCAACCGCTTCAACCACGAGCCCAGGCGGCGGCGCAAGCTGCTGCTCAACAAACGCGAGATGGCAAAGCTGTCGCAAAGCATCGAGCGCGAAGGCATGACGCTGGTGCCGCTGAAAATCTATTTCAACGACCAGGGCCGCGCCAAGCTCCTGCTCGCCGTAGGCCGCGGCAAGAAACTGCACGACAAGCGCGAGACCGAAAAACAGCGCGACTGGTCGCGCGAGAAGGGCCGGCTTATGAAGGAACGAGGCTAAGAACCTCAGCCCCAGAAAAGCCAGACATTCAGCTTTCAAGGTTCGAACTGCTGCAGCGGCAACGTGCGGAGAAAGCTTGAAGAACCGGATCATCCTCTGGAGCGCGGCCAGTCTGGTCGTTGCGGGCATCGTAGCGGCAAGCGGCTTTTTCTATTTCAAGACATTCTCACCGGATCGCGACTCTTATCCGGTCAGGGGCATCGACGTTTCCCACCATCAGGGCCAGATCGACTGGCAGCGCGTTGCCGCCGACGATGTCGCCTTCGCCGTCATCAAGGCGACCGAAGGCGGCGACCATGTCGACGATGCTTTCGCCACCAATCTGCGCGAGGCTCGCGCGGCCGGCCTTGCGGTTGGCGCCTATCATTTCTTTACCTTCTGCCGGCCGGGCGCCGACCAGGCGAAAAATTTCATCGCGGTGGTGCCGCGTGATCAGCCGCTGCTGCCGCCGGTCGTCGACATCGAATTCGGCGGCAATTGCCCGCAGCGGCCATCCCCTGATCAATTGAATGCTGAACTCGAGGCATTCCTCGGTCCTGTCGAGGCGGCATTCGGCAAGACGGCAATCATCTACCTGACCGATGAGGCTGCCGAAACCTATGCCGGGCAGATCGTCGCCCGGCCACACTGGCTGCGTTCGCTGCTAGCGCGGCCAAGTCAGGATGACTGGATCTACTGGCAATATCACAACCGGGGCCGCGTCGATGGCATCAGCGGCGATGTCGACCTGAATGTTCTTCAGGGCGGGCAGGAGAAGCTGGCTGCGCTGTTTGCAGCGCCTGAATCGGCTCCCGCACAAACCCTGCCTTAGCCCTGAATCAGACAGCTTTGGCCGCAGGTCTGGCGACAGCCGAAAAGGCCATCCCCGCAGCCATGATCAGGATGGCGGCGAACTGGGTGCCGGTCGGCGTTTCACCGAGCACCGTCATGGCGATCAGGACCGTTGCGATCGGCACGCATGGCATGAACAGCGATGCCGTCTGCGACCCCAGCCGTCGGACGACATAGGTGTAGAGGAACATGGCGGCCGCACCGGCCAAAAAACCCTGAATGACGATCTGGCTGGCGATCTCGGTCACTGCCGCGACGCGAAGACCGCTCGGGGCAAAGAGATAGAGCAGCGGCAGCGGCACGCATGACAGGAGCACGACCGTTGCGGTCGCCGTGACCGGATCGACACGCCAGCGCCGCACAAGAACGGCATAGGCGGCAAACATCAGGCCTGATCCGATGAACAGAAGATCGCCGACGAGGACACCCTTCATGCCGCTGTCTGTGCGCACCGGCGCAATGAACAGGATCAGCCCGGCAATGATGGCAGCGACGCCGATGGTTCGCTGGCGTGAGGCGCTGTCCGTCGTGGCGATGTGCGACAGCACGAATGAGAAGAAAACGATCGAGGCCGGGCAGAGTGCTGCGCCATGCGCGGCAGGCGCATAGGTCAGGCCCCAGTTGATGATGATCGGGTAGGGCAGCCCTGCCAGTGCCGCCAGCGTCAGCGCGCGCCGCCAGCCCAACGCCTTGGTATCAGCCAGGCCAATGCGCCAGACCACCGGCAGCATGACCATGCCGGCCCCGACAAAGCGCAAGGTCGCGAGATCCGTCGCCGTCAGATGCTCCCGCAGGCTGAAGCGGGCTGCGACGAACTGTACGGCGTAGATGCCGATCATGGCCATGCCGGCAAGGATTGCCGGCTTTCGGTTCTCTGTCGCGCGCATGCTCATCCCGCTCGATCCTGCCAACGGAGGTTTTCTCTCCGGACGGCTTTCGTTGGAAGCGCAGCCTATTGTTGAAAATGGTGCGACAAAATATGCTGTTTTCGCGATATGAAAGTGCAATTCACACAAATAAGGCAACCCGAACGTGAATCATGAATCCGATCAGCTCGATGCCATCGACCGCAGCTTGCTGCGGTTGCTGCAGGAGGACGGGCGTCGCACCACGCTCGATCTCGCAGCCCGTGTCGGCCTGTCGCCGACCGGCACCAGCCAGCGGGTGAAGCGCCTTTTCCGCGACGGGTTCATCACTGCGGTCAGAGCTGTGCTCAATCCGCAAAAGATCGGCCGCGGCACACTCGTTTCATCGAAGTCAGGCTCGACCAGGCGGCGCCGCATGTGTTCGACCGTTTCGCCGAGGCGGTGGCCAAAGCCCCTGAAGTGCTGGAATGCCATATGGTCGTCGGCGGCTTCGACTATCTGGTCAAGGCGCGCATTTCGGAAATGGCCGCCTATCAGGATTTCCTCAAGCGCGTGATCCTGCCGTTGCCGGGTGTCAGGGAAACGCACACCTATGCGTCGATATCAGATGTGAAGCCGGACGCGCTGTTGCCGGTATGAGACGGCGCGCCTGAAGTCAGGCGGCTTGAGAAACCTCCGGCGCCAGCGTCACATTCGCGTCGCCCCAGACTTTCAGGGCGGTGATCACCGGCTCCAGGCTCCTGCCACGCGGCGTCAGGCTGTATTCCACCTTCGGCGGCACCTGTGCATAGACCTTGCGGGCGATGAGCCCATCCGTCTCCAATTCGCGAAGCTGGTTTGTCAGCATGCGCTGTGTGCAGTTCGGGATCCGCCGGCGAATTTCGTTGAACCGCATCGTGCCCGCGAGCAGATGGAAAAGCACGACGCCTTTCCACTTCCCGTCGATATAGCGAAGCGTTCCCTCCACGGTGCAGCCGGGGCTGCAGTCGAATCGCTCATGGCGGATGCGCGGCATGACGGTATCCTTTTCGACACTATGTGCTTTATATGTGCATTCTTGCGCTTTGCGAGCATAAGCCGCATCTCTCCCCCCGACAACGCCCAACAGCAATTGCGGAGATAACAAAATGCGCGCCGTCGGCTACCAGATCCCAGCCCCCATCACCGATGAGGCCTCCCTTGTCGATGTCGACCTGCCCAAGCCAGAGCCGAAGGGCCGTCAATTGCTGGTCGAGG
The DNA here is from genome assembly GCF_056404235.1 of Mesorhizobium sp. P2_E10. NCBI lineage: Bacteria > Pseudomonadati > Pseudomonadota > Alphaproteobacteria > Hyphomicrobiales > Phyllobacteriaceae > Mesorhizobium > Mesorhizobium sp. P2_E10. The sequence goes on from NZ_JBFUEK010000003.1 coordinate 589,943, forward strand.
TGAAGGCGATCTCGGTCAATCCGGTCGACACCAAGATACGCAGGAGCGCCAAACCCGAAGCCGGAAGCTGGCGCGTGCTTGGTTGGGACGCTGCGGGCCAGGTGGTCGCGACGGGTCCGGACGCCAGCCTGTTCAAAACAGGAGATGATGTCTTCTATTCCGGTGCGCTGGCGTTGCAAGGCACCAATGCCGAGTTCCACCTTGTCGATGAGCGCCTTGTCGGCCGCAAACCGAGCTCGCTCCACTATGCTGAGGCGGCGGCGCTTCCGCTGACGGCGATCACCGCCTTCGAGGCGCTGTTCGACCGCCTTGACGTGAAGAAGCCTGTCATCGGCGCCGCAAACGCCATCCTGATCATCGGCGGCGCCGGCGGCGTCGGCTCGATCGCGGTCCAGCTTGCGCGCCAGCTGACCGACGTGACGGTGATCGCCACCGCATCGAGGCCCGAAACGCACGACTGGGTGCTCGGGCTTGGCGCCCATCATGTCATCGACCATTCCAAGCCGCTGGCTGCAGAAATCGCTGCCCTCGGCATCGGCGCACCGGCCTTTGTGTTCTCGACAACCAACACCGACAAACATTTGGCCGCGATCGTCGAATTGATCGCACCGCAGGGCCGTTTCGGCTTGATCGACGACCCCCAGACGCTCGACATCAATCCGTTCAAGCGCAAGAGCGTTTCGGTCCATTGGGAACTGATGTTCACCCGCTCGCTGTACGAGACGCAGGACATGGCCGCGCAGGGTGAGCATCTGAACGAACTGGCCCGGCTTGTCGACGCCGGCACCATTCGCACCACCTTGGGCGAGACGTTTGGTCCTATCAATGCCGCCAATCTGAAGCGCGCCCATGCGCTGATCGAGACCGGCAAGGCCAAGGGCAAGATCGTGCTGGAGGGGTTCTGAGCGGGCGGCTTTATTTCCGCAGGAACGCTGCTATCTCGCTGAAGACACTAGCGAACATCGCTTCCGTCAGCACGCCGGTGTTGGTGTTGTAGCGCGAGCAGTGATAGCTGGAAAACAGCGTGATGGCGCCGGCTTGCAGCTGTCCGCCATGCTTGAACGGGTAGGCGGCGACGCGCCCACCCAGTGCCCTGACGGTCGACTGGTGGGCGATCGAGCCCAGCGCCAACACGGCGCGCAGATTTGGAAAGCGGGCGATCGTTGGCACCAGGAACGTCCGGCAGGTGGTAATCTCGGCGCCCACCGGCTTGTTCTCCGGCGGCACGCAGCGCACCGCATTGGTGATCGCCGTGCCGACAAGTTGCAGGCCATCGTCCGGCCGCGCCTTGAACTCGCCGCGCGCAAAACCGTGTGCGATCAATGTGGAGTAGAGCAGGTCGCCGGCATAGTCGCCGGTGAACGGGCGTCCTGTGCGATTCGCGCCGCGCAGGCCGGGAGCCAAGCCGACGATCAGCAGCCGCACGGCGTCCTCGCCCTGTGGCGGCAGGAAGGTCGGCACCGGTGCATTGAACCAGAACGGTTCGCGCTGCCGCCACTCGGCGATAAAATCATGCAGCCGCGGGCAGAGCGGGCAGTCGCGGCCGGGTTCGGAGGAGGAGGGGGCGATCAACGCCGCCGCCGTCAGTAGTCGTCCTCTTCGACCTCGGCCGGCTCGGGCCGGCGCACCGGCCGTTCGGACGGATCGCGGCCGACTTCGTTCTTCAGCGTCATCAGGTCGATGAAATGGTCGGCCTGGCGGCGCAGATCGTCGGAGATCATCGGCGGCTGCGAGGCCATGGTCGAGACCACCGAGACCTTGCGGCCGCGCCGCTGCAGCGCCTCGACCAGGGTGCGAAAATCGCCGTCGCCAGAGAAGATGACGTAGTGGTCGACGACATCGGCAAGCTCCAGCGCATCGACGGTCAGCTCGATGTCCATATTGCCCTTGATCTTGCGGCGGCCGGTCGAGTCGGTGAATTCCTTGGCCGGCTTGGTCACCACCTTGAAGCCGTTATAGTCGAGCCAGTCGATCAACGGCCGGATCGAGGAGTATTCCTGATCCTCGACCAGCGCGGTGTAGTAGTAGGCGCGCAGCAGATAACCGCGCTTCTGGAAGCTCGACAGCAGCTTGCGGTAGTCGATGTCGAAGCCGAGCGCGCGCGAGGTCGCGTAAAGATTGGCGCCGTCGATGAAAAGAGCGATTTTTTCACGGGGGTCGAACATGGAAAATATCCCTTTTCGCAATATGCGGCCGTCTAAACGAAAATGCGTGAGTGACTATCGCTCGGCTTTTAATGAACCGGCTGAGCTTTCTTCATCCGAGATAGCGCCAGTTTTACGGCAATCCAAGGTGTGTTGCCGCTCTGCAAGCAATTGTGATCGACGCCGTATCGTCGCAGGCGGCCGCACTGCCGGCGAGCTCTTGGCCCGGCGGCGGAGCCGGCATTGACCCGCCCCCAGGGCCGGCATCCTGCCATCCTTGCCATGAAGCTTGTATTTTGGCGGCGTTCAGGTTAAGGACCGCGCCTGTTTTCCATCAAATCCATCGCATGAAAGGGGCAATCCATGGCCCGCGTAACCGTTGAAGATTGCATCGACAAGGTCGACAACCGCTTCGAACTGGTGCTTCTGGCCGGCCACCGCGCCCGTCAGATCAGCCAGGGCGCGCCGATCACCGTGCCGCGTGACAACGACAAGAACCCGGTCGTGGCGCTGCGCGAGATCGCCGATGAGACACTGTCGCCCGACGACCTCAAGGAAGACCTGATCCACTCGCTGCAGAAGCATGTCGAGGTCGACGAGCCGGAAGCCGATGGCGAGGCGATCGCCGACCAGACCGGCGGCGCCGTTGCGGCAACCGATGCCGACGACGCCGAGGACAACGTCACCTTCGACCGCATGACCGAAGAAGACCTGCTGGCCGGCATCGAAGGCCTGGTTCCGCCGGAAAAGAGCGACGACTACTAAGAGCTTTCGATCTGGGGTCGCTGGAACAATCTCCGGCACTTCCGTATCGTCCGTTTCGTGGCTATCTATGACATGCGCCGTACACAAGTGCGGCGCATGTTCCATTTCAGCCCTGTGAGAACCAGCCCATGATGCGTCAGTATGAGCTTGTCGAGCGCGTCCAGCGCTACAAGCCTGACGTCAACGAGGCGCTGCTCAACAAGGCCTATGTTTACGCCATGCAGAAGCATGGCCACCAGAAGCGCGCCTCCGGCGACCCCTATTTCTCGCATCCGCTCGAAGTTGCCGCCATCCTCACCGAAATGCACATGGACGAGGCGACGATCGCCGTTGCCCTGCTGCACGATACCATCGAGGACACCACGGCGACGAGGGCCGAGATCGACGAATTGTTCGGCCCGGAAATGGGCAAGCTGGTCGAGGGCCTGACCAAGCTGAAGAAGCTCGATCTCGTCTCCAAGAAGGCCGAGCAGGCGGAAAATCTGCGCAAGCTCTTGCTGGCGATCTCCGAAGACGTCCGCGTGCTTCTGGTCAAGCTCGCCGACCGCCTGCACAATATGCGCACCCTCGACCATGTGCCGGAGGCCAAGCGCCTGCGCATCGCCGAGGAGACGATGGAGATCTATGCGCCGCTGGCTGGGCGCATGGGCATGCAAGGCATGCGCGAGGAACTGGAAGAGATCGCCTTCCGCTTCATCAATCCGGAAGCCTATCGCGCCGTCACCGCCCGGCTCGCCGAAATCTTCGAGCGCAACAAGGACGTGCTGTCCGAGATCGAAAAGGCGCTGTCCACGCTGTTCGAAAAGCATGCGATCAAGGCCAGCGTGAAGAGCCGCCAGAAGAAGCCGTGGTCAGTGTTCCGCAAGATGGAGGCCAAGGCGCTATCCTTCGAGCAGCTGTCCGACATTTTCGGCTTCCGTGTCGTTGTCGAGTCCATGGAGGATTGCTACCGCGCGCTCGGCGCCATCCACACCACATGGTCGATGGTGCCGGGACGCTTCAAGGACTACATCTCGACGCCGAAGCAGAACGATTACCGCTCGATCCACACCACCATCGTCGGCCCGTCGCGCCAGCGCGTCGAGTTGCAGATCCGCACCCATCAGATGAACAAGATCGCCGAATACGGCGTTGCCGCGCATTCGATCTACAAGGACACCGGCGGCAAGACGAATGGTGCTGCCCATGCGATCTCGAAGGAGACCAACGCCTATGCCTGGCTGCGGCGCACCATCGAGCAGCTTGCCGAAGGCGACAATCCCGAGGAATTCCTCGAAAACACGAAGCTGGAGCTATTCCAGGACCAGGTGTTCTGCTTCACGCCCAAGGGCCTGCTGATCGCGCTGCCGCGCGGCGCGACGCCCATCGACTTCGCCTATGCCGTGCACACCGATGTCGGCGACACCTGCGTCGGCGCCAAGGTCAATGGCCGCATCATGCCGCTGATGACGGAGCTGAAGAACGGCGACGAGGTCGAGATCATCCGCTCCAAGGCGCAGGTGCCTCCGGCTGCGTGGGAATCGATCGTCGTCACCGGCAAGGCGCGCTCGGCCATCCGCCGCGCCACCAAGAATGCCATCCGCAAGCAGTATTCCGGCCTCGGCGCCCGCATTCTGGAGCGGGCTTTCGAACGGGCCGGCAAGACCTTCGCCAAGGAAAACCTGAAGCCGGTGCTACACCGGCTGGCGCGCAAGGACATCGAGGACGTGTTGGCCTCGGTCGGCCGCGGCGAGCTTGCCTCCACCGACGTCATGAAGGCGGTGTTTCCCGACTATAAGGACGAGCGCGTCACGGTGGCAGCGCCCAAGCAGCGCGAGGAAGGCTGGTCGAAGATCCGCAACGCCGCCGGCATGCTGTTCCAGATTCCGGGCCGTGCCGCGCGCAAGGACAAGGACCAGCCGAAGGACGGCGCCGTGCCGATCCGCGGCGTGCGCGGCGACCTGCCGGTGCGCTTCGCGCCGGAAGGTGCCGTGCCCGGCGACCGTATCGTCGGCATCGTGCAGCCGGGAACCGGCATCACCATCTATCCGATCCAGTCGCCGGCCCTGCAGGCCTTTGACGACCAGCCCGAGCGCTGGATCGACGTGCGCTGGGACATTGACGAGCGCACCAAGGAGCGGTTTCCGGCGCGTGTCTCGGTCACCGCCATCAATGCGCCGGGCTCGCTGGCCGACATCGCTCAGGTCGTTGCCTCCAACGACGCCAACATCCATACATTGTCGATGGTGCGCACCGCACCCGATTTCACCGAAATGCTGATCGATCTCGAAGTCTGGGATCTGAAGCACCTGAACCGGTTGCTGTCGCAGCTCAAGGACAATTCCAGCGTCAGCGATGCGCGGCGCGTGAATGGCTAGACCATGATCCCGAAAAGTGGGAACCGGTTTTCGGAAAAGATCATGGTCAAACAAGACTAACGGGCCTGGGGGACAAGGCAAGATGAACACCGACGAAGTGCTGGGTATTTTCCGCGAGGCCGGCGCCGTCCTCGAGGGACATTTCATCCTGACGTCGGGTCTGCGCAGCCCGGTCTTCCTGCAGAAGGCGCGGGTGTTCATGCATGCCGACAAGACCGAGCGCCTGTGCAAGGCGCTGGCCGCAAAGATCCGCGCCGCTGTAACAGGCAAGATCGACTATGTCGTCGGTCCGGCGATCGGCGGGTTGATCCCGGCCTACGAGACCTCGCGTCACCTTGGCGTGCCGGCGATTTGGGTCGAGCGGGAAGGGGGCGAGTTCAGGCTCCGCCGCTTCGAGATCGCCAGGGGTTCACGCGTCGTCATCGTCGAGGACATCGTCACCACCGGCCTGTCGATCCGCGAGACCATCGAATGCCTGCGCGAGCTCGGCGCCGAGGTCGTTGCCGCCGCCTGCATCATCGATCGCTCGGCCGGCAAGACCAATGTCGGCGTGCCGCTGATCGCGCTTGCCGAATATGAGGTTCCGGCCTATCCGGCCGACAGGCTGCCGCCCGAGCTCGCCGCCATACCGGCGATCAAGCCGGGCAGCCGCAACATCTGAACAACATGATCGCCGGCATTGATCATTTCGTGCTGACGGTTCGCTCCGTCGACGACAGCTGTACCTTCTATCAGCGCGTTCTCGGCTTCAATCGCCTCGACGAGCCGAACAGGCCGACAGCGCTGCTGTTTGGAACTCAGAAGATCAATTTGCATGAGGCGACGCGCACATTCGAGCCAAAGGCGAAGGCGCCGACGCCCGGCTCCGGGGATTTCTGCCTCGTCGCCGCCCGGCCGCTCGCCGAGATTTGCGCCAGCCTGGCGGCCAATGGCGTCGCCGTGGAAGTCGGTCCGGTCGAACGCACCGGTGCGCGAGGCCCGATGATGTCGGTCTATTTTCGCGACCCCGACGGCAACCTTGTCGAGGTCAGCGAATACCAGCCCGGCAAGAGGTGAAGGTTCCAGGCGCACTTGGCAAGGGTGATGCCCACCTCAAATCCGCCGCGATTGCGTTGCGTTGGAGACGGTAGCGCCCGGCATCGGAAGGCGGCGGCAGCGCTGGCGCGCCATCGGCCGCCGGTTGTTCTTGGGTCGGCGCGTCGCTATATCAAAGTCGTTGTTGCCTTCTGGTGACCGCAAAGCGCAAGATATGGCTGCTGTAGCGCCTGGCCCGGAATGGCTGGGCATGGTGGTGTTGGTAAACCGGGAACGGGAACAGAGTGCTTTTTCGACGCCGCAAGCCTGATGGTCTTTTCGAGCGGGTGCGTACCTATCTGTGGCCGCGCCGCTCGTTTTCGCGCTCGCTGCAGTATTTTTCCAAGCGCATCCTGCGGCTGAAGGCCACGCCGCACGCCGTAGCGGCCGGTGTCGCGGCTGGTGTGTTCGCCTCGTTCTTTCCGGTGGGGTTCCACTTTGCCATCGCATTCGTGCTCTGCTGGATTATCGCCGGCAATCTCGTGGCGGCAGCCCTCGGCGCCGTATTCTTCGGCAATCCGCTGACCTTTCCGCTGCTCTGGGGCGCGTCCTGGGAGACCGGCAAGCTGATCCTGCACGAGCGGCTGCCCAAAAACGGACCGCCCGCGCATCTCGGCGAAATGCTGCATACGCTGTCGTTTGCGAAGCTGTGGCACCCGATACTGGAGCCGATGCTGATCGGCGCAGTGCCGCTCGGACTGATCTTCGGGCTCATTTTCTACGGCATCACCCGCTGGGGCATGACCGCCTTTCGCGAACAACGCAGGAAACGCATCGCAGAACGGGCGCAGAAGGCTGGCCACGGCGGACGGGAAGTTCCCGCGGAATGATCATCGGCATCGGCAGCGATCTGATCGATATCAGGCGCATCGAAAAGTCGCTGGAGCGCCATGGCCAGCGCTTCATCCAGCGCATCTACACCGAGGTCGAACAGGCCCGCTCCGAAAACCGCAGGGCACGCGTGGCCTCCTACGCCAAACGCTTCGCCGCCAAGGAGGCCTGCGCCAAGGCACTTGGCACCGGTTTGGCGCAAGGCGTGTTCTGGCGCGACATGGGTGTCGTCAACCTGGCCGGCGGCAAGCCGACCATGGCGCTGACGGGTGGTGCGGCGGTGCGGCTGGACAAAATCCTGCCGAAAGGACACCGCGCGGCGATCCACCTGACGATCACCGATGATTTTCCGCTCGCTCAAGCCTTTGTGATCATCGAGGCGTTGCCCGTCGAACAAGCGCCACATTGATTGGATCTGACGACCGGCGATTATATCTAACGCCGACATGACGTTGCCCAGCGCGCGCCGAGACTCTATACCAACCAACGCACAATCGAGGACGACATGAGCGTGGCTGAAAAAACTGAGAAGAAAACCGGCGGACTTGGCGAAACCGTCAGCGTCATCGTCCAGGCGCTGCTGCTTGCGCTGGTCATCCGCACGCTGCTGTTCCAGCCGTTCTCGATCCCGTCCGGGTCGATGCGGCCGACCTTGCTCGAGGGCGACTACCTGTTCGTTACCAAATGGTCCTATGGCTTCTCCCGCTATTCGCTGCCGTTCGGGCCGGATCTGTTTTCGGGCCGCATCTGGGGCTCTGAGCCGAAGCGCGGCGACGTGGTGGTGTTCAAATTCCCGCCGGATCCGTCTGTCGACTACATCAAGCGCGTCGTCGGCCTGCCTGGCGACAAGATCCAGGTCAAGGACGGCCAGCTCTTTATCAACGGCGCCGGCGTGCCGCGCGTGAAAACCGGCCAGATCGACAATCCAGACATCACCGAAGAGGATCATCCGATCGATGTGTACCGGGAAACGCTGCCCAACGGTGTCAGCTACGACACGCTGGACATCGCGCCGACCTCGATCGGTGACAACACCCGCGAATTCGACGTGCCGGCCGGCCACTATTTCATGATGGGCGATAACCGCGACAATTCCTCGGACAGCCGCTTCACCGTCGGTTACGTGCCGGCCGAGAACCTGGTCGGCCGCGCCAATCTGGTTTTCTTCTCGATCGCCGGCAAGGCGAGCCCACTCGAAATCTGGAAATGGCCGTCGCTCGTGCGCGTGTCGCGCCTGTTCCATTTCGTCAATTAGGGTGATGGCAGCGACAAAACGCCTGACTGCCGATGCGCTCGCCGAAGCGCTCATGCAGCGCACCGGCCACGCCTTTGCCGACCGCCAGCGCCTGCAGCGCGCGCTGACCCATGCCAGCGCCCGCTCAAGCCATGCCGGCATCGACTATGAGCGTTTCGAATTCCTCGGCGATCGTGTTCTGGGCCTTGTCGTTGCCGATATGCTTTTGGCGGCATTTCCTGAAGCCGCCGAGGGCGAACTGTCGCTGCGGCTCAACGCGTTGGTCAATGCCGAGGCTCTGGCGGAGATCGCCGAGGATATCGGCCTGCCGGACCTGATCCGCGCCGGCTCGGACGTGCGCGGCCTCGACGGGCGCAAGCGCGTCAATATGCGTGCCGACGCGCTGGAATCGCTGATCGCCGTGCTCTATCTCGACGGCGGGCTGGAGGCGGCGCGCGCCTTCATCCACAAATACTGGCAGCCGCGCTCGCAGGCCACGGGTGCAGCCCGCCGCGATGCCAAGACCGAGCTGCAGGAATGGGCGCACCAGGCGGCAACCGCGGTGCCGGCCTACACCATCGACGGCCGCGAGGGACCCGACCACGATCCGCTGTTCACCGTCAGCGTCAAGGTCGGCGCCTTTCCTCCGGCGACCGGCAGCGGCCGTTCCAAACGCGAGGCCGAACAGGCCGCCGCCGCGGCACTTCTGCTGCGTGAGGGCGTCTGGCTCAATCAAGGGAGCGCGGCATGACCGCCACCACCGAAGACACGGCTCCGGCGACGCCCGCCGCTGCCACGCATTCCGGCTTCGTCGCGCTGATCGGCGCGCCCAATGCCGGCAAATCGACGCTGGTCAATCAGCTGGTCGGCGCCAAGGTGTCGATCGTCACGCACAAGGTCCAGACCACCCGCGCCATCGTGCGGGGTATAGCCACGCATGACAATGCGCAGATCGTCTTCGTCGACACGCCGGGCATCTTCAAGCCGAAGCGCCGGCTGGACACGGCGATGGTGACGACCGCCTGGGGCGGTGCCAAGGACGCCGATATCGTGCTGCTTTTGATCGATGCCGAGCGCGGCATCCGCGGCGATGCCGACGCCATCCTCGAACGGCTCAAGGATGTGCGCCAGCCGATGGTGCTGATCCTCAACAAGGTCGACCGGGTCAAGCACGAGGCGCTGCTGGCCCTGGCCGCCGCAGCGAATGAGAAAGTGCCGTTCAAGCGCACCTTCATGGTCTCGGCGCTGACCGGCTCGGGCTGCAAGGACCTGCTCGACTATCTCGCCGAAGCGCTTCCGGCCGGTCCCTGGTATTATCCCGAAGACCAGATCTCCGACCTGCCGATGCGCCAGCTCGCCGCCGAGATCACCCGCGAAAAGCTGTATCTCAGGCTGCACCAGGAGCTGCCCTATTCCTCGCATATCGAGACCGAGAAATGGGAAGAGAAGAAGGACGGCTCGGTGCGCATCGACCAGACCATCTATGTCGAGCGCGACAGCCAGAAGAAGATCGTGCTCGGCCACAAGGGCGAGACGATCCGCGCCATCGGGCAGGCCGCGCGCATGGAGATTGCCGGCATCCTCGAACAGAAGGTGCATCTCTTCTTGTTCGTCAAGGTGCGCGAGAACTGGGGCGACGATCCCGAGCGCTACCGCGAGATGGGGCTCGAGTTTCCGCACTAGGCATGATCCCGAAAAGTGGGAACCGGTTTTCGGAAAAGATCATGCCCAAACAAATTCCACTCTAGGTCCATGGACAGCACGCCGAACATTGACGCTGACTTGGTCAGCCGGTTGGTCGCCACGCAATTTCCCCAGTGGGAAGACCTTGCAATCAAACCCGTTGCCGCCGGCGGCTGGGACAACCGAACCTTCCATCTCGGCGACGACATGACCGTGCGGCTGCCAAGTGCCGCACCCTATGCCCTGCAAGTCGAAAAAGAACATCGCTGGTTGCCAAGGCTGGCACCGCTGCTGCCGCTGCCTGTCCCGGTGCCGTTGGCGATGGGTATTCCTGCCGAAAACTATCCCTGGCATTGGTCCGTCTATGGCTGGATCGAAGGCGAGACGGCAAAGCGCGAGCGCATTGCCAGCCTGTCGCAATTTGCGACCGATTTGGCCGAATTCCTGGTTGCCTTGCAACGGATCGATGCCACCGGCGGGCCGGCGCCAGGGCAGCACAATTTCTTTCGTGGCGGACCGCTGAGCGTCTATGACAGTGAAACCCGCAAGGCAATCGCCGCCCTCGACGGCAAGATCGATACCGGCACCGCCAGCGCGGTGTGGGAGGCCGCACTTGCCTCGACATGGCATGGTGCGCCGGTCTGGTTCCACGGTGATGTCAGTTGGGGAAACCTTTTGGTCAGCAAAGGCCGGTTGAGCGCCGTGATCGACTTCGGCACGTCGGGCGTCGGCGACCCCGCCTGCGACCTGGCGATTGCGTGGACGCTGTTCGAAGGCGACAGCCGGCAGGTATTTCGCGCCGGCCTTCCCGCCGATGCGGCGATGTGGGCGCGCGGTCGCGGCTGGACGCTATGGAAAGCGCTGATAACGCTCGCCGGACATATCGACATCGATCCGGTCGAAGTTGAAAAATCCCGCCATGTGATCGATGAAGTGCTTGCCGATCACGCGTGGGTGTGAGACCGCCGCAGGATGGCGCTATGTCTTCTCTCCAAGTGCCAGCAACACGCCATTGGCAAGATGCTCCACATCGGCGGCATTTTCGAACGGAAGGCCTGTCCTGGCATAGTCGACGGCTGAGAAATCGGCGCCGTCGGCATTGATCAGCCCGGCATGACGTCTTGCCGCTTCCATGTTGCCGAGCTGCGCATAGCATGCCGCAAGCCGGGTCCTGATCCACGGCGTTGGCCGGGTCGCCAGTTCCAGCGCCTCGGCGGCCGGCCGGTATTCGCCCAGCATGTAGAGCGCTAGCGAGCGATCGTATTGGTACCAGTGCGGGTGCAGCGGGTTGATGCGGATGGCGCGCGCCAGCCAGGCGAGGGCGTCGACCGGCCGGCCGCGCATGACCAGGAGATAGCCCATCTGTTCGATGCAGTCGGCGTCGTTCGGATTGAGCTTCAGCGCGATTCGCAAATGATGCTCGGCCGCCTCATGGTCGCGCATGTTGAGCCGCACCAGCGACTGGATGCGTTGGGCGGTCGCCTGGTCGGGCGACAGGGCTATGCCTCTTTCGGCAAGCTCGCGGGCTTTCGCCAGCACGGCCTCGCTGGTGCGCCCGAATTCGCTGTTCAGCACATATGTCAGCGCCAGATAGGTGTAGGCGAGGCCATAAGCGGGGTCCTTGGCAATCGCGGCTTCGAACAGCGCTGCCGCCCCTGTCAGGTCGCTCTGCGCCGGATCGCGCAGCAAGGCAACGCCGCGCAGCACCAGCTCATAGGCGGCAAGGCTGGTCAACGGCCGCCGCGAGGCGCGCTGCAGTCCAGCATTGTTGACCCGCACCACCAGCCGGCCGACGATCTCCTCGACAATGTCCTGCTGGATGGCGAACAGCCCGGCATCCTCTGCCTGGTAGCGATCGCCCCAGAGCTGCGTCGCGTTGGCGGCATCGACGAGGTTGACCGCGGCGACGATGCGGTCCGCCTGCCGCCGCACCGAACCTTCGACGAGATAGTCGGCGCCGATGCGCGAGCGGATGGCCGGCCATTGCGCCGGCGAATGGGAGGCAAACGAGAAGCTCGAATTGCGCGCCAGCACCGTCACGGTGCCGAAGCGGGCGAGGCCGTTGATGATGTCTTCGGCGAACCCGTCGACGATCGCCTCATCGGTGGGATCGGCGCTGTCGTTGCGGAACCTGAGCACCGCCACGATCGGCTGCGCGCCCGGCTCAGGCATCGCCTCTGTCTCGGGCACCAGCATGTAGCCGCGCTTCGACACTGTTCGCACCATGTCCTCGCCAAGCACCTTGCGGATTTCGCGGATCGACTGCGTCAGCGAATCCTCGGTGACGAAAACGCCCGGCCAGACCGTGTCCATCAGTTCCGATTTTGGCACCACGCGGCCGGTATGGCGGGCGAGGTGCGTCAACAATGCGTAAGCCTTCGGCCGCAGGAAGGCCGGCTGATCGGCCCGGCTGAGCGTGCCTTTGCCCAGATCAAGCGTGAAGCCGCCTAATTGAAAAACCTGATCGGTGGTCGAGACCGGCATCAAAAGGCCCGCTCCCTGAAAGCCATGCCGGTATTGGCCTATGGCTGGCAGGCTGGGTCAAGACCTCGCATGTTGGAACCGCCAACGAAAAGGCGCGGCGCCCCCCGGAGTAGGCGCCGCGATCATCGCAATTTGCTCAGGCAGTGCTGGCGACGGCAGACCGCGCTCCCGACCGGCGGACAAAACTTTCGCTGCCGTAGTAGGCAATGATGGCAACCGCGATCACCGCCCAGATCGCGACACCGATCCACTGCTGCTGCACATAGTCGCCGTCGACGAACACCTTGCCGAGGAAGCGCACGCTGTTCTGATGCGTGACATGCATAATGAAGGCGAGCAGCACGCTGCCGGTGTTCTGGTAGAGCCAGGTGAACACCACGCCTGCGAGCAGCACATTGATGGTGCCATGGACGCTGAGGTCGCCGACCAGACCGAGCGGGAAGTGCCAGACGGCCCAGATCACGCCGAGGATCAGGCTGCCTGTCAGCGCCGAATGACCAGCCAGCAGCCGAGGCACCGCAAAACCGCGCCAGCCGGGCTCTTCGCCAAGCGGACCGCTGAAGACGGCATAGAGCGCAATGATCGGCAGCATCTCGCTCATCGCGGGAATGTTGCTCCAGGCGGGCGCAGCAGTGCCAAACAGCGGATTGATCAGGATCGAGGCCAGCTGCGTTGCAAACGGCAGGCCGAACGCCACTAGATACCACACTGGATGCACCCGCCACTTGACCATCGAGGCGAGAATGGCCTTGACCGAACCCCAGCCGCCGGAAAGCGCCGCGACCACGAAGCCGGAGACCATCGGGCCGAAGGTAAACCAGGGAATGCTGTCGCCATTCGACAGCCAGAACGGGATGAACGCCAGCCAGGTCAGGCCAAGCGTCAGCGAAAAGAAGGCGGTCAGCTGGTGCCTTCGCACCAGGCTCAGGAAGGGAGCCATGTCAAATCCTCTCGGCGGGCAGATTGGTCATGAGAGGTCGCCGGGCTGCCCGATCGGTCGACTTGCGTCTGGCTGGCCGAACGGTTTCGGCAGGCCGCGTCGACCGCGTCGGCCAACCCGTCCTTTTTGACGGTTGCGGGCTTGAAAATCCCGAGGGATTTCTGAAAGATTTCCGATATTTCCCAAACCGCCGGCGATTGCATTTCCTGCGCCAAGCGCAGCCAAACTTGATTTTGTCACCGAACCGGTGACAAGTTCTCGCCATGGAATGGCGCGACGAGGGAATCATTCTCGGCACCCGCAAGCATGGCGAAACCAGCGCCATTCTCGAGGTGATGACGCGCGCGCATGGCCGCCATCTCGGCCTGGTGCGCGGTGGTCGCTCGCGCAAGCAGCAGCCGGTCCTGCAGCCCGGCAACCGCGTCGACCTGTTGTGGCGCGCGCGGCTTGACGAGCATCTCGGCACCTTCCAGGCCGAGGCGATCGAAATGAATGCCGCCCGGCTGATGGACAGCGCCATCGCTGTCTACGGCTTGCAGACCATGGCCCAGCATCTGCGCCTGTTGCCCGAGCGTGACGCTCATGGCGGCCTGTTCGAGACGCTTGCGGTGATGATCGTCCATCTCGACGACCCGGACGCCGCCGGCGAACTGGTGGCGCGCTTCGAGCTGCTGATCCTAGACGAACTCGGCTTCGGCCTCGATCTCAGCCAGTGCGCGGCGACCGGCAGCAAGCAGGACCTCGCCTATGTCTCGCCGAAATCCGGCCGCGCCGTGTCGCGTGAGGCGGGCGCGCCGTGGCACGACAAGATGCTGGTGCTGCCAGCCTTCCTGCAGCGCGGCTCCGGCCTGCGCGCAGACCCGGCGGCGGTGGAAGATGCGTTTCGGCTGATCGGCTTCTTTTTTGCCCGCCATGTCTATGAGCCGCGCGGCATCGAGCCGCCCGACGCCCGCGTCGGCTTCCTCGCCGCGCTGCGCAAGCACCATGCGCGCGGCAAGGCCATAGCCGGAGAAACCGCCGCATGAGCGAAGTCGCTCAGAAGGGCCGCACGCTCGCGGTGTCGGAAGCGACGCTGAAAGATGCCAATGGCAAGCTGCTGGCTTTCGGCACCGAAACATGCTCGATCTTTCCAGCCGCCAACCTGGCGGCGCGCTGAATTTTTCTGGCCGTTTGGCCGCCGCATTTGAATGTCAGTGACAACTGGCCTGGTTTGGGGGAACCGCCATGTTTGAGAGCCTGATCGGCCTTGTCGTCATCATCGCGATGTTCGTCATCGTCTCGCGCCAGCAGAGCCGCATCGGCCTGATCGAGCGCGAACTCGGCGCGCTGCGCAGCCTGGTTCTGTCAGGCGCGCATGCCGTGCTGCCAGAGGTCAAACCGGCCGAACAGACAGCAGCCGAAGGCAAGCCGGCGGACCCAGCTCCGGCAGCTGCAGTCATTGCCGACCTGGCTACGCCACCGGTGAGCGAGGCGGGCCAAGCACCAGCGACAGCTGAATCCGGCACTGCCGAGGTCGTTTCCGGACCATGGTCCGGCGACGCGGCACCGGTCGCAGCCGAGCCTGCCAAACCGGCGGCAGCGGCCAAAGCCGCGCAAAAACCCGACATCGAAACGGCACTCGGCACGCGCTGGGCGGTCTGGGTCGGCGGTATCGCGCTGGCGCTGGGTGGCCTGTTCCTGATCCGCTACACCATCGAAGCCGGCATTTTTGGCCCCGAGGTGCGGCTTGCCATGGCCGCGGTGCTCGGTCTGGTGCTGATTGCCGGCGGCGAGTTCATCAGGCGAACCGGCTTCAAGGTGCCGGTGCAAGGCGCTGCCGGCGCATACATCCCGGCGATCCTGACTGCGGCCGGCGCTTTCATCCTGTTCGGCACGGTCTACGCTGCGCACGCCATTTACGGTTTCGTCGGTCCGGCCTTCGCCTTCACCGTGCTTGGCGCCATCGGCGTGGCGACGATTGTCGCCGCTCTCGTCCACGGCCAGGCGCTGGCCGGCATCGGCCTCGTCGGCTCGATGGCGACGCCGGCGCTTGTCTCCTCGCAGGCGCCAAATCCATGGGCGCTGTTCGTCTATCTCGCGATCGTGCTGGCCGCCACTGCCGTGATCGCCCGCATGCGAGACTGGAAATTGCTGATGGCGGCCGCCTTCTTCGGCACCGGCGCCTGGACCATCGCCTACATGATGAGCGCGCCCGCCGCCGAGCTTGCCGTCATTCTGTTCATCAATGCGGTGACGCTGGCGGCGCTTGCCTTCATCTGGCTGGGCAGTCGTGTCGGCGAGGCGGAAACTGCGAAGAATGGCTTCGACTGGCCTTCGATCGTGCCGGGCGTTTTCGTTGCGTTTTCGGCGCTGGGCCTGTCCGTCGACTCCACCCTTGTCGCCGCCGGCGATGCTGTGCCGGGCGCGTCTGTCCTCGTCGCCCTTGTCGCCACCGCGCTCTATAGGCCGCGTGCTTTGCCGCTGCTGCATGCCGCCGGCGTGGTGAGCGTAATGATCTATCTCGGCATCATTCCGCCCACCACCATCGGCTCCGGTTTGTCCCAAGGCAATTTGGGCTTTGACGGCCTGCCGGTGGCGGCCGGAAACCCTTGGACGCTGCACATCGGCCTCGGCCTCGGCCTGGTCTTCATCGGCGCAGGTTTCTGGGCCGCACGCCGCTTCGTCGCGTCGGCGCAGGTCCGCGCCGCCTCCTGGGCGGCGTGGGGCGTGATCGCGCCGCTGGTCATTCTGCTGGCGCTGTGGTTCACCTTCGGCAATCTCGATCGCGATCTTGGCTATGCAGCGGCCGCCGCACTTCTGGTCGCGGTCTTCGCCGCCGGCGGCGAGTGGATCGCGCGCGGTGAGGCGCCGCCGCTACAGGGCGGCCCCGCCGTGTCGTTCGCGCTTGGTGGAGCGGCAATCGCCGGACTGCTGATGCTGCACATGGCCTTCGGCTCCGGCTGGACCACCATCCTGCTCGGTGTCGCGGCCATTGTGCCGGCGCTGGCGACGCGATGGCGCAGCTTTCCGGTGCTCGGCTGGATTTCGGTCGGCGCTGTGATCGCCGTGCTCGGCCGTGTCGCTTTCGATCCGACCATCGTCGGCGCCCAATTCCTGTCGACGACGCCGGTGTTCAACTGGCTGCTACCGGGATATGGCGTGCCGGCGCTCGCCTTCGGCTTTGCCGCCTGGCAGCTTGCCCGCACCACCAATGGCCGGCCGCGCCTCGCCATGGAAGCGGCGGCGGCGCTGTTTGCGCTGCTGACCGTCGCCATGCTGGTGCGCCACGCCATGCATGGCGGCGTCATCGACACGGGTGCGATGACGCTCGCCGAACAGGCCATCTACACGCTGATCGCCATCGGCGCCGGCGCCATCCTGGTCGCCATCGACATGCGCTCGCCAAGCTCGGTGCTGCGCTATGGTTCGATGGCCGCCGGTGTGGTCTCGGTCGCCTTCATCGTTATCCGGCATTTCGTGGTGCTGAATCCTTTGTTCACCGACGAATCGACAGGCCGCATCCCGGTGTTCAACCTGCTGTTCCTCGCCTATCTCCTGCCGGCGGTCGCTGCCGGCGGACTGGCGCTCTACGCCAGGGACAAGCGGCCGAAATGGTATGCGCAAATGCTGGCGCTGGTGGCGGCTGCGCTTGCCTTCGCCTATCCCACGCTGTCGGTCAGGCGCCTGTTCAAGGGCGAGTTCATCGGCCTGTGGAGCGGCCTCGGTCAGCTTGAAACCTACACCTATTCGGCACTCTGGCTGGTCATCGGCGTGGCGCTGCTCACCACCGGCGTCTGGCTGAAATCGCAGGTGCTGCGCATCGCCTCGGCTGCACTGATCTCGATCGCCGTGCTGAAGGTCTTCGTATTCGACATGTCGGAGCTGGAAGGCGTGCTGCGGGCGCTGTCCTTCATCGGTTTGGGGGCGGTGCTGATCGGCATCGGCCTCTTCTATCAGCGGCTGCTGACGCGGGCGGCGAAGGAAAACGGATAAAGGCAAGCAAGAACAATAAGATTTTCAGTCCGGCCGGGAATAAATCGGCAGCCGGCATCGTTATCTCATTGCTTGGGTGACCGGGGCGGCAGACCGCTTCGCGCTGGCCGCTTGCGCCGCGCTTCGAACGCGCGTTGAATTGGGATCAACAAAGGCGACCTCAGAACCAGCGGTCATGGACGAAAAGAAGGCAGCAATCCTTGGCGAAATACCGCGACTGCGCCGCTACGCACGCTCGCTTTTGCGCGACCGCGATTCTGCCGACGATCTCGTTCAGGACTGTCTCGAGCGGGCGCTTATGCGGCTCGACAACTGGCAGACAGGAGAAAGCCCCAGGAGGTGGCTGTTTACGATCATGCATCATTTGTTCATCGACCAGATGCGCAAGGTGAACCGACGCGGCGAGGCCGCGATGCTGCCGCTGGAAGCGGGCGAGGCGCAGGCCGCCCCCGCCGAGCAGGTCGAGAGCATCGCCTCGCGCGAAATCATTGACGCCTTGCAGGCGATCAGCCCCGATCGCCGTGCCGCACTTGTCATGGTCGCCATCGAGGGCTTTTCCTATGCCGAAGCCGCCAACATTCTTGGTGTGCCCGCCGGCACGCTGATGTCGCGCATTGCGCGCGGGCGTGAGGAATTGCGCGGGCTGCTGGACGACACGGCGCGCCGCCGCTCGATAAGGATCGTCGAGAAATGACCCGCCGCGATTTTTCCGAACGCGACATCCACATGGCTCTCGACGGCGAACTGCCGGGCGACGAACGCATGGCTTACGACGCCTGGCTCGATGCCAATCCCGAAATGAAGGCGAGAAGCGCCCGCTTCACCGCGGACCGCGCCGCATTGCGCGCCGCCTTCGCCGGTGTGCTCGACGAGCCTGTGCCGGCGCGGCTCAGGCAAATCGTGCTCGGCGATGCGCCGGCAAGAGTGGCCGTGCCGCGCTCGCGCTGGTGGCTTGCCGCCGCCGCCGCCGCGGTTCTGGTCCTTGGCGGTGCTGGCGGCTATTTCGCCGGCATCGACGGAATTGGCCTTGGAGATTCGGCCGACGACCAGCTTGCCGAACAGGCAATCGCCGCCCATGTCATCTATGCCGCCGAACAGCGCCACGCGGTGGAAGTGCCGGCCAGCGACAAGGATCATCTGCAGACCTGGCTGTCCAATCGGGTCGGCCTGAAACTGGTGGCGCCGGATCTGGTGGCCGAAGGCTTCCAACTCGTCGGCGGCCGGCTGTTGCCTGCCGGCCAGGGCAAGGCGGCCATGCTGCTATACGAGGACGCCAAGGGCGAGCGCATATCGCTGTTCGTCACCGCCGAATCGGCCGAGAAGAGCAAGGGCACCTACATGGTGGACGCCGATGGGCCCGAGGCTGTCTACTGGCTGGACAAGGGTTATGCCTGCGCCGTCGTCGGCTCGTTGCCGCGTGAGCGGCTGGCCGCCGTGGCCAAGAGCGCCTACGGCCAGCTTCTGGCCGGTCTGGCCAGCTGAACCGTGCCGTTTTCCGAAGTCGGTGCCAGTATCGCAAGACGGATACTGTTCAGAGTATTTGCACCGCCAGACCTATAGAGAAACTGTCACAATTCGGCCCTAATCGAGGTGCGATAGCGCATTGATGAATGCCGGTGTTTCGGCTGGTGTTTGCGACGTTTTCGACCAGGGCCTTTTCTACAACCCAATCGAGGTTTTCTGAGCCCGCATGCCTGCCGAGATTCGCACGGCCCGCGCGTCCGACGTCGATGACCTCGCCGCCATCGAGAAGGCCGTTTTCGATAGCGACCGCATTTCCCGCCGCTCCTTTCGCCTGTTGATCGAGCGCGAGACCGCCGAAATGCTGGTCGCCGAAGACGACGGCCGTGTCGCCGGCTATGCGGTTGTGCTGTTTCGCAAGGGCAGCGGCGTCGCCCGGCTCTATTCCATCGCCACCAGCCCCTTTTTCAGTGGCCGCGGCATTGGCCGCATGCTGCTTGAGAAGGCCGAGGAGGCCGCCTTCGAGCACGACCGCATGATGCTTCGCCTCGAGGTGCGCGAGGACAACGCTCGAGCCATCCGCATCTACGAGCAGAGCGGCTATCGCAAGATCGGCCGTGAACCTGAATATTACGAGGACGGCGCCACGGCGCTGCGCTACGAAAAGACATTGCGCGGCGACATCCCGGTCGCCACCCAGGTGCCGTTCTACCAGCAGACCTGCGAATTCACCTGCGGCCCTTGCTGCCTGATGATGGCGATGGCCAATTTCGATGCCGGCTTCGTGCCTGATCCGATCATGGAAATTCGCCTATGGCGCGAGTCGACCACCGTTTTCATGATGTCTGGACCAGGCGGCTGTGAGCCGTTCGGCCTCGCCGTCTCCGGCTATGAAAGCGGGCTTTCGGCGGAAATCTACGTCTCATTCTACGGCGCGCTGTTCCTGCAGTCGGTGCGCAGCGATGACAAGCGCCGGGTAATGGAACTGGCGCAGGTCGACTTTCGCCGCCGGGCGGAACAATACGGCATCCCGGTGAATTACCGTCCGTTCGCCATTGACGATATCCGCAGCGCGATCGCGGAGGGAAAACTGGTGCTGGTGCTGATCAGCGGCTTCCTGATGTTCGGCAAGAAGGTTCCGCACTGGGTGCTGGCCATCGGCGACGATGGCGACCATATCCTGATCCACGATCCCTGGGTCGAGGACGAGAGACAGGAGACCATCCTTGATGCCGCCAACATTCCCGTGCCTTACGGCATCTTCATGAACATGGCGCAGTTCGGCCGCGACGGACTGCGAGCCGCCATCACTCTGGGAAGGCGCTGACAACAATGACCTGGGTCATCCTTACCGGCCGGCAGAGCGATCTCGACCAGGTGGCGACGCCGCACAAGATCATCACCAACCGCGACTACCTTGCGCATCCGTCGCTGTTTCGCGGCCAGCGGCCGAAGGTCATCAACCTGTCCAACAATTACGGCTACCAGAGCCGCGGCTACTATGCCTCGCTGCTCGCTGGTTCGCGTGGTCACAAGGTCATCCCGACGGTCGAGACCATGATCGACCTGTCGGAGCGCAAGCTCTACGAGCACGCGCTGCCGGAACTGGAACTGGCGCTCAACAAATGCCGCAAGGATCTCGGCGGCGCTTTTCCGCAAAAGGTCTGCATCTTCTTCGGCATTGGCCCGTCCAAGATCTGGGACCGCTTCGCCAAACTCCTGTTCGACTGGTTCCGCGCGCCAGCGCTGGAGGTCCACATCAAGGACAGCGCCGAATGGGCCTCGATCCGCAAGATCGGCTTTCATCCGCTGGCCAGGATGACCGAGGAAGAAGAAAAACACTTCATCCAGTGCCTGGAGACCTACACCAACCGCGAGTGGCGCGACACCAAGGGCCGCACGCCGGCGCGCTACACCTTCGCCACGCTGGTCGATCCGCATGAGGAACTGCCGCCGTCGGAGATTTCGTCACTGCGCTACTGGGCCAAGATCGCCGAAAAGATGGGCGTCGAAATCGAACCGATCACCAGGAAGGATCTGGCCAAGCTTGCCAACTACGACGCGCTGTTCATCCGCGAGACCACTTCGATCTCCAACCACACCTATCGCTTCGCCCGCCGCGCCCAGCAGGAAGGCATGCCGGTCATCGACGACCCGTTGTCGATGATCCGCTGCACCAACAAGGTCTATCTCAACGAGCTGATGACCTACAACAAGGTGCCGGTGCCGCCGACGGTTATGATCGCCGGCATTTCCGACCTCGAAGTGGCGGCGCAGACGCTGGGTTTCCCGCTGGTGCTGAAGATCCCGGATTCCTCGTTTTCGCGCGGCGTCAAGAAATGCGAAACCTTCGAGGAGCTGAAGCAGCTGGCGACCGAGTGGCTGGAGGATTCCGACCTTCTGATCGCGCAGAAATTCATTCCGACCGAATATGACTGGCGCGTCGGCGTGCTTGGCGGCCAGCCACTGTTTGCCGTGCACTATCTGATGGCCAAGAAGCACTGGCAGATCGTCAACCACAAGGCCAACGGCAAGCCCGACCAGGGCGGCATCAAGACCTTCACGCTGAAGGAAGCGCCCGCCCATGTCGTCGAGACGGCGGTCAAGGCGGCGCGCTGCATCGGCGACGGCCTCTATGGCGTCGACCTCAAGGAGACCAAGGACGGTGTCTTCGTCATCGAGGTCAACGACAATCCCAATCTCGACCATGGCTGGGAGGATTCCGGCGAAAAGGACGAGGTCTGGGTGCGGCTGACGCAATGGTTCCTGGAGCGGCTCGACCGTCCCGGGCGGTAATTCACCGAGGGGAAAAATGCTTTTCATCGTGATCGAGGATTTTACCGGCTGCGATCGCAAGGTGATCTATCGCCGCTTCCGCGACCGCGGCCGCCTGAAGCCGGACGAGCTTGTCGTGCACCACAGCTGGATCGCGGCGGATATGAGCCGCTGCTTCCTGCTGGTGGAGGCCGATGACGTCACGCTGCTGCAGCGCTGGGTCATCGAATGGGCGGATCTGGTGGAATTCGAGATCGTTCCCGTGGCAACGAGCAAGGACATGGTGGTGGCATTGAGCGGGCACCTCTGAACGGCCGCAAGCCATCACCGGAGCGCCAGCGACCCCACCGATTTTAGGCATTCGTCGATCAGCCATGTGCGGAAAGCCGCCACCACATCGCGCCTTGCGCTGCGTTCCGGGATCGTCAGGCAATAGGACTGGCGCAGCTCGATCGAGCGGGCGACCGGCCTGATCAGCCCGCCATCCTCCACCGCCTCGGCGCAAAAGACGCCTTGCGCCAGCGCCACACCCAGCCCCGAAATGGCAAGGTCGAGCGCTGCCCGCGACGAGTTGGCCGAGAGGCCGCGCTGTGTGGCCCGGCCGGGCGCAACCCCGCCCGCCTCGAACCAGTTGCGCCAGGATGGAAAGGACGCGCCGGTCGGCCCCCAATCCGTATGGATCAGCTGCAGGCCGGCGAGGCTGTCCGGCATGATCTCACCGACAAGGCCTGGCGCGCACACCGGATAGACGGCGTCCCTGACGATGTCCTGCGTCGGCTGGTCGCGATAATGCGGGCCGTAGGAGAGCCTGATGTCGATCAACTCGCGGTCGAACGACACCGGGTCGTCGTCGCCTCGGAGCGATATGTCGACAGCGCCATGGCTTGCGACAAAGCCGGCGAGACGCCGGGAAAGCCAGCCCATCGCCATCGATGGCGGCACCGACACCACCAGCCTGGGGCGGAACGCATCGCCGCCCAGCTCACGCGAGACGCTGCCGATCTCCTGGAAGGCCATGCTCAACCTGGGCAGCATCTCGACGCCGGCTTCTGTGAGGACGACGCGCCGGTTGACCCGATGGAAAAGCTTGCGGCCCATCTGCTCCTCGACGGTGCGAATGAGTTGGCTGACGGCGGCCGCCGAGATCGAGAGTTCTTCCGCCGCCGCTGCAAAGCTGCCCGAGCGGGCAGCCGCCTCGAAAGCCTGAAGTCCTTTCAGCGATGGAAGCATGGCCATTGTCAATCCAATAGATAAGCTCAGCTTACCTATTTTGCAGAAATCCTCGTTTTTCGAAAGGTTTCTTGTTGGAGTAACTTGGGTCCATGAACACATCAGTTCAAAATGAACCCAGGGACCACCGCGACGTGATCGCGTCGCTGACGCAGCAGGAGCGCGACCAGCTGACCGCCAAGTCGGATCGCCTTGGACTGGTCCAACTCGCCGCCCATTGGAGTGCGATCATCGTCCTCGGCGTGCTGATCGCCGCCAAAGTGCCGTTCTGGCCGCTGCTGATGCTGCCGCAAGGCATATTGATCGTCTTCCTGTTCACGCTGCTGCACGAGACGGTGCATCGCACCGCCTTCGAGACGCAGCGGCTGAACGACGTCGTGGCGCGCGTCTCCAGCCTCGCAATCGCGCTGCCGGCCGACTGGTTCCGCTATTTCCATTTCGCTCATCACCGCTTCACCCAGGACCCGGAAAACGATCCCGAGCTGGCCCTTCCGAAGCCTGAAACATGGCGGCAGTATTTGATCCACGTCTCCGGGATTCCGCTGTGGTGGGGATATCTCCAGACGCTCTACGTCAACGCCACCGGCCGATGCAGCGGCAGCTACGTGCCGCCAAAGGGCCACCCCAAGGTGCGCGCCGAGGCGCGCGCCATGATCGCCTTCTATGCCGTCGTGCTTGTGCTGGCGCTATGGTTCAAGGCGACGGTGCTGCTCTATGTCTGGATCGTGCCGGCGCTGCTCGGACAGCCTTTCCTGCGGCTCTACCTGCTGGCCGAGCATGGCCGCTGCCCGCTGGTCGCCAACATGCTGGAGAACACCAGGACGACGCTGACCAACTGGCTGGTCCGCAAGCTCGCCTGGAACATGCCCTTTCATGCCGAGCATCATGCCTATCCGGGCGTGCCTTTCCATCAGCTGCCGCAGTTTCATGCCCTGATAGAGCGCCATCTCAAGGTGGTTGAGCCCGGCTATGTCAGCTTCCATGAAAAATACATCGAGACGCTGCGTTGACTGCTGCAGTCAGACCGTCTGCGGCAGCGTCTGCTCGACGAGGGTGACGAAATAGCTGAGCACAATCGGAACGATCGCGTCGTTGAAGACGTAGCGATCGCCGTGCAGCCCTTCGCCGGGTCCGACATCGCCAGCCCCGATCCATGCATAGCAGCCGCCGGCTTCCCGAATCATGTAGGCGAAATCCTCACAGCCCAGGCTCGGGTTGAATTCGGTCTCGACCTGCTCGCGGCCGACGACGGAGGCAGCGGCCTGGACGGCTCGCGCTGTCGCCGCGGCGGTGTTGATCACCGGCGGGTAGCCTTTCCTGTAGGTGAGCTTGCTGGCGAGGGCATGTGCAGCGGCGATCCCCTGCGCGATCTCGCCAATGAGTTTTTCGCAATGGTCCGACAGCGCGGGCTCGAAGAAGCGACAGGTTCCTTGCAGCCAGACCTTGCCCGGCACGATGTTGCCGACATTGCCACCATGGATTTGCGTGATCGAGACGACCAGCGCCGTCTGCGGATCGACGGCGCGGCTGACGATGCGCTGGACAGCTTGGACGAAAGCTCCGGCTGCGAGGATCGGGTCATCGCCGAGTTGCGGCATGGCGGCGTGCGCGCCGGTGCCCTCGAAGCTCAGTTCGAAATTGTCGACGGCCGCCATCATCGGACCGGCACGCGTGGCAATCGTCCCCAGCGGCACGCCTGGCCAGTTGTGGACGGCGTAGACGCCTTCCACCGGAAAACGCTCGAAAACCCCATCCTCGATCATCCGCATGCTGCCGCCCTCATTCTCTTCCGCTGGCTGGAAGATGAAATAGACGGTTCCGTCAAAGGCGCGGCTGTCGCTCAGCAATTTTGCAGCGCCGAGCAACATCGATGTGTGACCGTCATGGCCACAGGCATGCATCACGCCTGGCATTTTCGAAGCGTAGGGCAATCCCGTCTTCTCCAAGACAGGCAAGGCATCCAGCTCGGCCCTCAGCCCGATCGCACGCGAGCCTGATCCGCTCCTGAGAACGCCGATCACGCCGGTGCCGCCAATCCCTTCATGGACTTCGTCGAGCCCAAAGGCGCGCAGCCGGTCGGCAACGAAGCGCGCGGTCTCATGCTCGTTGAAGCTGAGTTCGGGATTGGCATGGATATGATGCCGCCAGGCGATCACCTCCGGTGTGAGGGCAGCGACGGGGTCATTGTGCAGCATTGCGCTCTCCTTCCTGGCCGACTTAAAGTCGGCGCGGTTCGGGTCGATGATGTCGCAGGGAAATAGAGCGTTGGATCGGCAGCGTCTTGAACAGGATTGACCATGTCGAGAATTCCGGATCCCAAGGCAGAGAGGACGCAGTTCTGGCGTCACCCGCATTTTCGCGATCTCGGCATGCTCAAGGCGCGCTTCACCCGGCATCGCTATGACCTGCACACGCATCCGACCTACGTCATCGCGCTGATCACGCAAGGCAGCGAGCGCGTCCGCATCGGAAGCCAGACCGTGGTCGCGCCGGCCGGCACGGTGCTGATCGTCAATCCCGAAGTGTGGCATGACGGCGAGGCGGGCGCCGATGCAGGCTGGGCCTACCGGACCTTCTATCCCTCGGTCTCGCTGATGAGCACGGTCGCCGCGGAACTGGGGCAAGATCGTGCGCCGCTGTTTTCACAAGCGATCATCGATGACGGCGACCTCGTCCAGACGGTCGCCATGGCGCATCAGGGTTCGACATCCGGTGACGCCACGAGCGCCGAAACATCCATGCTCATCGCCTTGCGCAAACTCATTCTTCGCTATGGCGATTGGGGCGGCCGCCAGCGCGAGGCGGTTGAAAGTTTCGGGTCGCGGACAAGGCTCTCGATCTACGAGCAGGTCATCGAGGACAACCTCAGCGCCGAACTCGACCTGCAACGGCTCGCTCAAGCTGCCGGCGTGACCCGGTTCCAGGTGATCAGGGATTTCAGGAAATTGGTGGGTCTCACCCCGGCGGCATTCATCCGCGATCGAAAATTGCGCCGCGCCAACCTGCTGATCCAGCAGGGCTCAAGTCTCGCCGATGCTGCCTTTGCCGCCGGCTTCTCGGACCAGAGCCATCTCTCCCGCATTTTCCGTGCGGCGCACGGAATGACGCCGGGGATGTTCAGGCGGGCTGGCTGACATGGCGCTCAACCGGATTGGCTGAGCGCCACGCTGGTTTTCATCAGACGATTGATGTCCGCCACCTTCGACGGCACGCCGATCAGATAGCCCTGCGCCTCGACGCAGCCATATCTGCGCAGCGTGTCCAGTTGGGCTTCGGTCTCGACGCCTTCGGCGGTAACGGTGATGCCAAGCTCCTGGCCAAGACTGATGATGGTGCGCACGATCGCCGCCGTGTCGTGGCTGTCGATGTCGCGGATGAAGGAGCGGTCGATCTTGATCTTGTCGACGGGGAAGCGCCTGAGATAGCCGAGCGAGGAATAGCCGGTCCCGAAATCGTCGAGGGCAATGCGGATGCCCAGATCGCGTAGCTGCCTGAGCGTCTTCAGCACCGTGTCGCTTTCGTCCATCAGCACCGTCTCGGTGATTTCCAGTTCGAGCCGGTTGGCCGGGACGCCGGAAAATGCCAGCGCCGAGATGACGCTGCGGGCAAAGCCGCCGCTCTTGATCTGCACCGCCGAGACATTGACCGCGATGCGCAGTCCGTTCGGCCAGGCCGCTGCCACCGTGCAGGCCTTTCGCAACGCCCAGTCTCCCAGCTGCACGATCAGCCCGGTCTCTTCGGCGACCGCAATGAAGTCGTCGGGCGCCACCAGGCCGCGGGCCGGCGAATGCCAGCGCATCAGGGCTTCGGCGCCGACGATGTCGCCAGAGGCGATGTTCATGATCGGTTGGAAATCCAGTGCGAATTCGCGCCGCGGCAATGCCGCTTCGAGGTCGCTTTCAAGCGCCCGCCGCGCCCGCACCATCGCGTCCATGCCCGGCTCGAAGAAACGATAGACGTTGCGGCCTTCGCTCTTGCCCCGGTAGAGCGCCATGTCGGCGTTCTTCAGCAGCGTGTCGGCATCCTCGCCGTCATTGGGGTAAAGCGCGATGCCGAGGCTGATGCCGATATGCATGTCACGGCTTTTGTCGCGAAACGGTTTGCCGATGATGTCGACGATGCGCTTTGCCAGTTTCTCGGCGTCGGCAGCACCTTTGGGGTTGAACTGGATGATGGCGAATTCGTCACCGCCGAACCGGGCGACGACATCGGTTTCGTTGCGCAGGCAGCGCTGCAGCCGTTCAGCCACGCATTTCAGCAGCCAGTCGCCGGCCGGGTGACCCCAGGTGTCGTTCACGGCCTTGAAGCGATCGAGGTCGAGCGAGAAGATCGCCAGCGGTGTGCCTTTGGCCTCGCTCAAGGCGCGGTCGAGCCGTTCGCGGAACATCGAACGATTGGGCAGGTTGGTCAGCGTGTCGTGATGCGCAAGATGGGTCATACGCTCTTCGACAAGCTGGCGCTCGGTGACGTCGTCGAACGTCGTTACCCAGCCGCCGCCGCTCATGAGCCGCCGCGTGACCAGAAGCGTCCTGCCATCCGTAAGATGGCGATATGCCGAATGCGTTTTCGTCGCCTTCAGGCAGGCTTCGGTCTTGGTGACTTCGCTGTCGACGTCGATCTTGGTGTAGATGCCCAGTTCCAGCAGTTTTTCGAGCGCGTCGCGGTGCGTCGTTCCGAACGGGAAGTCGGCCGCGTTGACCTGATAGAGCTCCAGAAAGCGCTCATTGCGCACGATCATCTTGCCGTCGGCGTCATACATCAACAGGCCTTGCGACATGTTGGCGAGCGCCGCGTCGAAGCGGCGATGCTGCTCCTTCAGCTCCAGCTCGGCGCGCCGCTGCTCGGTGATGTCTTCATAAATCGACACCCAGCCGCCCCGCGCCAGCGGCCGGTGCGTGATGTTGATGACGCGTCCGTCCGACAGCTTCTCCTCGTAGGTCGAGGCTTTTGCCTGGTCGATATAGGGCTTGCGGATGGCATAGAGTTCCGCGGCACTGTGGAAGGCGACGCCGATGTCGACGCTGTGCTGGAGGATATCGAAGAACCGGATGCCGGGCTGTACGACATCGGCATCGAGGCGGAAGATGTCGAGGTAGTTGCCGTTGCAAATGATCATCCGCTCATCGGCATCGAACATGCACAGGCCATGCGACATGTTCTCCACGGCTGCCGAAAAACGCTCGTTCTGTTGGCGCAGTTCGTCCTCGATCCGTCGCGGCGTGGCCACACCTTCGGCCTCCTGTCCTGGGACAGGCGAACCAACCTCGGTATGAGCGACGGGCATGAGGCGAGCCTGCAGACCGTGAGTAAACACGGATACTTGTCGCCACGCCGGTTAATTTACCGTTTTTTCAGGAACCGGAATGCACCGCAACGGCCGCCTGCCGGCTGGTTTCAAGCGCCGCGAACCGCTTGAGGAAGGCATTCTGCGCCCAGGTCACCGAGCGCGGCGTGAAATCGAAGCGCTCGGCGTTGAAGCCGCGCGGCCGGCCGAAGAACTCGGTAGCCTCGGCGGTCGAAAACCCGGCCAGCAGCGTCGCCTCGAAATAGGCGGCGATCTGGTCGGCGCGCTTGATCTCCTTGCGCAGCGTCGCACCGAGTTCCTGCGGCAGCGAAAAGCGCTGATGGATGGCGTGCTGCAGCCGCAGCTCGCAATCCTTGTAGCTGCCGCCCATCACCGATTTGAACGGCGAGATCATGTCGCCGATGACATATTCCGGTGCGTCGTGCAGCAGCGCCGCCAGCCTTGCGTCGGGCGAGGCTTCGGCCACCAGCTCCGAAAACAGCGCCTCGACCAGCAGCGAATGCTGGGCAACGGAAAAGGCATGCTCACCGCTGGTCTGGCCGTTCCAGCGGGCGACGCGGGCGAGACCATGGGCGATATCGGAAATCTCGATGTCGAGCGGCGAGGGGTCAAGCAGGTCGAGCCGCCGGCCAGACAGCATGCGCTGCCAGGCGCGCGGTGGCGCCCCGACGCGATCGGCCGCCATCAGGCTTCCTCCACGCCGACGGCTTCCCTGGGAAAGTCGAATTTTGCCCAAGCCGGAATGGCAAGCGAGACGGTGACGCCACCCGCTAAAACAGGCTGGCGGGCATCGAGCGCCGCCTTGACGCGGTCGATGCGGGCGATGGCGAGGCCGGTCGTGCCGGCAGTCGAGCCGAGCGTGCCGACCGGCCGCCCGGCGACCGTCAGCTCCGTGCCTGGAGCGGGCAGGGGACTTTCGCCCTGCACAATCAGCACCCGCCGTCTGGCAGTGCCGCGATGCTGCATGCGCGACACCACCTCCTGACCGACATAGCAGCCCTTTTTGAAGCCGACGCCGCCGGTCTCGTCGAGCAGCACATCGTGCGGGAAGGCGTCATTGAGTTGATAGTCGCTGCCACTTTCGGCGATGCCATGGGCAATGCGCAGGGCCTGCCAGGCGGCGAGGTCGCCATTCTCGGCGCCGCCGCCGTAGACGCGCCTGACGGCCGCGTCGACGAAGCGCGCATCGGCAACATCAGTTGAATCAGATTGTGAGGCGATTGAATCATCTCCCCAGGCGACGGTGACAAGTCCTTGATCGACCTTGGCAATCTCGACCTTGGCCCGCAACTTGTAGAGCGTCAGCCGGCGCACGAAATCGTCTGATATCTCGGTGCGGCATTCGAGGCGGAAAGCATTGTCGCCAGCGCGCGAGATCAGGAAATCGAACAGGATCTTGCCTTGCGGCGTCAGCAGCGCCCCCGGCTTTGCCTCGCCGCCGCGGAGCACGTCGAGGTCGGTGGTCAGAATGTTTTGCAAAAAATGCTCGGCATCCGGGCCTGACACGGAAATGAGGGCGCGGTCTCTCAGCAGGGCAAAGGGCATGGGTGAAAAGCAGCCTGATCTTGCAAAACGGTCGGCCATTACGTAAGCCGCTGATACTCCCCCCGCAAGAGACCGGAGCCACATGGCCACGACCTACGACCTCATCCTGACAGGCGGCACGGTCGTCAACCATGACGGCGAGGGGTTTCGCGACATCGGCGTCAGCGGCGGCCGCGTCGCGGCAATAGGCGATCTCGGCCAGGCTTCGGCCGGTGAGACGATCGACTGCCGCGGTCTGCACATCCTGCCCGGTGTCATCGACAGCCAGGTGCATTTCCGCGAACCCGGGCTGGAGCACAAGGAAGACCTGGAGACCGGTTCGCGCGCTGCGGTGCTCGGCGGCGTCACCGCCGTGTTCGAGATGCCCAACACCAACCCGCTGACCACCAGCGAGGCGGCTCTCGCCGACAAGCTCCGGCGCGCCTCCGGCCGCATGCATTGCGACTTTGCCTTCTGGGTCGGCGGCACCCGCGAGAATGCCAAAGACGTTGGCGAGCTCGAACGGCTGCCGGGTGCGGCCGGCATCAAAGTGTTCATGGGTTCGTCCACCGGCGACCTGCTGGTCGAGGACGACGAGGGCGTCGCCTCGATCCTGAGGAACACCCGCCGCCGTGCCGCCTTTCACTCCGAGGACGAGTTCCGGCTGCGCGAGCGGCTTGGCGAGCGCATCGACGGCGATCCGTCATCGCACCCCGTCTGGCGCGATGAGATCGCCGCCCTGCGCTGTACGGAGCGCCTCGTGCGCATCGCGCGACAGACCCGCGCCCGCATCCATGTGCTGCACATCTCAACCGCCGAAGAGATTTTGTTTCTCGAAC
Organism: Mesorhizobium sp. P2_E10; assembly: GCF_056404235.1. NCBI lineage: Bacteria > Pseudomonadati > Pseudomonadota > Alphaproteobacteria > Hyphomicrobiales > Phyllobacteriaceae > Mesorhizobium > Mesorhizobium sp. P2_E10. Next base: position 620,561 of record NZ_JBFUEK010000003.1, read on the forward strand.
GGCACAAGGATGTCGCCACCTGCGAGGCGACGCCGCACCATCTGACGCTGAGCGCGGACGACTACGCGCGGTTGGGCACGTTGATCCAGATGAATCCGCCGGTGCGGGCGGCGCGCCATCGCGACGGCGTCTGGCACGGCATTGGCCAGGGCATCGTCGATGTGCTGGGCTCCGACCACGCGCCGCACACGCTGGCCGAAAAGGCGAAGCCCTATCCGGCCTCGCCGTCCGGCATGACCGGTGTGCAGACGCTGGTGCCGATCATGCTCGATCACGTCAATGCCGGCCGGCTGACTTTGCAGCGCTTCGTCGACCTCTCCAGCCACGGCCCGCAGCGCATCTTCGGCATGGCCAGAAAAGGCCGCATCGCCGCCGGCTACGACGCCGATTTCACCATTGTCGACCTGAAGCGCCGGCAGACCATCACCAACGCGCAGGCTGGCTCGAAGGCCGGCTGGACGCCCTATGACGGCAAAGAGGTCACCGGCTGGCCAATCGGCACCGTCGTGCGCGGCCAGCGTGTGATGTGGGACGGCGAGATCGTCACACCGGGCCAGGGCAGGGCAGTGGAGTTTGCCGAAGCGTTGCCGGCTTAGGCTTGTGCCGTTCAATCCCCGGCGACGAAGAACGTCCATTGTCCGGCGGGCGTGATGCCGACGCGGTAGAAGATGTAAGCGCCGAACTGCTTCATGTCGTCATAGTCGCCGGCGGTGACGATCTTGAACAGCTCGACCCGCTGTTTGGCGTCGAGCTTGTCCAGCGGCAGGGCGAAGAAATACGGCCAGACATAGAGTTCTTGCGGCGTGCCGACGTCGATATGGACATAGCCGGCATTGAGCACTTCTTCCATGATGGCGAGGATTTCCTGGCCTTCGGTGTCGCCTGAAAGGCCCTTCAGGAAGGCGATCGGGTCGCCGTCGATGTCGCCCAGCGACAACTGGGTCATGGTATCGCCCTTGCCGATCAGCGGCCTCAGCTTCTCGATGTCACCGCTGACGCAAGCCTCGACGATCAGATCGTGCATGCGCCTGACCGGCTCCGGCAGCTTGGAAAGGTCGTAGACGACTTCGGGCAAGGGCGCATCCGGATCGACACGCGGATTGGCCACGCCGCCATCGTCGGTCGGCCCTTCCGGCTCGCTCTGCTCGGGATCGTCGGAAGGCTTCGGTTGATCGGCCGCTGGTGGCGTCGTGCCGAGCGGATCGGGCATCGGCACGGCACTACCGGGCGGCGACATATCGTCGGCGGCGGGTGGCGCGACGGGCGAGGGAAGGTCGTCCCGCTTGATCTCACTCAAGGCATAGGCTGGGCTGCTGGTAAGACAGAGCGCCAGTGGTGCAGCGGCGCAGCAAGCGGCGAGCCAGATGCTGAGGATCAAGCCACGCGGCTTGCCTGACATCGAAAAATTCACCGACTGCTTCTCCTTGGTTCTCAGGCCCTTACAGGTGCCTAGGGCCATACAAGTGCCCAGGCTCGTCCAGATGCCTTGGGCCGAGTGCCCAAGTGGCGCGCCGCCGTCGAAGAACCGGGTCTAGTGCTGCAATCGTCCTGGTTCGAAGGCGCCAGCGATTACCTTTTCACGCATGCGATCGAGCAGGGCAAGGGCCGAGGTTTCGCCATTGGCGCGCAACATCTCGCCGAATGCGGTTTCGAGTGCTGCCTCGGCGATAATTTCCGGCTCGATTCCAGCCGATAATCCTTCCGCCCAGGCCTCGCTGTGGCTTTCCACTGCGGTCAGGCGCTTTTCTTCCCTGACCAACGCGTCGATGTCGCTGACGCCATGTTCCATTGCGATGTCCACCCTTTGCAAGCGACGATCCGAAAGATGCGGATCAGGCTTGGGCTGTCCCTTTTATACGCAGGTCCAAGTAAGTGTTTGTAAATACGACATTTCTGGGGTCGATCTCCAAAAGGTGCGTCGTCTTTAGCAAACCTGCGTTCGATCCGATTCAAACTTAGCCGATTAGGCCGGCCTGCGGGGTGAAAACCTTCAGTTTGAGTTAATTCCATATCCGCGCGGTAACGTTTCGTTAATACCGTTGCAGAAGTGCAACACAAGGTTTGCACCAAGACGACACCGGACACAAGACGGGGAGGTTCGAGGGCGAACGGCGCCAGGGCGGGAAGCCGCCTTAAGTTCCTGTCAGTTGCCGTAGCGCGAGGCGATGTCGCGCGTCAGCGTCTCGCCTTCCTTCATATAGCGGCTGATGGCTTCTGTCGCCGACGCCGTGCACTGCGTGTAGGTGCCGCCGAAGGAGCGGTAGCCGCGGTTGAAGCTGGCGATGAAGCGGGCGCGCCGTTCCGGGTCCGGGTTCTCCGAATCGATCAGCTTTTCCATCTCGCCACGCCACTGGTCGCCCTTCTCGCCGCACAGATTGCGCAGGAAATGCAGCGATCCCAGAACCTCCGCCAGCCGCATCAGCCCGGGCTCGAACGGCGATTCGGCGGCCAAAGCCGGGCGTGCCGCGTCAGCCGTGCTGACGGCGAGGCATGCGGCAAGGAACAGCGAGGCGCGGGTCATAAGTCTTTCTGGCCAAACAATTTGTCGCCTGCAAGGCGATTCTCGGGGCTCAAGCCCTGACATTCCTGATGCCCACAAGCTCCTCGGCCACGGCAAATACCGAATCGGCAAGCGGCAGCGCCATCATCTCACTGAGCGTGTAGAACGCTGCCGTCTCGGCATCGTCGCTGGCCACCGCTTCGCCACCGGCATAGACGGCGCCGAACACGGTCAGCAGGTAGTCGACCGGATGGCCGTCGCTCCTGCCGTCGATGTGGATTTCGCGCAGCGGGCGATACGCGGTTGCACGCAGCCCGGTTTCCTCCAGCAATTCGCGCTGTACAGCCTGCTCCAGCGTCTCGCCGGCCTCGACCTTGCCGCCCGGAAAGGCATAAAGCCCTTGCGATGGCTGCCGCGCCCGCTTGACCAGCAGCACCGTGTCGCCGCGTACGACGGCGACCGAGACTGCCGGCAGTGTCTTTCGCATCTCGTCCATGGATCCCCGAAGGTTCGGCTGCTGTCGTTGTGGACGGCCGGTGACAAACAGCTTTAGCGGTTGCGCAACGCCGGTTCCATCGCCACTTTCGCATCGGACCAATTCGCGAGTTTAGCCTCATGTGCGGACGCTTTGCCCTGACCGCCACGCCGGAGCGCACCGCCGCCTTTCTCGGTCTGGCGGAGCTTGAGGACTTTCCGGCCCGCTACAACATCGCGCCAACGCAGCCGATCCTGATGGCGCTCGCCGGTCTGCCGCAGGCGCCAGGCTCGAACCTGCCCGACCGGCAGCCGATGTTGGCGCGTTGGGGCCTGATTCCCACCTGGGTAAAGGACACGCGCGAGTTTCCGTTGCTGTTCAACGCCCGCTCGGAAGGGGCGGCCGAAAGGGCTTCGTTCAAAGCCGCCATGCGCCACCGTCGCGCTCTGGTGCCTGCCTCTGGTTTCTACGAATGGCGCCAAACCGGTGGCAAGAAGGGGCAGCCCTACTGGATACGGCCGAGGCATGGCGGATTGGTCGCCTTCGCCGGGCTGATCGAGACCTATGCCGAGCCGGGAGGTTCGGAAATGGACACCGGCGCCATCCTGACCGTCAATGCCAATGCCGACATCGCCCACATCCATGACCGCATGCCGGTGGTGATCGCGCCTGAGGATTTCGCCCGCTGGCTGGATTGCCGCGCGCTCGAACCGCGTGACGTGGCCGACCTGCTACGGCCGGCGCAGCCAGACTTCTTCGAGGCAATTCCGGTATCCGACCTTGTCAACAAGGTCGCCAACACCAGACCGGAGATTCAGGAGAGAGGTGTCGTTGGGCCGGAGCCGGGGAAAGTCAGGCGCCAGAAGCCTGGCGCGGACGACACTCAGATGACGCTTTTTTAGCAGAGGCTGTTATTTCAGGGCGCTGATTGACGCCCTCACGCCGGCAACGGCCAGCGGCATGCCAATTCAGGCAGCGCGCGGCGACACGATCTTCGGCGCCGGCTTCTTCTTTTTTGCGGTGTGCAAAAGGGCTGCGACAATCGCGGCCGGGCCGATCGCCCGGTAGTGATTGGCCAGCGCCGGTTGCTGGGCGCGGCTGGTATCTTGCTTGCTTCGAGACATGCTTCTCTTCCCTGGTAACATTTTCGTGTCTGCGTGTGCCGGGCGAATCTGACCGAATCGTGACGTCTGGTGAACTAGCCGGCGAATGTTTCATGACTGTGCCGACATGTTTAATAAAATGTTTCGGCCCTCAATTACCTCTGGTCCAACGACTCTTTTGCCGAAAGTTGCGACTTGACGGCAACACTGGGCGAGGCGATAAAGCCGCGCATGAAAACGTTTTTCGCCATTTGTGGCATTTGCATTATTGGCTAGCCTCGCGCTGGTCCGGACGTTTTCGCCTCATCTTCCTTCTAGAGTGGACAAACGCCCCGGCCAGCAGGCTGGAACCTGATTTGCGCCTCGGCGCGGAGCTGGCTCCGACCATGTTCGAACGAAGCAACCGACCGGGACGGCACGAATGTCTGACGCATCGAAGGGCCTGCGCCTCTACAACACGCTAACGCGGAGCAAGGAAGAGTTCTTCCCGATCGATCCGTTGGATGTGCGCATGTATGTCTGCGGCCCGACGGTCTACGACTTTGCCCATATCGGCAATGCGCGGCCGGTGATCGTCTTCGATGTGCTTTTCCGTCTGTTGCGCCATCTCTACGGCGAGACGCATGTCACGTATGTGCGTAACATCACAGATGTCGATGACAAGATTAACGCTCGCGCCTTGCGCGATTTCGGTGGCGAGATTTCTTCGGGAAAACTGTCGCTCAACGAGGCGATTCGGCGGGTCACCGAAAAGACCGCCGACCAGTTTCACGACGATGTGGCTACGCTCGGCTGCCTCGAGCCGACGGTCGAGCCGCGCGCCACCGAATTCGTCGCCCCGCGCGCCGACGGCAAGGCCGACATGATCACCCTGATCGAGCGCCTGATCGAGCGCGGCCATGCCTATGTCGCATCAGGCGAAGTGCTGTTCGACACCGCCTCGATGCCGGATTATGGCCAGCTGTCGAAACGCAATCTCGACGAGCAACAGGCCGGCGCCCGCGTCGCCGTCGACGCCCACAAGAAAAGCCCCGGCGACTTCGTCTTGTGGAAACTGTCGTCGCCGGAAGAGCCGGGCTGGGACAGCCCGTGGGGCAGGGGCCGGCCGGGCTGGCACATCGAGTGCTCGGCCATGTCGGCCGCCTATCTCGGCGAGGTCTTCGACATCCATGGCGGCGGCCTCGACCTGATCTTTCCGCACCACGAGAACGAGATCGCCCAGTCGCGCTGCGCCCACGGCACCGACGTCATGGCCAAGGTGTGGATGCACAATGGCTTCCTGCAGGTCGAGGGCCAGAAGATGTCCAAGAGCCTGGGCAATTTCTACTCGATCAACGAACTCTTGGAGACGGAGACCTTCGGCGGTCGCAAATGGCCGGGCGAGGTGCTCAGGCTGGCCATGCTGATGACGCACTACCGCGAGCCGATCGACTTTTCCGTGCGCAAGCTGGAAGAGGCGGAGAACACGCTGCGCAAATGGAAGCGGGCTGCCGATCTGGCCCCAGCGGTGGCAAAGCCGTTGCCTGAAGCCGTGGTCGAAGCCCTGTCGGACGATCTTGCCACCTATGCCGCGTTCCAGGTGCTGACGCAGCTGGCCGGCGATGCCGCCGACGGCAATGACGCTGCTGCTTCGCTGAAGGCCGCCCTTCTGTTCCTCGGCTTCAACGTGGCGTCGGCTGATGTCGATGAAGGCAATGTCGCCAAAGCCATCGCCAATCGCCTGGCGCTGATTGCCGCGAAAAACTGGCCCGAGGCCGACCGCATCCGCGACGAGCTGCTGGCGCAAGGTGTACAATTGAAAGACGGCAAGGACCCCGCCACCGGCGAACGCATCACCACCTGGGAGGTAAAAAGATGATCGACCATCTTGGCATCGACGTTGCCGATTTCGACGCTTCGAAGGCCTTTTACGACAAGGCGATGGCGCCGCTCGGTGCGTCGCTGCTCTATATGGTGCCGCTGGAATACACTGGCGGCGAAAAGGTTGGCGGCTATGGCCGCGACCGGCCGGTGTTCTGGCTGCAGGAAGGCAAGGATGGCCAGAAGGCCCACCAGCACGTCGCCTTCACTGCGCGCAGCCGCGCCGAGGTCGATGCCTTCCATGCCGCGGCCCTTGCTGCCGGCGGCCGGGACAATGGCGGCCCGGGCCTGCGCCCGCACTATCACCCGAATTACTACGGCGCCTTCGTCTTCGATCCCGACGGCAACAATGTCGAAGCCGTCTGCCATGCCCCGGAGTAAGGACCGATGAGCCTCGACAACCGGCCCATCTATACCGGCGGCTGCCAGTGCGGCGCGGTGCGCTTCCGCGTCGAAGGCTCGCTGGGGGATGCCTCCATCTGCCATTGCCGCATGTGCCAGAAGGCGTTCGGCGCCTTCTACGCGCCGCTGGTCTCGGTGCGCGGTGCAAAGCTCGACTGGACGCGCGGCAAACCGAAATATTTCCAGTCGTCGAACCATGTCAAACGCGGCTTCTGCGCCGATTGCGGCACGCCGCTGACCTTCACCGCGCCGGACGGCGTCGGCCTCGCCATCGGCGCTTTCGACGATCCGGCGGAGATCGCGCCGTTGATCCAGTGGGGCACCGAGGCAAAATTGCCCTATGTCGACATGATCCCGCAATTGCCGGGCGAGGACACGTCGGCCGATCTCTCGTCGGCGCCCTATCTTGCCGACCTCGTCTCCTATCAGCATCCCGACCACGACACCGAACAATGGCCGCCGGAGGAAAGATCATGACCGAAACGGTACGAACCGGCGGCTGCCAGTGCGGCGCTGTGCGCTTTCGCATCCACGGCGCGCTCGGGCGCCCGTCCATCTGCCATTGCCGCATGTGCCAGAAACAGTTCGGTTCATTCTTCGGCGCGCTGGTGACGGTGCCCAAGGACGGCGTCGAATGGATCCGCGAGGAGCCGAGCTATTTCCAGTCGTCGGTCAACATCGATCGCGGCTTCTGCGCCCGTTGCGGCACGCCGCTGACCTACCGCCAGCCCGGCGGGCTCGAGATCGCCATCGGCGCTTTCGACGACCGCTCGGATCTGGCGCCGCAGATCCAGGTCAACTACGCCGTCCGGTTGCCCTGGGTCGAGACGATCTTCGATCAGCCCGTGCATCAGGATCCGGATTTCTACACCCGCCAGGAGCAGATCATTTCCTTCCAGCATCCCGACCACGAAACCGCGGATTGGCCGGCACACGGACTGCAGCTATGAGCAGTGGACTGCGCACGCTTTATCCCGAGATCGAGGCCTTTGACTCCGGCATGCTGGATGTCGGCGACGGCCACCAGGTGTATTGGGAGCGTTCGGGTACCAAAGGCGCCAAGCCGGCGGTGTTCCTGCATGGCGGTCCCGGCGGCGGCTTCTCGCCGAAGCATCGGCGGCTGTTCGGCCCAAAACTTTACGATGTCATCCTGTTCGACCAGCGTGGCTGCGGAAAATCGACGCCCAACGCCTCGCTCGAGGCCAACACCACCTGGCATCTTGTCGCCGACATCGAGCGGCTGCGCACCATGTGCGGCTTCGAAAAATGGCTGGTGTTCGGCGGCTCTTGGGGCTCGACGCTGGCGCTGGCCTATGCCGAGACCCACCCCGACCGCGTCAGCGAACTGGTGGTGCGCGGCATCTACACGCTGACCCGCGCCGAACTCGAATGGTACTATCAGTTCGGCGTGTCCGAGATGTTCCCGGACAAATGGGAGCGCTTTTTGGCGCCGATCCCTGAGGCCGAGCGCGGCGACATGATGGCCGCCTACCGCAAGCGGCTGGTTGGCTCCGACCGCAAGGCGCAGATGGAGGCCGCCCTAGCCTGGAGCTTGTGGGAAGGCGAGACGATCACGCTGCTGCCGGAGCCGGAGACCAGCGACAAGTTCGGCGAGGACGACTTCGCCGTCGCCTTCGCCCGCATAGAGAACCATTATTTCGTCCATGCCGGCTGGCTGGAGGAAGGGCAGCTTTTGCGCGATGCGTGGAAGCTGAAAGATATCCCCGGCACCATTGTCCACGGCCGCTACGACATGCCATGCCCGGCGCGCTATGCCTGGGCGCTGCACAAGGCGTGGCCGAAGGCGGATTTCCGCCTGATCGAGGGCGCCGGCCATGCCTATTCGGAGCCGGGCATTCTCGACCGGCTCATCCGGGCGACCGACCGGTTTGCGGGGAAATGACCATGGCTCGCGAGCGCCTCTATCTCTTCGACACCACACTGCGCGATGGCCAGCAGACGCCGGGCATCGACTTTTCCGTCGAGGACAAGATCGCCATCGCCAAGCTGCTGGACGATTTCGGCATCGACTATGTCGAAGGCGGCTATCCCGGCGCCAATCCGACCGACACTGCTTTCTTCCAGCAGAAGCGCACGGCCAACGCCAAATTCGTCGCCTTCGGCATGACCAAGCGGGCAGGGGTATCAGCCTCCAACGATCCTGGCCTCGCCGCTCTCGTGCAGTCGAAATCCGACGCCATCTGCTTTGTCGCCAAGAGCTGGGACTATCATGTGCGCGTCGCCCTCGGCTGCACCAATGAGGAGAACCTCGACTCCATAAAAGTCTCGGTCGAAGCGGCGATCGCATCGGGCAAGGAGGCGCTGGTCGACTGCGAGCATTTCTTCGACGGCTTCAAGGCCAATCCCGACTATGCGCTGGCCTGTGCCAGGACCGCCTATGATGCCGGCGCGCGCTGGGTGGTGCTGTGCGACACCAATGGCGGCACGCAGCCGTCCGAGGTGCGCGCCATCGTCGATACGGTTATTGCGTCCGGCATCCCCGGCGATCATCTCGGTATTCATGCTCATGACGACACGGGCCAGGCGGTGGCCAATTCGCTGGCCGCGGTCGAGGCCGGCGTGCGCCAGATCCAGGGCACGCTGAACGGCATCGGCGAACGCTGCGGCAACGCCAATCTGATCTCGATCGTGCCGACGCTGGCGCTGAAACCGGCCTTTTCCACGCGCTTCGAAACGGGCATTTCGGCCGAGGCGCTGACCGGTGTCTCGCGCCTTTCGCGCGCCTTCGATGAGCTCCTGAACCGCGCGCCGGAAGCCCAGGCGCCCTATGTCGGCGCGTCCGCCTTCGCCACCAAGGCCGGCATTCATGCCTCGGCCCTGGCCAAGGAACCGGCAACCTACGAGCATGTCGAGCCGCAAGCCGTCGGCAACCGCCGCCGCGTCATGGTCTCGGACCAGGGCGGCAAGGCCAATTTCCTCGCCGAGCTGAAGCGGCGCGGCATCGACATGCCGAAGGACGACAATCGGCTCGACGCGCTGATTTCCGTGGTCAAGGAACGCGAGGCCGAGGGCTATGCCTATGAAGGCGCCGACGCCAGCTTCGAGCTTCTGGCGCGCAGGATGCTGCACGGCGTGCCGGAATTCTTCAACGTCACCTCGTTCCGCTGCATGGTCGAGCGCCGCTTCGACGCCAACGGCCAGCTGAAGACGGTCTCCGAGGCGATCGTCAAGGTGGTGGTCGACGGCGAGGAAAAGATGTCGGTGGCCGAAGGGCATGGCCCGGTCAACGCGCTCGATATCGCGCTGCGCAAGGATCTCGGCAAGTTCCAGAACGAAATCGCCGACCTCGAACTGGCCGACTTCAAGGTGCGTATCCTCAATGGCGGCACCGAAGCGATCACCCGGGTTTTGATCGAATCGCATGACGGCACCGGCGCGCGCTGGTGGACGGTCGGCGTCTCCGAAAACATCATCGATGCGTCATTCCAGGCGCTGATGGATTCGATCGTCTACAAACTGATGAAGAACCGCGACATGGCCGGGCTGGTGGCGGCGGAGTGAGCGCCCTTCCTCGCTCCCACTTCGTGGGGCGAGGAACTTGCGCCCTGACACTTGAACCATCACCAAAAGTCCATTGATCCATCAGTAATTTGCGATGGTCTTGGCAAGGCGGCTGGGCCATAGCGTTGGGCCATGGTCACAGAAGCAATTCGCCTGGAAGCAGATGCCAAGGCCCGTCGCGGCTTCCTGCTGGCGCTCGCCGCCTATCTCCTGTGGGGGCTGCTGCCCTTCTACATGAAGGCGGTCGCGCACCTGCCGCTGGCCGAAGTCATCGCCCACCGCATTGTCTGGTCGGTACCGATCGCCGCGGCGGTCCTGGTCTGGGCCGGCCGCACGACGGATTTCAAGGCCGCGATTCGCTCGCCGCGCACCATTGCGATGGCCGCGCTGACGGCGGCGCTGATCTCGGTGAACTGGGGCATCTATGTCTGGGCGATTGCGGTGGATCGCACCGTCGAAACCGCGCTCGGCTACTACATCAACCCGCTGGTCAATGTCGTTGTCGGCGCACTGCTGCTTGGCGAACGGCTGGACCGGCTGCAGATCGCGGCAGTGGCGCTGGCGGCGGTCGCGGTTACGGTGCTGACCATCGAGGGCGGCAAGCTGCCCTGGGTGTCGCTGGCGCTGGCGTTTTCCTTCGCCGCCTACGCCTTCTTTCGCAAGACGCTGCCGATCGGCCCAAGCCAGGGGTTCCTGCTCGAAGTGCTTTTGCTGTCGGTGCCGGCACTCGGCTACATCGGCTTCCTGATCGCCACCGGACAGGACCATTTCATTTCCGGCACCGCGACCGATACCGCCTTGCTGATCGGCTGCGGCCCGATCACCTCGGTGCCGCTGCTGCTGTTTGCGTTCGGCGCTAGGCTGCTGCGGCTGTCGACCATCGGCATCATGCAGTACATCGCGCCGACCATTGTCTTCCTGATCGCCGTGCTGATCTTCCATGAGCCTTTCGGCACCATCCAGGCCATCGCCTTCGGTCTGATCTGGGCGGCGCTGGCTATGTATTCCTGGTCGATGTTCCGCGGCCGCGAGATCCGGCCGCCGGTGGCGGCCGCCAGCTAGGGATTCCCGATGTACGTGTTGCATATCGCCAACAAGAACTATTCCTCGTGGTCGCTGCGGCCATGGGTGCTGATGCGCACGCTGGATATCCCGTTCGAGGAACGACTGACGCCGTTTCCGACCGGATCGAGCTGGGACCTTTACCGTCCGTTCTCGCCCAGCGGCCGGGTGCCGTGCCTGATCGACGACGGCTGGGCGGTTTGGGATTCACTGGCCATCGCCGAATATCTCGCCGAGCGCCACCATGGTGTCTGGCCTGTCGAAGCCAAGGCACGAGCCTGGGCACGCTCGGCTGCCGCTGAAATGCATTCGAGCTTTACTGCGCTGCGCAACCTATGCCCGATGAGTTGCGGCCTGCGCGTAGAACCCTTTCCTATGTCGGATGCGCTGAAGCACGATCTCTTCCGCCTCGGCGATCTCTGGAATGACGGTCTTGCCCGCTTCGGCGGACCGTTCCTGGCTGGCGAGCACTTCACCGCCGTCGACGCCTTCTTCGCTCCGGTGGCGTTTCGGGTGCAGTCCTACGGGCTGTCGTTCGAGGGTGCGGCCGCCGCCTATCCCAGGCAATTGCTCGACCTGCCGGCGATGCGCGACTGGTATGAAGCTGGCCTTGCCGAGACATGGCGCGAACCCGACCATGAGGCGGAAGTTCGTGCCGCCGGCACCATCACCGAAGACCTGCGCGCCACAGCCTAAAGGGCAGGGCGCTATCTCTTTGTTTGACGCCGGAAAACCGTTTCACACTTTTCCTGGAATTGCTCTAAAAGCCTCGCCCGAGCCGGCGGACGAACAGATAGGTGATCCCCGCGATCAGCAGCGACACGGCCGACACCACCCAAAAACCCATCGACGTGTTGACGAGCGGCAGGCCGCCGACATTCATGCCGAACAGGCCTGAGATGATGGTCATCGGCAACAGCACCGCCGTCATCACCGACAGCACGTAGAGCAATTCGTTCGACTGCGTCGTCAGCTTGGCCATCAGTTCGTCCTGCAGCAGCCGCGCGCGCGCCTGCAATTGTTCGCCGTCGTAATGCAGCGTCTGCGCCCGGTGCGACAGCCGCGTCGCCATATCGTTGATCGAGTCCGGCAGGTCGTTGCGGTGCGAATGGTCGAGATGGCGAAACAGATTGGTCAGCGTCGCCATCTGCCGGTGGATCACCACCAGATGCCGGCGTGCGTCGACCAGCGGCTGCCGCTCATTGTGCCATGCGTCGCAGACGATGCGATCCTCGATACCGTCGAGCGTGTCGCCGAGGCCACCGAGCTCTTTCACCATGCCGTCGAACGACTGACCGATGACGGCCTCAATCAGTTCGGCCGGGGAGGGGAACTTGCGCGATCCGTTCTCGATCGCCTTGCGCACATTGTCGACTGATTCCAGCGGTTGCTTGCGGGCGCCGATCAGCATCGTGTCGTTGAGGGCGAAGCGGAAATGGCCGAGCCCGCGCGCTTCCGCTGAATAGTCGTGGCGCAGGTCCGGCAGGTCGCCATAGAGCCAGTCGTCCTCGAGGTCGATGTGGCAGCCATGGCTCGAGGTCAGGAAGGCTTCGCGCACCGGTGGTGGCAGCGCCGGCTCGCTGGCGATCTCGTGACGGGCGCGCATGTCGGAAAGCTGGTAGCTGCGCCATGTCCAGTGCGCGGCGGCGGCGTCCTTGGTTCGCGCGCCCTCAGCGGTGAAATGATAGATGAAGAACAGCCCATGCTCGTCGGGCAAGAGTGATGAAGAGCTTTCCGGATTGAGGGCGATGTTCATGGTCGCTGCGCCAGGTCACGAATACTGCGCCGCACGATGGCGGCGGCAGAGTCCTAGCATGGGCGGGTCGGGTTCCGTGTGACGGTTTTTTGACAGACGATCACAGTCTGGCCATCACCTGCTATCGAGCCGGACGCTTCCAGTCATTGCCGTCATCGTCCGAACCGGCGTCGCAGCCACCGCAACGGTGCGGTCAGCCGCCAACTGTGTGAGGCAAGCAGCGCGTTGCGCTCCGCAAGAAGAGTACTTTGATCGCGCAGGAGTGAGGCGTGTTCGAGTTTGAGGCCCTGGCGGGCGTCGTGCTCGGCAATCCGCGCTTCAAGCTCCCCGCGCAACCGTTCGGCCTCGGCCACCGCCGCCGAGCCCAGAACGTCGCAGCTTTCATCAAACTTCGCCCGCACGAGGTCCAACCGATGGCGCAGATCAGGGCTGTCGCCGCCGGCCGCCATGGCGCACAGAATGTCATAGGTAGTGCGGACAAGCGGCGTGACGTCTGGATGGTTTTGCAGGTCCTCGATCGTCGCCCGCTGATGATGCAGGTCCGGCGTCAGAAACTGTTCGATCTCGGCTTGAGCCTTGCCAAGGCCCGTCGGCCAGACGACGCCGGTCGCTTTCGCCGCTCGGCTCAAATGTTGCTGCCAATCGGTCACGACCTCTTCGTGGCGAAGGAAATATCGCGGCATGTGCCGTGAATGATGCTCCGCCTCCAGCACATGCCTGAGCCACAGCAGGAGCGATTTGGGCAACGATAAACCATCACGCCGCTCCAGCGAGAGGGCGACCTCGAGGGGATTTCGGACCGGCAAGAAGGCGACCGCCTCGACTTCCATCTCGGCCAGGATCGACGACACCAGCGGAACGAACCGGCAGATCCGCGGATCCTTGACGAAGAAAAGCGGTTGGTCTGCGAATTCGCTTGTCAGGATCGCCTTGATCTTGTGGTGATGACCTTCCGCCGCCGGCGACTTCAGCCACTGCGGATCGAGTTGCCGCCAGTCATGCCAGGTGGAGCCTGCCGCTGCGAGCAGATCAGTGTGTGCCAATTTGAGCAGGCCGCTTTCCCAGTATCCCCTAGGATTGGCGAGGTCGGCATCCAGCAGGTTCTTCGGGCCAGTCGCGCCCAGCGCGTTGAGGGTGCCGCCAAGTGCGGAGGTACCGCTGCGATGCATCCCCAGAACGAGGATCGCCTTTCTTTTCGGTCGCTTCCCGGCCGGCTTCCTGGCCGTCGATGGCGGGTGCTCGACGAGCGGGAGCCGGGCCTGCAGCCATTCTCGTATCCCCGCCGGAAGTTGCAGCGTTCCGTCCAGTATCGGGTTTGGCTCGGCTGATCCGGTGTTGAACAGCCCATGGTAGTGAATGTGAACCAGCCGCGATGGATCCGGCCTGGTCAATGGATGAATTTCATGGAGCGGAAAATTGTGCGTCTCCGGCAACAGGCGCACGCGATGGCTGCCAGCGACAGCCGCCAGAGAGAACGCCGCCTGGCTCGTGCCCCAGAAAGTTGTGGCCTCGCCTTGGTGAGTTCCGCTGCCAGTCATGAAGGCTGGCCTGTCGGCGGACCACGGTGCCATGCCGGCTGCGATCAGTCGGTTGAAGATATTCTCGGTCTGCCGGAACAGCCCGCTCTCCCTTTTTGACACGATAAGTCCGCCATTGTAGCTCGCCCGGACTACGTCGCGGCCGTCCGTCGTCTGGACGACGGGTATATTCTCGTAATCGACGCCGACGAGGGCGCATAAATCCCTCCAGTACATGTCGAACGGATCGCCGGCGCCGGTTGTGCACATCCCCTTGACATCGACCGGGCGCGCGGCCGCCGAACAGGAGCCCAACGAAAAATCGGGCTCGGCAATGAATAGGGTATCGCTGTCAACCTGGACGATAACAGGCGGTCCAGGCCGGCGTTCGACATGCGCGAGCGCACGAACCTTGTAGGAAGGGCCGTAGTGGGAGCCGCGGCTGTCGACCTCGATCGGCAGGTACTCGACCCCCAATTGCTTGAATTGGCGCAGCGTCGACGAAGACGGGCGACCGCTGCGCCGTGGCGACACCACCGTTATCGGGGATCGCGAATAGGCGCCGGCGAAACACCTGATGCTTTTGCACAGCAGCAGCGCTTGGGCTTCGAGGAAACCCGCCTCGGCGATCAGCACGAACTCGACCTCATGCCCCGGCTTGTCGGGCGCCCGGGCGCCTGCCCGCCGCAACGCCGGCGCGCCCTGCATTGGCAGCGAGGAACGCTTTGCCCCCGATGTTGCGATTTTCTGGATGATGAGGTCGTGGCCGCGATGCAACTCGCGGTACTGGCCGGCAATGGCTGACAGGAATGCGTCTATCCCGCCGCCCGCACGGTCGGGCCCGCCAGACCGCAAGTCCCCCTCATGGTCTTCGAAAATAACGATCCCGCTGTCTCGCACGATCGGCCATGACAATCCGGCATCGGTCTCGACATCTGTCCTGCGATTGCCGCTGTCGATGTGGACGAGGTCGAAGCGGCGCTGCGCGGCGGCAAGACTGGCAAGCGCCTGGGGCGCGCCAGCTTTGATCGTTTCGACCCGTTCGCCGAATTCGCCGGGATTGACATAGAGACGGTCTTCCGGATGCCTGGGCTGGCTGCTGCTTTTTTGGCGCCGGTGCTCGGGACAGCCGTCAAACGTATCCACACATGTCAGCTGGCATTTGTTGAGATGGTTGAGAAAGAAAATCGGCGGCCGTCCTTCCAGCGAACCGATTTCCAGGACATCGAGCGTATCGTTTCGGCGTGCGGCCAGCAGCGACGCCCAGATCGGAAAAAGTCCCGAAATATCGACGTGCGCGGCCGTCGGCGGATGGGTGCCTGGCTGACCATGAACGCCCCGTTTTGCCTCAATGGCCCGCGGCCGGGTCAGCCAACGCCGTGTCACCTGCAGGCGGCTCCGCAACCCCAGCGCCAGCCGCGACACTGCTGCGCCGGTCGCGGCGCGCCGGTCGAGCGGCCAGCACAGATAGCAGACGCGCAGCATCTCTTTGATCCGCAACGGCGGGCTGGCAAGCACACGTGCGACAAGACCATGCGCCAGTTGCCTCGCGGCTTCCGCATCGTCTACCCGCGTAAAGGGCCTGGAAGCGGCGAGAAAGACGCGCAGCACGCCCAGCAGCTTGCCGTAGGCGGCAGCGCGCCGCTCGACGGGAATGGTGTCTCCGCGAATAAAGCCGGTCAGTTCATAGGCGAAGACATCGTCATAGAGATCGTAGGTCAGGCCGATCCTGGCCCACAACGCCTCGCGGATCGGATGCGTCCGATTGCGCGCGTTTCTCCTGTGCCTGGCGCTCAGGCCGAGCGCATTTGCCCGGTAGCGTGTCAGCGGTTCGACAAGATTTCGCGCCCGGCAAAAAGGCAACATGCCGAACCACAGATAGTGATCGTGCGAGATCCACTGATCGACTTTGTACCCCCCGGCTGCCTCGAAGCAACTGCGACGATACGCAATCGCCGACTGGTAGAAGGGGGCGTGGAACAGGATCGTCCAACGGATCTCAAGATCCGTTTCCGGCATTCGCTGTGCGCCGATGACATGACCGGCTTCGTCGATCAGCGTCACCGCATTTCCGACCAGGCCGAGTTCGGGGTCCTCGTCAAGTGCGGCGACCAGCCGTCCGACATGCGTGGGCTCCGCGATATCATCCGAATCGAGGCGAAGGATAATGTCGCTGCGGGCAGCTTTGATTCCGAGGTTCGCCGCGCCGGCCGGGCCGATGTTGACCGGGCTAGTCACGACACGGATGCGGGGATCGCGACGCGCCAGGGCCTGGAAGGCCGCGTCCAGGCCCGTTCCATCATCGACCACGACAAGTTCGAGATCGTGGAACTCCTGGCAGAGGATACTGTCGACGGCAGCATCCAGGAAGCGCTGGTCGACGTGCACGGTCATGATGACCGACGCGCGTGGCGCTTTGCCTGTCCTGACCGTCGTTCCGTTTTCCACCGATCCGCCCCTTGCCCAGCCCTCCGATAGCCAATTCAAACGGGAGCCGCAAACGGAAATCGCTGGCGCATGACTGCGCAAAGTGACTGTTTTTGGGGGATAAGGATGGCCGATCGGGCAATAGCCGGCTAGCTGTCTTTCCGAAGCGGCGCAGGCACTCAAAACTGTCCGCCGGCGCCTGGCAGTTTCAGCGCTTCGGCCCAAACCCGGGGTAAGGGTTGAGCGGCACGACCGCTGCAATGTCCATCATGCCGGCCTTGACCAGCGGTAGAGTGGCGAGATGGTGGCGCACGTCGGCGTCGCTGCCGGCTTCGAACATCATGCCGCTGCCGGGAACATCGCCGCGGTTCCACACCTGGCGCACCGCGCCTTCGGCGTAGAGCGTGCGGCGTTGCTCGGCCTCGCCGGGCAAAAGCGGGGCGAAATCGGCGTCGCTGAACTTTTCGGTGTTGCGGGCGAGAAGGGCAAAAAACTGCATGGCGGTCTCCTGTGTTTGGGATGGCGAAACTATCGCCGCCACTAGTCGGACTGTCCAAGACTGATTAGGCTAGAGTTGAGACCTGATGGGACTTTAATGCCGGGGAAAAGAGATGCTCGACCTGCGCCAGATCCGCTATTTCGTTGCCGTCGCCGAAGCCGGCAATGTCGGCCGCGCCGCCGAGGCGCTGCACATCTCGCAGTCGCCCTTGAGCCGGCAGATCATGCAACTCGAGGAACAGCTCGGCGTCACCCTGTTCGAAAGGGCAAAGCAGCGGGTTCATCTCAACGCCGAAGGCCGCGCCTTCCTCACTCAAGCGCGGGCGCTGCTGGCCAGTGCCCGGCAATTGGAGGAACTCGGCCGCAATCTGGCCAGCGGCGCGGTCGGCCGGCTCGCCATCGGCTATGTCGAAGGTGCGGTGCACGCCGGCCTGGTCAGCCGGATGCTGCGCCAGTTCCGGCGCGACCGGCCGGATTTTCATCTGCAGCTGAAGAACCAGCGTTCCGCCGCGCAACTGGACGGACTGCGTCAGCGTTCGCTTGATCTCGGCTTTGTCTATGGGCCGCCTGCCGCCGAAGATCCCGATATCATGAGCACGCTGATCCAGCGCGAACCGCTGGTGCTGGCGATGCCGCAAGGCGATCCGCTTGCCGAAATCGCCGACATCCAGCCGCACCATCTCGACGGTCGCGTCTGGATCACGGTGGTGCGCCAGCCCGATGACACCAACCGCAGCCAGTTCCTCGCGGCTTGCGCCAAGGCCGGCTTCCTGCCCGACATTGCCTATGAGACGGCCGATCCGCTGACCTCGCTCGGCCTGGTCAGCGCCGGCCTAGGGCTGGCGACAGTGCAAGCCAGCCTGCGCAGTGCCGCGCCGCCCGGGATCGTGTTTCGTGACTTGCCGTGGTTTGAACGGACGGTGTCGATCCATCTCGCCTGGCGGCGGCAGGACAAAAGGGCGATGATTGAGGAACTGCGGAGGGCGGTAGGGCAGTAGGGCAGTAGGGCAGTAGGGCAGTAGGGCAGTAGGGCAGTAGGGCAGTAGGGCAGTAGGGCAGTAGGGCAGTAGGGCAGTAGGGCAGTAGGGTGCAGTTCTAGGCATTCACATACTGCCTTACTGCCCTACTCCCTTATTCCCCTACATCTTGTCTATCACCGACTGCACACCCTCCGTCGGCGCATCGACGGACGATCCCGCCACCATGATGGCGGCGACGATCGCTTCGGGGTCGGCGACCACCAATGGCTTGACCCGCTGCGCGGTGTGGATGAAGCCTTCCGCCGTCATGTGGTCGAGCAGCGCCAGCATCGGATCCCAGAAGCCCTTGACGTTGGCGAAGACGATCGGCTTGCGGTGATGGCCGAGCTGGCCCCAGGTCATGATCTCGACGATCTCCTCGACCGTGCCGATGCCGCCCGGCAGCGCCACAAAGGCGTCGGATTTTTCGAACATCTTATGTTTGCGCTCGTGCATGTTGTCGGTGATCACGAGCTCGTCGAGCCGGTCAAGCGCGGTTTCGGTTGCTTCCTTGTTGATGAGGAAGCGCGGAATGATGCCCGTAACCTTGCCGCCGGCCCGCAATGCGCCTTCGGCGACGGCGCCCATGATGCCTTTGGTGCCGCCGCCATAGATCAGCCGGAGGCCGGACCTGGCAATCGAGCGGCCAAGCAGGTGTCCGGCCTTGGCATAGGTTTCATCGCGGCCCGGAGACGAGCCGCAATAGACACAGACGGATCGAATCGTGTTCATGCAAGTGATTGGTGATTGGGTCTGAAAGCGTGGTCAAGCCCGGGGCGGGCTTTTTCTTGTCGGTCCAGACAAAACGCGCTAGACCGGCATTAGGTGGCTAAGGGGCAAGCAAATACATGGCAATCAATCCATTGAAGGCGTTTTTGTTCGCGGCGGGTGGGACCGTTGCGGTCGCGGGAACGGCCTATGTGTCGGGTGCACTTGACCCGTATCTCAATCACACACCTCCGGCGGAAGTCGCGGCGCTGACACCGCCGGCGCAAAAGCCGGCCGATCCGGGGACCGAGGGACGGCTGCCGCCAGCACCCGCCGCGGCCACCGATGCGCCGGCGCCGGCTGCGCCAGCACCCGCGACGGATGCCGCGGCACCGGCTGCTCCGGCAACGGATGCGGCAGCGACCCCGCCTGCCGCAGCACCGGCCGCCACCGGCCCGATTGCGCCGAGCTTCGATGTCGTTCGCGTCGAAAGCAACGGCTCCATCGTCGTTGCCGGCAATGCGGCGCCCAACGCCAAGGTCGAAATCCTCGACGGCTCGACGGTTCTCGGTTCGACGGTCGCCGGTCCCGATGGCGCCTTTGTCATCGTTCTCGACGATCCGCTGAAGCCTGGCGATTACACGATCGCGCTGCGCGCCACGACCGGCGATGTCGTCACCCCATCGGTGCAGACCGCTGTCGTCTCGGTTCCCAAGGATGCCGCCGGCCAGGTGCTGGCGATGGTCGAAGAACCGGGCAAGCCGGCCGAATTGCTGACTGTTCCGGCGCCCGAGACGAGGCCTGCCGCGCCGGCTGCCGAGGCACCTGCGCCCGCTGCTCCGGCGCCTGCCGCAGCTGCTGAACCTGCCGCCCCCGCGCCGGCTGCACCGGCCGTGGTTGAGGCGGCGCCGGCGACGCCGCCGGCGGCAGCCGTGGCCGAACCCAAGATCGTCGTCGAGGCGGTCGAGATCGACGGCAACAAGATTTTCGTTGCCGGCCTCGCCGAGGCCGGCCGCAAGGTGCGCGCCTATGCCAACGACATCCTGCTCGGCGATGCACAAACCTCGCCTGACGGCCACTTCCTGGTCGAGGCGACGCGCGACATTCCGGTCGGCAGCTACACCATCCATGTCGACGGCCTCGATGCCGACGGGGTGAAGGTGGTGGCCCGTGCCGCTGTGCCGTTCGAGCGCGAGCCGGGCGAGGCGGTTGCCGCCGTGGCGCCCGCCGAGGCCAAGCCTGCCGAGGTCAAGCCGGCAGCGCCGGCGACGGTGGCCGAAGCGCCTGCCGCACCTGCAACAACCGAACCCGCCGCCCAGCCTGCACCGGCAGTGGTCGCAGAAACGCCCGCACCCGCGGCGCCGGCTGTTGCCGCCGCGCCGGCCGAGACGGCACCAGCGACGACGCCGGCTCCTGCCGCCGAGGCTCCGGCCGTGGTGGCGGCAGCAACGCCGCCGGCCGAAGTGCCCGAGACCGTAGCGCCCAAGCTCGAACATGCCGACGGCGCCGTCATCATCCGCCGCCACGACACGCTGTGGCGGATTTCGCGGCGCGTCTACGGCCACGGCGTCCGCTATTCGACCATCTACCTCGCCAACCAGGACCAGATCACCGATCCCGACCGCATCTGGCCGGGGCAGGTGTTCAAGGTGCCGGAAAAGTCGAAGGAAGGCGAAGCCGCCGACCTCAAGGCGATGGGCGACCAGATGACGACCCCGCCGGCCAAAACGCAGTAGGTCGGGGATTGGCTAATCTCCCCCCTTGAGAGGGAGATGGCCGGCAGGCCAGAGGGGGTCGTCGCGCGTGAAGCGTCGACCTTCTCTTTTCTCCGAGCGACGTCGCGTCAGGACGTACCGACCCCCTCTGTCGCCCTCGGCGACATCTCCCCCTCAAGGGGGGAGACTAGGTCGCTACCCATTGGAGTAGCTTGCCCCACACCCGTTCATCGTCTATCGCCGATGACCGATGACAGAATCTCTCCTCGAAACAAACACACGCTGCCGCGCCCCCGACAGCCGCGCCGTCGCTGCCCGCATGGCCGCTCTTTCGCATCCGGCGCGCATCGAAATCCTGAAACATCTGTCGGCCAGCAGTTCCTGCTGCTGCCGTGAGGTCGTCGACCATCTCGACCTGGCGCAATCCACCGTTTCCCAACATCTGAAGATCCTCGTCGAAGCCGGGCTGGTCCGCTTCGAGCCCGACCGCCAGCGCTCGCGCTACGAGGTCGACCGTGCGGCGCTCGCCGATATCTCGGCATCGCTGACCGCGCTCGTCAATTCCTGCTGCTCCGGCCGCTAAAAAGATAAGAAGAAGGCACCAAAAATGGCCGAAAAAACCGTCTCCGCCGACTCCGGCTCGACCTTCAAGACCTTGCGCAACCTGTGGCCGTATATGTGGCCGGCCGACCGCGCCGACCTCAGGGCGCGGGTGGTGTGGGCGACCGTGCTACTGGTCGTCGCCAAGCTGACCCTGGTCGCTGGGCCCTATTTCTTCAAATGGGCGACCGATGCGCTGGCCGGCGATGCCAAGTCGGTGCCGCCGCTGCCGACATTCCTGCTGGCGCCGGTCATGCTGGTCGTCGCCTACAATGTCGTGCGGCTGGTGCAACTCGGCTTCAACCAGCTGCGCGATGCGCTGTTTGCCCGCGTCGGCCAATATGCGGTGCGCCAGCTCGCCTTCCGCACCTTCGTCCACATGCACGAACTGTCGCTGCGCTTTCACCTGGAACGGCGCACCGGCGGCCTGTCGCGCATCATCGAGCGCGGCACCAAGGGCATCGAGACGATCGTGCGCTTCACCGTGCTCAACACCTTGCCGACCATTCTCGAATTCGCGCTGACCGCTGGCATCTTCGCCGTAACCTATGGCTGGAAATACGTGGCTGTCGTTGCGGTCACGGTGCTGCTCTACATCTGGTTCACCGTCCGGGCCAGCGACTGGCGCATCGTCATCCGCCGCGACATGAACGACAGCGACACCGACGCCAGCACCAAGGCGATCGACTCGCTGCTCAACTACGAAACGGTCAAGTATTTCAACAATGAAGGCATGGAGGCCGAGCGTTTCGACCGCTCGATGGCGCGCTACGAGATCGCGGCGACCCGGATCTGGACTTCGCTCGGCTGGCTGAACTTCGGCCAGGGCATCATCTTCGGTCTCGGCACGGTTGTCGTCATGTGCATGTCGGCGCTGCAGGTGCAGGCCGGCACGCAGACGGTCGGCGATTTCGTCTTCATCAACGCCATGCTGGTGCAGCTCTCGGTGCCGCTCAATTTCATCGGCTTCATCTACCGAGAAATCCGCCAGGGGCTGACCGACATCGAGCAGATGTTCGACCTGCTCGATGTGCCGCAGGAGATCCTCGACAAGCCTCATGCCAGACCTTTGGTCGTCGGCACCGGTAAGGTCGAATTCCGCGACGTGCACTTTTCCTACGACCCCAACCGAAAGATCCTCAAAGGCATCAGCTTCGAGGTGCCGGCCGGCAAGACGGTCGCCATTGTCGGACCCTCGGGCGCCGGCAAGTCGACCATTTCCAGGCTTTTGTTCCGCTTCTACGACATCCAGAGCGGGGCGGTGCTGATCGACGGCCAGGACGTCCGCGATGTGACGCAGGAGAGCCTGCGCGGCGCGATCGGCATGGTGCCGCAGGACACCGTGCTGTTCAACGACACCATTGCCTACAACATCCGCTACGGCCGTGTCGGCGCCAGCGAGGAGGATGTCCGCAAGGCCGCCGAACTCGCCCAGATCGGGCCATTCATAGAGCGGCTGCCCAACGGCTACAAATCGATGGTCGGCGAGCGCGGGCTGAAACTGTCGGGTGGCGAGAAGCAGCGCGTGGCGATCGCCCGCACCATCCTCAAGGCGCCGCCGATCCTGATGCTCGACGAGGCGACCTCGGCGCTGGACAGCCATACCGAACAGGAGATCCAGGCAGCGCTCGACCTCGTCAGCCAGGGTCGCACCACAATCGTCATCGCCCACCGGCTGTCGACGGTGATCACCGCCGACGAGATCATCGTGCTGCAAGACGGCCAGATCGCCGAGCGCGGCACCCATGCCGCCCTGATGCGCAAGCGCGGCCTCTACGCTTCGATGTGGGACCGCCAGCGCGAAGCCACGGAAGCCGAGGAGCGGTTGCGCATCGCGCGCGAAAGCGACGAACTTGGCGTCGTCGTGCGCCGACGTACGTCGGAGGTGAACTAGCGCCGACGTGATCTCCCCCCTTGAGGGGGAGATGTCGCCGGAGGCGACAGAGGGGGGGCGCCGCGCGTGAAGCGCCGGCGCCTTCATCAAGAGGACGACGTCGCGATTTATGTGAGACGACCCCTTTGGCCTGCCGGCCATCTCCCCCTCAAGGGCAGGGCTATCGCATATGAGTTAGAGCGTTGATTAGGTAGCCGTCATTCCATGCGCATTTCTTGATGCGATGGCTGATGGGGACTTTGTCTGTGTCGGCGAGTTGGAGGATGTTTTTGGCGAGGCGGTTGAGGAGTGCGGTGTTGGCGGGGGCGTTGTCCTTGCGGGCTCGGCTGAGGTCCTCATCCAGATGAACGTCGAGCATCCAGTGCAGGCCATTCTCGATCTGCCAATGAGCCCTGGTG